>DATBKP010000087.1:0-62406 GCA_036555785.1 Steroidobacteraceae bacterium
CTCGTCGATCGAAGTATGGCAAACGGGTGGCAGCGGCCATGAACTCCTCATCCTTCATCCGTGACGCCATCCACTCCCGCACGTATTTCACTTTTTGCGGATCGCTCGCAACGGCTGCAAGGGCGTTGCACGTCTCGTCCCGGAAAGGCGGCGGCTCCCGGAACGCCAGGGCATAAACAAAGCTACCGACGATGGCTGCCACACCAGCCAGCATCAGGATCAGCAATATCTTGTTTTGGCTCATGCCTGAGGGCGTAGCGGCCGTGTCACGCAGAACAGGAAAGCAGCGATCGTCGGCAGCAGCCACACGACGCCGAAGTCATAGGACGGAAAGCTTGGGTAGCGGCCCCAGATAAGCAGTGCAAGCGCAGGCAGGAACATCACACCGACGCCGGCCAGCAGGAACTGCACCACCGCGGCCAGGTGCAGCACCCAGCTCTTGCCCGGCGGCACCGCAGGCGCGGCTCTCGCGAGCCAAAGCAACGTGGCAGAGGCGATGACGGTCGTCAGAAGCCGCATGCCGACCAGCGCCGCGGGCTGAGTCTCCCGGCCAAGGAACACCACGGCGACCCACGCCGCGAGCAGTGCTGCGATACCGATTGCCGTGATGCTGCCGGGTCGCCTCATTTCCCGCTGTTCCGCGTGAGTCGCATCTCCAGATGCCGGCGCACGTCCGGCCACTCGCCGACCAGAATGCTGTACATGACCGAGTCGCGCGCCGTGCCGTCGCGACGCGGATAGTGATGGCGGATCACGCCGTCCTTCTTCGCGCCGAGCCCCTCGATCGCACGCTGCGAGCGGAAGTTGAAGTTGTCCGTGCGCAGGCCGACGACTTTGCAGCCGAGCTCGTCGAACGCATGCGCCAGCAGCAGCAGCTTGCAGGTCGTGTTGATGTGAGTGCGGTGCCGGCTCTTGCTGTACCAGGTCCAGCCGATCTCGACGCGATCGACGACCGCGATGATGTCGTGATAGCGCGTCGAGCCGACGACCGTGCCAGTGGCGAGATCGCGCACGACCCACGGCAGCATGACGCCCTTCTCCTGACCCTTCAGCGCGTCATCGATGTACTTCGCCATGCCACCCGGGTCCGGCACGCTCGTGTACCAGAGCTTCCACAGCTCCCCATCGGCGGCCGCGGCTTCGAGCGCCGGCGCGTGCGCGGGCGCCATCGGTTCGAGCCTGACGCCGTCGCGTTCGAGAGTGACCGGTTCGGGATGGATCACGGCGCGGGCCTGCGGAGCTGCTACGGGACGACAACAGTAGCAACGCAGGTGAGCCGTCAACAAGGTTCAGTTGCCGAGCTGGATTTCCGGCACACCACCCGCCGCCCGCGCGCGCTCGTAGATCATCGCGGCGGCTGCCAGGTCCTGGATGGAGAGCCCGGTCGAGTCGAACACCCAGCGCTCGGCGGCATCGCCGCGTCCTGCCAGCCGATCCGCAGCGAGGTCGGCCAGATCGCCGTCCACGTCGGCGGCAGTCATCGTGCCCGATTCGATCGCGTGATGCAGATCGCCCATCGTCGCGGCCTGCGCGAGCGAGTCGACAACGACTCGACTCGCCCGCAGCAGGTCCGGCCCGAGCTCATGCTTGGACGGATTGTCGGCACCGACACCGGCCACGAATGTCCCGGCGTCGATGTCCGCAAGCGCTAGCAGCGGCTTGGTCGAGGTCGTGACGGTCACCACGATATCTGCACCGCGAACGGCCGCTCGCGGATCGCTCGAACGTCTTGCCTGCAGGTCCAGCCCCCGAATCCAGACCGTAAACGCGTCGGCCGCCTCGGCGCGCGGATCGCAGAACGCAACGGACTCGATGGGCGCAACATCGAGCAACGCCTCGACGTGATAGCGCGCCTGCACCCCGCAGCCCACCATCGCAAGCCTCCGCGAACCGGGCTTGGCCAGGTACTTCGCCGCCAGCGCCGTCGCGGCCGCCGTGCGCCGCGCGGTGATCTCGATCGAATCCATCAGCGCCAGGACACATCCGCAATCCGCGTCGAGCAATGCAACGAATCCCTGGATGGTCGGCAGCCCGCGCCGGGCGACGTTCTCCGGGAAATTGCCGTTGACTTTGATCGCCGCGAGCGCCGGCGATCCGCCGCGCTGCGCCGACTTGATGTGGAACATGCCGCCGACGCCCGGCACGTGCGCGACCTGCGGGACCTCGAAACGACCCTGCGCCAGCTCCGAAAACGCCGCCTGCATCGCGGCCAGATAGTCGCGCGTCGTGGCCAACCCCGAGATGGCGCTTCGCGACAACAGCAGTACCGGGGGAGCGTTCATGCCCGCCTCCATCGTTCTTTAATGTCGCCATGCTATCCAGGCGTTTTCGCGTGCGGGCTGCGAGTTGTCATGCTTGACCTTGCCCTTGGGACAGGCGCTAGAGTGCCGCGGTGAATACTCCCCGGCTGCTTTCGATAGGCGAGTTCGCGGCTGCCACGCAGCTCTCGCAGAAGGCCTTGCGCATCTACGACGAGCAGCGGCTGTTGCTGCCGGCGCGCATCGACACGGCGACCGGGTATCGGTACTACAGCAGCGACCAGGTGTCGCTCGGAAGACTGGTACGAACGCTGCGCGAGATGAACGTCTCGCTCCCTGACATCGCCGGCATCGTGAGCGCTAAGGACGCTACTGCCGCCGAGTTGGCGCTCAGCCAGCTGGCGCAGGACATCGAGCAGCGTTATGCACGCGAGAAGCGCGCTTATCACGCGGCGCTGGTTCTGTTGCGCAAGCCGTCTCGTATCGATACGCCGGAGATCATCGAGCGCTCGCGTGCCGAGACGACGATTGCCGTTCGACCGTTCGCAGCGAACCGCTACGAGTTCATCGAGAAGTTTCGGCTGGAGGCGCGCGCGGCGAGCGAGTTGCTCGTGCAGGCCGGACTCAGCGCGGCGGGCGAGCCTTCGTGTGCACTCATCGATCCGCTCTCGGACGACGAAGGCCGGCTCGAAGTCGTCATTCCCATCGAGACGCCGGCACGCATTCCCCAAGGCATCACGCTGCGGCAGTTGCCCGCTGCCTCTTGTGCAGCCATCGGAACCAGTGTTCGACGCGCTCATGCTTCGGAGCTCGCGGGCGCCGTCGATGCGCTGTTCGACTGGTTCGACCGGCGCGGCTATCGCGCGCTCGAGGCGCCGCTCGTGTCCATAGGCGCAGATGCGGCGGGCCTGCACACAGAAATCGTCTGGGCTTTCGAGCAGGCAACGCCTGCGAGGTAGTCATGCCCTCCTCCCTCTCTCCCGCGGCGATCTTCGCGCGACTCGGCCTGCCGGATTCTCCGGTCCTCTTCGACGTGCGCGACGCAGGCGCATTCGCCGAGCGTCCACGACTGATCCCCGGCGCCCTGCGCGCCAGTGCCGACGAGGTCGGCGAGTGGTCGCGGACGTTGCCGCGAACGCGTGCCGTCGTGGCATATTGCGTTCACGGCGGCAAGACCAGCAGCTCCGTTGCCGACGAGCTGAACGCGATGGGCTATCCCGCGTTCATCCTCGAGGGCGGCCTCGAAGCCTGGCTCGCCGGCGGCTATTCGACCGTCAAAGCGCGCGCCGATCTCAACGCGCCCGGTGCCTCACGCTGGGTCACGCGCGAGCGCCCGAAGATCGACCGACTCGCCTGCCCCTGGCTCGTGCGTCGCTTCATCGATCCACGAGCATCATTCTTCTATACGCCGGCTCACCAGGTGCGCGCCGAATCGCAGGCGCTGCGAGCCGAGCCTTACGACATCGCCGACGTCACGTTCTCGCACCGCGGCGCGCGCTGCAGCTTCGACGCGTTCCTGGACGAGTTCGATCTGCACGATCCGGTGATCGATCAGGTGGCGGACATCGTGCGCGCTGCGGATACCGGCGAGCTCGGTGGATCGCGGGAAGCGCCGGGGTTACTTGCCATCTCGCTCGGGCTGTCTGCCAACGTGCGCGACGACATCGTGCTGCTGGAACAGGCGATGCCGCTCTACGACGCGCTCTATGCTTGGTGCAAGACCGCACGCAACGAAACGCATTCGTGGCCGCAGAAGCACGCGACACAGTGAGCCCGGCGCCGCCGATCTCGTTCCGCGAGGCGCTGCGACTGTGGACCCGCATCGGCTGGCTCAGCTTCGGCGGCCCGGCTGGGCAGATCGCCCTCATGCATCGCGAGCTGGTCGAGCGCCGCCGCTGGATCAGCGAGACGCGATTCCTGCACGCGCTGAACTACTGCATGCTGCTGCCCGGACCCGAGGCGCAGCAGCTCGCCACGTACATCGGCTGGCTGCTCCATCGCACCTGGGGCGGCATCGTGGCGGGCGGTTTGTTCGTGCTGCCCGGCGTGCTGGTCATGCTCGTTCTCAGCTGGCTGTACGTCCGCTACTCGACGCTCGGACCGGTCGCTGCGCTGTTCTTCGGCCTCAAGGCTGCAGTGCTCGCCGTCGTGGTCGAAGCTGTGCTGCGCATAGGGCGACGAGCCCTGCGCAGTCGCTTCATGGTCGCGCTCGCCGCCGCCGCGTTCTTCGCGATCTACTTCTTCAAGGTGCCGTTCCCGTGGATCGTGTTGGGCGCGGCGCTGCTCGGCCTCGTTGCACGTCGCGTCGCGCCTCGCAACTTCGAACATTCGGCTGCGACAGGAGCGGACGCGGCGGACGATTCCGTCATCGATCGAATGTACGCGGCGGGTCAACTCGCGCACGCGCTGCCGGACGCACGGCGCGCGTTGACGCTGACGATCCTCTCGCTGCTGATCTGGATGACGCCGGTCGCAATCGTCGCTGCGTGGCTCGGCGTCGAGCACGTAGTCACTCGCGAAGGAATGATGTTCGGCCAGACTGCCGTCGTCACGTTCGGCGGCGCGTATGCCGTGCTCGCATACGTCGGCCAGCGCGCCGTCGAGGAGCTGCACTGGTTGCGGCCAGGCGAGATGATCGATGGGCTCGCGATGGCGGAGACCACGCCCGGTCCGCTGATCATGGTGCTGCAGTTCGTCGGGTTCGTGGCAGCGTATCGCTACGCCGCGCCGATCGATCCGTGGCTCTCGGCCGTGCTCGGCGCCTGCCTGACGACGTGGGTGACGTTCGTACCGAGCTTCGCGTTCATCTTCATCGGCGCGCCGTACGTCGAGTCGCTGCGCCGGCATCGCGGCTTGAATGCGGCGCTCTCGTGCGTGACGGCGGCCATCGTCGGCGTCATTTTGAATCTGTCAGTGTGGTTCGCGACGCATACACTGTTCGGTCGCGTCGATGCGCGCAGCTACGGCCCGGTGCACCTCGACGTGCCCGTCTGGTCCACTCTCGAACCGGCGGCGTTGCTGCTCGCAGCCGGCTCGATGATCGCGATGCTGCGCTTCAAAGTCGGCATGGCGTGGACGCTCGCCGTGAGCGCAGTGCTCGGAATCGCATTCAAGCTCGCCACAGCACTGCCGCAATGACGAACGGCACCCAGGCGATGACGTAGCCGGCGACGCCCCATGCCCGATCGGCGCTGGTCGGTTGCGGCTGCGAGAACTGCTTCGCCAGCTGACGAGCTGTGCTCTGGCGCACCAGAGAACGCCATTTGCCGAAGGGCGGGCTCGCCAGGACTTCGAGGGCGGTGCGTACCACACCGGGATAGTCGTCACGATCCGTGAGCGCCCGTGCCACCGCGTATCGCAACCGATATGCGAGCCACTGCCGCGGCAGCACGATGGCCCAGATGATCGCCAGGCCGATGATGACCGAGTCGCTCAGGACCACCCCCAACAGCATCAACCCCGCGATGCTCGCTGCATGGATCGCCGGCCGCCAGAGGCTCTCGGGTCGGCTGAGCAACTCGAACACCCGGCCCCCATCGAAAGGGGTCACGGGCAGGAGATTCAGCGCATTGATCACCAGGAAGGCGACGGCCGTAGCCCGCAGCAGCCACACAGGTCCGATCGCCTGGTCGATCGCCAGGAGCGCCACTGCCGCCCACAGCCCGGGAACCGGACCCGCGAGCAGCATGGCGATCTGGCCGCGAACCGTCGCTGTCGAGGTGTTGCCGATCGTGAGCGCGCCAATCAACGGCACGAAGAAGACCTGCACGTCGCGATAGCCCACCCAGCGCATCGCAATGGCATGGCCGGCTTCGTGAAACGCAACCACGGTCAGAATCAGCACCGCGACGAGCGGATTCCACAGCAGACTCATGGCCGCGAATGAGCCAATGGCGGTTGCTGCGACGAGTGCGATCAGCGCCCGGGGCGTTCCCGGCGCGCGCTGCGGACTCTCGGCCACGCTCAGGACGGCATCGACCTCCGCTTCCAGGCGCAAGGCTCGCGCCTCCTCGCTAGCTGCGCTGCTCGTGGATTGCGGCGCGCGGGCGCCAGATCCGCGAGCGACCCGCAGCGAATAGTTGGTAAGCGCGAACGCACCGCGCACCGTGAAGCTATCGAGCTGCGGATCTGCGCTCGGCACGACCCAGCCTCGCTGTCGCCATGCGTCCCGCAGTTGGCGCACCTGCCTCGTCAGATAGTCGAGCGCCTCGTCGAGGCTCGCGCCGGCCCGCACTGGAGCTCCGCCGCGCAACGCATCGACCTGCGCGGCATGACGACTCACGATCTCGCTCACCGCGACGCCCGGATAGTCCTCGACCCGCAACGTGCTCGGAGGTGCGAGCAGCTTCGCGAGGGGCGAGTTGACGCTCTCCAGCGCCGACCCGTCCGGCAGCTCGGTCGTCAGGCTCAGCACCGCCGAATGGCCGTCTTCCGGCGCTCCCGAGCGACGCACGAAGGCATACGCGGGGATGGCGGTGTTGACGAACACGCTCAGAGTCTGAGGCGCAGCGTGATGGGTCAGGATGCTCGAATAATGAGCGTATCCGAGGTGCGTGAAGCCCGCCGCCGCGAGGTCCGAATCGAACACCTGCAGCACGCGCAGCTGGCCCGGCGTCAGCAGGTCGGGACTCGTCGCCCAGGCTTTGACCAAGCGCAGCGCGCACGTGAAGTAGTGGCGCGCTCCGAGCAGGTAGCGCAACCCGATCAGTGCGACATAGAGGAAGACCAGCCAGCCCAGCAGTCGTGCGGTGCTCATCATATATATGGTAGCTGCCCGAATGGGATTACACTGCGCCGCATGTCGACCGGCGAACGGCTCTACGGGGCGGTCGAAGCAGGCGGGAGCAAGTTCCTCTGCGCCGTCGGGCACGGCGTCCATGCGATTATCGAAGAGCGCCGCATCGCCACTCGCCAGCCCGCCGAGACGCTGGCGGAAGTGCTGCAGTTCTTCCACGCCATGCAGCTCAAGCACGGCCGGATGCGTGGCTTCGGAGTCGCCTCCTTCGGCCCGATTCAGCTGGATCGGCGCGCACCGGACTGGGGACGAATGCTGGCGACGCCGAAGCCCGGCTGGGCGAACGCCAACCTGATCGCCACCCTGCAACCCGTCGCCGACTGCGCGATCGAGCTCGACACCGATGTGAACGCCGCGGCGCTCGCCGAAGCCGAGCTCGGTGCGGGCCAGGGATGCAGCAGCGTTGCGTACGTCACTGTCGGCACCGGTATCGGCGGCGGGGTGGCAATCAACAATCAGACGCTGCGCGGGCGCATGCATCCGGAGATGGGCCACATCCACGTGCGCCGCGATGCGCGCGATCCGACTTTCCCAGGGATCTGCCCGTTCCACGGTGACTGCCTGGAAGGTCTCGCGAGCGGGCTGGCGATCCAGCGCCGCTGGCAATCTGAGCTCACAGCTTTGCCGGAAGAGCACGTGGCCTACAGCATCATCGGCGGTTATCTCGGTCAGCTCGCAGCGACCATTGCACTGGTTACTTCCGCGGAACGCATCGTGTTCAGCGGCGGCGTGCTGGAGAACGGCCTGCTGTTGCCGCACATTCGCAATGCGACCCGCGACGCGCTCGCGGGCTATCTGCCGCCGCATGAGCCGGACGGATGCGTCGAGAACTCCGTTTGCGTCTCATCCCTGCATGACCGCGCCGGCCTGCTCGGCGCGATGATCCTCGCTCGGCGCGCCGGTGAATGGTAAGGTGAGGCCGTGCTGCGCAAGCTGATCAACGTATTCGTGCTCGTCATGCTGCTCCTGCAAGGAGTGGCACAGGCGAGCGTCGACGTGCAGCCGCATGGCTCGAGCTTGCACTGCGCGGGGCACGATATGGCCAAGACCGATTGCCCGTGCTGTGGCGACAGCTGGTTGGGAATGGCCGTCGGCTGTGCGACCGCGTGCGTTGCCTTCGCCGCAATTTCCCAGCAGGCATTCGCTGTGCCGCGTGCGCTGCCGCATCTGCATCGGGCAACAGCGCTCCACTGGCAGAGTGGCCCGAGCTATTCGCCGCTGACCCCGCCTCCGATCTCCTGAGTCGTCGATTCTGACTGCCCGACCGGGTGGGCATCGTTTCAACGACAGGAGATTCTTCATGCTGCTTACCTGCAGGCGCGTCGCGTATGCGATCGCGTCGATCGCGGCTTGTGCGGTCACCCCGGCCGCGCAAGCCAAGCCTATCGCGTTCGCGCACGGCACGACCGTGATGGGCGAATACGGCGCGGGCACGATGACCGAAGTACAGGCCTTCTACGCCCCGACCTACCGCTACTCGCTCGGCGTCAGTCACCTCACGCTCGACAGTGCCGTCGAACCTGCGACGCGGGAGGTCAGCTACTTCCGCGCCAACTACCTGCCGAAGCGCTGGAACCTCGAGAGCGCACAAGCCAACGCGTTCGTCTGGGCCGGTATCGGCCGCGCGCACATCGGCGAAACGAGCGACGATCAGTTCGCATGGAACGTCGGCGGCCAGCTCGACTACGAGACGCGACGCGTCTACGCGTCGTTGCGGACGGACCTGCACGAAGCCAGCGCCTATAGCCATCGCATCGACACGCTGCAGCTGGGTTTCGCGCCGTACCAGCACGACTACCAGACGCTCGCAGTCTGGTTCGTGATCCAGGCCCGGCAGTACACCGGCGATCTGTTTCACGGCACCGAGTACGCAGCATTGTTGCGGCTGTTCAAACGCAACGCGTGGCTGGAAGCCGGCGCGACCGAGGACGGCAAGCTCCAGGCAATGCTGATGTTCAATTTCTAGAGGCAGCTCCATCATGACTTCACGACGAATTGCCCTGCTGTTGCTCGCTGCGCTGACCGCCGCCAACGCGAGCGCTGCGACCATCGAGCTCACTGTGAACGGTCTCGTCTGCGGCTTCTGCGCGCAAGGCATAGAGAAAACGCTGCGCCGGAATGCCGCGACCGACGACGTATTCGTGAGCCTCGAGAACCGACTGGTCGCGGTTGCGACGAAACCCGAGACGGATATTCCGGACGACGTGTTGCGCAAGGCGCTGCAGGACGCCGGGTACGACGTCAAGGCGATCACGCGGACGGACAGATCGCTGCAGGCGCTGCGCGAACAGATGAAGGCACGCAAGTGACGTCCGCGCACAATCGCAACGTCGGGATTGCGGCGACCGCACTGCTCGCGAGCTCAGCGACGCTCGTTTGCTGCGTACTGCCGGCCGTGCTGGTAGCGCTCGGAGCCGGCGCAGCGCTCGTTGGGTTGGTCAGCGCAGTTCCCCAGCTCATCTGGCTGAGCGAACACAAGGCGCTGGTTTTCGGTGTAGCCGCGGTCTTGCTAGTGTCGAGCGGGCTGACACTGTGGAATGCGCGTCGCCTGCCCTGCCCTACCGATCCGCAGCTGGCGCGCAGCTGCATGCGATTGCGGGCAATCAGCAACAGGTTGTGGGCGGCCGCCGCTGTCGCTTATGCGGTCGGCGCGGTGTTCGCGTTCGTGCTGCCGGCCGTTGCATGACCGGCGTATGATCCCGGCACCTGGGGGTGGTCCATGAACGATCTCGCCGGCTTGCAGCTGCTGCGACGAATCGAGGAAGGTGTCGCCGGAAAGAGCGGCGACGCGTTCTTCCGGCAGATCGTTCGCGACATCACGCTCGCGCTGAATGCGCACGCTGCGTTCACGTCTTCGCTCCTGCCCGGCCGCCGCGCGCGGATGCTCGCCTTCTGGGTCGACGGCCGTTACGAGAAGTGCATCAACTATTCGCTCGAAGGCACGCCGTGCGAGTTCGTCTATAACGGCCAGATCACTGCCTTCGGTCGCGACATCGGTGAGGTCTTTCCGGTCGATCGCGCGTGGTTCGAGGAGCTGGGTGTGCACAGCTATCTCGGCGTTCCAATCGTCTCGGAGACCGGGGAGGTGCACGGCCACCTCGCGGTGATGGACAAGCCGGAGCGCGACTGGCGCGATGCGGACGTCGACATCCTGCGGCTGTTCTCGCTACGCACGGCCGTCGAGTTGGAACGCGCGCAAGCGCACCGCATGCTGGAGGAAGAAATCGAGCAGCGCCGAGCGATCGAGCAGCAGCTGGCGGCGGCCAAGATCGCTGCCGAGACGGCCAACCAGGCGAAGAGCGCCTTCATCAGCCAGATGAGCCATGAGCTGCGCACGCCGCTCAACGGCATCCTCGGTTACGCCCAGCTGCTGCGTCGCTCGCCGCAGCCGTTGACCGAGCAGCAGCGCGACGGTCTCGAGATCATCGAGCGTTCCGGCGAGCATCTGCTGAACCTGGTCAACGATCTGCTCGACCTCGCGAAGATCGAGGCAGGCAAGCTCGAATTGCGGGATGAATGCGTCGACCTCGCGAGCCTGTTGCAGCATGTCGCGGACCTGATCTGCGTGCGCGCCGACAAAGCCGGCCTGACCTTCGAAGCCGAGATACAGCAATTGCTGCCGCAGCGCATTCGCGGGGACACACGCGCGTTGCGACAGATCCTGCTGAACCTGCTCGGCAACGCCGTGAAGTTCACGCAGCCCGGCGGCTCCGTGACGCTGCGCGTGCGGGGCGAGCCGCTGTCGCCGGAGCGCCAGCATCTCGTCTTCGAGATCGCCGATTCGGGCGTGGGCATTCCAGCCGCGGAGTTGCCGCGCATCTTCGAGCCGTTTCATCGGGTCGAGCACGCAGGCCGGCAGGCCGAGGGCACGGGCCTCGGCCTGTCCATTACGCATCGACTGGTGGCGGCGATGGACGGCCAGATCCACGTGCAGAGCGAGCCGGGACGCGGCACGACGTTTCGCATCGAGCTCGATGCGACGCCGGACGTAGTGCAGCCGCTGGCCGCCGCGGAAGCTCGCGACGTCGTCGGCTACTCGGGCGCACGCAGGAGCGTGCTGGTCGCCGATGACGATGATGTGAGCCGCGCGCTCGCCTGCGACCTGCTGGTCAATCTCGGTTTCGAAGTGCGACGCGCAGCGGATGGTCGCAGCGCGCTCGAGCAGATGAGACGCGCGCTCCCCGACGCGGTGATCACAGACCTGGTGATGCCTCACGTCGACGGGCTCGATCTGACCCGCGCCGTGCGCGCGAACGAGACCACCCGCAGCCTGCCAATCATCGCGGTATCGGCAAGCGCATCCGCGTACACAGGCCAGGAAGCGCTCGATGCCGGGTGCGATCGCTTCCTGCCCAAGCCGTTGCGCCTCGCGGCGCTGTGTGAATGCCTCGGCTCCTTGCTACAGATCCAATGGCTGTATGCCGCCACGCAGCCTGCCACCTCGACGCCCGCGCTCGATCTGGGCCCATTCAAGCTCGAGCAGGAGCTTGCCGGCGAGCTCTACCATCTCGCGATGCTGGGTGACGTGACGGGGCTGATGGAGCGCGCGAACGCGACGCTGCGCGACAATCCCGAAGCTGAGCCGTTCTGCCGCGAGCTGCGGGCGCTGGCGAATCAATACGACACGGGCGCGATCCGCCGCATGTTGAGCGCGCAGGCCCGCTAGCCGCTGTCAGCGCACGTCGCGCTGCTGGGGAAATCCGTAGAACTCGCTGACGCCGGCGACGGCGGTACTCACCATCGCGCGCTCTTCCGGGCTGACCTCGGGATTCCAGATGTCGAAGATCAGCACCGCACGCGGCGTGTCGCTGTCGTTCCACGCCGTGTGCTCGATCGTGTCGTCGAACACGAATGCCTTGCCGGGCTGCCACTCCCGCTGCTCGCCGCCGACGCGGAAGCCGCAGCCGGGCGGGACGATCAACGGCAGATGCACGATCAGCCGCGTGTTGTTGACGCCGTGATGCGGCGGAATGCGAGTCCTGGCGTCGAGGATCGAGAACAGCGCGTTGGGACTCGCGCCCGGCACTTCGCAGCGCGGCCAGTCTTGCAGCGCCGCCACCGTGCGCGGACAGCGAGCCAGATGTTCCTGGTAGGGCGCGCCGTCGCGCCACAGATAGTAGACGCTCCAGCGGCGCGACTGATTCAGCTCGCGCCACTTCTGTTCGATCGACCCCTTGGCGGCGACGTACGGCTCGAGGTCGGCACTCTGCTCCGCCAGCACGTCGATCAGCTCGGCGCGGATATCGCCCGTGGCCGCTTCGATGGAGTCGAGCCAGGGGAAGTGGGCGCGCTCGTGAAACTCGATTGCCGGCAGCTCCGGGAAATACAGGAACGAGGGCTGCTGCTGATAGATGCGCTTCTTCTGCAGCAGGATCGCCATGCAACGGTCGAAGCGGCGCAGCGGCACGTGCGCGTGCTCGCGGCGCAAGCTCGTCAGGCGATCTTCGAGGAACGATTCGAGCGCGCGGTTGTTGCCTTCGACGACCTGCTTCGCATGCCGCAGCAGCTCCTGCATCCACGGCGCCACCTGCGTCGTCGGCGTGATGGAGCGCAGCGCCATCCGATACGTGAAAGCGGCGGCTCGCATATCGCCCTGCATTTCCTGCAGCGACGCCTTCTGCAGCATTGCGCGCAGGTTGGCGGGATCCAGCGCCAGCGCGCGATGCAGCGCCAGCATCTCCTCATCGCGGCGGTTGAGCCCGCGCAACGCGGCGGCGAGATTGATCCACAACGAAACGTTGGAGGAATCGCCCTGCACCGCCTGCTCGAACAGCTCGCGGGCGCGTTCGAGGTTACCGGAGAGCAGCATGCGCTGCCCGACTTCGTTGATCACCAGCGGATGTTGCGGGGATTCCAGCTCGGCTTGCCGCACGAGCTGTGCTGCTTCATCGGTGCGGCCGTCGCGCAGCGCCCGGTTTGCCGCATCAATCAGCGTCGGTATGCGCTGGTCGTTCCTCGCAGTTGCGTTCGTCATTACGACCATCGACACCGAGCAGGTACACGTGTGCGGTGGAGTGTACCGTGCGATCGATTGCGCTTCAGTCCGTAGCGACCGTACGACGTGGCGCAATTTCAAAAGAAACGTTGAGCAAGTGAGCAGTGGTTGCTACTTGCGCAAATGTGAGCACAGACGGACACAAACGACGGACACAAAGTGTCCGAGTACTCATCGCTCGTCGATGCTGTAGCGACCCGGACCCAGCAGCGCAACGGCAATCGCGAGCAGCAGATACGACAACTGCAGCTCCAGCGCGTAGCCTCCGCTCGGCGCGAGTTTGAAGAGATCGGCACGGTGCACGAGGAAGAGCGCGAACACCATGTTGATTGCGATGAGCAGCGCGCCGATGCGCGTGTACCAACCGACGAGCACGAGCAGAGGCGCAACGACTTCACCGATGTACACGCCGTACGCGACGAAGGCCGGCAGTCCGGTTGCCATCACGGCTTGGGTGATGGGATCGATGCCGCCCATGAGCTTCGCGACGCCGTGGAACAGGATCAAGCCGCCGAGGATCACTCGCAGCAGCAATCGACCGAGGTCCGCGTTCGTTCTTGTCATGACGGTGGCTCCCGAAGACGGCGCGCGAGTATAACGGTGTAAGCCGATTCACGGATCCCGACTGTCACCGAACTGAGACATTCGCCAAGCGCCGCGAGATCGACGATTGTTAGCATCCGGCGGGTCGGACAATCGGTAGGAATTTCGCATGTTTGCGCTCCAACGTAACGTTTTCGCGGTCGCCGCGGCGGCCGCGCTCATGACCGGCGCACCTGCCGCCTTCGCGGCCGACATCGCCCCCGGCGGGAATCTGCGGGCCGCGATCGCTGCTCTCAAGCCTGGCGAAGAGCTGCGGCTGGCGGGCGGCACTTACACGATGGACAGCGGCTTTCGCGTCACGGTCAATGGAACGGCGCAGCAACCGATCGTGATGCGCTCGCAGGACGGCGAGCGCGCCGTCATCCAGCAGACCAACGCGGGCCAGAACGTGTTCGAGATCTCCGGCTCCAGCAATTTCGTGGTGCGCAACATCGAGTTCACGGGCGGCTCGCACGGCATCCGCCTGATGAGCTCCAGCTTCATCACGATCGAAGGCTGCGAAGTGCACGACACCGGCGACGTCGCCATCTCGGCGAACTCCGGCGGCACCTACGAGGGCCTGAAGATCCTGCGCAATCACATTCACAACACCAACGGCACCGGCGAAGGCATGTACCTGGGCTGCAACAGCAACGCCTGCCGCCTCGCCAACAGTCTGATCGAGGGCAACTACGTTCACGACACCAACGGCCCGAACGTCGAGCAGGGCGACGGCATCGAGCTGAAGGAAGGCAGCTACGGCAACACGATCCGCGACAACGTGGTCCATGACACCAACTACCCGGGCATCATCACCTACAGCACGGTCGGCAACGGCGCCGCCAACGTGATCGAAGGCAACGTCATCTGGAACACGAACGACAACGCGATCCAGTCGGCCGCGGACGCGATCATCCGCAACAACATCGTGCTCGGCGCGCCGATCGCGCTGCAGAGTCACCAGGCCGGCAGCCCGTCGAACATGCAGGTCGTGCACAACACCGTCATCAACAACGACGCCGGCATCGTCGTGCGCAATGTCGTCGGCCCGGTGGTGATCGCGAACAATGCCGTCTACGCACAGAGCGGCAGCGCGATCCGGCTGGTCAGCGGCAATCTGAGCCTGGTCACCGTCGCGGGCAACGTCGGCCAGGGCGGCCTGTCGGGCGCGAGCTCGGGCTATGTCGAGGGCAAAGGGATCGGCGCCGACTTCGTCGCCGCGACCTTCGGCGTACCGCCGCTCGACGTGTTCCCGAAGGCCGGCTCGGCGCTGATCGGCGCCGCCAGTGCCGCGCACGTGACGCCGCTGGATTTCAACGGCACGTCGCGTACCGGCTCGTCCGATGCCGGCGCTTATCGGTACAACGCGGCCGGCAATCCCGGCTGGAAGATCGTGGCCGGCTTCAAGAATGCCGTGCGGCCGAACCCGCCGACCAACCTGAGCGCGGAGTAGTTCGCGCTACTCCTCTGCGAGGAACACCTTGGTGCGCAGCAGCTCGAGGGTTGCGCGCAGCTCTTGCACACGCTGCACGCCGATGCGCTCGGCCCAGTCGGCTTCGATGCGCAACGCAAACGCACGCACCGCTTTGGCATAGGCGCGGCCTCGCGCGCTGAGCCGCACCCGATAAGCGCGCGCGTCGTCCGGGTCCTGCAGGCGCTCGATGTAACCGCCCGCCTCCAAGTCAGCGACCAATGTGCTCATCGACTGCTTGGTCATGCGCGACGCGCGCGCCAGCGTCGTTATGCGCGCGCCCTCCGGCATTTCCCAGAGCGGCTGAAACACGGCGGAGTGCGCCGGCTGTACGCCGCTGTAGCCGGATTCCGCGATCCAGCGGCTGAGCTGCTCCGTCAGCATCTGCGCGGTGAGCCGTAGCAGCGCGCCGAGGCGCGGCCCGCGATCCGCCGTGTGCTGCAGCGCCTTGAGCTTCGAGCTTGACATGTATGGTAAGCCTGCCTGACTATATTGGTCAGTCTGACGAACTAATTGCCGAAGGGTAACCCGTGATTCACCACGTGTCGATTCCGGCGCGCGCTCCGCAGCACGTCGCGCAGGTGCTGGCCGAATTGTTCGGCGGCTATGCCGGGCCGTTCGTCGGCCCGATGCCCGGCGCCTGGGTCGTGTACCAGGAGGACGGGCACGGCACCGGGATCGAGGTCTACAGCGACAACACGCTGCTCGTGCCCGGCACGGGCGAGGCCATGGGCGAGGTGCGGCTCGGCGACGCGCCCCAGGCGGTCGCCTTCCACGCTCTCATTTCCGTGAACGTCGATCGCGCCACGATCGAGCGCATCGGCGCGCGCGAAGGCTGGCGCACGTGCCACTTCTGGCGCGGCCCGCGCGGTGCACGACTGTTCGAGCTGTACGAGTTCTGGATCGAGAACCGGGTGATGCTGGAGCTCGTGACGCAGGACATGGTGCCGGCCTACGTCAAGATTGCGAACGGCCCGGCGCAGCGCGCTTTGCTCGCGGAGTTGCGGCTAAGATAGGAGTACGTGGACACCAGCTCCCCGCTTTCTCCCGCCCCCGCCGTCAGTCTCGCCAACGAGCACGCGTTCATTCGGTACCTGATCGCGCGCTGCTTCGGCACGCTCGCGGTCCAGATGCAGACCGTCGCCGTCGGCTGGCAGGTGTACGACATCACGTCGGACCCGCTCGACCTCGGCCTGATCGGCCTGTCGCAGTTCCTGCCCTTCATCCTGCTGATCCTGCCGGCCGGGCACGCGGCGGATCACTACGACCGGCGCAGGATCCTGACGGGCTGCTATCTGCTCAACATGGTGAGCGCGCTCGGACTGCTGGCCTTCTCGGTCCTCGGGATCCATACCGCGGGACCGATCTTCGCGGTGATGACGCTGCTCGGCGTCACGCGCGCGTTTGCCATGCCCTCGGCGCAGGCGCTGGTACCGAATCTGGTGCGGCCGGAGCTGTTCGCCAAGGCCACGGCGGTCAACTCCTCCGTGTTCCAGGTTTGCACGATCGTCGGTCCGACGCTGGGCGGCGTGCTGTACCTCGCAGGGCCAGGCGTCGTCTTCGGCACCGTCGCGACGCTGCTCGGACTTTCGACGCTGCTGATGACGCGAGTACGCATCGGCGGCCGCAGCGGGAGCGGCGCGCCGGCGGTAACGCTGCGCTCGCTGTTGTCCGGCCTGACGTTCGTGCGCTCGCAACCGACAGTGCTCGGTGCCATCTCGCTCGACTTGTTTGCTGTCCTGTTCGGCGGCGCAACTGCACTCCTGCCGATCTATGCGCGAGACATCCTGCACACGACGTCTGCAGGTCTCGGCGTGCTGCGCACGGCGCCGGGGATCGGCGCAGCGATCTGCGCGCTGGTTCTGAGTCTGTCGCCGCTGGACCGACACGTCGGCCGCTGGCTGTTCGCCGGCGTCGCCGTCTTCGGAGCAGCCACAGTGGTATTCGGTTTGTCTACGAACATAGTCGTCTCCGTGATCGCGCTCGTGCTGCTTGGCGCCGGCGACATGGTGAGCGTCTACCTCCGTCACTTGCTCGTGCAGCTCGCAACACCTGACGAGATCCGCGGCCGCGTCAGTGCAGTGAACGCGGTATTCATCGGCGCATCCAATGAGCTCGGCGAGTTCGAATCGGGCATCACCGCGGCCTGGTTCGGCACCGTACGCGCTGTCGTGCTCGGCGGGCTGGCCACGATGCTGGTGGCGGGAACGTGGGTGTGGTGGTTTCCGCAGCTGCGTCGCATGGATCGTCTGCCGGAGCGCGCCAAGTGAGTGGCTCCTTCGCCTCGCTCTAAGTGGATCTGGTTGAGCGGCGTGCAGTCGCTAGCATGCGCTCATGAAGCGCCGTGTCCTGCTGTCAATCGCTGCACTCGGGATCTGCACGCTAGCCGTCGCTTCCGCGAACGCCGGCGACCCTTGGCCCGCGGATCTCGCCACCGCGATCGAAACATACGATCGGGCGACAGTCAGCAATGACACCACGACGCTCGCCAACCTCGTCGCCGACGACTACGTGCTGGTCAACTCCGACTCATCGCTACAGGACAAGCAGTCCTACCTCGAAGACTTCAAGGTGCCGGGCTTCAAGCTCGATCCATACGAGCTGCAGCAGCCGGTTCGCAAAGCCTGGGGCGATGCCGCCCTGCTCGCCGGGGTCGTGCATCTGAGCTGGACGCTGAAGGGCGAGCATCAGTCACGCCTGCTGCGAATCGCGCACGTCTGGACCCGGCGCGACGGCCATTGGCGTATCGCCTACACGCAGCTCACCCGGATCCCGGAACACTGATCAGCCGGCGCGCCACAACCGGCGCGCTTCCTCGGCGATGACGTCCGGAAACTCCTCCTGGAAAAACAGCTTCGCTTCGGGGACGCGCCGGACGCCGCGCGAGCGCGGGAACGTCCGGTCGAGATAATCGGCATCCTGCTGCGCGAAGATGTCGTCGCTCGCGCCCCACACGATGCGCACGGGAACCCTGCTGTTCTTGAGCGCTGCTTCGATGCCCGCGAGCGGATTGGGCTCGAGCGCGATGTGATACGCGTGATACTGCGCGCGACGCAGCGGCGTGCCGACCAACGGCGTGACGTAGTATTCGATCGTCTCGTCCGCAAAGCGACTCGGGTCACGGAAGACCGCCGCACCGAACGTCGAGCGCGCGAGTGCTTTGTCCGTGAGCCATTTCGCCGTGGCGTCGGCGAGCGTACCGGCACGCGCCATCTCGATCACCGGCTTTACCTTCGGTGGCGGACTGTCCGGTTCGACGTCGCAGTTCGTCAGCAGCAGCGTGCGCACTCGCTCTGGATGGCGCGCGACCAGCAACTGCGCAACGGCGCCGCCGCTATCGCTCGCGACGATGTCGACCGTGCGAATCGCAAGCGCGTCGAGGAACGCGACGACCATCTCGGTTTGCGCGTCCGCCGCGAGCGATTGCTGCTCCGGGATCTCCGAGTAGCCGAGTCCCATGAAGTCGAGCGCGATACAGTGTCGCTGGGCGGAGAGCCGCTCCAGTGCGCCGCGCCACTGGAAACCGTTCAGCGGCGCGCCGTGCAGGAACAGGGCCGCCTTCCCCGCGCCACGTTCGACATAAGCAATGCGCCCGAAGCGCAGCTCCACGAATCGGCGCAATGCGCGGAATGCAGCGGCGTCCAGCGGCTGCGACGGAGGATTTGCGCTCGCCGCCACCACGCCAGCGGCGAGTGCGGCACCGGTCAATCCGAGAAATTCTCTGCGTTTCATGCCAGCAAGCGTGCGCGCCGCCCGACCTCGGCCGCGAGCGTCCGTGGCCGATGTCGGACACAGGCGGATGATTTTCGGCCGTCGCCCCGCCTCGCAGCTCCCGGAATGCCGAGCGCCAAGTAGAATCGGAGGCCGATGACGTATCCGACCTCAGAGCAAGCGGCCCTCGCCGTGCGTACCTCGCCCGTGCCGATGGGCCTGTTCGAATCGCCGCTCAGCGACCGGCACGTTCTGTGCCTGCACGTCGGCGAGCCGGTCCCGGTGTCCTATCGCGCGGGCCGCTACGAGCGACAAGGCGTGCGCATCCATGGCCAGTTCTGCGTCGTGCCGGCTCAGTCCACGACGCGCTGGATCGTGTCGCGGCCCGCACGCTCGCTGCTGCTCTGTCTCCTGCCATCGCAGTGGCAGGAAACGACCCAGGCACTCGGCGCCGGCGGACCGGAGCTCGCGCCATGGATTCACGTCCGCGATGCGCAGATCGAGCGCATCGGCTGGATGATGCAGAGCGAAGAGCACGACGGGTATCCGGGCGGCCGCGTGTTCGCGGACAGCCTCGCCGCTGCGCTGGCGGCCCGATTGCTCGCGCTGCAATCGCCGGACAAAGCGCCAGCCTCGGTGCGCCCGCGGGCTTTGCCGGCCTGGCGGCTGCGCCGCGTGATCGAGTACGTCGAGGCGCATCTCGACCAGGACCTCACCCTCGCCGAGCTGGCCGCGGTGGCCGGCTTCAGCGTTTCGCATTTCAAGCCGTTGTTCAGTCGGGCGGCCGGCATGCCGGTGCATCGCTTCGTGCTGGAGCGCCGCGTCGAGCGCGCGCGCGTGCGCCTGATGGAAGGCAGGCGCAGTCGTACGGAAATCGCGCTCGAAGCCGGCTTCACGCATCCGAGCCACATGGCCCGCAGTGTGCGTCGCGTGCTCGGCCTCACCCCGTCGCAGGTGGCCGCGCGCTCTTTTGCCGATATCGCAAGCGCAGCCTGCAAATAGTCTCGAGTCCCGACGAAATCCCGGAGCAATCCCGGAACTCGCACAGGATCGGCGCCCGGCGCGCGCCTAGGCTGTGCGCTGGTTCCGAACATTCGTTAGGAGACTTGGCTCATGAAAGATCGATCCACTCTTTACCTGGCGTGCGCCGCGCTCGGCACGCTGGCCCTGGCGGCTGCCCCTGCGCCGCAAGCTCACGATGACGCTCAGACCGCCACGGCACAGCAGCAGCAACTGAACAGTCAGCGCAACCGCAACGACCTGGTCAAGATCGTCCAGCAGGTGACGGACAAGTACCACTCCGTCGCGGCTGCCGAGTACGACGGCTATCACCTGGCGTTCGGCTGCGTGAGCGACGAGGATTCCGGCGCGATGGGCCTGCACTACGTGAATCTGGGCCTGTACGTCATCGATCCGGAGCATGGAATATTCGACGACCAGATCGATCCCTATAAGCCGGAAATCATCCTGTACGAGCCGACGGCGCACGGTCCGCGGCTCACCGGCGCCGACTACATCGTCGATGCGGAGACGTGGAACAAGACGCACAGCCAGGCGCCCGAGCTGGACGGCCAGATCTTCCACTTCTTCGATGCCCCGAACCGCTTCGGCCTGCGGCCGTTCTACACGCTGCACGTCTGGGCGTGGAAGGACAGCCCGACCGGCACGTTCGTGAACTGGAACCGGGACGTCCGGTGCGACGCGCACAACGGCCCGAACAAGTGAGGTGATGCGGCGGCGACTTTGCGGTCGCCGCCGCCTTTTCAGAAGGGCCGTGCCGCCCAGGTCGCGTGCGTGCCGCTGCAGATCTTGTGCGGCAGGGCGATGCGGCACACCGGTCCGTCGCTGAAGCGCTGCGCATCGATCACGATGCATTCCGAGGTTTGCGCGTTCTCGTCGGTGACGAAGCTGAGCAAGTAGCCGTCGTCCTCGTCGCGCGCGCCGAGTCGCGGCGCGAACGGCGCTTCGCTGGCGTAGCGATTCGGGCCGAGGTTCAGCTCCCACGACTGCCCGCGCGCCAGATCGTGCTTCACGAACCCGGTGAACAGGAACCAGCCGGGCTTGGACTTCGAGCTGTACACGTAGCGATTGGGCACGCCGGTGTATTGCCGGTTGATCATGCCGAACTCGAGGATGCGATCGTCGAGCGGCTCCTCGCGCGTGCGGCCGGTGCGCAGGTCGAAGCGCCAGCGATGCAAGCGCGGGCGGAAGCTGTGCTCGTCCAGGTACGCCATCATGTGGCCGTAGCCGGCAGGTGCATCCGGTCGCGGCCGCGGCGTCGGATTCTCCTGGAAATAGCCGTCCATCACGATCTCGGATCCCGCCTCGTAGGCATTGAGGAAGTGCAGGACGTACGTCGGCGCCGCTTCGAACCACCGCAGCTCGTCGCTGCGGCCATGCCGCGGGATCACGCCGAAGCGCGACGGCAGCTCGTGCATGCGCACTGCGTGCACGTCCGATTCGAGCAGGTCGGGGTCCCAGAACGCCGGCAGATCGTTGAGGATCGAATGCCGCGCGCTCACGGCCATGTCGTGCGGCAGGCGCGGACCGGGTAGTGGAATCGGCTGATACGTCGCGAGCCGGCCGTTCCGGTCGACCACGCCGTAGTGCATGTACGGCGCGTGCTTGGAGTAGTTGAAGAACATCAGCTCGCCGCTGTGCGGGTCCACTTTGCAGTGCGCCGACACGCCGTCGAGCGGCGCCCAGCTCGCGACGCCGAGCGTCTCCAGCGTTTGCGGATCGAGACGATAGGCCTCGCCGCACTGATAGAAAGTCGACAGCGCAGCGCCGTTGTGCACGACGATGTCGGTGCTGGAGGAATCCTTGAGGCTGCCGTGCGCGCCGAAGCCCGGGCGCAGCGAGGTGCCCGGCGGATCCATCAGACCGCCCCACAGCGAGCCGCCCGCCTCCTGTTCGGCCACCAGACAGCGCGTTCGGACGAAGCGGTTGCGATAGCTCAGCTGGCCGCGCCGAAAGTCCAGCTGATGGATCATCGCGTCGCCGTCGAACGGGTGATAACGGCCGAGCGGCTGGTGGATCTGGTTCTCGGTGTTGCGCAGGTAGACGCCGTCGAGGTCGGCGGGCACGGCGCCTTCCAGCACCGGCAGCTCGTGCGCCGTGACTTCCTCGTACTGCGGCGTCCACGCCCCGGTGAGGTACGGATGGTCGCTGTCCCGCAGCGTGGTCCTGATGGGCGCGAGCTTCTCAATTCTCATTCCGGCATCCTCGCCGCGATTCTATGCGCTGCAAGTCTCGTTGTGCAAGTTTGTGGCGAGGGCGCGGCGCCGGTGTTATCGTCCCGTTACTTGCAGTACAAGACTGACGAAAACGACCGGGGGACGACGCGATGCGCTTGCCGCTTCCAGCAATCTTCGGGGCTGCCCTGCTCGCACTCGCACTGCCGGCCGTAGCCGACACCCCCGATACTGATGCGCAGAAGCTGGCGACAGTGCGCCAGATGATCGATGCCTGGAACCAGCGCAACTGGCAGCAGGTATACGAGCTGTTCGCGCCGGACGGCACGCTGCAGAGCATGATGCTGCCGCCGACGGTCGGCCGCGAGGCGATCCAGCAGCGCATCAGCACACTCGCGCAAGGCATCGAGGCGATCGAGCTGCGCGTCCGGCACATCGGCATCGTCGACGGCGTCGTGTTCGTCGAGCGCGTCGACGACTTCGTGTATCGCGGCAAGCACGGCGCGGTGCCGGTCGTCGGCGTCGTCGAGGTCGAACAAGGCCGCGTCAAAGCCTGGCGCGAGTACTACGATCGCGCGCAGCTGCTCGAAGCGATGGGATTGAAAGAGTGAGCCGTCAGCCGGCGGCTGCGCCACGCTTGCTCGTGGCCTCGCCCGCGACCGGCGGGAAGGTGACGTCGTGCGGATCGATCGTCTTGTGGCAATGACTGCAGGCCACCACGGCATTGAGCCGCGCGCCGCATTTCTTGTGGAAGACGCGCAGATTCGGGCCGCCGGACGGCGTCAGCCAGCGGTCGCCCCACTGCATCAGCATCAACGCGTGCGGGAACAGGTCGCGGCCCTTCTGGGTCAGCCGGTATTCGTAGCGCGGCGGCCGCTCGGAGTATTGGCGACGCTCGAGGATGTCATGGTCGACGAGGTAGTTCAGGCGATGCGTCAGGATATTGGTCGCGATCTCCAGACCGCTCTGGATCTCGTCGAAGCGCCGCAGACCGAGGAACGCCGTGCACAGCACGAGCGGGGTCCAGCGGTCGCCGAGAATGTCGGTGATGTGCACGAACGCGCTGCTCGCGCCGCGATGGCTCTCGGCGTTCACCGACGAAAGGCGCCGGTAGCGCGGCGCCGCGGCGCGCGTGCGGCCGGGAGCGGTGACGACCTCGTAGCTCGTCTCGCGCACGTCGACGAGCTCGCCGCAGCCCGAGCACATCGTCTCCGGTTGCATCGCATGCTTGCAGACGTTGTGCCGCAGGTAGCGCGGGATGCCCGCGCCGCTCGGCGCCCAGCGGTGTTCCCAGCGCCAGGTCACCAGCGTCACGCCATACAGCGCGAGACCCATCGCGGTCAGCCGGTATTCGAAGCGCGGCGGCGCGTCCGAATAGCGGATTCGCTCCAGCAGGCCGCTCTCGACCAGGCCATTGAGGCGGCTGGTGAGCGTGGAGCGCGCCGCGCCGCTGAGGTTGCGGAATTCTTCGAAGCGGTGCGCGCCCTGGAACGCGTCGCGCAGGATCAGCAGGGTCCACCGGTCGCCGATTACGCTCAGTGCGCGCGTGACGGAGCTGGCGGCAATGATCTTGGCGTTGGAAGGCATCGCGCGAACTGTAGGCGTAGCGCTGCGGGATGGCAACGGCAATGAGTCGCCCGCTGATTCGTTTCGACCAGCGAGTAGCGATCGTCACCGGCGCCGGCAAAGGGCTGGGCCGCGCTTATGCCCTGCACCTGGCCGCGCGAGGTGCGAGAGTCCTGGTCAACAACCGACGGCGCTCCGGCACCGAGCCCGCCAGCGCCGACGAGGTGGTGCAGGCCATTCGCGAGGCCGGCGGCGAGGCCGTCGCCAACTACGACAGCGTCGAAGATCCCGGCGCCGGCGAGCGCATGGTCCAGCAGGCGCTCGCGACGTGGGGACGGATCGATGTCCTGGTCAACAACGCCGGCGTCGATCAGCGCTCCTCGTTCCACAAGATCGGCGTCGCGGAGTTCGAGCGCATTTTCGCGATCAATTTCCACGGTTCGCTGTACGTCACTCATGCCGCCTACGCTCGCATGCGCACCGCCGGTTATGGCCGCATCGTGGTTTCCACCTCGAACGCCGGTCTGCACGGCCTGCACGGTCTGTCGGCCTACGCGGCGTCGAAAGCGGCATTGATCGGTTTCACGCGCGCATTGGCGCTGGAGGGGAAATCGCACAACGTCCTGACCAACGCGATCGCGCCCTTCGCCGCCACGCCCATGACCGCGCGACAGGGCAACCTGCCCGAAGCATTCATGACCACCATGCGCCCGGAATTCGTCGCGCCGGTGGTCACGCTGCTGGTCAGCGAGCAGACGCGCCTGAACGGCCAGGTGATCATGGCGGGCCGAGGCATGTTCCGGCGTGCGGCCAATGTCGAGAGTCGCGGCTTCGGGTACGCGGACCCGCAAAGCGTGACGCCGGAAATGCTGGAGGCCGACATCGACCGCTTCATCGACATGGACGGTGCGGTCGAGTTCGCGGACGCGATGGCCTCGTTCCAGGACCTGTTCAGCAAGACTCCGGGAGCGCAGTGATGCAACTCGCCTGGCCGACTCCGGGACGCGCCTGGTGGACCGTCGCCGTGCTGACCTTCACCTATATCGTCTCCTTCGTCGACCGCACGATCCTGGGCCTGCTGATCGAGCCGATCAAGGCCGACCTGGCGCTGAACGACACCGAGATCGGTCTGCTGGCGGGTCTCGCCTTCGGCGTGTTTTATGCAGCGATGGGGTTGCCGCTGGGCTGGCTCGCCGACCGCGCGTCGCGGCGCGGGTTGATCGCTGTCGGCGCGACGCTGTGGTGTGCGGCCACGGCTGCGTGCGGCCTCGCAAGCACATTCGTGCAGCTGTTCCTGGCGCGCATCGCAGTTGGCGTCGGCGAGGCGGCGCTCTCTCCTGCCGCCATGTCGATCATCAGCGATTCGTTCCCCAAAGAGCGGCGTGCAGCCCCGATCGGCGTGTACGCAGCCGCTGCGGCTGTCGGCGCCGGCCTGGCGATGATCGTCGGCGGGACTGTCATCCAGCTCGTCTCGCATCGAGACGTGTTCGTGCTGCCGATCGCCGGCGAGGTGGCGCGCTGGCAAGCCGCTTTCGTGCTGGTCGGCGTCGGCGGGCTGGTGCTGTTGCCGCTGCTGGCCACGATCCTCGAGCCGGTCCGGCGCAACGAGCTCGCGGCCGCCGCGACGACTGGCGCCGCACGCATCGATCGCTTCATTCGCGAGCACGCGGATTTCATGGTTCGACACTACGTGGCCGTCTCCTTCTATTCAGTCGTGGTGTACGCAGTGCTCAGCTGGGTTCCCGCGCAATTCATCCGCGTGCACGGCTGGACTGCCGGAGAGACCGGGCTGCGTTACGGTCTCGTGCTGCTGCTCTTCGGCGGCGCCGGTACTGTGCTCGGCGGAATCCTGTCTGCGAATCTCGGCAAGCGCGGCGTCGCGCAGCCGGCAATCTGGATCACGGTGGTCGGAATGGCGGTTGCCGGTCCGTTGCTCGCCGGAGCCGGGCTCGCCGGCGATGGATGGAGCTCACTGTGGTGGTATGCGCCGGCGCTGCTGTTCATGACATTGCCGGGCGGTACGGCGATTCAAGTCGTGCAGGAAGCGGTCCCGAATCGCCTGCGGGGCCAGGCATCCGCGATCTATTACCTCTCGACCAGCATCATCGGCAGCACGCTCGGTCCGCTGTCGGTCGGGTTGCTGACCGATTACATCTACGGCGACCCGCTGCGAATCGGATCCGCGCTCGCGATCGTTGCGATCGTGATTGCGCCGTTGACCAGCCTCCTGGCGCTCTCGACGCGCGCACCGTTCGCGCGACTCGTCGGTCAGCAGGTAGCGGCCTAACGGCCGGTCTTGATCTCGGTGGCGTTGAGCGCCTTGGCGAAGCGGCGCGCCAGCGCTTCCGGCTCGCGGATCGTCTGCGCACGCACTTCGATCGCCATGATGTCCGTGTCGACTTCCTCCGTGCCGCGCCGGATGGCCGTGAGCCCGGCGGCCGCAATGGTCTCGGGCTTCTCCTTGTTGCCTTTCACGTGACTCGCCATGCGCGTGTCGACAGAGCCGACGAACAGCGCCGAAACGGTCGTACCTTGCGCCGCCAGCTCGGCGCGCAGACACGTCGACATGGCGCGCGCGGCGAACTTCGAGGGGCTGTAGCCGCCCATGTTGGGCACGGCGACCAGTCCGCCCGCCGACAACACGTTCGCGATCGCGCTCGGCTTGCTGCGCGCCAGGATCGGTGCGAACGCGCGACACATCGCGAGCGGCCCGAAGTAGTTCACCTCCATCTCGGCGCGCGCGGCGCCGAGATCGGGCGCCTTCAGCAGCGTCTGGTTCAGGAACTGTCCGGCGTTGTTCACCAGGATCGAGACGTCCTGGCACTGGCGCGCGGCGCGCTCGATCGAAGCGCCGTCCGCGACGTCGAGCTCCAATGCAACGACGCGGTCCGGCGCCTCCGCAACGAGATGCGCGGCCGCGCCGAGCTGGCGCGTGCCGACATAGACCCGCCTGGCGCCAGCGCCGACGAACGCGCGGACGAATGCTTCGCCGATGCCGCGATTGCCGCCGGTGACGAGCGCTACAGAGTTGGCAATTTCCATCGTTGGGCCCTCGGATCGGAACCGGAAAAACTCTCGCAAAGACGCAGAGGCGCAAAGGTAAGAATCCTGAGTTGAGAATGTTGTGAGTGCGGATTTCTCAACTCTTCTTTGCGCCTTTGCGTCTTTGCGAGGGTAATTCTCTCCTCTCTTCAGTCGACCTCGATCACGTCGACCGACGCCGGCTCCGCAAACAGCGTGTCGACATCAGCCTTTCGACGTGCCAGCACCGCACTGCGATTCACCGTGCCCTTGTCGGACAGTTCGTGCGCTCCGGCACTGGGAGGTTCCTGCAGCAGTAACACGCGACGCACAGCAGTGCTTGCGCCGGGGCTCGCGGCATTGTGTGCGGCGAGTCGCTCGCGGATCGCGCTCTGCAACGCTGCGACACCCGAGCTTTCGAGCGCCGCGCGATTCGGCCAGGCGAGTACGCCGACGTAGGTCTGACCTTCTCCGCAGAGAACGAGCTCGTCGACCAGCGGCGCGAGCCGCCGCAGCAGCTCGGCGCGCAATTGGCCGCCGCAAACCCAGGTGCCGCTGCCGAGCTTGAACTCTTCTGCGAGGCGCCCGGCAAACGCGAGTCCTTGCTCGGGGCGCTGCGGATCGTGGAACACGGCGAGATCGCCCATGCGGTAATAGCCTTCCTCGTCGCGGCTCTCCGCCGTGCGCTTGGGATCGCGCAGGTAGCATGGCGTCACGACCGGTCCCGCGATGCGCACCTCGTAACGCTCGTCGACCGGCACCAGCTTCACTCGCACGCCCGGCATCGGCAGTCCCAGACCCACCTTGTCGGTTTCGAAGTGAATGGCGAGGCAACCCGACGTCGTCTCGGTCGAGCCGTACGCGGAGATCAGCATGATGCGCTTGCCGATCGTGGCGATAGCGAGACGCTGCAGCCGCTCGTAGATCGGCTGCGGCAGTCCGGCGCCGCCGTACAGCAGTACTCGCAGGTCACGGAAGAAAGTGCGCCGCAGATCCGCGTCGGCCTCCAGCGCTTCGACCAGCAGCTGATAACCCAGCGGCACATTCACGTAGTAGCTGCCGGCGACCTCGCGCAAGTTGCGCAGCGATTCCTGCCACAGCGGGCCGGGGATCGGCTTGCCATCGTCGATGTAGAGCGTGCCGCCCGCCACCAGCGTGTTCATCTTGCCGAAGGCGCCGGACACGTGATTCCACGGCAACCAGTCCATCGTCGTGCCATGCCAGCCGGCCGCGGGGCCGATCGTCTGCAGCGCCTGTGCGATGTTCGCTGTGATGTTCGCGTATGTCTGCACTACTGCCTTGGGCGGACCGGTCGAGCCAGAGGTCAGCATGTAGGCCGCGTGATCGTCACCGCGCAACGCAGCGATTCGCTCGGCGACTTGTTCCGTCACGCGCGTCGCAAGCACGTCCGCGAGCGACTCCGCGCCGCGTGGCGCGTCTTCCGGCGTGGCCGTGAGCACGATGGCATCGCCGAAGTCGACCTGCTCCAGCGCGCGGGCAAACGGCCGCGCCTGCTCGACGAACACCACCGCCGGCCGAGTGAGCTGTACGACGTGCCGCAGCCGCGCGAAGTTCGCATCCATCAGGCCGTAGTTCACGCTCACCGGGCACGACGGCACGCCGACCGCCATGCCGCCGAACTTCACGAGCGCGTGCGCGACGGAATTTCCGGAGAGCAGCAGGATAGGCCGGTCGCGCGCAATGCCGCGATCCAGGAGCCATTGCGCGATGGCATCCGTGTCGCGCTTCGTCTGTCGGTAGGAATGCGGCGTCCATTCGCGTTGCGGACCGCGGCGCTGCACCAGGTAGGGCTGGTCGCCGAGCCGGGCAGCCTGGGTCGCGAGCACGCGCGGCAGGCAGGGCTCGAATTCCAGCAAGGCAATGCGCGAGCGCAGCACGATCGCGCCGTCGGCGCGCCGCTCGACCGCGAGGTCCACCGGCAGGAAATCCGTCTGCCGGAAGGGTACGGAGCCGGGCGCGGCGCTTGTCAGTTGCATAACGAGACTTATAATCGAAAGCCGCCCGAGTCAGCAACTTGGGCGGCACCCGCGGTTCCCGGAGGCTCCATGGATTTCGCCACGTTCAAGAAGCTCGTCGGATTCTATGGCCGTTTCCTGGTCAGTTTCTCGGCGATCGGTTATCGCGCCCGCGCCCTGACGTGGCAGGCCCTGCCCGGCGACTTCAAGGGTCAGACCTGGATCGTCACCGGTGCGACCGCCGGCATCGGCCGCGCCGTCGTCGAAGGTGCGACGCGCCGCGGCGCTACCGTGCTCGCGCTCGCCCGCAGCCGCGAGAAGCTCGATGCACTGGTTCGCTCGTCGTCCGGTCCGGGACGCGTCATCCCGCTCGTCGTCGATCTGTCGCTGGTCCGCGATACGCGGCGCGCCGCCGCGGAAATCGTCGCTCGCGGCACGCCGGTGGACGTGCTGGTGAACAATGTCGGGCTGCTGCTCGACGATCTGTCGACGACTGCGGAAGGTTTCGAGACTTCCTATGCCACGAACCTGCTCACGCACTGGGTGCTGACGGAAGCCTTGCTGCACGGCGCAGCGCTGGCGCCGCAAGCAACCATCATCGAGATGTCGTCTGGCGGCATGTACAACGCGCCACTGACGCTGGACTACATGAACATGCAGGGTGCGCGTTACCGCGGCGTCTATGCATACGCCGTGCACAAGCGCGGACAAGCGGAGCTCGTGAAATACTGGCAAGCGCGACATGGCGCGAGCGGGTTGCGCTGCTACGTCATGCATCCGGGCTGGGCGGACACCGACGGCGTGAAGACGGCGATGCCGAATTTCCGGCGGCGGTTGCGCAGCGTGCTGCGCGATTCGGCCCAGGGCGCCGACACGGCGTTGTGGCTCGCTGGCACGCGTCCTGCGAGCGCGGGACCGGAAGCGTTCTGGTTCGATCGCGCGCCACGAGCTGCGCACGCGTTTCCGCACACGGTGAAGAGCAAGTACACGCCGGACGATCTCGCGATGTTCCTCGCGAAAGAAGCCGCGAAAGTCGACGACGACGCGAACGCGGCGTCGAGTGTAGGTCAGGCTTTAGCCTGACAGCCTCTCCCGCTTCAGCACCATTCCCGCGGCGACGCGATCCCATGTGTCCGCGGTGACGCCGGCGTCGCGGAACGGAAACTTGCGCTGCTTGTTGGTCTCGGTCTTCGGAATCGCGTCGACGATGCGCACGAAGCGCGGCACTGCGAAGTACGGCAGCCGCGGCGTCAGCCACTCGATCAGCTGCCGCGGCTCGAGCGCCTGCCCCGGCTTCGGCACGATCACGACCATCACTTCTTCTTCCGATTCCACCGGGATCCCGACTGCGATCACTTCGTCGACGGCAGCGTGTTTGCGCACGGCGGCCTCGACCTCGAGCGAGGACACGTTTTCGCCGCGCCGGCGGATGGCGTCCTTCAGGCGATCGACGAAGTAGTAGTTGCCTGCCGTATCCTTGCGCAGCAGGTCGCCGGTGTGGAACCAGCCGTTGCGCCACGCGCGTGCGGTCGCCTCGGGCAAGCCGTCGTAGCCGAGATTGAAGGTCCACGGCGTGTCGCTGCGGACTATGAGCTCGCCCGCGCTGCCGTCCGGCACTTCGACGTCGTGCTCGTCGACGAGCCGGCACTGCACGCCGCTGCGCGGCCGCCCGCATGCGCCGAACACCGTGGTGTTCAGATCGCTGACCAGCGGCGCCGAGAGCTCCGTCATGTTGAAGCCGGTGAGATAGTCGATCCCGAAGCGGTCGCGAATCTGCACCGTCTGCTCGTTGATCGGAAACCCGGTCATGCAGCGCAGGGGATGCTCCCGGTCGTCGGGCCGCGGCGGCGACTTCATCAGGAACGCGCCCATGATGCCGATCAGCCCGGAAGTCGTCGCGCAGTTGCCCCGGCGCACCTGGTCCCAGAAGCGGTCGGTGCTGAACCCGTCGACCAGGTGGAAAGAGCCGGAGCGGATCAGCGCGATCATCAGCGAGCTCGTGCCGCCGACGTGGAACATCGGCAGGTTCACCAGGATGCCTTCGCCCTCGCGCAGATAGCCGTACACGATGGTCGCTGTCGTGTAGAGCTGCAGATACGGAGACACGACACCCTTGGACAATCCCGTCGTGCCGGACGTGTAGATGACGGACTGCGCGTCCCACGGCTGCGGCTGCGCGGAATCGTCGAGCTTGCTCGCGTCGCCCTCCAGCTCATCGCTGCCGGCTGTGATGACATGCTCCACGTGCTGCAGCGACAAGCCCTGCAAGCGTTCGATGAGCGCAGCATGTGCGATGACCAGCCGCGCGCGACATGCGTTGATGGTGTGTTCGAGCGACGCACCCTTGTATGCCGTGTTCAACGGTACGAACACTGCGCCGAGATAGTTGATCGCGAACCAGGCGCGAACGAGCGCCGGGCCATTGGGCAGCCACGCGACTACACGATCGCCGGCACGCACGCCGAGCGCCTGCAGCGCCGCAGCTTGCGCACGAACCAGCTCGCGACCTTCGCGCCAGCTCCACTGCGTGCCGTCTTCGAACAGCGCGAGCCGCTGCTCGGGAATGCGCGCCGCGCGCTCGTCGAGGATCGCCTTGAGCACGCAATCTTCACGCCGCGGCATGCGCGGATCGAACCACGCCGGGTGAAAAGGCCGCGACGTCACCATCGCCTCAGCCCGTGCGCGTGTCCGGCCAGAGATGCCGCCCCGGAACCCAGGCGGCGTGGAAACCGATAGGCACCCGACCCGGCAGCGCGACGCGCGCAATCGGTCCCTTGCCGATGCGCTGTGCATCGAAGATCCAGGCTTCGGAGGTGTAGTCCTTCGCGTGCGTGGCCAGCGTCACCGCGTAGCCGCGATCTTCGGCACCGCCGCGCGTGCTCTTCGCGAACGGCGTTTCGTTGCCGTACCAGCCCTTCGGGTACTCGTACACTTCGCGCGAGCCGTTCTCATGGTCGTATTTGACGAGCGCGTCGAACACGAGCGTCTGCATGTCGGTCGGCACGCGCTGATGATACGAATAGCGCGTCTTCACGCCGTACAGCTCGGTGTCCGGCAGGCAGAACTCGACGTTGGCGTCGTCGAGCTGCTGCTCGCGCTTCTCGCCCGTGCGCAGGTTCATGCGCCAGCGCCGCAGATGGCCGCGATAGCGCAGGTACGCGAGCATCGAGCCGAGCGCGCCTTCGCTGGGATCGCGGCGAATCGTCGGGTCCGGCTGGAAGCAGCCGTCCATGGTGATCCAGTCGCCCTCCTCCCACGCGTTCACCATGTGCAGCACGTAACCCGGCTCGAACTCGAACCACTTGATCTGCTCCTGCGTGCCGTAGCGCGGCAGCACGCCGAAGCGCGACGGAATGTCGCGATGGAACTCCACGACGCGGTGGCCGGTGTTGCGCAGGACGTTCACGTCGTGGAACAGCGGGAAGTCGTGCAGGATCGTGTAGTTCGGCGTGATCGTCGTGTCGTGCGGCAGGCGCGGCCCCGCCAGGTCGACGCGCGTCTTGTGCCTCAGCTTGCCGTCGGCGCCGACCACGTAGTACGTGAGATAGGACTTGAAATCGCCGTAGTCGTAGTCGATCAGCTCGCCGGTGCGCGGGTCGCACTTGGCGTGCGCATTCAACGTACCCTCGACCGCACCGCCGAACGTCTCGTCAGCCACCGTATCGAGCGTCAGCGGATCGAGCGCGTAGGTGCGGCCGGCGTTGTACCACTGCGCGAGCACGCGACCGTTGTGCCACACCAGCGTGGTGTTGCCTGTGTCCTTGACGTAGTCAGGATTCGTGCCGCTCGCGCCGCCGTTGCCGCGCTCGAGGTCGAACGGACCCATGATGCCCGACAGGGTCACATGTCCCTGTTCGATCTCGTCGCGCAGTGCGTGCGTGCGCACCCAGCGCCGGATGTAGCTGGCGCGGCCGTCGCGGAAATACACGGCGTGCACCATGCCGTCGCCGTCGAACCAGTGATACAGGCCTTTCGGCTCGAGCACCGGATTCGGACCGTTGCGCATATAGGCGCCGCACAGGTCGGCCGGAATCTCGCCCGCGGTCACCCGCAGGTCGACGGCAGTGATCTCGGAAATCACCGGCGTGTAAGGCCCGTGCAGGTACGGGTTGTCGACGCCGTCCACCCAGGTCGGGCGGTCGGCCGGATCCGCCGCGGCTTCCTCGCGATAGGTTCGCATCGCCTACTCCAAATGCCTTATGCTGACGGTTGCACTACGAGACTGACTGACATGGTACTGCCGATGAGCCTCGACGCCAACAAGCAGCTGGTCCGCGATTTCCTCGATCATTATGCCTACGGCCGCTATGACGCCGCACTCGCCATGCTGGCGCCGGACTCGCGCTGGTGGCTGCCCGGCCATCCGCAGGAATTCCCCGCGGCCGGCTGGGTCGACAAGGCAGCGGTCGAACGGCGCCTCGCGGGCAACCTGAAGCTGCTGCCGCACGGCATCGAGATCAGCGTCGGCGCGATGACCGCCGAGGACGATCGCGTCGCCGTCGAAGCTGAGAGCAAAGCGCAGCTGGTCAACGGCGCGCTGTACCACAATCGCTACCATTTCCTGTTCGTAGTTCGCGACGGCCGCATCCACGCCGTCAAGGAATATCTCGATACGCTGCACGCGCTGAGCGCGCTCACGGGCGCGCGGCAATCTGCGCAATCTCCCCGCGAATGACCTTGCCGAGTGGGTTGCGCGGCAACCGCTCGACCAGCCGCACGCGCTCAGGCCATTTGAACACCGCCAGCTCGCGCGCGCGGAAATGCGCCTGCAGATCCTCGACCGTTACCGTGCAACCGGGCTTCGGCACGATGACGGCACAGATCCGCTCGCCGAGCACTTCGTCCGGATAGCCGACGACCGCCCCTTCCGCTATGCCGGGGTGCTCGGCCAGCACCGCGTCGATCTCGTCCGGCGAGATCTTCACGCCGCCGCGATTGATCAGCTGCTTCAGTCGCCCGACGAACTGGTAGTAGCGCAGGCTCTCGTCGATCTCGAACAGATCGCCGGTGCGAAACCAGCCATCCGCCGTGAATGCGCGTGCCGTGATCTCCGGCGCCCCGAAGTAGCCGTCGAACACGACCGGCCCGCGGATCTGCAGCTCCCCGGCGCGGCGGGCCGAAACTATCTCGGCGCCGCTCTCGGGATCCATCAGCCGTGTATGAGTGATCCTGGCGATGCGCTGCTGCCAATCGAGCTCCGGCCGGCCGAACCGCGGAAACAAGCGCGAACGCGCTTCCGCATCCGGCGCTTCGGCCGGGCCGCTGACCAGCGCGACGCCCTCGTTCGAGCCGAAGTTGTTGATGATCTCGATGCCGTACCGCTCCTTGTAGCTGCGGATCATCACCGGCGGCAGCGGCGCGGAGCCCGAGCCGATGCAGCGCAGACATGAAAGGTCCACGCCGGCGAGGAGCGACTCGTTCTGCAGCAGCATCATCAGGACCGCGGGCGGCGCGATGGCGTACTCCGGTTTCTCGGCCGCGATCTGCTGCAGGTAGACAGGCAGCTCGAACGGGTGATGCAGGATCAGCGTACCCGCCGCGCGCAGCCAGCTCATGAAGCAGCCGCCGAGCGCCGCCATGTTCACGAGCGGAAACGGATTGAGCAGCCGGTCGCCGCGGCGGATCTGCGCGCCGTCGTAGTGGCACAGGCTGCCGGAGATCCAGTGGTTGTGTGAGCGCGGCACGCCCTTCGGCATGCCTTCGGTGCCGGAGGTCCAGCAGATCGTCACGATGTCGTCGGCGTTCACGTTCGCGGCGAGCTCCAGTTCGCACGCACGCGTCGTGTTCCCTGCGCTGGGCTCCGGAACGAACGGATGGGCTCCAGGCGGCGCATCGCGTCCCAGCACGAGCACCTTCGGGCCCTCGCCGATCGTCAGTGCAAGACGCGCATGCTCGGTTCCCTTGAACGCCTGGACGGTCAACAACGCGCGCGCGCGCGTCAGCCGGCACAGCGGCTCGAGCTCGGCGCGACGGAATTGCATCGGCACCGGACTGATGAGCACGCCGAGTCGCGCACACGCGAGATACACGGCGACGTACTCGACGACGTTTGGCAGTTGTGTGATGAGCACGTCGTCGCGACGCAAACCGGCGTCGTGGAGTGCGACCATGGTTGCGTCGACGAGCGCCGCCAGCGAGCGCCAGTCGAGACGGCGCGCAGAGGCGCCGTCGAGCGCGACGCGATTCGGGGGGTCTATGATCGCGAGGCGCGCCGGCTCGACGGACGCAGAACTGGCGAACAGATCGCCGAGCCGATGCTCGGACCACGCGCCGCTCGCGCGGTAGGCGGCCGCGAGATGCTGCGGAGTCGTGCGCATCTGTCCTCGGCTGCGACGGTCCTCAGGCGGCCGGCGGGCGGTTCAGCTGGAAGTAGTCCCGCCAGCCCGCGATCTTGCCGTCGCGAAACTCCATCACGCCCATATAGCGGTTGGTCACGCGCTGACCGGTGGCGATCTCAGTCAGCTGTTCCCAGCCTTCCATCAGCAGCTTGTCGCCGCTCTGCGCGAACGTGTCGATGTGCCACACGCCATCTTTGTAGCGGCTCCAGTAGCTGTCGAGAAAGCGCCCGAGTCCTTCCGGACCTTTCACCGGCTTCGAGCCGACGTGATAGTGGTACTCGAGGTCCGGCGTGACCATCGCCAGGATCGCGGCGCGATCCCGGCGCTCGGCGGCGCTCTGCAGTTTCTTCACGAAGTCGATGTAGTCGAGCATGGTCAGAACTTGTAGCTGAAGTCGACGCCGTAGGTGCGGGGCGCCGCGAACTGCGACACCTCTTCGCCGAAGAACGAGATGATGTTCACCCGATAGAGCTCATCGGTCACGTTCTTGCCCCACAGTGCGACGGCCCACGGCGAGCTCGGCGGCGACAGCGCGACACGCACGTCGAGCAAGCCGTAGGCGTCTTCTTTGGCGATGTTGTCCGTGGCCCAGAACATGTCGCTCTGCCACGTGTAGTTCACGCGGAAGTTGAGCGCATCGCCGAGCTGACCGACCGGCAGCGTGAGGTCGACGCCGCCGGTGAGCTGCGTTTCGGGCGTGCGCTGCAGGCGGTTGCCCGAGCTGTCGAGCCGCTGCCCGGTGGTCGGATTGATCGCGGATTCGAGGAAGTCCTTGTACGTGGCGTCGACATACGAGCCGGCCATCGAGAAGCGCAGGCGCTCGGTCGCTGCGAACTGCCACTCCGCCTCGACGCCCTTGATCTCGGCGCTCGCGGCGTTGTCGGTGATGTTGCACAAGCAGGCTGCGTTGGTCTGCGTGACCTGCAGGTCCTTGTAGTCCATGTAGAACACGTCGGCGTTCAGGCGCATGCGGTTGTCGAGCATGTCCGCCTTGAAGCCGATCTCGTAGTTGGTCGCGGTCTCCGGATCAAACGGCGTGGTCGCCTGCGCGATGTTGGCCGGCGTGTCGTCGAAGCCGCCGCCCTTGAAGCCTTTCGCCACTGTCGTATAGAGGAACAGCTTGTCGGTCGCGTTCCACTCGAGCGTTGCCTGCGGCGTCGTTTCGCTCCAGGTCTTCGAGTAGTCCGTCTGGAAGCCGGTGCCCGCGGAATAGATCCACTGGTTCGGTGCATCGCAGCTGGCCGGCTGTCCGCCGGTGGGTGTGCGGATGACGCTGCCGTCCGGCGCGCGGCACAGGCCTTCGATCGTCACGTTCGGCCGCGGATCGTTCGGGCTGAAGCGATCGCCGGTCGCGACCACGAAGCCGCTGACGTTGCCTTCCTTCTTGTCGTGCGTGTAGCGCGCGCCGACGCTCAGCTTCAGCGTGTCGGTGAACTTGAAGCCGAACTGCGCAAAGCCGGCATAGTTCTCGATCTTGCCGTCGTTGACCCAGCGGTTCTCGCCGGACAGCGTCGACAGCGGATTGTTGCCGCCGGGCAGGACGGCGCCGAGGAAGTTCTCGCCGATGAAGCGGTCGGTCTTCTTGATGTCGTCCTTCTTCAGGTACACGCCGGCGATCCAGTCGAAGCGGCTCTCGGGCATGTTGGAGGTGAAGCGGAACTCCTGGCTGAACTGCTGGACGTCGGCGTCCTCGCCGACCGGCTGCGCGAACAGGAACTGGCCGTTGTTCGAAGTCGCGGGCCGCGTACCGTAAGTGGTATTGATGAACGCGATGTAGTCGGCCCATTGCGCGAGATCCCAGCCGAGCGCTTCGGGGCCTGCGCCGGTCTGGTCGTACACCTGCTTGCCCTCGCCGTCCTTGTACCCGGTCAGCGAGTTGAACGTGAAGCCCGGGGCTTCCAGCTGCAGATCCAGCACGGCGCCGAAACCGTCGCGCTCCATGAACTGGTTGATGCGCGGCTGGCCCGCGTACTGGATGCTCTGCGCGACGTCCTTGCGCGGGTCGGTGAGACCGAGGTATGCGCGCAGGTTGCTCCACGGACGCGTGCAGTTGGTGCGCAGGTACGTGGTCTCGCACGACTTCGTGCCGCCTGCCACCGCGACGGTGTTGAGGCCATTGGTCTCGTCATGGTTGTAGTCGAGCGCCAGGCGGCCGGTGAACTTCGAGCTGTCCGGGCCGTACAGGATCTGCACGCGGCCCTGGTAGGACTCGAGATCCTCCACGTCGCGATGATGCAGCACGTCTTCCGCGTAGCCGTCGTGCTGGCGGCCCTGGAAGGAGACGCGGCCGGCCCACGAGTCGTTGATGCCGCCGTTCACGAAACCCGACACCAGCGCCGAGTTGTAGTTGCCGTAGCTCAGCAGCACGTTGCCGGAGGGCTCGAACGTGGGCTTCGCGGTGATGACGCTGAGCGCGCCGCCGACCACGTTCTTGCCGAGCAGCACGCCCTGCGGGCCGCGGATCACCTCGATGCGCTCGAGGTCGTAGAAGTCGTAGTTGAGGTCGCCGGTGCGGCCCATGTACACGCCGTCGACGAAGGTGCCGACCGAAGGATCGGCGGTCGGCGAGTCCAGTCGCGTGTTGGTGATGCCGCGGATGTTCAGCTCCGCGTCGAGCGGCGTCAGCGCCGTCAGCGAGAACGCCGGCACCTCGGCGGCCAGGTCGTTGACGGTGAAGATCTTGTTCTCGGTGAGCGTTTCGCCGCCGTAGGCGCTGATCGCGACCGGGGTCGTCTGCAGGTCCGTCTCGCGCCGTTGCGCGGTGACGGTCACTGTCTCGAGCGTCTGCGCGAACAACGGCGGCGCCGCAGCGGCGAACGCAGCGGTGCCGAGGAGACCGGAAATGACAGCGCGCAGCTGCCGCGCCCGACGGTTATCGACGCTCATCATTGCCCCCTTAACGAACTCGGTGTCTCTGTCTGTCTGTCTTGTAACTTGCATAACGAGACGTTGGCAGTCTACCCGGCCCGCTGTTGCAGTTGCAAGGCTGCGGGCAGGGCGTAAAAGCCCGGGCGCGCGGCGCATACGCTCGGAATCGCATGAATCGCCACCGCCACGGTCGCATCCGCTGCCGCGCGCATGTGCGGTGCGGCAGGATCGGGATCCGCCACTGCGATCGTCGCTTTCACATTGGGACGCCCGCCGATCTCGATGCGCCAGGCCGCGGCCTCGCGGTGCGTGGCGCCGTGCAGCGCCGGATCGGCGGTCCACGTCACCGAATGGAGCATGTCGACGCCCGATTCGAGGCGGCCGCGCCAACGCCAGTGCGTAGCCGCGACCGTGCCGGGCGCGATCGTTCCGGCGCGAATACGCAACTCACGCGGTGCGAGGGTGACGGTGTGCTCCGGTAGCAGCGAGGCGACGCGCGTGCCGAGCACGTCGGCAACTCCGTGGAAGACCTCCATGAACAGCTCTCCATACATCGCTGCGATCGGCTCCGTCGTCACGTCGCGCTGCTGCGGGTCCGCGCCGAACCCCATGAGTCCGAAGACGAATTCCGGCGACGGCATGCTGGACGCGTCCGCCACTTCGTAACATGCCACTGAATCGAGCTGCGCACACAGGCCCGTCAGCAGCGTCGCCACCCGCTCGGCGATGAAGCCGGGATTCAGTCCGACGCCGGCGAGCGTGCTGCCGCCGCGCTGGCAGGCCTCCAGCAGGGGCCCAGCATAGGCAACTCCATGACAAGCGGGATGGTGGAATCCCGCTGTTGAAATCACGTCGATTCCCGCGGCCAGCAGCGTGGCGACGTCAGCATTCTGCCTCGAGTATGGGAGCGTGATGCGCGACATGTGCAGCACCACGTCGGGCCGCAGGGCGATGATGTCTTCGATGCGGTTGGTCGCGCGCACGCCCGTCACGGGCCGGCGGGCGATCTCGCCGGCGTCCACGCCGACTTTGCGCGGGTCATAGACGTAGACGCCGGCCAGCTCGAGGTCAGGGTGATCGATCACGCGTCGCAGGGCGGTCCGCCCCATCGAGCCGGTTGCCCATTGCACGACGCGATACATGCGCGCCGCTCAGGACCGGCGCGGAAACCAGGGGAAGAACCCCGGCGTGCGCTCGATGTATGCGGCGTACTCCGGCCGCGCGCGCGACATGCGCTTCTCCAGCAGCTTCTTGCCGGTCACGTTCAGCAGGAAGTGCGTCATCAGGATCGGCGCAAAGACGGTGGCGAGACCGATGAGGTGATCGCACGCGATCAGCCACAACCCCCACCACAGGCAGGCGTTGCCGAAATAGTTCGGATGCCGGCTATAGCGCCACAGGCCGTGATCGAGCACGCGGCCGGCGTTCGCCGGATTCGCCTTGAAGCGCGCGAGTTGCCAGTCCGCGATCGCTTCGAACAGAAAACCAATGACCCATAGCGCCGCGCCGACGAGTGCTGCCGGACCGAGCGCGGGCGGCTGCACCAGGTATTGCGCGAGCTGCACCGGCGCGGAGATCAGCCAGACCAGCAACCCTTGCAGCAGAAACACCTTGGTCAACGTGTGCCAGTGCAGGTTCTGCGGAAAGCGCTTGCGATAAGCGGCGGTATAGCGCGGATCCTCGCCCTTGCCGACGTTGCGCCAGTACAGATAGATGCCGAGCCGCGCGGCCCAGGCAACCGTGAGGACAGTGACGAGGGTGCGGCGCGCCGCGACGCCGTGATCGCCCGCAACTACGTAGCCGACGAGCGCGACGATACCGAATGCCGGTCCCCAGAAGATGTCGATGATGCTGGCGTCGCGCAGTTTGATGCTGAGCAACCACAACGACAGCACGCACCCGAGCAGCACCACCGCGGTGACCCACAGGTTGTGCCCGAGTCCTGGCGCGAGCTCCCCCACCATGCTGCACTCCAGTTTTCCGCCCCGTCAGTCTTATAATGCCAGTGACCTGCAGCGCGCAACCCCGGAGCCCGTTATGACCGATGCCAACCGTGCCCTCGAGCTGGATCGCATGCTCGCCCGCGACGCCATCCGCGACGTTCTCTCGCGCTACGCGCGCGGCATCGACCGCGCCGACGCCGCGCTGCTCAAGGGCTGTTACTTCGACGACGCTCTCGAGGAACACGGCAGCTCATTCAGCGGCAATGCGCACGACTATGTCGATGCAGCGATTCCCAAGGTCAAAGGCATGGGCGTGATGCAGCATCTGCTCGGCAACAGCTACATCGATCTCGACGGCGAGCGCGCTTACGTCGAGACGTATATCTGGACCTTCCTGCGCGTCGAGCGTGACGGGCGCAGCTGGGACACATTCACGGGTGGCCGCCTGCACGACAGGTTCGAGCGCCGCAACGGCGTATGGAAGATCGCGCACCGGCGCACGGTGTTCGACTGGAATCGCGACACGCCCGCGAACGAAGGCTGGTGCCTCGGCTACATCGATCCGCGCGCTCCCGGGGTCCGTCGCGGAAGCAAAGACGCTCAGGATCCGACGTACGAGAGGTTCTGACCAGACCCGGAATTACTCTCGCAAAGACGCAAAGTCAGAATTCGGAATTTTCGATTTCTGAATTTCTTCTGTGCGCCTTTGCGGCTTTGCGAGATATTTTCTTTCTCTTCTCAGGTTCCGATGACGAGACTGACTGTGGTGGTGGCGCTGCCGCCGATGTTGAGCGTCGCGAAAGTCTTCGCGCCCTCGACCTGGTAATCGCCGGCGGTTCCGGTCGTCTGCTTGAAGCTGTCGAGCGCCATGCGCACGCCAGTGGCGCCGACCGGATGACCGGCGCCGATGAGTCCGCCGCTCGGATTGACCGGGATGCGCCCGCCGATCTCGATCTCGCCCTCCTCGATCGCGCGCCAGCTCTCGCCGGGCCGGGTGATGCCGAAGTGATCGATCGCCATGTACTCGGTGCTCGTGAAGCAGTCGTGCGTCTCGATGCCGCTCAGCTGCTCCACGCCGCCGATGCCGGCGCGCTTGAAGGCATCCGTCACCGCGCCGCGCACGTGCGGGAATACGTAAGGCTGGCCGGCGCTCGCCTGCACTTTCGCCGAGTAAGTGATCGGCGCCGTGCGATGCCCCCAACCCTTGATATAGGGAAAGGCTTCGAGGCCGATGCCGAGCCGCCTCGCGTGCTCACGCGCACGGGCCTCGCTCGCGAGGAAGACGATCGCTGCACCGTCGGTGATCTGGCCGCAATCCTGCTTGCGCATGCGCCCCTCGATCGTCGGGTTGGCGCTCTCGTCCTGCGTGAAGCTGCGCTCGTTGAACGACCAGCGGCGCGTCTGCGCGTTGCGATTGCGCCGGCCGTTGGCGAAATTGATCTCGGCGATGCGCGCCAGGTGCTCCGGCTTCAGGCCGAAGCGGCGGTCGTACTCGTCGGCGACGTCGCTGAACACGCGCGGCCACGGGTAACGGGCTTCCTGATATTCGTGGCCGCTCCACATCGCGGGTCCGCCGATGTATTGCGCGGCCTGCTCGCCGGACACGTTGCGCATCTGCTCGACGCCGAGCACCGCCGCGAGCCCGTAGCGGCCCGCTTCGATGTCTGCCGACGCTGCGAGCATCGCCAGGCTTCCGGAGGCACACGCGCCTTCATGTCGCGACGCCGGCAGGCCGGCAAACGCCGGATCGCAGGCAGCAAACAGTCCGCCGAGATGACCCTGGTTGCAGAACAGCTCGGCGGCGAAGTTGCCGATGTGCGCCACTTCGATGTCGCGCGGCTCGAGCTTGGTCTCGACCAGACCGCTCAGGACCGTGTGGCCGATCATGTCGGCGATCTCTTTGCCGTTGCGCGCCCAGTTGTCGGCGAAGTCGGTCTGATAGCCGCCGAGCAGGTAGACCCGTGTCGTCATGTCATTGCTCCCGCGAGCGCGCAACAGCCCGCTCGTTGTGACTAGAGCTTAGCAACGTTCGACGAGCATCGCTGCACCGACGCCCGCAGCGCCGCTCGCGACTACCAGGCCGGTGGTCGCGCCGCGCGCTTCGAGTACGTCGAGCAACGTCGAAAGCAGAATGCCCCCGCTCGCGCCCATCGGATGGCCTTTCGCGAGATGGCCGCCGGCGACGTTGACGCGCTCCGGATCGACGTCGCGATCGCGCAGGAACTTGGCGATCGTTACTGCGAAGGCCTCCATGAACTCGATGCAGTCGACGTCCCGGAGCTTCCTGCCCGCCTGCTGCAGGACACGATCCATGGCGCCGATGCCGGCCAGCAGCGACGCATAGGGATCGCCGCCGCATTGAGCGTAGCTCACGATGCGGGCGCGCGGACGTCGCCCCGCACTCTGATCGCCGATCAGTGCGAGCGATGCGCCATCGCAGATCGGCGGCGCGTGGGCGATGGTGTGTCGATGATCGATGCTGCGTCCGAGCGCGTCCGCATAGGACCTGGCGAGCTCGACGAACGCCGGTTGCATGGCCGCGAGACTTGCAGCCGTCGTCTGCGGCCGCACGCATTCTTCCGCCGCCAGGGCAGGCGTGCCGTCGGCGCGGGTAATCGGAATGCGCGAACGAATCAGCGCGGCATTCGTCTCTGCGATCGCAGCTCGCTGCTGCGATCGCAGTGCGCACGCGTCGAGCGTCGCACGATCGATACCTTCGTCTTCGGCGAGCCGATCCGCAGCCAGCGCCACGGGAATGTAACGGCTGGGCGTTGGCATCGTCGCGTCGGTGTAATAGTCAGCGGCGTCCGCCATGAACGGCACGCGCGACATCATCTCGACGCCGCCGGCCAACGCGCTGCGCGCTTGCCCCGAGCTGACCATCGCGGCCGCCTGGCCGATCGCTGTCAGGCTCGATACGCAATAGTTGTTCAACGTGTACGCGGCCGCCGCCTGCGGCAGGCCGCTGTGCAATTTCGACACGAGTGCGATGTTGCCGCCCTGTGCGCCGATCTGGCCGACGCAGCCGAGCACGAGTGTTTCGGCACGCTGCGAGGGAGCATCGCCCGCTCGCTCGTCGAGAGCAGTGCACAGCTGGTGGATGAGTTCCTGCGGCTTGAGCTGAGCGAGACCGCCGTCGGCGCGGGCCTTGCCCCGCGGCGACCGTACGGCGTCGAACAGGTACGCGGAACCGGTGGCGCTCATGGATGCAAAACAGCCTAGCACCCGCAAGTCTCGTAACGCAAGTTACCTACTTTTTACGCAGTGCGCGGCGCGACGGATAACCGGCACAGCGACGTCTAACCCGGCAGGCCTGATCACTCGCAGGAGAAGGTCCATGCGCAACGTCAGTCTGCTGCTCCCGCCGCTGGCCGTCGGAGCACTCGCCCTGCCCGCCGCCGCAACCGAACCCACCGTCAACGAGCTCATCGCCCAGGGCAAGTTCTGCACGGCGACCGCCGCCGCGGTCTTTCGCGCGTGCAGCAACCAGACGCTGGACGACTACTGGATCGGCGTCGGTCTGTGCATCAACGAGTCCGACGCACGCGACCGCACCGAGTGCTTCGCCGACCTCAAGGACAGCCGCGACGAGGCGGATGACGAGTGCGCCGCGCAGCGCTCGGCCCGCAATGCTCTGTGCAAGACGCTCGGCGAGGATCGCTACGATCCCGAGCTCGCGCCCCGCGACTTCGACAGCGACTTTCGCAACCTGACGAACCCGAATCCCTACTTCCCGCTCGGCATCGGCGACCGCTGGGAATTTCTGAGCGCCACCGAGCACGACGTGGTGCAGGTGACCAGTGCCACCAAGTTGATCGATGACGTGCGCTGCATCGTGGTGCGCGACGAGGTGTCCGTGGACGGCGTGCTCACCGAAGGCACGAACGACTGGTTCGCGCAGGCGAAGGACGGCACGGTCTGGTATTGCGGCGAGGAAACCGCGGAGTTCGAGACCTTCGAGGGCGACCGGCCGATGAAACCGGAGCTGGTCGACATCGCCGGCTCGTTCAAGGCCGATCGCGACGGCGACAAGCCCGGCATCATCTTCCTGGCGAACCCGCGGCCGCGCCAGACCTACATAGAGGAGGAGTCGCTCAACAATGCCGAGGACGCCACGCAGGTGATCGTCGTCGACTACTCGTACGGCAAGTATCCCGACCTCGACAAACTGGTGCCGCCGCGGCTGGCGCGTCTGCTATGCGGCGCGCACGATTGCGTCGTCACCAGGAACACGTCCTCGCTCGAGCCGGGCTCCTTCGAGCGCAAATACTACGCGCGCGGCATCGGCGTCTTCCTGGAAACGGCGCCGAAAACCGGCGAGGTCAACCGCCTGGTGAAGTGCAACGTCGATCCGCGCTGCTCACAGTTGCCGCCGTAGCGGCGCGGCGGGATCGATGCGCTTGCCGCCGACGAGGCACGTGTGCAGCTCGGCGGCAAAGTGCTTCATCTTTTCCTGCAGCTTCTTGTTCCGCCGCAGCAGCCAGTTGTAGCCGATGACTGCCGGCACGGCGACGAACAGCCCGATCGCGGTCATGATCAACGCCTCGCCGATCGGCCCTGCGACGTGCTCGATGCTGGTGTCGCCGGACAGCGAGATGCGGTTGAGCGCGTTGTAGATGCCCCAGACCGTGCCGAGCAGGCCGACGAACGGCGCGACCGAGCCGGTGGTGGCGAGAATCGACAGGCCGTTGACGAGCCGGTTGGTGACGCTCTCGATCGAGCGGAACAGCGTGACCGTGATCCAGTCGTTGAGCGAGACCTGCTGCGCCAGCTGTCCCTCGTAGTGCTGGGCCGCGCGCATGCCGTCCTCGGCCAGCATGCGGAACACGTTGTCGCGCCCGGGCAGCGCCGCCATGCCTTCCCACAGGCCGCCGGCCGCCCAGAACTTCCTCTGCGCCTGCGCGTAGGTGCGCGCGATGAGTTGCTGATCCCACAGCCGCGTCAGGATGACGAACCACGAGGCCAGCGACATCAGCGACAGCACGATCAGCACGCCGATCGCCAGCGCGTCCGCCTGCTGCAGCAGTCCGAGCAACCCCTGGGAGCCGTGCGTCGCCTCGTTCATGAGCGTCTCCTCTCTGGACCACATGAGTCGTAGTCACTATGACACTTGTAGTAGACATGAGGCAAGCTTGCCGTGCTACTACACGAGGCGTAGGCTCAACCTCGCCTATAGGTGGAGATCGCGGTGCCTTCGACCAAGCTCAGCAGGCTGGAACTGAACATCATGGAGGCGCTGTGGAGCCGCGGCGCCTGCTCGATACGGGAAATCCACGATGCCTTCCCGAAGCGCGGCCGGCCGGCCTACACCACGGTGCAGACCATGGTCTATCGCCTGGAAGCGAAGCAGATGGTCCGGCGCGCCAAGAAGATCAGCAACGCGCACATCTTCGAGGCCGTGCTCAGCCGCGACGCGGCGCACCGCCGCCTGGTCGACGACCTGCTCGGGCTGTTCGGCGGCCGGGCACAGCCGGTCATGGCGCACCTGATCGAGTCCGGCAAGCTGACGCTGGACGACATCAAAGCCGCGGAGAAAACCCTGCGGGACGCCACGCGCAAGGACAGAAGCTGATGGCCGCATTCCTGCTCACGCATCTGTGGCAGTCGACGCTCGTCGTGATGGGCGCTTGGGTGCTGGTGCGCGCGTGCAGCAGCAATGCGGCGGCAGTCCGCTACTGGATCTGGTTCGTCGCGTCCGCGAAGTTTCTGCTGCCGCTCGCGTTGCTGCAGCAGCTGGGCGATCGCCTCGGCCGATCGTTCCCCGAGCCGCTGCCGGTCGATGCGGGGCTGATCGAGAAGGCGAACGCAATGTTCGCCCCATCGATACCGGGCGGATTGCAGGTCGCCGATCCGATGCCGTCGCAGATCGCATGGATTGCCGCGGTGATCTGGACGTTCGGCGCGGCGGTGCTGTGCCTGCGCTGGTTCGTGCAGTGGCGCTCGATCCGCTCGCTGCTGGCTTTTGCGCCCGAAATTTCCATGGATGTGCCCGCACCGGTTCGCGTTACCTCCGGCGATCTCACTACCGGCGTGTTCGGCATCCTGCGTCCGGTCGTGATCCTGCCGCGCCAGCTGCTCGAAACGCTGGAGCCGCGGCAAGTGCAGGCCGTGCTCGCTCACGAAGCCTGTCACGTCCGGCGCCGCGACAACCTGACGGCTGCGATCCATCGCTGCGTCGAGGTGCTCTTCTGGTTCCATCCCCTGGTGTGGTGGATCGGCGCGAACCTGCTGCGCGAGCGCGAGGGGGCTTGCGACGAAGCAGTCGTCGATGAGGGGCACGAGCAAGGGCTCTACGCCGAGTCGATCCTGCATGCATGCCGGCTCGGCGTCACGGCGCGGTCGACGACTGTCGCCGCTTCGACGGGCGGCGACCTGTGCCAGCGCCTGTCTTCCATCATGAGCGAGCGACGCGCACGGCCGATGACCCGCGAGCGCTTCACGGCGCTGTTCGCCCTGGCGACACTGCTGTGCTTTGCCCCGCTGGTCACCGGAATCGCGATCGGCGCGATTCGCGAAGTCTCGGGCGGCAGCCCGGTCGCACTGGAGATCGTCAGACTGCAGCCGGCTGCCGCGGGCCGGTGGCGCAGCAGCAGCAGCTTCGATCCGCAGACCGGACGACTCGTGCTGCGCAACTTCTCGCTGCGGAACCTGATCGACTCCGCCTATCCCGCCTCGATCGTGAACGCGGACCGGGTCGAGCTCGACGGCGTTCGCTACGACATCGAAGCCCACTGGCGCCCGCAGGGCGCCCTCGCGAACACCAGCGAGCGCAAGACGTACCGCGAGCTGCTAGTGCAGGTCGTGGAAAGCACCTCGAACTACGAAATTCACGTCACCGACCTCCACTAGCCCGTAGCCAGCGCGTCGCTCAATGCGCGCAGCAGTTGTGAGCCGTTGCCGCGCCACGCACTGCCATGCATGCAAGCGAGCGTCGTCGGCTCTTCGCGCGCGAACGCTTCGAGAATGGTCCGTGTCTGCGGCGCGTGCGCGAAGTAGTCGAGCGGCTTCCGGAACGCCTCGCTCGGCCCGAGGATGTCCGACTCCGTGAGCGGCACAGCTCCATCGCCGCCCTGCGTGAACAGATCGCCGCAGAAGAACGTGTGCGTCGTCATGTCCATTGCGAGCCCGCATTCCCAGGCGTGTGGCACATGCGGGGTGTCGAACCAGCGCACGCGGTGCTGACCGAGATTCAGATCCTCCTGGTCGGCGAGCACCCGCGGCAGCCGGATGGCGAAGTCGTTGACGGACGTCATCGCAGCGACCCGACTGCACACCGGCACGGCATTGGGCGCGACGGCGAGGAATTCGTTGAGCGCGCCGCACTCGTCCGCTTCGAAATGCGAAAGCCCGACGTATCGCAACCGCGAAACCGGCATGACGGCCGCGATCGCCTCGCTGACGAGCGGAAACAAGCCGCGCAGGCCGGTGTGGAACAACAGGGGCTCGTCGTCGACGACCAGGTACTGATTGAAGCTGAAGCCCGGGGTTCCGGGAATCGCGACCGGCGTGTTGATGCGATAGATCCCTGTGGCGATCTCGCTGATATTGGTTGCGGAAGTTCGGTTCGTGATCATGTGCAGTCGCCTGTCGAAAATGATGTCTACCAACCGGAAAAGCGCGGCCAAACAGCCGTGACGACACGACCGTCGGTCGCGCGATATCGGTCGTGCTGCGCAGCTGTCGCGCACGCGTGGTTCGGAAGGATGCGCAGCAGAGTACCGACCGCCAGGTCGGGCAGCGTCGCGCCGCTGCCGGGCCGCAACGCCAGGATGCCGTGCTCCTGATTCGCTTCGATCATGATCAGATCCGGATACGCTTTGCCGGAAGCATCGCACGCCAGCCCATAACCTTGATCGACCGCTTGCCTGGCGGTGCCGCGGTCGCGCGACATCGCCATCCAGCCTGCATCGACCAGGATCCAGCCCTTGCTGCACTGGTGGCCGATGACCGAAGTCAGCACGCTCAACGCTATGTCGTCGATGTCGCACACGCCTATGCCCGCCATGACGAGATCGAAAAAGACATAGACACCGGCACGGACTTCAGTGACGCCGCTGAGATCGCGTGCGAAGTGCGCGGTTGGCGTCGAGCCTACGCTGACGACCGCACATGGCAGGCCCGCTTCGCGCAGCATCTTCGCGGCCGCGACCGTCCCTGCCCGCTCGGCCTCTGCAGCGCGCTCCAGCGCCGCAACGCCGATCGCATCGTACGAACCGCCCGCGTGAGTCATCACACCGCGCAGCTCTGCCCCGCCGGCATGGAGCTCGCGACCGATCTGCACCAGGATCGGGTCGCCCGGCTTCACGCCGGCGCGATGGTCGTCGCAATCGATCTCGATGAATGCAGGAATGCGCTCGCCCGCTGCGCGCGAGCTTGCTGCCACCGCCGCTGCCTGCTCGCGGCTATCGATGACGACGGAAACATCGACGCCACGTCGCCGCAACGACAGCACGCGCTCCAGCTTGGCGGGCGCAAGTCCAACGGCGTACATGATGTCCCGCACACCCGCGGCAGCGAACTCTTCCGCTTCCTTCAGCGTCGACACCGTCGCCGGGCCCTGCGGGCTCGGCATCATTCGCCGCGCAATTTCCACCGACTTGCAGGTCTTGAGATGCGGGCGCAGCGTGACACCCAGCCGGTCGAGCCGCAGTCGCAGGCGATCGAGGTTGCGCGTCATGCGCGCCTCCTCGACCAGCAGGCATGGCGTCTCGAGTCGATCGATGGTCGTCGGCTGCATGCTCAACCCGCGGCGTCGAGCAGTGCTTCGACTCCGCGCGCGATCGCGAGAAGCCTGCGGTCGCCGAGCGGCTCACCCATCAGCATCAGTCCGGCCGGCGCGTCGCCGCGCCGCTGCATCGGCAGCGAAATGGCGCAGCGATCCAGGAGGTTGGCCAGCGACGGGTTGCGCAGCATCAGGCCGTTCATGCGGAAATATTCGGGATCGCTCTCCAGCGACTTCAGCGGTGGTGCGATCACCGGGACCGCCGGCATCACGACCGCATCGAAGCCGGAGGTCGCCTTGCCGACGCGCTCGCAGAGCTCGATGCGCTCGCGGCCGAGTCTCAAATAATCGGCGGCGCTGTGCTCGCGTCCCCGCAGAATGCGCACGGCGACGCGAGGATCGTAGGCGTCTTGATGCTTTTCGAGCAGCTCGCGGTGCCATTCGTACGCTTCGGGCGCAACGAGGCCACCGTTGGCGTTCAGCTGCGGAATGCGCGCCAGCTCTTGCAACGGCGCGCGCGAAATCGATGCGCCGGCGCGCGCCAACTGCTCGAGCGCACGCTCGAAGCAGGCAGACACGTGGCTGTCGAGATCATCGAGCACGACTGATGTCGGCAACAACAGGCGCAAGCCCGCGACCGGGAATGGATCGGGCGCTTCGATCGTCGTACCCGTCAGCACAGCATCGAGCAACGCGCAGCATTCGACGGTCCGCGCGAGCGGACCGACGCAGTCGAGCGTGGTCGAAAGCGGCAGTGCGCCGACTCGTGACACGCGCTGTGCAGTGGGCTTCAGGCCGACGAGGCCATTGAGTGCAGCGGGAATGCGGCACGAGCCGCCAGTGTCGGTGCCGAGGCTCACCGCGGTCATGTCGTCGGCGATGGCCACCGCGGCGCCGCTGGACGAGCCGCCGGGAATGCGCCCGGTCGCGCGATCGAACACGTTGAGCGGCGTGCCGTAGTGAGGATTGAGACCGAGACCGGAGAAAGCGAACTCGGTCATGTTGGTGCGGCCGATCACGATGAATCCGGCCGCGCGCAGCAGCGCGACGGCCGGCGCGTCGCGTTCGGCAGGCGGCGCGTTCCGCAGCACTCGCGACCCCGCGGTCGTGACGTCGCCGCGCAGGTCGAACAGATCCTTGATCGCGATCGGCACGCCGGCGAACGGCGGCAGGCTCACGCCGGCCGCGCGCTGCCGATCGACCGCATCGGCCTGCGCACGCGCCGCTTCCGCCGCGACTTTCAGAAACGTGATCCGCCCCTGGCCTGTAGGATCCTCGATCCGGTGCAGGCACTGCTCGATGAGATCACGTGCTTTGAGTCGGCCGCCGGCGAGTTGTTCTGTCAGAGCCTTGAGTGCAAGCATCCCCAGGCTTATAGCTCACGCCGGCTGCAGTTGCACGTGCGGTGCCCTCGGGAAAGCGAAGGCGATCGCTGACGCGCCGACAGCAAGGCCGCAGGACGCGACGAACAGCCACGAGTAGCCGCCGTAGGTGTCGAAGATCCAGCCGCCGATGAGCGGCCCGAGCGACATGCCGAGGCTCGACAGCATCGTCGCGGCGCCGAATACCGTGCCCATGATCGACTGGCTGAAATAGTCGCGGGCGAGCACGGCGTACAACGGCATCACACCGCCGTATGCCGTGCCGAAAACGAACGCGAGTCCGTAGAACTCGCCCAGCTCGCGCACGAACGGATACGAGCCGATGGCGAGCGCCTGCGTCAGCAGTCCCGCGATCAGGATTTTCTTCACTCCGTACCGGTCCGCGGCCACGCCGAGCAGCAACCGTCCACCGAGGCCGGCCGCTCCTTCGACGCTGTAGATGCTGACGGCCGCCATCGGCGCGATCCCGCAGGACATCGCGTAGCTCACCATGTGGAAGATCGGCCCGGAATGCGCCGCGCAGCAGGTGAAAAAGGTCACGCCGAGCACGATGAACTGGCGCGAGCGGAAGGCCTGCGCGACGGAGCCGATCGCTCCCTCCGCATCGCCGGGCGCGGCAACTCCGGCTGTTACCGCGTCAGGACGCTGCCGCACCAGCAATGATGCGGGGATGAGCAGCACCCACGCGAGCACGCCGATGACCAGCATCGCGATGCGCCAGTCGTACGCGGTGATCAGCCAACGCGCGAACGGTGAAATCGTCAGCGGCGCGACGCCCATGCCGGCCGACACGAGCGAGACCGCGAGGCTGCGTTGCGTGTCGAACCACGCCGTCGTCGCCGCGATCATCGGCGCGAAGAACGTGCTCGCCGCGAGACCGACGAGGATGCCGTAAGTCAGTTGGAACTGCAGCAGCGAGGTCGCGCGACTCGCGAGGCACAACGCCAGCCCGAGCAGCACCGCGCCGATCATGACCACGATGCGCGTTCCATAGCGATCGCTCAGCGCGCCCCAGCCGAGCGCGCCTGCGCCCATCACCAGGAAGTTGAGCGTCATGGCCGCGGAAATGCCCGCCCGCGACCAGCCGGTATCCCGGGACAACGGCTCGAGAAAAACCGCCAGCGAAAACATCGCCCCGAGCGCGACGCACGTCATCAGAGCGCCGACCGCCACGATCGTCCATCGGTAGGAAAGGCTCATCCGCACCCTCGCCTGCTGCACCAGCCTATCCTAGTGACGAACGACGGTGCTTCCAGTCGACAGTCAGCCGGAAAAAGAAATATCTCTCGCAAAGACGCAAAGACGCGAAGAACAACTCTGAATATCTGAATTCCGAATCTCAGAATTCCGACCTTTGCGTCTTTGCGTCTTTGCGAGAGTTCATCCGGCTCTTTGTCCGGCCTCCGCAGACACCCTCGCCTCGCGCAACGTCTGTGCACACTCCTCGCAGCAGACTTCCACGGTTCTGCCGCCCACGCTGACCTCAATCGCCTCGCCTTCGATCTTGCAGTCGCAAGCCGCGCAGGTCGTCTCGTTCATGATGCTGCTCCCAGCGCCGGAAATCGGCGTGGCTGCAGTAGACAAGAGGCCGGGGCGCGGGGCTGTCGAAATCTTTAGCGAAGGTTGACCGAGCGCTGGAACTCGGCGGGCGTGCGGCCGTAGGCCTGGCGGAACGCGGCGGTGAAGTGGCTGTGGCTCGAAAAGCCGAGGTCCATGCCGAGGCTGGTGAGATCGTGGTATTCGCCCAGCAGATCCAGGGCGCGCGCCAGCCGCAGCCGCAAGTGATAGCGATAGACCGGCAACCCCTCGACTTGCTGAAAGACCTGCGTGAGATACACCGGCGAGACGCCCACCGCCGATCCGATCTCGCTCAACGTCCAGCGTCGCGCGGGATCGCAGGACAGCAGCAGCTTGGCGCGATCGACCAGTTTCTGCCGGCCGGCGCTCGCACCGGCCGCATGCGAGGTGCGCTCGCCGAGCGCGCGCCGGATCAAGGTCAACGTCAGCGTTTCCGCTTCGAGCGGCTCCGCGACGTTGCGATCCAGACCGTAGCGCAGCGTTGCGACCAGGGCCTGCGTGCGCGCGTCGACGCGCAGACGCTGACGCCGGAACGTCAGCCCGTCGTGATCGTGCACGTGTTCCTTCGGGGTGAGCTCGTCGAGCCAATGCTCGGCAACGCCGACCGAGAGGCACGCGTCGCCGCCCGCGACCGGATGGCTGATGCGGTACTCCTCGCCTTTGTTGAAGAACAGCACCTGGTTGCTTTCCGCGACCGAGTCCTTGCTGCCCACGTGGCGCACGTAGACACCGCGATACGGAAAAACGAGGTACGTGCTGTGCGCACACTCCACCGCACTCTTATGCCGACAGCCGCCGCCGCACACGACGTCGCGCACGTTCGCGGTCGCGGTGTCCAGGTGCAGCTTGATCGAAAGCTCGGTCATGGTCGGGTCGATTATGGCGCAGCCGCCGATGCAAGTCGCTAAAGAGTTTGATAGCGACCGACGCTCCCGCTCAGGCCTGCTACGCACTTCCCAAAACGCGCAGGAGCCTGGACATGAGCCATTCGAGTCCATTGAAACAACTGCTGGCGGCACTGCTCGCCGGCGCAGTGGTGACGGTCATCGGCGGCGCAGCCCGAGCCTCCGACCATCTCGATACACCGACCGTCCAGATGAATCCGCGCGCGGACATCGGCGATATCTATGCGTGGACGTCGCCCGACGCGAAGCAACTGAATCTGGTGATGACGATCGTCGGCGACGCATTCTCGGATGAGGTCGAGTACACGTTTCACGTGGATAGCGGCAAGAGCGTCGGCGCCACGACGGCCAGCACGGCGATCGTGTGCCGGTTCAGCGCGAAGCAAGTCGCGGACTGTCGTGCGGACGGCATCGACCGGAGCAGGCTGCGCGTCTTCGCGGGCCGGCGCGACGATCCGTTCTTCAACAACGTGAAGGGAACGCGCGCTGCCTATCAACGCGCAGCCGCAGCGCTTCGCGATGGAGCATTGGTGGATGCAGCCGGCTGCCCCAGCTTCGACGCCGCGACGACGCAGGCAATCCTGTTCGAATGGCGACACACCAACGGCGGCGCTGCCAGCGACCTTCTTGCCGGTTGGTCGCCGGCATCGCTCGTGGTCTCGATCGATGTGGAGCGGGTAGCGACGAGCGGATCGTTGCTCGGTGTCTGGGCGACGACAGCGTCGAAATACGGTCAACTGGATCGCATGGGTCGTCCGTTGACGGGCAATGCGCTGCTCGGAACGCTCGCGACGGACGCGGTCAGCGACAAGCTCAAAGAGGACTACAACCGCGCGACACCCTCGACGGCAGCGCGCTTCGTACCGGAGATCGAGAAGTCCCTCGGGCTTTACGACGGCTTCGACGGCAAATGCGGCAACCAGCTGCTGGCCAGCAAGACAACGACTGGCGCGGGACGATATCACCAGTTGGCGACGTTGCTCGCGGACGATCGACTGTGGATCAACAGCGCATCCGGTGCGTGCACGCAGCTGTTTGCGGTCGAAGTCGCACAGCTGACGGGCCGCAGCGAGCTCAAGAACGACTGCGGCGGGCGCGCGCCGACCTACTCCGCGGCCAACATGTATCGATCGTTCCTGGCGAATGGCACATCGCAGGGTATCGATGACGGACTCACGCGCGACGCGCACGAGCACTCCGACACGAAGTTTCCGTTCCTTGCGGCCCCCGAAGCCGACAAGAGCTACTGATGAACGCCCGCTTCGCACTCCTGCTGTTTGCGTTGTGCTTCGCGCGGGATGGCGTCGCCCACGCGTTCTGGGTACAGCCGGGAGATTTCTGGCTCAACCCGCACGCGGCGCTGTCGTGGACGCTGGAAGTCGGCGATGCCTTCACGCAGCAACCGTCGCCGCTTCCAGCGCATCGGATCACGCGATTCGAAGCAGTCGGTCCCGGCGGCGCGGTGCAGGATCTGCGCGCCGGTCCGGTCCGACTCGCCGCGCCGGGTGCCTACGTCATGGTGCTCGAAACCGACAATCGTGCATACAGCCACCAATCCGCGCTGCGTTTCAACGACTATCTCGAAGCCGAAGGGTTGACGCCGGCGCTCGAGGATCGGACGCGAACGCATCGAATGCACGCAGACGGGTTCGAGCGCTACAGCCGCGTGGCGAAGTCGATCGTGCTCGTCGGATCGCGTGACGGGCATGGGCCGGACAGCGTGCTGCGGCCATTCGGTCTGCGGCTGGAGATCGTTCCGATGGTCAGCCCGTACGCACTGCCTCGTCCGGCGCAGCTCCCGGTGCGCACCCTGTACGCAGGTCAGCCGCTGCGAGGTGCGCTGATCAAACTCCTCAGTCTCGACGGGCAACTTGCGGTCGCAGACGAGCAACGGACGAACGCGGCCGGCGTGGCAACGTTCGCGATGCCGCAGGGCGGCAACTGGCTGGTAAGCGTCGTCTGGACCCGGCCGCTGAAGAGCGCCGACGACGCCGACTACGAGACGACGTTCTCGAGCCTCACTTTCGGGGTACCGCGCGCTGTGTCGGCACGTTGACAGTTCTCGCGCGAGTCCTCGCGGACACTGGCCCCACACCAGTCAACCGCGGAGCGACTCACATGAGCAAGAATTCCACGAACGCCGCGTTCGATGCCGATCTGGACCACCGGCTCACTGCCCTGACGGTCACGGTGCTCGCCTTCATCGGCGGCATCCTGAGTCTCATCATCCTCGCGTCGATCGCGGTCAACGCGCTCAGCGCCGCACTCTGCCGCGTTCAGTAGACCTCGGGGACGAGCATCTCGGCCGGCACGGGCTTCTTGTTGGGGCACGGTCTGCCGGCGCCTTCGGGGTTCTCCTGAGCCGCGCCGGCGCGTCGAGAAGCGACCTCACAGATTCGGGATCGAATGCCCGCCGTACCTTTTTCTTTTGCGACGGCGGCCGCTAATCCCCCAGGACGCTCTCACTACCATCACTTGCATATCGAGAGCGAAGCAGATCGGTTTATTGTCACATGGCCGCCGAGGGTCTCAATTTGCCTGGCAGTTCGCGGCTTGCGCAACGCACGCGGGGCTTCACGCTGCTCGAATTGGCCATGACCGTCGCGGTCGTGGGACTGCTGAGCGCGGTGGCGGTGCCTTCCTACACGAGCTACATCGAGCGGCAGAAGGTGCTGCAGGCCGGGCGCGATCTGAGCCAGCTTGCCATGTCGATCGAGCGCTACCGCACGCTGCATTTCGCAGTGCCGCTCAGCCTCGACGATCTCGGCATCGATCTGCCGCAGGATCCCTGGGGCCGGGACTACCAGTTCCTCAACTTCAACGCGCCCATTCCGGGCATCAACGGACGGATCCGCAAGGATCACAACCTCCACCCGCTGAACACGGAGTTCGATCTCTACAGCCTCGGCGAAGACGGCCGCTCCTCTGCGCCGCTGACTGCGGCGGGCAGCCGTGACGACGTGATCTGGGCACAGGACGGCGGTTTCATCGGACTTGCGTCGGACTACTGACGGTGGCGCAACGCGTACGCTTCGCCGGGCTGGGCACGCGGGTCGCCGCACGGACGTTTGCCCTGTTCTGCCTGTGCGCAATCGTGCCGATCGTCATCTCGGCGACGTTCGCCGATCGCATCGTCCGCGCCAAGCTGCGCGACGACGCAGCAAGGCAGCTTGCAAGCACCAGCAAGAGTTACGGTCTGCTGGTATTCGAGCGGTTGCGGCAGACCGAGGAAGCCCTTGCCGATCTGGCGACGCTGGGCATGGCGGAGCGGCTGTCGCAAGACGACATCCGCGCGTACAAGTCATCGCACTTCCGCGTCGTCGACGTCAGTGACGGTGCCACACGTGCAAGCGCGCTGTCGCTGCAGGGTACGGAAGTCCGGCTGACTGTCTTCCGGCAGAGCGGCGCTCACAGCGTGCAGATCACTGCGGCGCTGGATGACTCCTATCTGTGGAGCGCCGACGCAGTCTATCTCGATGGAATGCAGCTCTGCGTCTATGGACCCAACGCACAGGTGCTGCATTGTGTAGGCGAAGCCGTCGCGCCGGCACCTGACGACGACGTCGAGCGTCGTCTGACGGGCGACTGGACCCTGTTCCTCGCTTCGCACTACCGCGCGCCGAGCTGGCTGGTGCGGACAGAGCAGCCGGCGGCGGTCGCGTTGAGCGCGCTCTTCTCGTTCGAGCGCACCTTGCCGGTCGTGACACTCATCGCCATCACGCTCGCGTTGCTGTTGAGCGTCGTGCAGATCCGCCGCAGCCATCGCCCGCTCGCTTTGCTGACTCACGCGGTCGAGCGGATGGGACGACGCGGCCTGCAGCGCGTGGTGCGGATCGACACCGACGACGAATACGGGGATCTCGGGCACGCGTTCAATCGCATGGCCACAGGTCTCGCGCGGCAGTTCGAGCTGTTCCGCACGCTGGCGCGGATCGATCGGATGATCCTCGATGACCCCTCGACCGACGCGCTGGTGCAGAAGATCCTGCCGACGCTGCCGAAGTTGCTGCAGGCACCGCTCGTCGCTGTGGCAACGGCATCACGCGAAACAGGCAAGATTGCGCTATGGTGGTCGTCGTCGGCCACGGCGACAGTCGGCAGCCGGCAAAGCGACGAGCTGAGAATCGAGCAGCTGCTCGGCAAGGGCGACTTCGAAGCGCCGGACCTGGCGGCGATCGGCGGGCACGGCGCGCGACAGGTTCGCTACGGACTGCCGATCGAAGTCGACGGCAGACTGCGCGGCGCGTTGCTGCTCGCCGATCCGGATTCACGCGGCAGCAGTACGCGGCATGCGCGGGCTTTCGCACGACGCTTCGCGGTCGCGCTCGGCAGTGAAGAGCGTCGCGACTCGCTGCTACGACAAGCCTATTACGACGATCTCACCGGCCTGCCGAACCGGCAGCTGTTCAAGGACCGCCTGGAGCGCGAGCTGGCGCACGCGCGCCGCTCGCATCGCCAGGTCGCGCTCATCTACATCGACCTCGACCGCTTCAAGACCGTCAATGACTCCATGGGACATTCCGCCGGTGACGAGCTGTTGCTGGCCGTCAGCAGGCGTCTCGCTGGCCAGGTGCGCGAGAGCGACACGCTGGCGCGGCTGGGCGGCGACGAATTCGTGATGATTGCGCCCGGCCCGAACGAGCAACCCGCGCACGTAGTCGCCGAACGCGTGCAGGCTGCGCTGCGCGAGCCGATTGCCGTGCAGGACGCGAACTGCTTCGTGCAGGCTTCGATCGGGCTCGCTGTCTATCCGCAGGACGGCGCGGATCCGGAGGCACTGCTGCGCAGCGCGGACATCGCGATGTATCGCGCAAAGTCGGCGGGTCGCGGCGGCGTCATGTACTTCGAGGAAACCATGAATCGCGACGCCCAGCGTCGCCTGCTGGTCGAGCAGCGGCTGCGCGTGGCGCTCAGCGCCCAGATGCTGGAGCTCGCATACCAGCCGAAGGTGAATCTCCAGGACGGCTCGCTCGCAGGCGTCGAGGCGCTGGCGCGCTGGCGCGACCCGCAGCTCGGCGTGGTCTCGCCCATCGAATTCATTGCCGTCGCGGAAGAATGCGGGCTCATCGACGAGCTCGGGACCTGGGTCCTGCACGAGGCGTGCTGGACCTACCAGGGCCTGCGCCGCCAGGGCATCGAGCTCGGACACGTCAGCGTCAACGTCTCGATGCGGCAGCTGCGCGACGAGCGCTTCGTCGCAGAAGTGCGCCAGGCGCTGGAACGCACCGGCATGCGCGCCCACGCGCTCGAGATCGAAGTGACCGAATCGACGCTGGCGGACAATCCGCGCGAGGTCAACGCGCGGCTCGATGCGATACGACAGATGGGTGTGCGCATCTCGATCGACGACTTCGGCACCGGCTACTCGTCGATGTCGGCGCTCAGCGCGCTGCCGACGGATGCTCTGAAGATCGATCGCTCGTTCGTGACCGACTGTGCCGGCCAGGCGACGGCGCGCTCCGTGGTCGAGGCGATCGTTTCGATTGCGCACGTACTGGGTAAGGTTACGGTGGCCGAAGGCGTCGAGACCGCCGACCACGTGCGCACGCTGCGCGAGCTCGGCTGCGATTTCGCGCAGGGCTATCTGTTCTCCAAGCCTGTGCCCCGCCACCAGCTCGCCGCAGTGGCTGCTCAGGTGGGTGTGTGGGGCGACATCGTCAACGCGCCCGCGGAGCGCGAGCCGATCGCCTCGCTGGCCGGCCGCCGATAAGTCCTCTGCGGGATCACCAGCACGTCGCACATCGCCGTGCGCAGCAGACTGTCAGTGACGCTGCCGATCAGCAGACGCTTGATCAGCAACCAGCGACTCGCCCCCATCGTCAACAGCTCGGATTGCTCCTGCTCGAGCACGTGGCGAATGGCCAACGCCGGTGACTCGTTCTTCACCAGGATGCGCGTGCGCTCGATCTCCATCTCCGCAGCTGTCAGCATCGCGTGCAGGCGCAATCGTGCGTCTTCCTGCCAGCCGTGCCGGTAGTGGTCAATCGCTTGCTCATCCACACCGACGGTCTTCAACATACCTTCGTGCGGCGGGCTCGTGGCGTGCAGCAGCGTAGTCTTGGCGTCGGCGAGGACACCGAGCCGCGCCGCTGCCTGGATCATCGGCAGCGACGTGTTCGAAAGATCCACCGCCATTGCAACCTGGCGATAGCTGCTGTGCGCATCACGATGCACTACCAGCACCGGTCGCTCGATCGTGCGCAGCAGGCGCTCGGCAGTCGTACCGAAAATCGCATCGAACCGACGCGACTGCGGCGCGGCCAGCACCACCAGGTCGGCGTTCGAGTCGTTTGCCACGCGGGCAATGACATCGAGCGGGCGACCGGCCCTGACCGCGATGTCGATGGCGGCCGACGTCGCTCCGAAAGCCCGATCGACGCCGGACAACAGCTGCACGTACGCACGATTGACCTGTCCGCGCAGAGCTCGTCCTGACTTCCGTGGGTCGATGGCGTGCACCAGTGTCAGGCGCGCTCCTGTCTGCTGCGCCAACAGCACTGCGCGCCGCAACGCGAAGTCCGACCGTGCCGTGAAGTCCGTGGCGCACACTATTCGTCCGCGCGCCGCCATCAGCGAACCTCCTCGATCGCCAGCCGCACCAGTCCGCCCGGCATCTGCCACTCGACGCGGTCGCCGGCGCGACAGCCGAGCAGCGCCGTACCCATCGGCGCCAGCACCGAGATGCGCCGCTTCGCAGCGTCCGCTTGCGACGGCCACACGAGCGTGTAGCTGTGCGCCATACCGGAATCGAGGTCGCGCACGCGCACTGTCGAGTTGACGGCGACCCGATCGCCGGGCAGCAACTGCCCCTCCACGACGCGCGCCCGGTCGAGCTCGTGCTCGAGATCGGCGAGATGCTCGCGGTCCTGGCCGCGCCGCGCGCGCTCCGTTGCAACCAGCGAGCGCAGCCGGTTCGCGTCCTGACGGCTCATCACGATTCTTCCTTCCATCTGCTCCAATCCTCCGCGTGTCGAACCGCGCGGACGTCCCGCGCCCGATCTTTGTACGCGTACCAGACGTTTAGATCCATTAGAATTATCCATACTCACAGTTAGACTAGGACGAATGATGCGACCGCCCATTCCCCGCCTCAACTTCCAGCACCTGCTCTACTTCTGGTCCGTGGTCCGCAACGGCAGCCTGACGAAGGCGTGCGCCGAGCTGCACCTGTCCGCGCCGACGGTGAGCGCGCAGCTGCGCACGTTCGAAGAGCGCCTCGGCTCCCGCCTGCTGATGAAATCCGGCCGCACGCTGGTGCCGACGGAAGCCGGGCGCCTGGTGTTCAGCTACGCAGAAGAGATCTTCGCGCTCGGCGCCGATCTGCTGAACGCGCTGGCGCAGCGACCGACGCACAAGCCGATGCGGGTGGTCGCCGGCATCGACGACGTGGTGCCGAAGGAGATCGCGCAACGGCTCGTGAATGCAGCGCTGGGGCTGGCACAACCGGTGCAGCTGATGTGCCGCGAAGGCACGTTGCACGAGCTGTTGCGGGCGCTCGAGCTGCGCGAGCTGGACGTCGTGATCTCGGACTCGCCGGTCACGCCGAGCCTGAACCTGCGCGCCTACAACCACCACCTTGGCGGCTGCGACGTATCGTGGATGGCGGCGCCGGCCCTGGCGAAGTCACTGCGCAGCGGATTCCCGCGATCCCTCGACGGCGCGCCGCTCCTGCTGCCCACTTCCGACACAGCCATCCGCCGCGCGCTCGACCAGTGGCTCGACCGGCACGAAGTGCGGCCGGTGATCGCCGGAGAGTTCGAAGACTATGCGCTGCTGCGCGAGTTTGCCCGTGCCGGCCGCGGCGTGGCGCCGGTGCCGAGCGTGCTACTGAAACAGCTGCGGCAGGAGTCGGGCCTGCGCGAGCTCGGCGCAGCGCGCAAGGTCCGGGGCGAGTTCTACGCCATCTCGATGGAGCGGAACATCAAGCATCCCGCAGTGCTCGCGATCTGCAACCAGGCGGAAGCGGTTTTCGAACAGCGGCCGTAGGAAAGCCAGGTCGGCCGGCGTCGGCGGCGGAATCGCGAGATAGACCGTGCTCCACAACTGCGCGGCGTTCGATTCATCGGCATCGCCGCTGTTCTGGCCGAACGGCGCCGCCCGATAGCGGCCGTCGACATAGCGCCAGGACCACAGCTCCGAAGAACGCAGCTCGCGCGTGTTCTCGATCACCGACCAGAGCTGCTGGCCAGCCGTGCGCAGACGCTGCCGCGTTTCCGCGGAAAGATCGTGGCGTGCGGCCTGCCGTCCGAGTCCCGCTGCGAGCAGCGCTTGCTGCCACGACCACGTGACGGTTCCGTGATAGGCCGTCCGACTGAACAGCTGCCGTCGCGTGGCATCGGCAAACACCGGATTCGCCACGAGCAGGCCGGCCTGCGTCAGCAGGCCCGCGGGAAACGGGCGCAGCATGCTCGCGACCAGCTCCTCGACCTGCTCTTGCGGCGGATCCTGAAACAGCAGTGCGAAGCCGCCATCGGAATGCAACACCGGAATCGGCTGGTATTGCGTATCGAGCGCCAGCGCATTCACGACGACCTCGCTCCCGGGCAGCGCGGAGAGCGCCCGCGACGGGCTGACGCCGAGATCCGCAGCGTAAGCGGCGATGTGGCGGCGTGCATCGGCATCGCTCAGCTGCACGCGAAACAATTTCGGTGCTTCACGTGCCCAGACCACGGCCGCGCCACCTGCGTTGGCGAGCGCCTCACGCTGTTGTTTGTCCAGGTAGGGACGCAATGCACCGCTGAGCACGAACTTCTCGATTGCCGCCATTGCAGCCGGCATGAAGACCACGTTGACGTCGTACGGGTAGCGGCCGCCGCCCAGTCCATCCTCGCTGTCGCGCCATTGGCCGACGTTGAAGCCGGACTTCAGGGAGATCAGATTTGCAGATGTCGGCTTCTGCGCGAAGGCGCGCGCCGACTGCGCCACCCAGCAGAAGTTGCGCACCAGCGCCGCGCCCACGCTCTCGCCGTTCGGCAGACGCCGCGCGAGGAATTCATTGCTGCGGCCGCGGCCGTGCTGATGATCGAAGACATACGCTGCGGCGACCGGCGCCAGCATGTAGTCGTCGTCGATCATCTTGTAGTCGTAGATCGGCGCATCGCTCGCCGGCTCGCCTTGCTTGCGGTGACGCAGGACGGCGAACTCGCCGATGTCTTCTTCGTGCGCGACTTCGCCGTTCGGCGCGAGCCGCTGCAGGACCGCGCCAAGTCCGCCCTCCACCGCCTCCGGTGCGAGCGCCGGCATCAGCAGCCGCAGCGACATCAATGTGTCGCGGCCGAAGTAAGTATCGAAGCGCCAGGAGCCGGCGAGAAACTTTTCCTGGTAGCTCAGGAACGCCAGTACGTCGCGACTGCGCTGGTCTTTGGTCGCGCGGTCGTTGAGCAGATGACCGGCGAGCGGCGTCAGCGGCGTCTCGCCCGTCAATGCCATGATGCGCAACCGCAGCGGCTCGCCGGCATGAGCCGGCGATAGCGTCAACGGCGCACCTTGCCCGCCGTGGACTTCGCCATTCTCGACGGTGATCGATAGCGCGTAGCCCGCCGCGCCGTCGAGCCGCGAGCGCGACCATTCGATCGTGGTTGGGGAAAGGCCCGGGGTAGCTTTTACTTCAGCCGGATAAGTGCGCTCGATCTGATAGTCACGCAGCACTCGCACGCTGCTGAGCACTGCATCGTGTACGACCAGCGACGCATCGACCGAGGCTGAGGCGACGATTCCGCGCAGCGCTCGTCCCTTAGCGTCCGGACGGGTGATGCCATTGACCTCGCCGAGCGTCCACTGCACGGGGTTCTGCGCGTTCTCGAACCACACGCCGACGGCGCTATTCCCTGCAGGAAACGCCACCAGCAACCGCGGTTGCGTGCCGGAGCTCAGCAACAGATGCGCCGCGACCGGCCCCTGCTGATAGAACGCGTTGAGGATGCGTCCTTCGGTGATCCGAAACTGCAGCGGAGCTTGCGGCTCCGCTGCATGCGCTATGCCGGCGATGAGTAATAGGACGAGTGCCCTCATCACCCCATCTTACCAGCGGACTACCAGCGGTACTTGGCCTGGAAGTTGATCTCCTTGCCTTCGAGCGGACGGGCGAGGATCACACCGCCG
>DATBKP010000088.1:0-55586 GCA_036555785.1 Steroidobacteraceae bacterium
GATAGGCGTAGGCGCGGAAGTTGTGGCTTTCCGGAAGCACGTATGGGCAATAACCCAGGTCCTGAAAATGACGCAGCAGCCAGTCGCGTTCAGCCATGCGCTCGGGCTGGTGCACCACTTCGACGATCAGTTCCAGGCGACTATCGAAGCGCCCGCTGTCGAGCCCGAGCCCGCGAATCGCCTCCGCTTCGACGCCTTCGACGTCGACTTTGATGACCCGCGCCCGCCGGCATTCGTCGTCGGTCAATATCTCTCGCAGCGGACGCGCCGGCACCCGCACCGGCTGCGCCACGTCGGTGCTCGCGATCATGCCGCTCGAGCCGATATTGCCCGCGCCGCCCCAGAACAGCGCAACCTCGCGCTGTGCATCCGGACCCACCGCAGCTTCATTGACGCAGCGGCAATTCGCGAGCGCGTTGCTCCGGACGTGTCGGAGCAGGTGCTGATAGATCGCCGGCATTGCTTCCACGGCGACGACACTGCCGCTCGGGCCGACGCGACGTGCCGCCAACAGCGTGAAGTAGCCGACGTTCGCGCCGACGTCCACGAACACGTCGCCGGGCGCGAGCCGGCTCACGAGCCAGGCCGACAGGTTCGGCTCCCACAGGCCGAAGTAATAGAGCATGCGCTGGATCCAGTCGCGCGTGTTTCCTTCGATGCGCAGGCCGTCCGGCGTCGTCGTCGTGTAGTCGAACTCGCGCCGGCGCACGAGGCTCCACACGAGCCGCTTCAGCGGCAGGCTGGGGACAGCACGGATCAGACCAGGCGCGATGGCCACGGCTATCGATCGAACAGCAGCACCAGGTAGGCGAGAAACATCAGCAGGTGAACTGCGCCGAGCAGCACGTTGGTGCGCTCGAGCATGAAAGTCACGACGCTGACCAGCAACGACATCGCGAGCAGCACGATGCCGACCGGATCGAGACCGAGGATGATCGTCTTGCCGCTGACGAAGCCGATCGTCAGCACCGCGGGAATGGTCAGGCTGATACTCGCTAGCACCGATCCCAGCGACAGGTTGATCGAGCGTTGCAGGTGATTGGCGAGCGCGGCGCGCACCGCCGCCAGCGATTCCGGCGCCAGGATCAGCGCCGCCACGATGAAACCGCCGAGCGCCGGCGGCGCGCCCAGAGCGCTGACGCCGTAGTCGATGGGCTTCGCCATCTGCTTGGCGAGGATCAGCACCGGCAGCATGTACGCGATCAGCAGCGTCAGATGATAGGGGAGCGACCGGATCTCGCCGAGGCCGTGGTAATGCGCGTCATCCGCAAGACTGCCGCTCTCGCTGCTGCTGCCGACGACAAAGTACTCGCGGTGCCAGCGAGTCTGCAGAGCGAGGAAGGTGCAATACAAACCTATCGACATGGCGATCAGGAACACGGATTGCAACGCCGAGGACGTCATGCTCGGCGTGCTGGTCGTGAACGTCGGCATCACCAGCACCAGCACCGCGAGCGGAATGATGACCGCCAGGAACGCATTGGCGCCGTACAGGTTGAGAGTCTGCTCGCGGTAGCGCAGGCCGCCGAGCAGCAGGCACGCGCCGACCAGGCCGTTGAGCACGATCATGATGACGGCGAACATGGTATCGCGACCGACCGCGGACTCGCTGGGCCCGGTGTACATGATTGCCGCGATCATCATTGCTTCCAGGCCCGTCACTGCGAGCGTGAGCACCAGCGTGCCGAGCGGCTCGCCGAGCTTCGCAGCAATGCTCTCCGCGTGCCGCACCAGCGCGAACGCCGACAGCAGGATGGCGACAAACGGCCACAGCAGCATCAGCGCGAACCATGCGGGGTTTGTCAGGTCGGTCAGCCACTGCGAGCCGAACAGCATGAACGACAACGTCGTGGCCGCGCTGGCGAGCAGCGGCCACTCTTTGAGCACAGTGCTTAGGGCCATAGCGCCAAGACTAGCGCGAACAGCACGAATTGCAGTGTGTGATATCCGGCATCGATCGCCCACATCAGGAAGCTGCGGCTGGCGAACTGGTAATTGATGCCGAAGCTCGCGCCAACCATGCCGGCGCCGGCTGCGAGTCCCTTGAGCAGCGCGTCGTTCATCTGCGGATGCGGACCGAGCCACGACGCAAACACCCACGCCGCGATCAACGCGAACACGAACGCAACGCCGAACACGCGGCCGGGATGTTTCATCTTCTCCGGGTTCTCCCCTCGCCCCGCCTCGCGGTTCCACAGCTTGTGGAACAGCAGCGGCGAGTACCACAGTCCGCCGAGTATGAAACTGGAAACGGCCGCGACCAGCACGGCCCAGATGTTGACTCCACTCATGGTCGACCTCGCTGTCGGGCTGAAGCCCGACCTACAGTCATTTTTTCTTGGCGGCCGGGCGGCGCGGGCGCTGCCGGGCAGATATCGACTTGATGACGATAGCGCCGCGTTTGCCCTCCTGCAACGAGACGCCGGACCGCGCGAGCGCCTGCTGCATCAGCTCGCGGATCTGCGGATCGTCGAGCACAGCGACGCTTTCGAGCACGAGGTGCCGCACGACGTTGCCGCTGCCGCTCAAACGCTTGTGCGGGTCCGGCACGGCAGCGCCCTGCAACAGGAACAGACTCACCCAGCGCGGATACAGCACGATGGAGAACACGGCCGACGATGTGCGCTCGCTCGGTGCGAAGCCGACGGCGAGCGCGTTGTAGTTGTCGTAGACGAGCAGGTGTGCAGCGGGCAGGAGCTTGCGCATGCGCGCGATCGCAGCGCGGCCCAGCTTCGCGACATCCGGCGAGTATTCTGCGATGAAGCCGTCGAGCTGCGCCTGGGCCGTCGCCATGTCACTCGATCCAGCCGAACGATCGCGTGACGGCCTTCTGCCAAGCCGAGTACAGGCGGCCGCGCAGCTCCTTCGACATCGCGGGCCGCCAGCGCTGCTCGACGCCCCAGTTCTGCGTGAGCTCGTCCGTGCTGCGCCAGTAGCCCGTCGCGAGCCCGGCTGCATAGGCCGCGCCCAGCGCCGTCGTCTCGGTGACTCGCGGGCGCACCACGGTCACATCGAGAATGTCGGCCTGGAACTGCATCAGCAGCTCGTTTACGACCATGCCGCCATCGACACGCAGCTCACTGAGCTTGATGCCGGAGTCCTGCTCCATCGCGGTCAGCACGTCGCGCGTTTGATAAGCCGTCGCTTCTAGCGCAGCGCGCGCGACGTGTGCACGCGTTGCGTAACGCGTGAGCCCGGCGATCACGCCGCGAGCGCTGTCCTTCCAGTACGGCGCGTACAAGCCCGAGAACGCGGGCACGATGTAGACGTCGCCGTTGTCCGCTACGCTCGACGCCAGCGCTTCGACGTCGCCGCTCGTCGCGATCATCCCGAGGTTGTCGCGCAGCCACTGCACGAGCGCGCCGGCAATCGCGATCGAGCCTTCGAGCGCGTAGTGCGCGGGTTGCTGGCCGAAACGGTAGGCGACAGTAGTCACGAGCCCGGCCGCCGACGAGACCGGCGTCGCACCGGTGTTCATCAGCAGGAAGCAGCCAGTGCCGTAGGTGTTCTTGGCTTCGCCCGGACGGAAACAGGTCTGACCGACCAGCGCCGCCTGCTGATCGCCGAGGATGCCGGCAATCGGCACGCCGCGCAGCGGACCGCTCGCAACCTCGCCATAGACTTCGCTCGAGGACACGATGCGCGGTAGCACCGCGCGCGGGATCGAGAATGCATCGAGCAGCTCATCGTCCCAAGCGAGCGTGTCGAGGCGCATGAGCTGCGTGCGGCTCGCGTTCGTCACATCAGTGACATGCAGTCCGCCTTGCGCGCCGCCGGTCAGATTCCACAGCACCCAGCTGTCAATCGTGCCGAACAGCAACTCGCCTGCCTGCGCGCGCTGCCGGGCGCCCGCGACATTGTCGAGCAGCCACTTCAGTTTCAGGCCGCTGAAATAGCTCGCGAGCGGCAAGCCGGTGGCGGCGCGAAAGCGATCCTTGCCGCCCTGACCGGAATAGAACGCGACCAGCGGATCGACGCGCGTGTCCTGCCACACCAGCGCGTTGTGAATCGGACGACCGCTGCGGTCCCAGACAACCGTGGTCTCGCGTTGATTCGTGATACCGACGGCGACCAGGTCGCGCGCCGTGAGCTTCGCGCTGTGCAGGGCGGCGGCGATCACCTCATCGGTATTGCGCGCGATCTCGGCCGGCGAATGCTCCACCCAGCCGGGCTGGGGGTAGATCTGCTGGTGCTCCTTCTGCGCGACCGCGACGATCGTGCCCTGCGCGTCGAACACGATGCAGCGCGTGCTGGTCGTTCCCTGGTCGATGGCGCCGACGTACTTGCCCATGGGGAAAGCATAATACGGGGTCCCATCCCCGCGGCATTCACTGACAGACGAACCACGCCCGCGCGACTACAGTCCCGGCGTGTTGCGGCGTCCACTGGGGAACGCCGGAGCAACCTGGCCGCGGCATATGACAGACAGAACGATCATCTGCGATGCCATCCGCAAGCGCCTGCTATTGGAGTTCCGCTACGGGGGACTGCCGCGCGTGGTCGAGCCCTACGCTCACGGCATCTCCACCCGCGGCGTCGAAGTGTTACGGGCGGTTCAGGTCGGCGGCTCGAGCAACTCCGGCGGCTTCGGTTTCGGCAAGCTCTGGACCGTGGCGGACATCACGGCGCTGCGCATCACGACCGAGACGTTCCCGGGCGACGACCCGAACTACAGTCCCGACGACAGCGGCATTCAGACCATCCACTGCCGCATCGAGCGGGTGTAGGTCGGGCTTCAGCCCGACGCCTAGTACCCGTTGCCGCCGCCACCGCCGCCGCCCGCTGCTGCCGCAATCGCTCCGGCCGCAACCACACCGAGCACGACCCACATCGTGCGCTGCGTGTCGACCTCCTTGCGATTGATGCTCTGAATGTCGTTGTACGCGACAGTCTGCCCGCCGCCGTGCACGCCATTCGCATCGACGCTGTCGACCTTGAACTTGAGTTGCTTGCCGCTCGAAGTCGTCACTTCGACGCTATCGCCGCGCTTGAGCGAGCTCGACAGGCTCGACTGACTGGCCGTGAGCGGTTGGATCGTGGTGCAGCCCACCATTGAAAGAACCATGCAGGCTGCCACTAATTGCTGAACGAGCTTTTTCATCGTGAACCTGGGCATGCAGCCCGACTGCGATCGAAAGGGATCGGTGCACGTAGGTAGGGGCTACGTCGCAAAAGGTTCACGCAGAGGATTACAAGGCTCAGCTCCTGAACCGGTCGCGTAGCTTCGTTTTCCAGAATTTCCCGGTCGAGGTGCGCGGGATCTGCTCCAGGAATTCGAAGCGCTCGGGCAATTGCCACTTCGCGAACTTGTGCGCGAGATGCTCGCGCAAGTCGTCTGCGGTTGCGGTCTTACCGGGGCGAAACACGACGCAAGCGAGCGGTCGCTCGCTCCACTTCGGATCCGGCACGGCGATCACTGCGGCTTCCGCAACCGCGGCGTGGCCCATGAGCTCGTTCTCCATGTCGACGGAGCTGATCCACTCGCCGCCGGATTTGATCAGGTCCTTGGTGCGATCGACGATGCGGATGTAGCCGTGCTGGTCGATGCTTGCAACGTCACCGGTGCGTAGCCAGCCGTCGGCGGTGAACTTGTCCGGCTCCTTCGGCACGTTGTGATAGCTGCCCGTGATGAAGTTGCCGCGCACCTGGATCTCACCGACGCTGCGACCGTCCCATGGCTGCTCTTTGTCGTTGTCGCCGACGACGCGCAGATCGACGAGCGGTGCGGGCACGCCTGCAGTAGTGGCAAGTGCGACGCGTTGCTCGGCATCGTAGTGCTGCAGCTCCGGTTTGACGAACGCACCGCTCGCGAGTGGACTCGTCTCCGTCATGCCCCAACCTTGCAGCACGCTCGCACCGTGACGCGCGAATCCGCGAATCAACGACTCCGGTACCGCAGAGCCGCCGACGATCATGCGAACGCCGGCCGGCAGGCGATACTTCTCCGGCTCGGCATCGAGCAATTGCAGGATCGAGATCCAGATCGTCGGCACGCCGAGCGAGTACGTCGGCTGCTCGCGCATGAACAGGTCGACGAGATCGGCCGCGCCGAGGTGCGGGCCGGGGAAGATGATCTTGATGCCCATCATCGCGGCGACGTACGGGATGCCCCAGCAGTTCGCATGGAACATCGGCGTCACCGGCAGCACGCTGTCCTTCGAAGCGAGATTCCAGTGATCGGGCTGATTGCCGACCAGCGTGTGCAGCACCATGGAGCGATGCGAGTACACGACGCCTTTCGGCCGGCCGGTGGTGCCCGACGTGTAGCACATCGCGATCGGATCGTTCTCGTCGTGCTCCGGATACTCGAAGCCGCCCGGCGCTGCGGCGAGAAACTTCTCATAGTCGATGCCGGGAGCGGCGACTGGCGCGCCCGTGAGCGGCACGACGATGATCTTCTCGAACTTCACCTGGTCCTGGAATCTCGCGAGCAACGGCAGCAGGCAGTCGTCGACGACCAGGAACCGGTCCTCGGCGTGATTGGCGATCCACGCGATCTCTTCCGGCGCGAGCCGCAGGTTCAGCGTGTGCAGGACGCCGCCGGCGGCGGGAATGCCGAAATAGCATTCGAAGTGTGCGTAGTGATTCCAGCTGAGCGTCGCGACCCGGTCGCCTTTCTGCAAGCCTGCTGCGAGCAGCGCCGACGCGAGCTGACGCGAACGCCGGTAGAAGTCCGCGAAGCGATAGCGGTGCAGAGACTTGTCGGGCAGCCGGCTGACGACTTCGGATTGCGGATAGATCTTGCCGGCGCGCTCCAGCAGCGTATTGCTGGACAGCGTCACCCGCTGCATCGTCGAGCGAATCATGCGACCCCCAGCACCGTCAGAATCGTTGTGCGCAAAGCCTAGCACGCCTCAGCGGCCGCCGAACTCCCGCAGGATCGCTCGCTAACTTTGGTCTGCTTTGCTCATGGGAATGAAGTCGATCGTCAGGCCCGGCTCCATCTCGTACTGGATGCGTTGCGTGCCGCGGTAGCCGTAGCGTTCGTACAGCCGCGCTCCGGGCAGCGTCGCCATCATCTCGAAACGGCGGAAGCCGCAGGCCCGGGCTTCCGCTTCGCAACGCTCCAGGATCGCAGTGCCCAGGCCGCGGCGGGCATACGCGGGATCGACGAAGAACGCGCGGATCTTCGCCGCGTCGGTCGCGGGATCGAGCTCCGCAGCGTCCCGACCGCTGCGGGCATCGCTGCCGAACAACGTGCGGCGCTTGCTCCAGCCGCCGCAAGCGACCAGCTTGCCGTCCGCTTCCGCGACGAAGTAGGTGCGATCCAGGATCAGCTGCGTGTCGACGCCGAACGCGCCGCGCAGCGCGCCTTCGATCTGCGCGGGCGAATAGTCGCCGGCGCTGAGCTCTCGCGCCGAGCGTGCGATGAGCGCAGTGAGCTCGGCTTTGTCGTCGAGCGTCGCGGGGCGAATCGTTGCCGGGCTGGGGCCCGACCTACCAGGCGATTCCATAGTCTTCCCCGTGATACGCGGCGGCGCCCCACAGCGAGCCGTGCGCGCGATCGACGTAGATCGCGGTGATCGGCCCGGAGTTGACCTGCGTGAACTCGAGCTTGTAGCCGCGGCGCGTGAGATCGCTGCGCACCCAGTCCGGGATCGAGTTCGTCAGCGTCATGCGGCCGGGAAACGATTCGTGTGCGCCGAACGAATCGCGCATCTGATAGCTGGTGATGTTGGCGGCTTCGGCTGCTTCCTGCACCGTCATGCCGAACTCGACCACGTTGAGGAAGAACTGCAGCAGGTTCTGATCCTGCGTGTCGCCGCCTTGCACCGCGAACGCGAGCATCGGCTTGCCGTCCTTCAATGCGAGCGAGGGCGTCAGGGTGGCGCGCGGCCGCTTGCCGGGCGCGACGACGTTGAACGGATTCTCCGCCGGATCGAGCACGAAGCTCTGCATGCGCTGGCTCATGCCGATACCGGTCTTGCCGGCGATCACCGCGGGCACCCAGCCGCCGCTCGGCGTGACGGACACCACCCAGCCTTCCTTGTCCGCGGCCTCGACGCTCGTCGTACCGGCGCGGAACGTGCGATCGAACTCGGCGAGCGCGGTCGGGCTCCATTGCGCGGGTTTCGCCTTGTCCGGCCGCTGCTTCACCGTGTGCCAGGCGTCGAGCGTCGACTTGAACGGATTGCTGCCGCCCTGGAAGGGATACGGATCGCCGGGCCGCACGTCGGGATCGTTGCTGTCCTCGCTGACCAGCCTGGCGCGCGCTCGCGCATAGTCCTTCGAGAGCAGGCCGCGGATCGGCTCTTCGGGCGGGAAGCGCGAATCGCCGTAGTAGAAGTCGCGGTCCGCGAAGGCGAGATTCATCGCCTGGTACAGCGTGTGGATGTAGCGCGCGCTGTTGTAGCCCATCGACTTCAGGTCGAAGTTCTCGAGAATGTTCAGGGTCTGCAGCATCACCGGGCCCTGCACCCAGTGCGTCAGCTTGTAGACCTCGATGCCCTTGTAGCTGGTGCTCACCGGCTCTTCGAGATACACGCGCCAGTTCGCGAGATCCTCCGGCGTGTGCAGCCCGCCGACTTCCTGCGAGCCGCGCGCGAACTCCTGGGCGATGTCGCCTTTATAGAAGCGATCGTAAGCCGCCATGATCGCCTGCTTGCGATTCTTGCCGGCCTTCAGCGCCTGCGCTTCCGCTGCGACCAGCTTGCGCAGGGTCGCGGCGAGATCCGGCTGGCGGAAAATCTCGCCCGCCACCGGTGCAGCGCGCTTGCCTTGCCCGTCGTGGACCAGGAACGTGCGCTTCGACTCGGGCCACTTGCGCAGCTCATCCTGGTACTTCTCGATCGTGTCCGCGAGTTGCGCTTCGATCGGATAGCCGTCCGCCATCTCGATCGCCGGCGCGAGCACTTCGCCGAGGCTGAGCTTGCCGTACTCGGCGAGCATCACCATGATCCCGCCGGGCGTGCCCGGCGTGACCGCGGCGAGCGGTCCGAACTCCGGCGGATAGTCGTAGCCTTTACTCTTGAAGAACTCCGGCGTGGCGCCCGTCGGCGCGGCGCCGAGCGCATTCACGCCGATGACTTTGCCGGTGTGCGGGTTGTAGATCAGCGCCTGCGTCTCGCCGCCCCAGCTGAGCGTGTCCCACATCGTGGAAGTCGCAGCGATCATCGCGCACGCGGCATCGACGGCGTTGCCGCCCTTGATGAAGATCGTTGCGCCCGCGGTCGCCGCGAGCGGCTTGCCGGTCACCGCGACCCAGTTCTGACCGTGCAGCGGCGGTTTGACAGTTTTGGCGCAGACAGCACCGCAGGTCAGCGTCAGGCCGGCGGCGAGAGCGAGGGTCAGCGTTTTCATGCCGCAACTTTACCCCGTTCGCCCCGCCATCTCAGCTACGATGCACCGACAAGATTTGTCCTGAAAGAGTTGCGCAACCAGGGAGCGCCATGACCGAAGTCATCCTGCACCACTATCCCATGTCGCCGTACGCGGAGAAGGTGCGCAAGGCATTCGGCATCAAGCGGCTGGCGTGGCGCTCCGTGACCATCCCCGTGATCATGCCGAAACCGGATCTGGTGCCGTTGACCGGCGGCTATCGCAAGACGCCGGTGATGCAGATCGGCGCGGACATCTACTGCGACACGCAATGCATCCTGCGCGAGCTGGAGCGGCGCTTCCCCGAGCCGAGCTTCTATCGCGGCACCGACGCCGGCACTGCGAACGCGCTGTCGTTCTATCTCGATCGCACGCTGTTCTCGCCGGTCGTCGGCATGGTGTTCGGGCTTGCGCCGCGCTCGCTGCCGGAGGGGTTCGCCGCAGACCGCAGCAAATTGATGGGCCGCGAGCTCGACCTCGAGCGGCTCAAGAGCCTGGTGCCGGTGCTGCTCGATCAGCTGCGTCCGCAGTTCGCGTGGCTCGAGGCGATGCTGGTCGATGGTCGTGCGTTCTTGTGCGGCGAGCATCCGACGCTGGTCGACTGCTCCGCCCATCACCTATGCTGGTTCGTCAGCGCGAACGTGAGCAACACGACGCCGCCGCTGGGCGAGCTGCCGAAGCTGCGCGCGTGGATGCAGCGCATGGAGCGCATCGGCCACGGCCAGCCGAGCGACATGAGCTCGCAGGAAGCGCTGGCGATCGCCAAGGCAGCGACGCCGCAAGTGGAAGAGCGCGCGGATGCCAACGATCCGTTCGGACGCAAGCCCGGCATGCGCGTGCAGGTCGCGCCCGACGACATCGGGCGCGATCCGGTGGTCGGTGAGCTGGTTTCGCTGTCGACTTACGAAGCGGTGGTGAAGCGCAGCGATCCGCAGGTGGGGGAAGTGGCAGTGCACTTCCCCAGGGCAGGATTCGTGATCAAGCCGGCGTGAGAAGAAAAGGTGATGAGAGTGATGAGGTGATGCACGTGATGAAAGCGTCCCTTCATCACCCCATCACCTCCATCACGTCCATCACCTATTCCTTATTCAACGCCTTCTTGCGCGCGGCTTCGAACTCGTCGCCCGGCACCCAGGTCGGTATCTGTGCCGCGTTCGCCACGTTCAGGCCGACGTAGAAGCCGAGCTGCGCGTCCTCGATCATGCCGTCGAAGTTCCAGTCGGGCTGGATCTCGTCGGACGGCTGGTGATAGTGCTTCTGCTCGTATTCCTCATGCACCTGCTTGCCCCACTCCGGCGGCCGGCCCGCAAACTCGGTGCCGGCGTCGAGGTACAGCGCGGGCACGCCGATCTTCGCGAAGCTGAACTGGTCGGAGCGATAGAAGTAGCCGCGGTCCGGGAACTCGTCGGGCATCACGTGACGGTCCGTCGCTTTGGCGATCGCCTCGACGTAGTCGTCGATCGTCGACTTGCCCTTGCCTACGAAAATGATGTCCTTGGTGCGGCCCCAGATGTTGCCGCCGTCGTAGTTGATGTTGGCGACGATCTTGCCTGGCTCGACCGAAGGATGCTTGGCGTAGTACTTCGAGCCGAGCAGCCCCTGCTCTTCGGCGGCGACGAACAGCATCATGATCGAGCGCTTCGGCGGCGTCTTCAGCGCCTTGAACGCCTTCGCCTGCGCCAGCAGCTGCGCCACGCCCGACGCGTTGTCCATCGCGCCGTTGTAGATCTTGTCGCCCTTGGCGTCGGGCTCGCCGACGCCGAGATGATCGTGATGCGCGCTGTAGATCACGTACTGGTCGGCAAGCCTGGGATCGCTGCCCTTCAGCACGCCGTAGACGTTCGCGGTCTGCGACTTGTTGAGCTTGTTCTTGAAGTCGAGCGAGGTGGTGATGCCGAGCGGCACCGGCTGGAAGTCCTTCGACTTCGCCGACTCGATCAGCTTGTCGAGATCCTGGCCGGCGAGCTTCACCAGCTGCCGCGAAGCGTCCTCGGTCATCCACGCCTTCACCTGGATGCGCGGCTCGCTCTCCGCCGGCACCTCGACCTGCTCGCCGCTCCATGAGGTCTGCACGACCTGGAACGGATAGCCGGCCGACGGCGTGGTGTGCACGATGATCGCCCCCGCTGCGCCCTGGCGTGCGGCACTCTCATATTTGTAGACCCAGCGGCCGTAGTACAGGCGCGTGTTGCCGGCGAACAGATTCGGATCCCAGTCCGGATCGTTGTTGAGCATCAGCAGCACTTTGCCTTTCAGGTCCTGGCCCTTGAAGTCGTCCCAGCCGTACTCCGGGGCCTGGATGCCGTAGCCGACGAACACGACCTCGGCGTTCTTCACCGAGCCGGTCTCGGTCTGCACGCCGCTGCCCGCGATGTACTGGTCCCACCATTTGAAGGACGCTTTCTTGCCGCCCTTGCTGAAGGACCACTGCTTGGGCATTTCCGCCGTGATGCCGACGACATTGAACGACTGCTGCCAGCGGCCGTCCGCACCGCCCGGGTTGAAGCCCAGGTCCTGCAGCTGCTCGACGATGTACTGGCGTGTCTTCTCGTCACCGGGCGTCGCGGGCGCGCGGCCCTCGAACTCATCGGACGACAGCTTGGTAATTTGTGCCCGGAGGTAGTCGGCGGTGATCTGTTCGGCTGCAGTCTTGGCCTCATTGGAGATCGGGCTTTGCGGCTCGGGTGCGGGCGCCGGCTCGTGCTTCTTGCAGCCGCCGAGCGCGAGCAGACCCATGAAAAGAGGAGCGGCGAGTGCACCCGACCAGCGGGTGCGACGGGGAACGGTATACATGGACACTCCCGGTCTATGAAATCGAGCGCGAGAGAGTAGGTCCGCCGCCGACGCGACGCAACCTGCGACCCGAGTGCCAGGAATCGAGTTCTGTTAAGTGCGCGAGCCGCTGCATGTGATGCAGTCCACGCCGCTGCCCGGCGCGATGCGCGAAACTCGACGGCGATCACATCGAGTAATGCGCTGCGCTGCCGATACCTGTAGAGAGTTGCCGGTCACGGATTCGTTGGTATGGATTCCAGCTCCCTTCTTTTTGCGCAACTGCCGCTGCTGCTCTGCCTCGCTGTCTTCGTCACGGGTGGGCTGATCGCCATTTATCTGCATCGGCAGCGGGCGGCTGATGCGCTCGCCATGCGCCACGCTCCCGCGCCGACACCGGGCAAGATCATCTATAGCGACACCCCGACCGTGCGCGTCGCCGAATCGCAGCGGGTCGACCGCCGTCGAAAAATCGTGCGCCTGAGCGCCGGCGAGCACGTCGACATCCTCGAGACGCCGGACGGCATGGAGCCGCGCTTTCGCATCACGCTGAAGTCGGTGGTGCGCATGGCCGACGCCGCTCACATCGCGGTCGCATTTGGCGGCACGCGCGTCAGTTGCGGCCCGCTGGTGCAAGAGCAGGGGACCAACGAGTTCATCGTCCCGCGGGCCCTGCGCGATGAGTCGCGCAGCTCGGTGTTCCACTACTACGAGAAGGGCAGCGCGCTCGACTTCATGCGCATCAAGGTGCGCTCGCTCGACACCGCGGCCGGCACTGCCGAGCTGGACGTCATGCAGATCGCCGCGCACTGGCCCGCGGCGGAATAGGCGGTGCCGGGAGAGCAATTCGGGGGAAAGTCAGCGCCGCAGCAAATGTTGCACTGCTGAGTATTCCCTCTTTTTCTCTCCCGGCACCGCCTCTTCTCTTATATAAGAGCGGGCGCCATGGCCGCGACCGCTACGATTCTTCCTCTCGCCTTCTACTCCCGCGAAACGCTGCTCGTGGCGCGCGAGCTGCTCGGCATGCATCTGGTCCGCACCGGTCCGGCCGGGCGGCAGGTTGGCCGCATCGTCGAGACCGAGGCCTACAAGGGGCCACGCGACCTGGCGGCTCATTCGGCGCGCGGGCGGACCAAGCGCACCGAAGTCATGTTCGGGCCACCGGCCCACGCGTATGTCTATTTCATTTACGGGTTCTGGAACTGCCTCAACGTGGTGACCGCGGCCGCAGGCGTGCCGCATGCGGTGCTGATTCGCGCACTCGAGCCGATCGCGGGCATCGACGGCACGACACACGGCCCCGGCCTGCTCTGTCGCGCGATGCATATAGATAGAGAGCTGAACGGGGTCAGCCTGCGCGAGGCGCCGCTGTGGATCGAGCGCCCGATGGCCTATCGGCGGCCGCGGGTGGCTCGCAGCGAGCGCATTGGCGTGGACTACGCGGGGGATTGGGCCCTCAAGCCGTGGCGATTCTTCGATCGGGATTCGCCGTACGTCAGCACGGTGAGCACGGCGCAGCGCAGAAAGGCTCTGGCCCGGACTTAGGCTAGAATCCGCGCCCCATGCTGCCGGCCCGCGACCTGTTCTCCTATCGCAAGTACTGGGCGTCCCGCTTCGGGACCGCCCCGTTCCTGCCCATGTCGCGCGAGGAAATGACGGCGCTCGGCTGGGACAGCTGCGACATCATCATCGTGACCGGCGACGCCTACGTCGACCATCCCAGCTTCGGCATGGCGATCATCGGGCGCGTGCTGGAATCCCAGGGCTTCCGCGTCGGCATCATCGCGCAGCCCGACTGGCGCTCCACCGCCGACTTCACGCGCCTCGGCCGGCCGAACCTGTTCTTCGGCATTACCGCCGGCAACATGGATTCGATGGTGAACCGCTACACCGCGGATCGCCGCATCCGCAGCGACGATGCCTACACACCGGACGGCGCCGGCGGACAACGTCCCGACCGTTCCGTCATCGTCTATGCGCAACGGGCGCGCGAAGCATTCACCGACGTGCCGGTCGTCGTCGGCGGTATCGAAGCCAGCCTGCGGCGCATCGCGCACTTCGACTACTGGTCGGAAAAGGTGCGGCGCTCGGTGCTGCTCGACGCGAAGGCGGACCTGCTCGTGTACGGCAATGCCGAGCGGCAGATCGTCGAGATCGCGCATCGCCTGGCGAAGGGCGAGCGCATCGACGAGATCCGGGACCTGCGCGGCACCGCGTTCGTGAATCAGGCGACGCCGTCGGGCTGGACCGAGATCGATTCGACCTCGATCGACGAGCCGGGCAAATTGAATCCGCCGGTGGATCCGTACGCGATGGAGAGCGCGAAGCAGGAGACTGCGCCCGCGTGCAAGACGCCGCAGCCCGATGAGCAGCCGCCCGTGAAGGTGGTGCGTTTCTATCGCCACGTGCCGACAGCGGAGCGCGAACACTCGGTGATCCGCATGCCGCCGCACGAAGCCGTGCGCGACGACCCGGTGCTGTACGCGCACGCCTCGCGCATCCTGCATCTCGAATCGAATCCCGGTAACGCCCGCGCGCTCGTGCAGCGTCACGGTGACGTCGACGTGTGGCTCAACCCGCCACCGCTGCCGCTGACGACGAAAGAGATGGATGCGATCTACGAACTGCCGTACCGGCGCGTGCCGCACCCGTTCTACGGCAAGGCGAAGATCCCCGCTTACCAGATGATCCGCTTCTCGATCGCGATCCAGCGCGGCTGCTTCGGCGGCTGCACGTTCTGCTCGATCACCGAGCACGAGGGTCGCATCATCCAGAGCCGCTCCGAGGATTCGGTCATCAAGGAGATCGAGACCGTGCGCGACAGCGTGCCCGGCTTCACCGGCGTGATCTCCGACCTCGGCGGGCCCACTGCGAACATGTACCGGCTCGCATGCAAATCGCGCGAGATCGAAGCCGCGTGCCGCCGGCCCTCGTGCGTGTATCCGGGCATCTGCCCGAATCTGAACACCGACCACATGCCGCTGATCAAGCTGTATCGGCGCGCGCGCACGCTGCCGGGCATCCGCAAGGTGCTGATCGGGTCGGGCGTGCGCTACGACCTCGCGGTCGAGTCGCCCGAGTACGTGAAGGAGCTGGTCCAGCATCACGTCGGCGGCTACCTGAAGATCGCGCCCGAGGCGATCGGCGAAGGACCGCTGTCGAAGATGATGAAGCCCGGCGTCGGCAGCTACTACCGTTTCAAGGAGCTGTTCGAGAAGTATTCGAAGGAAGCGGGCAAGGAACAGTACCTGATCCCGTATTTCATCGCCGCGCATCCGGGCACGACCGATGAGGACATGCTCGAGCTGGCGCTGTGGCTGAAGAAGAACGGCTACCGCGCCGACCAGGTGCAGGCATTCCTGCCCTCGCCGATGGCGACCGCGACGGCGATGTGGCACTCAGGCAAGAACCCGCTGCGCAAGGTCACGCACACCAGCGGCGAAGTGCACATCCCCAAGGGCCTGAAGGTCCGCCGCCTGCACAAGGCTTTCCTGCGCTGGCACGACGCCAACAACTGGCCGATGCTGCGCGAGGCGCTGCGACGCATGGGACGCGCCGAGCTGATCGGCCCGGGCAAACATCACCTAATCCCCGCCTGGCAACCCGTCGGCACCGGCACGGAGCACGAAGGCAAGCGCAAGGCGAGCGCGCAGAGATCGAAGCAGTCAAAGCCGTTTCGCACTCAGCACACTGGTCTCAAAGGTGTGACGCTGCCGAAGACGCGGCAAAAGAAACGCTAGGTGCGGATCTCCACTCTCGCCGGGGTCCCCGAGAAATCGCTTCCACCAGCATTCCAAGGCCCGCAGCTAACAATGCGATGTCTTGGGGTGGCTCAAAAAAAGGCCCGCCGAAGCGGGCCAGTCAGGGGGTCAGGGGAAACAGCGGAGAAAACTAGAACGAGTGGGCGAGCTGCACGCCGCCCCAGAAGGTGTTGCGCGAGGCATCGCCGTCACGCAGCTCGGCAGTCTGGTAGTGCAGTGCATAGCTCAGCTCGGTATTCGGCAGCAGTTGCGTCATCACACCCACCCAGGCGTGGCCGACGATCGGCTCGATCTCGTCGAACGAGTAGCGCACGTCGCTGTGGCGGAACTGGCCCTGCAGGAACGCGTTGTAGGCGCGTGCCGTGACTCGGGCACCGGCGAAGAAGTAAACCTCGCGCTGCGTGCCGAGCGACTCGACCGGCGTCGGCGCGGCGATGTAGTCCGCCAGCTCCGGCGTGAAGCTCCACCACGGCGTATCGAAGCGACCGATCCGCATCGACACCGCAGCGCTCGTCTCGGTGAGATAACCCACGCTGCCCTCGACCGTCGTCTTGACGTCGATGTGGCCGGTCGGATCCGCGTACACCAGCTTGTGTCGCGCGAGCATGTAGCGCGCAGTCGGCTCACCGCCTGCGGAGATCTGGTGGTCGTAGCCCTGCGGCTTCTCCGAGCCCACCGCCTCGTGCACGAGATCGTGCAGCGTCTGCGAGACGTGCAGGCCGAGGAAGCCCACGGTCAGGCTGCTGGTCCAGGCGCCGCGATCGTCCGCGTCGATGCGGATGCGGCCGTTCGAGGCGAACAGCAGGCTCGCGTAAGGCCGATCGGCCTGCTGCGCCTCGTCGGTAAGGATGTCGTTCGGCGTGAAAGCGATCAGTCCGATCTGCCGCGCGTGGCGCACGCTCGCGGCCGCCGAGCTGCCGAACAGCTCGCTCGCAGCGCCGTCGATGCGCGACAGGACCGGATCGAGCGACAGCAAGCCGTCGCGCGCCGAAGTACCGGAAACAGTGATGGCGAGACCGCCGGTGTAGTCGCGATCCAGGTTGCGGCCCGCGAACAGATCGTTGTCGATGTGCAGACGCACGCCGCTGATGTCGCTCTCCGGCGCCCACGTGCGCCAGGCGTCGTCCTGCGCGCTCGCGTGAGTCACGGGCAGGATCAGCGCCGCGGCCAGCACGGCGAGTGCAACGAGCTTCAGTTGTTTCGCGGACTCCATGACACGTTCTGCCTTCTACCCATTTGCGCCAGTCTTGTTCGTCGGGTGCTACTTTCAGCGATGCGAGCCCGGCGATAAACGCGGCGGCGGGAATGACATTCATGACCGCCGCGCGTGGAATCGATGTGCTGCTTACGCAGTACCCGTCCCGCCGGATGCGTTTACCGGCGAATGCAAGCATTCAACCGGTGAACACGCCTCGTATCGAGCACGTGACGCAGATTAAGACCGCCGCGTGAGAGAACAGTCGCTGCCAGCGTGAAGCCGGCGTGAAAAAAAGCGACGACTGCCCTTTCGCGAATATGACGCCGCAACGAGCCAGGAAGTGACAGGGTTTACCCAAAATGGGATGAGGGCATGCCCTTTCGTTCTATGGCCGGCCTTCAGTGCTCGGCCCGGGAGAGCTCCCATTGCTGCAACGGTGCGCCGCGGCGGACGTAGAGTCCGAAACCGGCGTGGCGAAAGCGGCGCGCCAGACGCGTCCGATACCATGACGTGGAACGCAGGTGGATGTCTTCGTCGCTGCAGGAGCGGTCCGCGTTGCGCTGCCAGTCCTCGCGCGTCGGCACTTGCAGGAACAGCGCGCCGCGGCACAGCCGGCCAAGATTGGCGATGGCGCGCGCCGCCTCGGAGTCAGTGAGGTACTGCATCACGTCGTAGCAGATCACCAGGTCGAAGCGTGCGCGCGTGCGGTACGAGGCGATCGAAGCGCGCGTCCAACCGTAGCGCTCGCAGACATGCTGACTCACTTCGATGCCGGTGTAGCTCGCGCGCGGAAACGCACGCAGCAACGGCCGGCGCATCCAGCCCAGCCCGCAACCCGCGTCCAGAATGGTGCGCACCGGCAGCTCGAGATGCTCGACGAGAGCAGCGACTGTCCCGGCGCGCGCTACCGCTTCGGCGCGCGTCGTTACCTGCGTGCGCGGGTCGAAATAGAAGCGGCGGTAGAAGGCCGCATCGAAAGCTCGGCGGGGCATGGAACCAAGCATAGCGGCTCTGCGCTTGACTCCCAGCATGGCGACCCCACCTTCCCGCCATGTCCCACAGGGATCTTCGTCATGGCTATCCGTAACCCGCCCGCCTGGATGTGGGCCGAAGCGTGCGAAATGCTGGAGCAGGCGCAACGGCTGCAACGCCAGTTCTTCCGCTTCGGCCGCGCCGTGGAGGCGCAACCGCGCTGGGAACCCCCCGTAGACATAGTGGCTTATGGGGATGAGGTACAGGTGACGGTGGCCTTGCCGGGCGTTCCGCCCGAGCAGATCGAAGTGCACGCGGAAGGCGGCCTGATCGTGGTCGCGGCGGTGCGCGCCCTGCCCGTGCAGCGGCACGCGACGGCGTTGCATCGGCTGGAGATTCCATACGGGCGCTTCGAGCGGCGCATTGCGCTGCCTGCGGCGCGTTACGAGCTGACGGAACGAACTTACACGAACGGATGCCTGGTCCTGCGCTTCATCCTGCGCTGAGCGGAGCTCTACGAAATGAACGAGTCGGAACGCAAAGACGATTCCTCCCCGTCCGCGGCCTCGACGGTCTCGGACGACATGCTCATCATCGTGCCGGTGCGCAACCTGGTGCTGTTCCCCGGCACCGTCGTGCCGGTCGCGATCAATCGCGAGCGCTCGCTCGCCGCCGCACAGGAAGCAGTGCGTGCCGAGCGCAAGGTCGGCTTCCTGTTGCAGCAGGATCCGGACCTGCAGTCGCCGACCGGGCGCGACCTGCACAAGGTCGGCACGGTCGCGAGCATCGTGCGCTATGTCACCGGTCAGGACGGCACGCATCACCTGGTCGTCCAGGGCGAGCGCCGCTTCCGCGTGCTGGACTGGCAGAACGGCTTGCCGTTCATGGTCGCGCGCGTCGAGTTCCTGAGCGATACGCCGGTCACCAGCGAGATCGAGGCGCGCGCGCTCAACTTGAAGCGCCTGGCCGCCGAAGCGGTGTCGCTGTTGCCGCAGGCGCCGGCCGAGCTCGCCAACGCGATCCAATCGCTCGAGTCGCCGTCGACGCTCGCCGACCTGATTTCGAGCTTCATGGACATCAAGTCGGCCGACAAGCAGACGCTGCTGGAGACGCTCGATCTCAAAGAGCGTCTCGACCAGGTGACCGAGCTGCTGACCAAGCGCATCGAAGTGCTGCGTCTGCAGCGCCAGCTCGAAGAGCAGACGCGCGAGGCGATCGACGAGCGCCACAAAGAAGCGCTGCTGCGCGAGCAGTTGCACCAGATCCGCAAGGAGCTCGGCGAGGACGGCGAGTCCGGCGAGGAGATCGCCGAGATCCGCAAGTCGATCGAAGCGGCCGGCATGCCGGAGGAAGCGCACGACCAGGCGCGCAAGGAGCTCAAGCGGCTGGAGCGCATGTCGGACGCGAGCGCCGAATACTCGCTGCTGCGCACCTGGCTCGACTGGATGCTGCAGCTGCCGTGGTCGAAGCTGGATGAAGAGGCGATCGACATCGAGAAGGCGCGCCGCGTGCTCGACGAGGATCACTACGGCCTGGAGAAGATCAAGCGCCGCATCGTCGAGTACCTCGCGGTCCGCAAGCTCAACCCGCAGGGTCGCAGCCCGATCCTGTGCTTCGTCGGCCCGCCGGGCGTCGGCAAGACTTCGCTCGGCCAGAGCATTGCGCGCGCGCTGGGCGTGAAGTTCGCGCGCGTCAGCCTCGGCGGCGTGCACGACGAGGCCGAGATCCGCGGCCATCGCCGCACCTATATCGGCGCCTTGCCGGGCACCATCGTGCAGGCGATCCGCAAGGCCGGCACGCGCAACCCGGTGCTGATGCTCGACGAGATCGACAAGCTCGGCGCCGGCATCCAGGGCGACCCGTCCTCGGCGCTGCTCGAGGTGCTCGATCCGGAGCAGAACAACACGTTCCGCGACAACTACCTCGGCCTGCCGTTCGATCTGTCGAAGGTGATGTTCATCGCCACCGCGAACGTGCTCGACACGATCCCGGGGCCGCTGCGCGACCGCATGGAAGTGATCGAGCTCACTGGTTACACCGAGGAGGAGAAAGTCGAGATCGCCAAGCGCTACCTGGTGCGCCGGCAGCTCGCAGCAAACGGCCTCAAGCCGGAGCAGGCGACGGTCACTGACGCAGCGTTGCGACAGATCGCGCGCGATCACACGCGCGAGGCCGGCGTCCGTAACCTCGAGCGCATGATCGGTGCGGTCTTGCGTAACGTCGCGGTCAGGATTGCCGAAGGTTCGCTCGAGCGGGCAACGATCGACGTCGGCGAGCTGCCGCCGATCCTCGGCGCGGCGCGCTTCGAGAACGAGGTCGCAATGCGCACCAGCGTGCCGGGCGTGGCTACCGGGCTCGCCTGGACACCGGTCGGCGGCGACATCCTGTTCATCGAAGCTACACGCGTGCCCGGCAGCGGGCGGCTGATCCTCACCGGTCAGCTCGGCGACGTCATGAAGGAGAGCGCGCAGGCCGCGCTGTCGCTGGTGAAGTCGCAGGCGGCGCGCCTGGGCTTCGATGCGGGCACGCTCGACAAGAGCGACGTGCACATCCACGTGCCGGCAGGTGCGATCCCGAAGGACGGACCGAGCGCCGGCGTGGCGATGTTCACTGCGCTGGTGTCGCTGTTCACCAACCGCACCGTCATCGACAACGTGGCGATGACAGGCGAGGTGAGCCTGCGCGGCCTGGTGCTGCCGGTCGGCGGCATCAAGGAGAAGACAGTCGCCGCGCATCGTGCTGGCATTCGCAAGGTGCTGCTGCCAGCGCGCAACCGCAAAGACCTGGAAGACATACCGAAGAGCGTGCGCGACGAAGTGCAGTTCGTATTCTGCGAGCGCGTCGATGAGGTCATGCGTGAAGCGCTCGGCATCGACGTCGTGAAGCCCGTCACAGCCGCCGCCTGAACCACCCCTGAACCCCTCGGGGTGTTTTTCTGAGTTTTCCACAGCCCGAACGGGCTGTGGACTTCGCAGCTCGGCAGTCTCAGCAATGATCGCATTGCAAGATCTGCCCGAAGGGAGTATTCACTTGTGCATGGTCGGCACTCCATCGTGTGAGCTGCGCGATCCGAAGCGCAGTTCAGCTCATCTCTTCAACGAGCTGCGGTCTTGCATCACTCCGGAATTCCGCACCTTTGCGGCGCAGTTCTTCAATGGAACATGTGCGAGCGTGGATCAGTCTTTATCTTACGGCGATGAGCGATAACGGCCTGCGAACTATGTGAACTGCGTGCAAGTGTGGCCTGACTAACGAGCGTATAGCGCAAGAGAAAATTATGGAGGGCGGTGCGATGCAGTCAGACAGCCCCAGAGGAAGCTCGCAACGCGGCGGCGAGAGCTTCGTCGAGGCATTGAGCGCGTACAGCCGGTTCCACCGTGCACAGCACTGGTCCGGCACGTTCGGCGAGTTCCTGCGCACGGTGTTGCCGGGAAACGGTCGCCAGCTGGCGCGCGCCAGCCATGAATACCTGTGGGACATGCTCTGCTGGTTCGGCAAGAACAACCCCAGCGCAGCCGCTGGCAGCGCAACCAACGGCAATGGCAGCGCCGAGCCCGGCAGCGCCAAGGAGCTGTTCAAGCGCGAGCTGTTCGGCATCGACGAGCCGCTCGGCAGAGTGGTCGATTACTTCAAGGCCGCGGCCGCGGGCTCCGACGTGGGGCGCCGCCTGTTGCTGCTCCTCGGCCCGCCGTCCGGCGGCAAGTCGACGATGGCCATCCTGCTGAAGCGCGGCCTGGAGGAGTACAGCCACACCGACGAAGGTGCGATGTACGCATTGCAGGGCTCGCCGATGCATGAGTCGCCGCTGAACCTCGTGCCCGCCAGCCTGCGCGCCGAGTTCCGCGACACGTACGGCGTGGAAATCCGCGGCGAGCTCAGCCCGTGGGCGCGCGATCGCCTGGAGCGCGAGTTCGAAGGCGACTTCCTGCGCATGCCGGTCGAGCGCATCTTTCTTTCCGAAGCGACGCGCATGGGCGTGGGCACGTATGCGCCGCACGATCCGACGACTGCGGATCTCGCCGACCTGGTCGGCTCCGTCGATCTGTCGAAGGTCGCGCAATACGGCGACGAAGGCGATCCGCGCGCGTGGTCGTGGTCCGGCGCCGTCTACGCCGCGAGCCGCGGCATGCTGGAGATGATCGAGATCCTGAAGGTCAAGCGCGAGTTCCTGTACCTGCTGCTGACGCTGACGCAGGAGAAGAACGTCAAGGTGTCGCGCTTCCCGCTGATCTACCTGGACGAGACCATCCTCGCGCACACCAATCTCGCGGAGTTCCACAAGTTCCTGCAGGAGAAGGAAAACGAAGCGCTGCTGGACCGCATGGTCATCGTCAAGGTGCCTTACACGCTGTCCTACGTCGAAGAGTCGCGCATCTACAACAAGCTGGTGTCCGCGGCGCCGGCGTTCCGTGACGTGCACCTCGACCCGCATGCGCTGCGACTGGCCGCAGTGTTCGCGGTCCTCACGCGGCTGGTGAAGCCGGAGCGTGAAGGCCTCGACCTGTCGAAGAAGCTGCGCCTGTACGCGGGCGAGAGCGTCGAAGGCTTCCCGGAGACCGAAGTCACGCGCCTCAGGAGCGAATCCGCCGAAGAGGGTCTGACCGGCGTGAGCCCGCGCTTCGTCGTGAACTCGATCTCGAACGCGATCACGCGCAGCGACAAGCGCAGCCTCACCAGCATGGAAGTGCTGCTGGCGCTCAAGGACTCGATCGAGACCGACGCGCGCATGGACGCCAAGGCGAAGAAGCTGTGGATCGACTACCTGGTGCTGGCGCGCAAGGATTTCTACAACCGCTGGGTCAAGGAAGACGTGCACCGCGCGCTGTTCGCATCGTTCGAGGACGAAGCGCAGCAGCTGCTCGACAAGTACCTGGACGAAGTGGAAGCCTCGCTCGACCATCGTGAGGTCACCGATCCGATCACCGGCGAGTCGCGGCCCGCGGACGAGCGCTTCCTGCGCTCGGTCGAGGACAAGATCAAGGTGTCGGAGTCGGGCAAGATGACCTTCCGGCAGGAAGTCGTGCGCAAGGCGATGGTCGCGTACAAGCAGGGCGAGAAGTTCACGCTGAACAGTCACTCGCGCATGCGCGAGGCGATCGAGCAATACCTGTTCGAAGAGCGCCGCGACGTGCTGCGGCTGGTGACTTCGGCGGCGCGTCCGGATGACGAGGCGCGTAAGAAAATCTCGGCAGTACAAGACCGCCTCACGGCGGAGTATGGTTATGACGAGCACAGCGCGAAGGAAGCGCTCAGCTACGTGACGACATTGTTGGCGCAGGAGTAGATAGCAGAGCGATCGAAGCCGGCAAAAGTCACGCCTTTTGACGGCGTTGCGTGAGTCGAAAGGGCCTTGGCCGCTTTCGACCAGAGGACGAGGGCACATGAGCGAAAACACGTCGGGCGGAGGCGGCTCCGGCGGTGGTGGCGATCGCAGCCCCGGTGAAGCGGGCTGGTACGACCTGTTCTCGCGCGGTGCCCGCGACTGGCTGCGTCACAACGACAAGGTTCGCGACGCCGTGCGGCAGCACCTGCCGCAGATCGTGGCGGGCGCAGACGTCCTCAACGGCGGCGCCACGACGGTGCGCGTCCCCGTGCGCATGCTGGAGCACTATCGCTTCAAGCTGCGCTCCTCCAACGAACAGCAAGGCGTCGGGCAGGGCCAGGCCAAGCCCGGCGACCGCATCGGCCGTCCGCAGCAGGACAGCGACAACCAGCGCGGCCAGGGCGGCAACGAAGACGGCAGCATCCAGTACACCCTCGAGTTCCGCATCGACGACATCGTCGACTGGCTGTGGGAAGAGATGCAGCTGCCGAATCTCGAAGCGAAGGCCGGCCGCGCCAAGGAAGACGACTGGACGCGCGAAGGCTGGGACCGCCGCGGCGCGCGCTCGCGCCTGGATCGGCGGCGCTCGCTGAAAGAATCGATCAAGCGGCGTGGCATGCAGAGCGCCGGTGGCCAGGACTCGCCTTCGTTCACCGACGACGACCTGCGCTACCGGCAGCTCACCAAGCGCGAGCAGCCGGCGATGCAGGCGGTCGTGATCCTGCTGCTCGACGTCTCCGGCAGCATGGGCGAGCGCGAGCGGCAGATCTCCAAAACATTCTTCTTCTGGGCGATCCAGGGCCTGCGCCGGCAGTACCGCCACCTCGAGCTGGTGTTCGTCGCGCACACCTCCGAAGCGTGGGAATTCCAGGAGGAGGAATTCTTCCGCGTGACCGGCACCGGCGGCACCGTCGCCTCGGCCGGCCTGAAGAAAGTGCGCGAGGTCATCGACGCGCGCTACAGCCCGAGCCAGTACAACGTCTACCTGTTCTACGCCTCCGACGGCGAGAACTTCCCCTCGGACCAGCCGCAGGCGCAGGCCGCGCTGGAAGAGCTGGTCGGCGACTGCAACTTCGCCGGCTTCCTCGAGGTCGCACCGCTTGCCGGGGCCGCGCCGGACAGCGAGATCGGGCGGCTGTTCGTCGAAATCGCGCGCGATGAGGACAACGTCGGCGCGTACCGCGTCAGCGGCACCGACGACATCTGGAACGCCGTGCGCCACTTCTTCGGCCGGGCTTCGGAAGTGAATCCATGACCGAAGACTGGCAACAGCACATTTCCCGCATCGAGCAGCTCGCGCGCGACAAGGGACTGAACTATCACCGGGTCGAGTTCGAGGTCGTGCCGGAAAGCTTCATGACCGAGATCGCGATCTACGGCCTGCCGGTGCGCATGCCGCACTGGTCGTTCGGCGTGCGCTACATCTACCAGCTGATCCAGCACCGCATGGGGCTGTCGCGGCTGTTCGAGGTCGTGTTCCCCGGCAATCCCGGCCGCGCGTATCTCGCGAAGAGCAACAGCGCGGCGGAGAACGTGCTGGTCACGGCGCACGTGCTCGGTCACGCCGACTTCTCGACCAACAACATGCTGTTCCGGCGCAGCCAGGACCAGGTCGGCGAGCACATCGTCGAGCAGGCGGCGGCGCACGCGCGCCAGATCGGCATGGCGATCGAAGAGCACGGAATGGAGCGCGTGGAATCCGTGCTGGACGCGGCGCTCGCGCTCGAACAGCACATCGATATCGATCAGGGCCTGCGCCGCGCCCGCTATCCGGAGCTGGTGGCGCACCCCGCCGCGCCGCCGAGCGACGAGTTCTCGCGCCGTTTTGCCGCGCTCGGTCCGGATACGGCGCGACCGCAGCCGAGCGGTCCCGCCAAGCGCGCACCGATCCCGCCGCATCCGGAGCGCGACCTGCTGTGGTTCATCGCGCAGTACGCGCCGGAGCTGGAGCCGTGGGAGCGCGACATCTTCCTCGCCGTGCGCGAGGAGTCGTTCTATTTCTATCCGGTGTTCGCCTGCCAGATCATGAACGAAGGCTGGGCCTCGTACTGGCACGCGCGGCTGCTGCGTGAGGCCGACTTCCTGCCGCAGTCGGCGTACGTCGATGCGATCAAGTGCCACTCCGACGTGGTGCGTCCGAGCGCCAGCGGCGAGAGCGTCGCGCTCTCGACCAATCCGTATCACCTCGGCTTTTCGATCTGGGAAAAGATCGTCGAGGCGCAGGGCCTCGAGGCTGCGCGCAAGATCATGGCAGAGGACGACGACTTCGCGTTCGTGCGCAACCACCTGACGCTGGAGCTCGCGCAGGAGCTGAAGCTGTTCCGCTTCAAGGGTCCGGCGACCGGTACGCTGACCGTGCAGGAAATGGATCTGCCACTGCTGCACGAAGCGCTGCTCGCACCGAAGTACGCGTTCGGCGCACCGACGGTGAGCGCCGCGCGCGTGCACGTGGACGGCAAGCTGGAGCTGATGCACGACAATACGACCGACGGCCGCGGGCTCGATCCGGAGCGCGGTCGCAAGGTGCTCGAATACATCGCGCGCGTGTGGCGGCGCCCGGTCACGATCACGACGGTCGACAACGACAACAAAGCCGTCGAGATCGCGGTATCACCGCAAGCGGAGAAATAGATCAGGCCGCGTGGGCCGTCAAAAACTGCTTCTTGCAGTCCTGCAGGAATGCATCCACGGTCCGCGGCTCCCTGCCCGTCACTTCCTTGACGACCTGTGTCGGCGGCGCGTTGATCAGGTTCGACGCGCACGCATCCCAGAGCTCGAGCTTCGCTTCGATCATCACCGGCGACAGTCCCTTGCCCTGCAGCCAGCCGCGAGCCTCGTTCGCGGTGATGTCGGTGTAGCGCACCGGCTTGCCGAGCACGCGCGTCATATGCTCCGCAATTTGCGGATAGCTCAGCGATTCCGCGCCCGTTACGGTGTAAGTGCGTCCGCTGTGAGTCGCGTCGCGCAGCGTCGCCGCCGCGACGGCGCCGACGTCGCGCGCGTCGACCCACGTCCACTTGGTCGAACGGAAAGGTCCGGAAATGATGCCCTGCTGTGCAATCGAAGGTGCGAACTCGAACAAGTTCTGCATGAGCATGCTGGGCCGCAGGCGCGTGACTTCCAGCCCCGCGGCGGCAACGCTCACTTCGGCCTGGCCGTACCAGCGCAGCATGCGCGCGCAACACATGTTCGGGTCGGCGCCTACGCCCGACTGCTGCACCATGCGTCGCACGCCCGCAGCCTTCGCGGCGGAAACGATGCGCATGTGGGCTTCGGCGAGCTGCGGCGAGAATTGCCAGGCGAGAAAGATCGCCTCGACACCCTGCACTGCACGCTGCAAACTGGCGGCGTCCGACGGGTCGAAGTGCGCCGCCTCGATGTTCGGCGCCTGTACGGGAAGCTCGCCGCCTGGCTGCAGCAAAGCGCGGACGGCAGCGGGGCCATTGGCCAGCTCGGCGAGGACCGCCCGGCCTACAGAACCCGTCACATCCGTCACAAGCAGCATTCTTGCACCGTCAGTCGAGGAAATCGTGGAGCGATACATTAGTCGGGTGGCCGCTCCGGGTAAACGCCTTCCGGAGCAACTTGTTCGTGCATCACAGTCAAGAATTGCGCGCCTACAATGACGGCCGACAAGGGGGCCCTGGCCGGGTTCCCGTACGGCTTATGTTGGGGAACGGGAACGCTTGAACAGCTTCAGTGACATAGTCGCTTTCGTCCGCGTGGTCGAGGCCCACAGTTTCGTGGCCGCAGCCCAGACCCTGGGAATGTCGCCCTCGGCGATCAGCAAGGCCGTGAGCCGCCTGGAAGAACGGCTGGGCGCACGCCTGCTGAACCGTACGACCCGCTCGCTCAGCCTGACGGACCTGGGCACGAATTTCTACGACCGCTGCCGCGACGCGCTCAGCGAGCTCGACCAGGCCGAGAGCGAGGTGACCGAGGCGCGCGGAGTGCCCCGCGGCAAGCTGCGCGTGGACGTGCCGGTCTCGCTCGGCCGCCTGCTGATCGTCCCTGCCCTGCCGCGCTTCATCGCGCAGCACCCGGAAGTCACGGTGCAGATGAGCATGAACGACCGCGTCGTCGACCTGGTGCAGGAAGGCATCGACGTCGCGCTGCGCGTCGGCGAGCTGAGCGATTCGAGCCTGATCGCGCGGCGCGTCGGCAGCTTCCGCGTCGTGACCTGCGCTTCGCCCGAATTCATCGAGCGCAACGGCGAGCCGCGCTCGCCCGAAGACCTGAAGCCCGAGCATTGCATCGCGATGTTCCGTCTCGGCACCAATCAGATTCGCGAATGGATGTACGCGAAGAACGGCGTCGAGCAGACGATTCTGCCGCGCGCCGCGCTGTCGTTCAGCGATCCGCAGTCCGCGGTGACAGCAGCGGTGAGCGGCGCCGGCTTCGTGCATTCGCTCGATTTCACGGTCGAGGCGCAGATCGCCTCGGGCCTGCTGCAACCGGTGCTGCAGGACTGGAATGCCGAATCGTTCCGGCCGGTGTCCGTCGTGTATCCGCAGCATCGGCAGCCCACCGCCAAGGTGAAGGCATTCATCGATTTCGTCGCGGGCCTGTTCCCGCAGGCTGCAGTGGTTACGCTGCCGACGCCTTCGACCAGTTCCCGCGTCGCGTAAAAAACGCGTAACAAAGATGACGAGCGCAGTTACCGCCGAGGTCATTGCGACCGCGGCATATCGTCATAACTCTGTCGATTCCTGATTCGCTTTCATGAATGTCGTGCGGCCAGCCTGATTGGTCGCGCGCGTTCCGATCATTACAGTGCGCCCCACGTCGCGAACCGTCGCGTGCCGTCTGCACTCCTGACACACCGCTGTCAGGAGACCTGCAGGAAGATGATCCCAATGTCGAATGGCGCGTCGCTGGCGCGTCTTAGGCTGAGACGGAATGGAGCAATGACAATGACCCGATCGAACATTCGTGCACTCGTTGCCGCGCTGGCGGTACCTGCCGCGTTGCTGACCGCAGTGGTCGTGAGCGGCTGCCGCAGCGAAGCGACACCCGCTGCCCAGGCGCCCGCGCCCCAGGTTTCCGTAGCGTCCGCGCTCGAACGCAACGTCACCGAGTGGGACGAGTTCACCGGCCGGCTCGAAGCCGTCGAGTCCGTGGAAGTGCGGCCGCGCGTCACCGGCTACATCGAGAGCGTGAATTTCAGCGAGGGCAGCACGGTCCACAAGGGCGATCTGCTGTTCGTGATCGACCCGCGTCCGTATCGCGCCGAGCTGTCGAAGGCCGAGGCCGAGCTGGAGCGCGCGATTGCACGCGCCGAGCTCGCTGCATCCGACGCGGCGCGCAGCGCGAAGCTGGTCGACATCAAAGCGGTTTCGCGCGAAGAGTACGACTCGCGCATCAATGCCTCGCGTGAAGCGAAGGCGGACGTGGCGGCGGCGCGCGCTGCCGTCGATGCAGCCAAGCTCAATCTCGAGTTCACGCGCGTGACTTCGCCTATCGATGGCCGCGTCAGCAAGGCCATCGTGACTTCGGGCAATCTGGTCACCGGCGGCTCGAATGCGGCGACGCTGCTCACGACGGTCGTGTCGCTCGACCCGATGTACGTGACGTTCGAGGGCGACGAGCAGATCTACCTCAAGTACAACGAGCTGTCGCGCCGCGGCGAACGCACGAGCTCGCGCGATGCCGCGAACCCGGTGCTGATGGGCCTGGCGAACGAGGAGGGCTATCCGCATCACGGCGCGATGGTCTTCGTCGACAACCAGGTCGATCCGCGCACCGGCACGATCCGCGCGCGCGCCGCGTTCGAGAACAAGGAGGGCTTCCTGACGCCCGGCCTGTTCGCGCGCGTCAAGCTGCTCGGGCACAACTCGTATCACGCCGTGCTGGTCGACGACCGCGCGGTCGGCACCGATCAGAGCCAGAAGTTCGTCTACGTCGTCGATGCACAGAACAAGGTCGCGTACCGGCCGGTCAAGGTCGGCCGCCTGACCGACGGCTTGCGCATCGTGCAGCAGGGCCTGCAGCCCGGCGAGACGGTGGTCGTCAACGGCATGCAGCGCGTGCGTCCGGGTGTCGTAGTGGCGCCCGAGCGCGTCGCGATGGATGCGCGCGAGAACGCGGAAACGAAGTTGGCGATGGCGGCGGGAAAGTGATGAAGGTGATGAGCGTGATGAGGGTGATGAAGATCCCCTGCACGCATCACGCCATCACGCCATCACGTTCATCACGCCATCACGTTCATCCCAGGATTTCCCTATGAAATTCGCACGCTTCTTCATCGATCGCCCGATCTTCGCAGCGGTGCTGTCGATCATCATCTTCCTGATCGGCGCCATCGCCGTCTGGCAGCTGCCGATCAGCCAGTATCCCGAGGTGGTGCCGCCGTCGGTGCAGGTGCGCGCGCAGTATCCGGGCGCGAACCCGAAGGTCATCGCCGAAACGGTCGCCGCGCCGCTCGAGCAGGAAATCAACGGCGTCGAGAACATGCTCTACATGTCCTCGCAGGCGACCAGCGACGGCACGATGCTGCTGACGGTCACGTTCCGGCTCGGCACCGACGTGGACAACGCCCAGGTGCAGGTGCAGAACCGCGTCGCGCAGGCTTTGCCGCGCCTGCCCGAGGACGTGCGCCGCGTCGGCGTGACCACCAAGAAGGCCTCGCCCGACCTGTTGATGGTCGTGCACCTGATCTCGCCCGACAATCGCTACGACACCGTCTATCTGCGCAACTACGCGACGCTGCAGATCCGCGACGTGCTGTCGCGCCTGCCCGGCATGGGCGAGGTGCGGCTGTTCGGCGCCGGCGACTATTCGATGCGCGTGTGGCTGGATCCCGAGCGCATCGCGAGCCGCGGCCTGACCGCGGGCGACGTAGTGCGCGCGATCCGTGAGCAGAACGTGCAGGTTGCGGCCGGCGTCATCGGCGCGGATCCGGCGCCCGTCGGCACCGACTATCAGCTCAACGTCACCACCTCGGGCCGCCTGATCACCGAACAGGAGTTCGGCGAGATCGTGCTCAAGACTTCGCCGGACGGCGGGGTCACGACGCTCAAGGACGTCGCCCGCATCGAGCTCGGCGCGGGCCAGTATTCGCTGCGCAGCCTGCTCAGCAATCAATCCGCGGTCGCGATTCCGATCGCGCAGGCGCCGGGCGCGAACGCGCTCGCGCTGTCGGATGCCGTGCGCAGCACCATGAAGGAGCTGAGCAAGAACTTCCCCGAAGGCATCAAGTACGAGATCGTCTACGACCCGACGGTGTTCGTGCGCGACTCGATCAAGGCCGTGGTCGAAACGCTGCTGGAAGCGCTCGCGCTGGTCGTCATCGTCGTGATCCTGTTCCTGCAGACCTGGCGCGCCTCCGTCATCCCGCTGATCGCCGTGCCGGTCTCGATCATCGGCACCTTCGGGCTGATGCTGGCTTTCGGTTTTTCGATCAACGCGCTGTCGCTGTTCGGCCTCGTGCTCGCGATCGGCATCGTGGTCGACGATGCGATCGTGGTCGTGGAGAACGTCGAGCGCAACATCAGCAGCGGGCTGTCGCCGCGCGAGGCGACCTACAAGGCGATGCAGGAAGTCAGCGGCCCGATCATCGCGATCGCGCTGGTGCTGGTCGCAGTGTTCGTGCCGATCGCCTTCATCACCGGCCTGACCGGCGAGTTCTACAAGCAGTTCGCGCTGACCATCGCGATCTCGACGGTGATCTCCGCGATCAATTCGTTGACGCTCAGCCCGGCGCTGTCGGCGCTGCTGCTGAAGCCGCATGGCGCGAAGCCGGACGCGCTGACCCGCGGCATGGATCGCGTGTTCGGCGGCTTCTTCCGCCGCTTCAACAACGTGTTCACCCGCTCCGGCGACGGCTATGTGCGCGGTGTCCGCGGCGTGCTCGCGCAGAAGAGCGTGGTCATGGGCGTGTTCGCCGGCATCCTGGCGCTGACCTGGGGCCTGTTCCAGATCGTGCCGAAAGGCTTCATTCCGGTGCAGGACAAGCAGTACCTGGTCGGGCTCGTGCAGCTGCCGAACGCAGCTTCGCTGAATCGCACGGACGAGATCGTCCGGCGCGTCGGCGACATCGCGCTGCAGGTGCCGGGCGTGCACGACGCCGTGCAGTTCCCGGGCCTGTCGATCGCGGGCTTCACCAACAGCCCGAACTCCGCGATCGTGTTCTTCGCGCTCGACTCCTTCGAGGATCGCAACAGCTCCGAGCTGTACGGCCTGAACATCGCCAAGCAGCTCAACATGAAGCTGAGCGCGATCCAGGAAGCGCAGATCGTCGTGTTCCCGCCGCCGCCCGTGCAGGGGCTCGGCACGATCGGCGGCTTCAAGCTGCAGCTCGAGGACCGCGCCGATCTCGGCTACGACGAGCTGTACCAGGCGACGCAGGCCGTGCTCGCCAAGGCGCGCCAGGCGCCGGAGCTGACCGGCATGTTCTCGAACTACGAAGTGAGCGTGCCGCAGATCAGCGCCGACGTGAACCGCGTCAAGGCGAAGGAGCACGGCATCGCGCTCACCGACGTGTTCGAGACGCTGCAGGTCTATCTCGGCTCGATCTACGTGAACGACTTCAACCGCTTCGGCCGCACCTACCAGGTGATCGCGCAGGCCGACTATCCGTACCGCGCCAAGGCGGAGGACATCCTGCGGCTCAAGACGCGCAACGACGCGGGCGAAATGGTGCCGCTCGGCTCGGTCGTGCAGGTCGCACAGAGCTACGGACCGGATCGCGTGTTCCGCTACAACGGCTATCTCACGGCCGACATCAACGGCGGGCCGGCGCCCGGCTATTCCAGCGGCCAGGCGCAGGCGGTGATGGAGCGCATCCTCGCCGAGACGCTGCCGAACGGCGTGAAGTACGAGTGGACCGATCTCACGTACCAGGAATTCATCGCCGGCAACAGCTCGGTGTTCGTGTTCCCGCTGTGCGTGCTGCTCGTCGTGCTGGTGCTCGCCGCGCTGTACGAGAGCTGGACGCTGCCGCTCGCAATCGTCGCGATCGTGCCGATGGCGTTGTTCTCCGCAATCGTCGGCCTGTGGCTGACCGGCGGCGACAACAACATCTTCACGCAGATCGCGCTGTTCGTACTCGTCGGTCTCGCGAGCAAGAACGCGATCCTGATCGTCGAGTTCGCCAAGGACCGCGAGCAGGCCGGCGTCGAGCCCCTGGGGGCCGCGCTGGAAGCGGCGCGGTTGCGGCTGCGGCCGATCCTCATGACGTCGATCGCCTTCATCATGGGCGTCGTGCCGCTGGTGTTTTCGTCGGGGGCAGGCGCGGAAATGCGCCACGCCATCGGTATCGCCGTGTTCTCCGGAATGATCGGCGTGACGTTCTTCGGCCTGTTCCTGACACCACTCTTCTACGTGCTGCTGCGCGCGGCGGTGCTGCGCAAGCGCCGCCCGGCGCCCGCGGCCCTCGAGAATGCGGAAGGTGCAACTCATGCGTAATCAATTATTGGCGACGGTCACGGCATTGGTTCTCGCGGCCTGCGCCGTCGGCCCCGACTATCACAAGCCGCAAGTCGCGACGCCGGACAGCTTCGTCGGCGTCGATACCGCGCAGTTCTCGAGCGCCGACGTCGAGCGCGAATTCTGGAAGGCGTTCAACGACCAGCAGCTCAACGACATGATCGAGCAGGCACTCGCCGCGAACCACGACATCCGCATCGCGACGGCGCGGCTGCGGGAAGCGCGGGCGCTGCGCGGTGAGGCGAAGCTCGACTTCGCACCTACGGTGCAGGGTTCGGCGGGCTACACGCGGGCGCGAGCGAGCGATCGTCAGCTCGCACCGGCGCCACTCGCGGCGGATCGCGAGCAGGACTTCTACGATTCCGGTTTCGATGCGTTCTGGGAGCTGGACTTCTTCGGGCGCGTGCGGCGCGAAGTCGAAGCCAGCTCGGCCCAGGTACAGTCGGCGGAAGCCAACGTGTATGCGACGCAAGTGAGCGTGACCGCGGAGGTCGCGCGCAACTACTTCGAGCTGCGCGGCGCGCAGGAGCAGCTGGCGGTCGCGCGTCGCAACGCGGACAACCAGGGTGAGACCGTGCGCATCACGCAGGCGAGGCTCGATGCCGGCCGCGGTACGCAACTCGATGCATCCCGCGCCCAAGCGCAGCTTTCGGCCACGCTCGCGACGATTCCGGATCTGGAAGCGTCGGTGACGCGCAGCATGCTGCGGCTCGGCGTGCTCACGGGCCAGTCGCCCGAAGCGCTATTGCCGCAGCTTTCGACGGCGCGTGCACTGCCGACGCTGCCGGTTGCGCAGAACATCGGCACGCCTGAGCTGCTGCTGCGTCGTCGGCCGGACATCCGTGTCGCAGAGCGCGACCTTGCCGCCGCGACGGCCCAGATCGGCGTTGCAGTCGGCGACTTGTTCCCGCGCATCACGTTCCTCGGTCGCTGGGGCTTCGATGCCGTCAACAGCGGCGACCTCGGCAACTCCGGCAGCGAGAGCTATTCGTTCGGGCCGAGCATCAGCTGGGCGGCGTTCGATCTCGGGCGCGTGAAGCAGCGGATCACGCAGCGCGAAGCTGCGACAGATCGGGCGCTGGCGACGTACCAGAAGACAGTTCTGCAGGCGCTCGAAGAGACCGACGCGAGCCTGACCGCATATTCGAAGGCGATCGTGAAGCAGCAGCATCTGCAGGCGAGCGCTACAGCATCGCTCGAAGCAGCGAAGCTCGCTCGCGCACGCTATGAAAGCGGCGTGGCGGACTTCCTCGCGGTGCTCGATGCCGAGCGCAGCGCGCTCGCGGCGGAGGATCAGCTCGCGCGCAGCGAGACGCAGACTGCGACAGCTCTGCTGGCTACGTACAAGGCGCTGGGCGGCGGCTTCCGGCCGCTGCAGGCGACGGCGGCGCGATGATCGTCGCGCTGCTCACCTCGCGGTTAGCTCGTTGGCCCGCTGCCGCAGCCGCCCGCGAGCCTGCAGATCGTAGGCCTGGCGCAGCGCGCGAGCCGGACGTTGCTGATCGAAATAGTCGCCGGTTCTACCCTGAAGATCGTCGACCGCGAGGTGCATGATCGCGTCTGCACCTTCGTCGACGGTGCTCATCGGCTGGCCGCCGGCTTCGTGGACCATGAAGGTGTCCATGAAAGTCGCCGGATGCAGCGCGTTGACCGTCACGTCGAGCTTCTGCAGCTCGGCCGCGAGATCGAAGGTGAACATGATCAGCGCCAGCTTGGAGCGGCGATAAGCGTCGACGCCGGAGTAGCCGCGCGTCATCTGCAAGTCGTCGAAGTCGAGCTCCTGCTGACCGATGGATGCAACGTTGACGACGCGTGACGGAGCGCCCGCGAGCAGTGCGGGCAGCAAGCGATGCGTCAACAGGAACGGCGCGAGGTAGTTCACCGCGAAGCGCAGTTCCAGCCCGTCATCGCTCTGCTCGCGCCCTGCGTGCGGACGGCCGAAGCCGATGCCGGCATTGTTGATGAGCAGGTGCAGGCTCGGATGGTCCTGCATGACCTCCTCGGCCAGCTGGCGCACCGCGCTCATCGAAGCCAGGTCGGCTTCATGAAAACGCGCCGACCCGCCGCGGGCCTGGATCTCGCTCACGACCTGCTCGCCGCGGCTGCGATCGCGCCCGTGGACCAGCACGTGCCAGCCCTGCGCGCCCAGTCGCGCCGCGACGACGCGGCCGACGCCGTTCGTTGCACCCGTGACCAAAGCGACCCGATCCGCCATCGACGCACCTCCGTTGCATCCTGAGCGGATCAGCCCGCGATTTGTTCCCAAACATGACAGGCACTGTCTGCTTCCGGAGAGTAAGCTCCGCAGCATCCCTTATGAGCTCCGCGCTTCCCTACTTTCACGACGCCGTGTCGGCGTGGTTCAGCCGGACTTTCCCGGCGCCGACCCCCGCGCAGGCGCAAGCGTGGCCGGCCATCCAGTCCGGCCAGGACGTGCTGATCGCCGCACCCACCGGCTCCGGCAAGACGCTGGCCGCCTTCCTGGCGGCGATCGACGAACTGGTGCGCGAGGGCGAGCAATGGGGCCTGCCCGATGAGACGCGGGTCCTGTACGTCTCGCCGCTGAAGGCGCTGTCGAACGACATCAATCGCAACCTCGAGGCTCCGCTCAACGGCATCCGCGAAGAGCTGCGCGGCCACACGGTGCGCGACGTCGAGATTCGCACCTGGGTGCGCACTGGCGACACGCCGCAATACGAGCGTGCGCAGATGCGGCGCAAGCCGCCGCACATCGTGGTCACCACGCCCGAGTCCTTGTACATCCTGCTCGGCTCGCAATCGGGTCGCGAGATGCTGTCGACGACGCGGACGGTGATCGTGGATGAAATCCACGCCGTCGCAGGCACCAAGCGCGGCGCGCACCTGGCGTTGTCGCTGGAGCGACTCGATGCGCTGGCGGGTCGCAGACTCACACGTATCGGGTTGTCGGCTACGCAGGAACCGATAGCTGAAGTGGCGCGGCTGCTGGTCGGCGTGCAGGGGCTCGATGCCAATGGCAACGCACGCTGCCGCATCGTCGACAGCGGTCACAAGCGCCAGCGCGATCTCGCGATCGAGCTGCCCGATGGGCCGCTCGAAGCGGTGATGTCGAACGAAGTCTGGACGCAGATCTACGATCGGCTTGCACAACTGGTTCGCGAGCACCGCACGACGCTCGTGTTCGTCAACACGCGGCGTTTGAGCGAGCGGGTCGCGCGTCACTTGTCCGAGCGTCTCGATACCGAAACGGTCGCCGCACATCACGGCAGTCTCGCGCGCGAGCTGCGCTTCAATGCGGAGCAGCGTTTGAAGCGCGGCGAGTTGAAGGTGCTGGTCGCGACAGCATCGCTCGAGCTCGGCATCGACATCGGCGACGTGGATCTCGTGTGCCAGCTGAGCTCGCCGCGCTCGATCAATGCGTTTCTGCAGCGGGTCGGCCGGTCGGGCCACGCCGTCGGCGGCACACCGAAAGGACGGTTGTTCCCGCTGTCGCGCGACGATCTCGTCGAATGCACTGCGTTGCTGGACAGCGTGCGTCGCGGCGAGCTCGACCAGCTGAAGGTCCCGCAGTTGCCGCTGGACGTGCTGTCGCAGCAGATCGTCGCTGAAGTCGCGACGCGTGACTGCAGCGAGGCGGAGCTGTTCGAGCTGTGCAGCAATGCCTATCCCTATCGCGCGCTGACTCGCGAGTCGTTCGATGAGCTCGTGCGAATGCTCGCGGAAGGATTCACTACGCGGCGCGGCCGGCACGGCGCGCTGCTCTATCACGACGGCGTGAATCGCCTCATCCGCGCACGCAAAGGCGCGCGACTGACGGCCATCACTTCCGGGGGCGCGATTCCCGATACCGCCGACTATCAGGTCATGCTGGAGCCGGAAGGCTGCCTGGTCGGCACCGTGAACGAGGATTTTGCGGTCGAAAGCCTGTCGGGCGACGTGTTCCAGCTGGGCAACAGCTCGTATCGCATCATCCGGGTCGAACGCAGTGTCGTGCGGGTCGAAGACGCGCCCGGCGAAGCGCCCACGATCCCGTTCTGGCTCGGCGAGGCGCCGGGCCGCACCGACGAGTTGTCGGTCGCCGTTTCGCGCCTGCGCACCGAGATCGAGGAGCGCCTGGAGAATGGCTCCGGCTCCGCGCTCGCGTGGCTGATGCACGAGGTCGGCATCGGCGAGCCCGCGGCGGCGCAGATCGTTGCCTATCTCGCTGCCGCGCATGCCGCGCTCGGCAGCCTGCCGACGCAGCAGACGATCGTGTTCGAGCGCTTCTTCGACGAAGCGGGCGGCATGCAGCTGGTCATTCACTCGCCGTTCGGCAGCCGCATCAATCGCGCCTGGGGCCTGGCCCTGCGCAAGCGTTTCTGCCGCACCTTCAACTTCGAGCTGCAGGCCGCAGCGACCGAGGACACGATCATCCTGTCGCTGACGACGGCGCACAGCTTCGAGCTCGCCGACGTCGCGCGCTATCTGCATCCGAACACGGCGCGTGAAATCCTGGTGCAGGCACTGCTGGCCGCACCGATGTTCGCGACGCGCTGGCGCTGGGATGCGTCGATCGCGCTCGCGCTGCCGCGCTTCCGCGGCGGCAAGAAGGTTCCGCCGGCGCTGGCCCGCATGAACGCGGTAGACCTGCTCGCCTCGGTGTTCCCGGACCAGGTCGCGTGCGGCGAGAACATCGTCGGCGACATCGTGGTGCCGGACCATCCGCTGGTGCGCCAGACGGTGCGGGACTGTCTCGAAGAGGCGATGGACGTGGAAGGTTTCGAGCGGCTGCTGCACGCGCTCATCGAGAACCGCATCCGCGTCGCGGCGCGCGATCTGACCGAGCCGTCGCCGCTCGCGCTCGAAGTGCTGTCGGCGCGGCCGTACGCCTATCTCGACGATGCACCGCTCGAGGAGCGCCGCACGCAGGCAGTGATGAGCCGCCGCTGGATGGATCCCGAGTCCGCTGCCGACATCGGCAAGCTCGATCCGGAAGCTATCGCGCGCGTCAGGAGCGAAGCGTGGCCCGAGGCGGGCAGCGCGGACGAACTGCACGATGCGCTGTGCTGGCTGACTTACCTCACCCAGGAAGAAGTGCAGCGCGAGGCAGCCTGGCCGGCGCTCATCCATGACCTGATCACTCAGCGTCGCGTTACTCGTGCCGCGCAACTATTGATTGCAGTCGAACGCATCCCGCTGCTGCGCGCCGTCTTCCCGACCACCGTCTTCGATCCCGACGTCACTGTGCCCGGCACGAGCGCAAAAGAATGGGCGCGTGACGAAGCGATGCGCGAGGTCGTGCGCGGACGCCTGGAAGGACTCGGCCCGACCAGCGCAAGCGCAATTGCGACATCGCTGGGCGTGGACCTGGCCGACGTCGACGCGGCGCTGCTCGCCCTGGAAGCCGAAGGCTCGGCGATGCGCGGCAACTTCGAGCCCGCGGCGCCGACGCCGGTTCAGTGGTGCGATCGGCGACTGCTTGCTCGCGTCCACCGCTACACCGTCAAGCGCCTGCGCGCCGAGATCGAGCCGGTGCAGGCGCGCGATTTCCTGCGTTTCCTGTGCGAATGGCAGCGGGTCACTCCCGCAACGCGCATGCAGGGTCCGGACGCAGTGCCGGCGGTGCTCGGTCAGCTGGAAGGTTTCGATGCGCCGGCGAGCGCCTGGGAGACCGAGGTGCTGCCCGCACGCATCGCGGAGTACGACCCGGCCTGGCTCGACGAGCAATGTCTCGCGGGCCGCATCGTCTGGACGCGACTCGCGACTCGCGCGGGCGATGCCGAGCGCGGCGCGGCGCCGGTTCGCTCGACGCCGATCGCTTTGCTGGCCCGACGCAACGCGCGGCTGTGGTCGTCGCTCGTGGATCGGCCTGAAGCGCCGCAGCTCACGGCAAAAGCGCAACAGGTGGCTGCGTTCATCCAGGAGCATGGCGCGTCGTTCTTCGACGAAATCGTGGAAAGTGCGGGGCTGCTGCCGACGCAGGTCGAGGAAGCGCTCGCCGAGCTGGTCGCGCTCGGCATCGTCAACTCCGACAGTTTCGGCGGACTGCGCGCGTTGCTCGTACCCGCCGATCGCCGCCGACCGACTGCGCGAGACGCACGCCGCAAGCGCCGCATCGCGATCTTCGGGATGCAGGACGCCGGACGTTGGGCGCTGGTGAAGAAAGGTGCCGCCGTGGAGGCTGGAGAAGACATCGAGCACGTGTGTCGCACACTGCTGCGACGCTGGGGTGTGGTGTTCTGGAAGCTGCTGGAGCGCGAGGCCGATTGGTTGCCGCCCTGGCGGCAGATGCTGATGTGCTTGCGGCGGCTGGAAGCTCGCGGCGAGATCCGCGGCGGCCGCTTCGTCGCTGGTTTCTCCGGTGAGCAGTTTGCACTGCCGGATGCGGTCGGCGCGCTGCGCGATGCGCGTCGCAAGCCGAACGACGGCGAATTCCTGTCGCTCTCCGCGGCGGACCCGCTGAATCTGGTCGGCGTCATGACGCCGGGTGCGCGGCTGCCGTCGTTGACGGGAAATCGGCTGCTCTATCGCGACGGATTGCCGATCGCCGTGTACGCGGGCGGCGAGGTCGCTTTCCTGGAGCAGCTGGAAGAGAAGCAACAGTGGCAGGCGCGCAATGCGCTGCTGAGGCGCCAGGTGCCGGCGCCGCTGGCGGATCTGGCGTAAGGCCTCAGATCACTTCGGTCGAATCGCTCGCGGGTTTCTGCTTCGGCTGCTCGTATTCCGGCTGCAGGTCCTGCGGATCGACGGCATCTTCGTGCTCGTCGTCGTCGTCCTTCGCCTCCTTGCGCGCGATCGTGCCGAGCCCGTTCATGCGCGTGTTCACTTCGCGCGGGCTGCCGGTGTAAAGGATGGCGCCGACGCCATTCATGGTCGCGTCGAGCGTGTCCTTCGGATGAACGATCACGCTGCCGACGCCTTCGACCGTCACCTTGGCCTGGTCGGCGATCAACCGGCTGAAATCGCCGTGGCCGGCGCCGGCCATGCGCACCGTCAGCGCAGTGAGGCGTCCCTCGGCGAAGATGTGCGCCGCACCCGACGCCTGGATGGTCGAATCGCCGCCGTCGAAGCCGGTCAGCCGCACGTCATTGCCGCCTTCGACCTGCAGCGACTGCAGCCGCGGCACGCTGATCCGGACCGTGATGCGCCGGCGATTGCTGGACATGAACCAGTCGCGCGGCTTGCTCTCGATGAACAGGGTGTTGTGACGCACCTCGGTGCTGACGCGCTCGATCGACGCGGCCCGGCCTTCCAGGACCAGCGACTCCGGCTTGCCGACCGTGATTTCCAGGCGGGCGGCGCCGCTCATGTCGATGGCGTCGAACGAGCTCACGTCGCGGGTTTCGGTGCGCGACGGGCCCCGGCTGCGGCGGTCGTCGCCGTCATCGCAGGCGGTCAGGAGCCCGGAACAGGCGACCATCAGCAGGAGTCCGGCAGCTCGATCGACACTCATACAGGCACCTTCATTAAGTAAGCGGCCCGCTGCAGGCGGTCCTGGCATAGACAGGCCGTCCGTATAGTGCGCGGTTCCTGGAGCTTCCTGAAGCAAATGCCGGCGAGTCGCGGATCTTCACCGGCCGAGCCCGCCGCGGGCCCCCTCGTCAACCAGCCGCGCAGTGTGATCGCGGTCACACTGCGCACGGCGTGCAGATCCGCGCCGCAGATCCTTTGTGCGCCGGTGTGACGCAGATCGCGCCTTCCTGTGACGGTGATCCGCGTCCGATTCCCGGTCAGGCGCGTAACTTTATGTACGAAGAATGCCCATGCCACAGCGAGGGGCCTGACCGCTTCATGACCGCCCTGGTCTCCCGTCTCAGCGAGCTGCTCGCGCGGCTGGTGCCGCGCCTGACGTTCGACGAGCCGCTGGAATCCGAATTCCGGCGCTGGTACGCCGAGCAGACCCGCTCGCGCGTGCGCAGCGCCATGTGGATCGCGATGGGCAACATGCTGGTCGTGATGCTCGCCGGCGGCCCGTTCCGCGAGATGCGCAGCGCGATCTTCGGCCCCGAGAACGAGCTCATCGTCGACGTGCTGCGTTTCGGCTTCATCGTGCCGAGCAGCCTGGCGATGCTGCTGGTTTCGTACACAGCGCTGTACCGGCGCTGGTTCGGCGTCACCGCGCAGATCGTCGCCCCCGTTCACGCACTGTCGTTCGTGGTGATGGACATCCTCATGCATCCGCGCGGCTACTCGCTCAGCTCGTGGATGCCGCTCGTGGTGCTGGCCCCGTACTTTCTGTACGGCATGTTGCACGCGCAAGCGGTGCGCACTGCGCTGCTCATCGTGCTGGCATATGCGGTGGGCGGCGAGCTCGCGGGCGTGACTGGGCCGCAGCGCGTGTTCGACATGTTCGTCGTCGCCTTCGCCTGCGCGATCGGCGGCGCGATTCACTTCTCCTTCCAGCGGGGCGTGCGCCGCAATTACCTCGCCAAGCAGGTACTGAGCGAGTCCGCGAACCGCGACAGCCTGACCGGTATTCACAACCGCCGCATGTTCGACGACCACATGCAGCGCCTGTGGCAACAAGGCATGCGCGAGCGCGTGCCGCTCGCGCTGCTGCTCGTGGACCTCGATCACTTCAAGGCGTTCAACGACCGCCGCGGTCACCAGGCCGGCGATGGCTGCCTGGCGAAGGTGGCGAGCGTGCTGCCGGTCGCCGCACGGCGCCCGTTCGATCTGGCGGCGCGCTACGGCGGTGAAGAATTTGCCGTGCTGTTGTACGACGCCCGTCGCGATCGCGTGGAGGAAATCTGCCGGCAGCTGCATGCGAGCCTGCAGAAGGCGGCGCTGGAGCATCCGTGCTCGCCGGTCAGCCAGTTCGTCACTTTCAGCATCGGCGCGGCGTGCGTCGAGCCGACCCTCGGTCGTCATCCGGAAGGCTTCATCCAGCTCGCGGACGAGGCGCTGTACGCGGCGAAAGAGCGCGGCCGCAACCGGACCGTGATCATGGATCGGGAATACGAGACGCTCACCACGGGCGCCTTCCGCGTCCGGGCACGCGGCGAGGCCGCCTAGCCAGCCGCTATCCCCTGCGCTGCGGTGCTATCCTTCGCACCTTCGCTCACAGGCCCGGGATGCACGTGCTCACTGCCGACAAAGTCCTCGTAACGGTCGGAACGCCCTGCTCGATCTCCGCGGTCGGCAGCACCGAGACCTACCAGGCACGCGTCACGCAGGCGCCGGAGTTCATCGCCTATGCCGCGTTCGACGCGGGACTGGTCGACATCGAGCCCGGCAGCGACGGCACCCTGCAGCTGCGCTGGGTCGACGGCACGCCGGCCACGCTCGAGGAGATCGAGCGGCGCCACGGCGCGCAGCTGCGTTCCAACCTCGGCATCCGTTACGTCAGCGACCTGACCGCAGCCGGTGCAGCTGTCGTGACGGACATCGCCGCACCGCTCCCGCATGACTTCGAGAGCGGCGGGCTGCGCAAGCTCGCGGGCCTCATGTACCGCGACATCCGCGAGTCGACGCTCAAGGACATGTACGGGTTGTTCGACGACGACCCGCGTCTCGGCCCTTCGCTGCAGGCGCAGCTGTTCGCGTACTCCGGACTCGGCGCGCTCGCCGCGCTGCCCGTGTCGCTGGCGGAGCTGCTGCCGAATCCGTACGAGTTCCGCGTCGCCGGCGCCACCGCGTTCATGGGCATGGACTCGCTGGCCGAGCTGCGCGCCGCAGGCTCCGACGGCGTCGAGAACGACAAGCTGCGCGACAAGTTCGCGATGCGTCTAGCGAACTCGCTGTCCTCACACGGGCCGGCGCTGCTGTCGACGATGCTTGCCCCCTCCTACTCGCTGAGCAAATCGCTGAAGAACCCGGCGCTGCTCGATTCCCTGCGCTCGGCCGGCGGCTACATGCGCGTGCCGCAGACGCCGCTGAACGCAGTGGGCGCCTGCGCGTCGAGCTCGATCGTGTTCTGCGAGTTCGCGCCGCAAATGGTGCTCGACTACCCGGGCTACCAGCGCCCGACCATGGCACTGTGGACTGCAGCGGACGCTGCGACGCGACCGAGCTGGCAGATCCTCGATGCATTCGGTCCCGGCGCACTGATGACGCGCGGCAAGCTCGCTGCGCTGAACGCCGGTCGCCCGCAATCGCAGCAGCGCTCCGTCGGCGATTGCCTCGCGCCGTTCGACATCGACGCGAATGGCACGGTCGTCGGCGAAGGCGGCTCGGGCCTGCTGATTACGACGCTCGACTTCGCGCTGCGCAATTTCCTCGACATCACCTCGATCATCGTCGGCTGGGGCCAGAGCGGCGAGGCCGGCGGCAAAGCGCATTTCGCAGGCGTCGGCTTCGGCGGCGAGAATGCGCTGATTCATGCCTTCGACCTCGCACATCGCGGTCACGGCTACGGCATCGCCGATTTTCACTACCTGGTCGCACACGCGACTGGCACGCGCACCAACTCCAAGACCGATCTCACGACTGCCGCCAGCGGACGCGCGAGCGCTGCCGAGCGGCAGGGCCGCAAGGGCGCTTTGCCGTCGATGATCGTAGGCACGCCGAAAGCAGTCGGCGACGGCCACACGATGGGCGAGACCGGATTGAAAGCGGTGTCGCAGGCGTTGCAGTACCTGCTCGGCAAGACTGCAGTGGGCATTCCGACGCTGCGCAATCTCGACCCGGAGCTGGGACCCGCCGCGGAGTCGTTCGTGCTCGAAGCGCCGCCGGTCGCGGGCAACACCGACGGCGGCGCAGTGTGCGCGACGCAGGGATTCGGCGGCTACAACGGAGCGATAGCGCTGCGCGCGGCGCATGCCGAAGCGTTCGGCCGTTACGCCGCGGATCGCAAAGTGCTGTCAGCCTACCTGGAGCGCTGGCCCGAGCTGCGTCGGGAACGCGAGCAGCGCGAGAGATATTGGCGCTTGCGCCGCCGCTCTACGATCGAGCTGGTGCAGGCGCACTGCTGGAAAGGCCTGGAGTAGAGTCCGGCGCTGCGCGGAACCGGAAATACTCTCGCAAAGCCGCAAAGGTGAGAATTCGGAATCTCAGAGTTCGGACATTCTGAAATTCTCGTTCTTGTCTTCTTCGCGTCTTTGCGTCTTTGCGAGAGTATCTCCGGCTCTGGTCTCTGTCAGCCCGCCTTCTTCCCTGTGAAGGTTCCTTCGCCGAGCTCGCCGAGCGACACCTTGCCTTTGATCGAGTCGCCGTCGACGGTGCCGGTGTAGGTGACGGACAGGTCCGTGCCCTGCGCGTTCACCTTGAAATTGAGCGTCAGCTCGTTGCCCTTGATCGTGCCGGTCACCGGCGCTTCGCCGAGCGCGCCCTTGTAGTTGCCGGTCACGTTCGAGCCGTCCTGCTTCAGGCTGAAATGCGGCGTGCCGGCGCCTGCCTGGGTTTCGACCGCGAAGTCCCACTCGCCCGCGACGTTGGCGTCGGCTGCGAGCGCGGCGCCGGCCAGCGCCGTCGACGCCAGCATCATGATGAACAGTCTGCGCAGAATCTTCATGAAACTCTCCTGGTATGAATCATGAGGGTGAGGTCTTCGACCGATACATCTCGCGCAGCTTGTGCTTGTACAGCTTGCCGTTGTCGTGACGCGGCAGCTCGCTGACGAAGTCCACACTGCGCGGACATTTGAAATGAGCCAGATGCTGGCGGCAGTAGTCGATCAGTTCGCCGGCGAGCTGCGGCGAGGATGCGTAACCCGGCTGCAGGATGACGACTGCCTTCACCGCCTCGCCCCACTCGGGGTCCGGCACACCGATCACGCCGACGTCCGCCACCGCCGGATGCGCGAACAGCACATTCTCGACTTCCGCCGGATAGATGTTGACGCCACCGGAGATGATCAGGTGCGCGCTGCGGTCAGTCAGGAACAGGTAGCCGTCCGCATCGAGATAGCCGACGTCGCCGAGCGTGTAGTAGTCGCCGCGATAGGCGTTGCCGGTCTTGCCATCGTCCTTGTAGTAGATGAAGCGGCCGCTTGCGGGCGCCTTCATGTAGATCAATCCCGCCTCGAGCGGCGGCAACGCTTTACCGGATTCGTCGAGGATGCGGATGTGGTCGGGCGTGTCGGGCCGGCCGACGGTGCCGGGCCGCGCCAGCCAGGTCGGCGAATCGACGAGCGTGCCGGTGCCTTCGGTCGCGCCGTAGTACTCCCACACGATCGGCCCGAGCCAGTCGATCATCCCGCGCTTCACGCCGGGCGGGCACGGCGCGGCGCCGTGCAGGATGTACTGCAGCGATGTGAGGTCATGCCGTTTGCGTACCGCCTCCGGCAGCGACAACAGCCGATGCATCATCGTCGGTACCAGGTGCGTGTGGGTCACGCGGTGCCGCTCGATCATCTGCAACGCGCGCTGAGTATCCCAGCCGTCCATCAGGACCACTGACGAGCCATAAAGCATCGGCACGCCCATCGAGAGCGACAGCGGCGCCGCGTGATACAGCGGACCCGTGACCAGGTGAATGCTTTCGCCGGCGCGATAAGCGGCGCTCGCGACCATGCTCGGCGAAGTCGGCGGCGCCGATGCGCGATACACGCCCTTCGGCCTGCCCGTGGTACCCGACGTGTACAGCATCGCGTTGCCGATCTGCGGATCGGCAATGTCGCTGCCGTCCTGGTCGCGCAGGAAGGCTTCGTAGCTGTCGAACCCGGCGATCGCGCCGCCGACTGCGATCCGCAGGCGAGCGCGCGGCGCGTTCGCAGCGACGAACTCGGCGACCGGCTGGAAACGCGCATCCGCGATGAACGCCTTCGCATCGCAGTCGTTGACGATGTACGCGGCTTCCTCGCCCGTCAGGCGCCAGTTGACCGGCGTCATGCGAATTCCGGCGCGGCGCGTCGCCCAGAACACCTCGGCGAACTCGGTGCGATTCGCGCACAACAGCGCGACGCCGTCGCCCGCGCCGATGCCCTGCGCCCGCAGCGCACGCACGAGCTGGTTGCAGCGAGCGTTGAGCTCTGCGTAGGTGCGATCGCCGGTGGCCGCGACGATCGCGGGCGCGTGCGGTTGCCGCTTCGCCCAGTACGCAACGGTCATCCCTTTTTCGAGCGCGGCAACGAACTCGGGATGAGGTGCGGTCATGACGCGGCAATTGTCGATGGACTGGCCGCGCCGGAGCAATAAGCCCGGCGCATTAAGCAGTGCAAGCCGGGCGCCGCATGTTTTGCTGTGCGGTCCCGCGCGCGACTGTGCAAAAATACGCACGTGCCCGACACCCGCCGCTTCACTCTGCGCACTTTCTGGACCGTCAGCCTGGCCGCTGCCCTGGTGCTGGGCGCGATCGTCGCCATTCCGCAATGGCTTTCGAAGCAGGCGCGGCTCGAAGTCCTGCGCTCGCACGTGGGCGCCGTGGCGCGGCTCGCCGCAAGCGTCGTCGACGGCGATCTGCACCGCCAGCTGCTCGATCCTGCGAACAAGACGCCGGAGCTGTACGCACGCACGCTCGCGCCGCTGGTGCGTTTCCACGCGGCCTATCCCGACATCTTCTACGTCTACACGATGTGCGAGAAGAACGGCCAGAGCTACTTCGTGGTCGACACCGCGGCGGAATCCGAGAAGCTGAACTCGCCGCACAAGCTGGTGCCGTCCGAGTACATGGAGCCGTTCAATGCGATCGACGCCGATCCGGACCCGGATTGGCTGCAACGGATCGCGGCCGGCCAGACTTACGTCTATCCCTCGTTCCAGCGCGACAAGTACGGCACGTTCCTGTCGGGACACGCGCCGATCTACGACAGCCAGGGCCGCTACAGCGGCTTCGTCGGCGTCGACTTCGACCTGCAGTACTACCTGGCACAGGAGGCAAGCTTCCGCGCGATCTCGATCGGCACGCTGACCGCAGCGATCCTGCTGGCGCTGCTGATCGGCTACATCGCCGCCCGCTACCACTTCGACGTGAACGATCGCATCGAGCAGGAATATCGCGCCTCGATCCGCGACGAGCTCACCAAGCTGCTCAACCGTCGCGGCGCGCTCACTGCAGTCAGCGAAGCGCTTGCCGTGCAGGCCTCGACGTACGCGACCATCCTCGTCGACGTCGACAATCTGAAGAACATCAATGACAACCACGGACACGTGCACGGCGACGCCTTGCTCGTGAGCGTCGCGGAGGCGATTCGCGAAAGCGTGCGCGCGAGCGACATCTGCGCGCGCTTCGGCGGCGACGAGTTCCTGATTTTCGCGGCCGGGTGCGATCTGGACGCCGCGACGGAAATTGCGCGGCGGATTCTGCTGAAGGTGCAGTCCGGCGTGTCGATCGGCATCGACATCGCGCCGCTGAGCACAGCGGTGTTCGAAGCGATGTATCGCCGCGCCGACCAGGCGCTCTACAAAGCCAAGGGTGCGGGCCGCAATCGTTACGTGATCGCCGAACCCGATCAGGCTTTAGCCTGAAATACTCCATCGCTCCCGGCACAGCGCGAGGAAGCGCGCGCCGGCCTGCGACAGCGGCTGGTGCTTGCGGTAGTAGACGCCGACCTGGCGCTCGATATTCGAGAACGGCAGGCCCTCGATCGGCACCAGCTCTTCCGGCAGGTCGGTGACTAGATCCGACATGTAAGTCACGCCCTTGCCCTCGCCCACCAGCGCGAGCCGCAGCTCCATGTGGCTCACTTCCCAGACCGTCGCGAATGCGTTGCGCAGGCGGTCGCCGCTCGGCCGGCGCGCCGGCTCGTCGAGATACGAGGTGATGAGCGGCAGCGTGCGCAACGTCGCTTGCGGATCGCGCAGCAGCGCGGTGCGCGCCGGATGATTGCGCGACACCATGAGCCGGCGCGTCTCGGAGAAGCAGGGGTGGAACGCGAAATATTCCGGCATCGTGTGCAGCAATGGCCCGAAGCCGAGCTCCCAGCGGCCGTCAGCTACGCCGTAGACGATCTCGCGGCTCGGCGCCACCACGACCTTGAACCGTGTCAGCGGATTGCGCTCGGAGAATTCCCGCAGCAGCACGATACCGAAACGCGCATTGGCCGCCGGCGACAGCGCCAGCGATAAGGTCGACAGCGCGCCCGACTTGATCTGCGCGATGTCGGCAAGCGTCTCACGCTCCTCGTTCATCACGGTTTCGGCGAAGCGCAACAGGCGGATGCCCGCCTCGGTCAGCTGCGGCGGATTGCCCCGCCGCAGCAGCACGGCGCCGAGCCGATGCTCGAGATTGGCGATCGCCTGGCTGACAGCCGATTGGGACAGATCCAGCCGCTCGGCCGCCCGGCTGAAGCCGCCCGCCTCGACCACGGCATGAAAACAGCGGATCTCGTTGCGCTCGATCTGCATGGGACGATTGTAATTCGTTCGGCCTGATAGCGGGATCTCGGGCGCTAATGGAATTGCGGCGGCAGCCGTCGTAACGTGGCACGCGTGAAATGGTCACAGCCGGAGTCACGTCGATGAGCGATTCGGTGCAGGTTCACAAGGGTCTGGAAGGCGTCGTGGCGGACACGACCTCGGTTTCGCTGGTCGACGGCGAGGCCGGGCGCCTGTATTACCGCGGGCGGCCGATCGAATCGCTGATGCAGTACAGCTTCGCCGAAGTCCTGCACCTGGTCGTGTTCGGCGACCTGCCGAACCCTGCGCGCCGCGAGGAAGTGGAGGAGTATCTCTGGGCCGCCGGCCGTTTGCCGCCGGAGCTGGCCACATCGCTGCGCGAGCTGGCGCGTCATGGCGAGCACCCGATGGCGACGCTGCAAGCCATCACGCCGCTTCTCGCACTGGAGCCGCCGGCCGTCAGCCTGGGACGCACACCCCTCGAGGAAGAGGGCCTGATCGTCGCGGCGCGGCTGCCGGCCGCGATCGGCCTGATCTACGCCGCAATCGAGGATCACCCGGAGCGTCCGTACCCGAGCTCGCGCCGCTACGGCGAGCGCTTCCTGCAACTGCTGCACGATCGCAATCCGACGCCCGAACAGGTGAGCGCGTTCGAGTGCACGCAGATCCTGCAGCTCGATCACAGCTTCAACGCCGGGACGTTCGCAGCGCGTGTCGTTTCCTCGACGCTGGCGCCGCCGTCGGCGGCATTGTCGGCCGCGATCGGCGCGCTGTTCGGTCCGTTGCACGGCGGCGCCGATCAGCATGCGCTGGAGATGGCGCTGGAAGTCGCCCGCCCGGAGCAGGCGAACGCATTCGTCACGAACTGTCTCGCGACCGGCCGGCTCGTGATGGGCATGGGCCATCGTGAATATCGCGTCGTCGATCCGCGGGCGCGCATCATCAAGGCGACGGCGCAGCAGATCGCGACGAGCGGCCAGCCAAAACAGTTGTTCGACGTGCTGAGCGCGATCGACGCAGCATTCGTCGAGCAGACCAAGAGCCGCAAGCGCGCCCTGCGCGCCAATCTGGAGTTCTACAAAGGCGTCGTCTACCTGGCGCTCGACATTCCCAAGGAGCTGTTCACGACCTGCTTCGCGGCTGCACGCGTCTTCGGCTGGGTCGCGCACATCGTCGAGCAGCGGCAGGACAACCGGCTGATCCGTCCGACCGCGCTCTATGTCGGACCCCCGCCGCAGACGGCATAGACGGCATGCAGCAGATCCAATGGGCCGACTTCGAGCGCGTCGAGCTGCGCATCGGAACGGTCCTCGAAGTGCTCGACTTCCCCGAGGCGCGCAAGCCCGCGTGGAAGCTGCGCATCGATTTCGGGCCGGAGATCGGCATCCGCCAGTCGAGTGCGCAGATCGTCGCGCTGTACGGCAAAGCAGAGCTGGTCGGCCGCCAGGTGATCGGCGTCGTCAACTTTCCGCCGAAGCGCATCGGTCCGTTCCAATCCGAGGTGCTGGTCACGGGCTTCCACGACGAGCAGGGCCGCGTCGTGCTGGCGGGGCCCGAACGCCCCGTGCCGAACGGCGCCAAGCTGCTGTAGCCGGCGAAAGCTCCTCGCCTATACTCGGTGCATGCAGTTCTCCGAGATCCTGAGCTCCGTCGTCGCGGCCGGCGATTCGCAATTCCGAATTACCGTCAGCGATGACTGGGGCCAGGGCCGCGCGACTTTCGGCGGCCTGATCGCCGCCGCGGGCAATGAAGCGATGCGCCGCCTCGTGGCGTGCGATCGGCCGTTACGCTCGCTGCAGACGACGTTCGTCGGTCCCGCGAGCGCCGGTACCTGGTCGATGCACGCGCGCGTACTGCGCGTCGGCAGAGCAGTGACGCTCGCGCATTGCGACATTCTCGATGGCGACCAGGTTGCCGCAATCCAGGTCGGTGTTTACGGCTTGGCGCGCCAGTCGATCGTGTCGGTGAAGCCGCCGGTGACCGCAGCGCCGCGCAAGATCGAGCAGATCAACGAGATGCGCTTCCAGCCGGAGCGCTCGCCGCCCTTCCTGCAACACTTCGCGCATCGCTGGGCGCTCGGTGCGAAACCATTCTCCGGCGCGCGCTCCAATTCGATCTGCTTCATCCGTCACCGCGATCCGTCGCCGCTCAGCGAGTCGCACATCGTCGCGCTCGTCGATTGCATCCCGACGCCCGCGCTGTCGATGCTGACTGCGCCTGCACCGGCGAGCTCGCTGGTCTGGAACCTCGAATTCTTCGCGCACGAGTTCGGATTCGGTTCCGACGAATGGTGGCGCATCGACACCGACATCGACGCAGCGACCGAAGGCTACGTCAACCAGACCGGGCTGCTGCAGGATCCGCAGGGGCAGCCGGTCGCGCTGTCGCGCCAGGTCTTCGCAATCTTCGGTTGAGGAGGCGAACATGACAGACGTTCGCGAGGGAGGCTGCCAGTGCGGCGCCATCCGCTACCGGGTCGAAGGTGAGCCGGTGCTGGCCGCGCTTTGTCACTGTTCCATGTGTCGCCGCGCCAGCGCCGCTCCCGCTGTAGCGTGGGCGATGTTTCCGCAGGCGCAGCTCACATTCACGCGCGAACAGCCCGCAACGTACGCATCGTCGGCCGAGGCGCGCCGCGGTTTCTGCGCTCGCTGCGGCACGCAGGTGTGCTTCACCGCGACGTTTCTGCCCGGCCTGATCGATATCACGATCGGCAGTCTCGACTCGCCGGAAACGTTGCCGCCGACGTTGCACTACTGGAATTCCAAGCAGCTGCCGTGGCTGCATTTCGCCGACGGACTGCCGAGCTATCCGGAATTTCCGCCGCAGTGACGCTACTGCCGCTTGGGCAGCGCGCGCATGGCTGCAAGGATGACGACGCCGATTACCGTGGCGACAGCGAGTTGCATCAGCTCGCGGCTGGAAGCACTGGCCAGCAGCGCGAATGACAGGATACTTGCGATCACTGCGATAGCGACTCCGAGCGGCGCGACGAATCCCGGCGGCGCCACGTCGGACCGCCGGCGCAGCGCGATCAACGCAATGCACCCCGCGATGTAGACGACCATGCGCGTGCTGGTCGCCAGCGTAATCGCCGATAGAAACGAGCTCGCCACGGTGGCGAGCCAGACGAGCGCGGCGCTCGCGAAAATCGCCACGTGCGGCGTCCTGAATCGCGGATGCACTCGCGCCAGCACGGCAGGTACGTCGCCTTGCTCCGCGAAGGCGAAGGGCAGGCGCGAAGTGGCGAGAAATCCGCTGTTGAGTGAGCCGAGCATGATCACGATCGCGCCGAGGGCGATCACAGTTTCCCCGACGGGTCCCCAGAGCACCACCGCCGCATCGGCGAAGGGCGCAGTGCTCTTTGCCAACTCCGGCACCGCGGCGATGCAGACGATCTGCACGCCGGCGTACAGCACGAGCACGATCAGCAGCGACATCGCAACCGCGAACGGCACGTCGCGGCGCGGATTGCGCGTTTCGCCGGCGCTGACCAGCGCGGCCTCGAAGCCGACGAAGGCAAAGACACCGAGCAGCATCGCATCGCTGAAGTCTGCCGCGGCGGGCAGCGCGGCCGGCGCCGATGGCCAGGAATTGACTGCGAGAATGCCGACCACGCCGAAGACCAGCAACAGCGACACTTTCAGCAGCGTCAGACCATTGCTGACGACGGTCGCCTGCCGGATGCCCAACAGATTCACGAGCAGGATGCCCAGCACGACGAGCGACACGATCGCGATGCGTGCGCCTGGTCCCTGCAGCGCTGGCGCGACGCGCGCGACGTACACGACCAGCAGGTTGCAGATCGTCGCGAATGTCAGCACGCGCGAAACCCAGTAGAGCCAGCCGACGATGAAGCCGGCCGTCGCGCCGAACGCGGTGCGCGTGAACAGGTAAGGTCCGCCTGTGTTGGTGAAACGGCTGCCGACTTCGGCGAAGCAGATCGCAACGATCGCGAGCAGCACTGCGCACAGCACCAGCGCGAGCACGCTGTAAACGCCCGTGAGAGCAAATAGCTTCGCGGGCAATCCGAGGATGCCGGAGCCGATCGTGATGTTGACCATCAGCGCGACCAGATCCCAGCGGCCGATCCCACGGACGATTTCGTAGCCGGTGTTGCTCGGCGTAGTCATCGGGGGATTGTAGCGATGTATGCTGCCTGCAGGTCGGGCTTTGGCCGGACATCGGAGAGCGCCATGCGTTACCCGCTGCTTGTTCTGCTCGCTGCCTTGCTCGCTCACAGCGCCGTGGCGGCCGAGGACGATACCTACCGGCTGATGAAGGTCGAACAGGATGTTCGCAATCTGGAACGCCAGGTCCAGACGCTCGCGCGTCAGCTCGACGAGCTGCGCCAGCAGCAATCGCGGACAGGCGACCGGAGCTTGCCGTCGTCTCGTTCGTCGAGCGCGCCGGCCGGTGCGAGCTCGACCGCCTGGCTCGAAGCGCCGCGCTGGGATCGCGTGCGCACTGGAATGAGCGAGCTCGAGGTGATCGGCGTGCTCGGGCCGCCTACTTCGATGCGCCAGGACGGCGACACGCGCGTACTGCTCTACGCGCTGGAGATCGGTCCATCGAACTTCCTCGGCGGTAGCGTGGAGTTTCGCGATCGCGCGGTGACGGCGGTGAACAAGCCGGAGTTGAAGTAGTCGGACCGCAGTCCGACCTACATCTGGCTCACGACGCCCGTCACGCCGTTGATCACGAACTGGATGCCGATGCAGATCAGCAGGAAGCCCATGATGCGCGCCATGGCATTCATGCCGGTTGCCCCGAGCACCTTGTCGAGCCGCGTTGCCGCGCGCAGCACGATGTAGGAAATCAGCGCCGTGATCGCGATGCCGATCGCGACCAGCACGTAACCGACCACGATGTGCTGGCTCATCTGCACAGTGGTCGACATGCCGATGACCACGGCGATCGAGCCCGGTCCCGACAAGCTCGGCATCGCGAGCGGCGTGAAGGAGATGTCCGCCTTGGCTCGCGCCTCGGCGCGCTCCTGGCCGGAGATCGCCGCCGATTCGGGAAACAGCATGCGAAACCCCAGATAGCTGACGATCATGCCGCCGGCGATGCGCAGCCCCGGAATGGAAATGCCGAAGAAGTTCATGATCAGGCCGCCCGCCACCAGGAAGGCGGTGAGGATGCAGAACATGTAGATGCAGGCGCGGCGGATCTGGTCGTTGCGCTCCTGCTCGCTCAGGTCGGCGGTGATGCTCATGACGAGCCCGACCGCGGACAGCGGATTCACGATCGGCAGCAATGCACCGACGGTGCTGAGGACGTAAGTCAGCCCTTCGACGAACCAGCTCATGCGCGCGAGACCGAGTTGCACAGCCGCTCGAAGCCGCCCGCGATGAACGGCGCCATGCGGTGGCCGATCGACTCGAAGTCGCTCGACTTGCACAGGCCGTTCGACAAGCGATCGATACGGCCGGTCTGCGACAGCGACAATGTGAGCGCGCCCGACAGGAAGTGATAGCTCCAGTACAGGTCTTCTTCAGTGGCGTCCGGCAGCGCTTTGCGCAGCGCGCGGATCAACCGATGGATCACCGGGTCGAACGTGCGCGCCATCGTTTCGCCGCCCCACGCCGGCGTGTTGTTCACCTGCGCGATCAGCGCGAAGTAGTTGTGCCAGCGCGGATCGCCCTGCGCCGCGCGCTCCAGGATCGGTTGCAGGAACGCGTTGATGACGCCTTCGGCCGTGATCGCGCTGCCGGCCTCGCGCTCGTAGCTGTCGATCGACTCGATGCGCTCGCGATTGATGATCTCGGCGCGGCGCGCAAATACCGCATCGAACAGGCCGCGCTTGGTATCGAAGTAGTAATGCAGCAGTGCGGTATCCACCTTCGCGTCCTGCGCGACTTCGCGGATCGTCACGCCCCAGAAACCGTGACGCGAAAAGTGATCTTCGGCGGCGTCGAGAATGCGCTCGCGCATGTCGGGCGCGGCGTCGTTCTTCAGCGGCCGGCCGCGGCGGGCGCGGCGTTTGGCGGGACGTTTGACGGTCATGGCGGGATCCTGAGCGCGCTGCAACTAATTTCATTAATTGATGAATATTTGACAGCGGCGCGGCCGCGAGGCAAGCTGCGATTAATCATCAACCGATGAATAAATGCTCCGGCCACGCCCGCCGGCGCTGTCCAGGGGGTCTCGCCATGTCCAGTCATGCTTGCCGCGCCGCCATCCGTCTGGTTCTTGCCGCTGCTGCGGCGTGCAGCCTACCAGTCCCGGGGCCGGCCGTGGCTGCCGAGCCCGGTGCGCAGGCCGGCACGATCGAGCAGGTCACCGTTACCGCCCGGCGCCGCGAGGAGAGCCTGCAGGACGTTCCCGTGGCGATCACCGCGCTCACGTCCGAGCAGTTACTGGAACAGAACGTGCGCACGCTCGAGGACATGACCGCGTACGCACCAAACATCAAGGTGAACGCCGGCCGCGCCACCACCAGCACGATCAACGCCTATATCCGCGGCGTCGGCCAGAACGACCCGCTGTGGGGTTTCGAGCCCGGCGTCGGCATCTACCTCGACGACGTCTACATCGCGCGCCCGCAAGGCGCCTTGCTCGATGTGTACGACGTGGAACGCATCGAAGTGCTGCGCGGGCCGCAGGGCACGCTGTATGGCAAGAACACGATCGCCGGCGCGATCAAGTACGTCACGCGCGATATCGCTACCGAAGATCCGGCATTCAACGTTACTGCCACGGGCGGCAGCTACGACCAGCGCGACATCAAGGTGGGCGGCTCGGCGCCGGTCGTGGCCGACCATGTTTACCTTGGCGCAGCGGTCGCCTATCTGCAGCGCGACGGCTACGGCGAGCTGGTGGACGACGGCAATCCGCGCGCCTTCAATCACGTCGGCCAGGATGTCTCGGACAAGGACGTGCTCGCGGCACGCGCCAACGCAACCTTCGTGTGGGGCCAGAGCTCGAAGCTGCGTGTGCTCGCCGACACGATCCAGGACAACTCGAACGCGGCCGGCGGCCAGCGCATGAACAACCTGCTGGGGCCTGCGCTGCATGATCGGTACGACCAGCGCACCGACATGCCGGTCGACAAGGACCGCTTCATCAGCAAGGGCATCGCCGCCACCTACACCCAGGGCCTGACGGACGCGCTCGATCTCAAGCTGGTCGGGGCGTATCGCGAGGGCGATGGCCGCCAGTTCATCGACTTCGAAGAAGTGAACGCCAACTTGTTCCAGGTGCCGGCCGAGTACAGCGACGACCAGACCAGCGGCGAAGTGCAACTGACGTACACCAGCGACAAACTCAAAGGCGTGGCCGGGGTTTACTACTTCGATGGCACTGCGCGCGGCGCGTTCGATGCATCTCTGGGCGCGAACAATCTGACGTCGCTGACCAAGGGCAGCGTCGATACACAGAGCATCGCCGTCTATGCCGATACCACCTGGACGCTGACCGATCGGCTGAACCTGAACGTCGGCGCGCGCTGGAACCAGGACGACAAGGAAGCGACGGTGTTCGTTGCGCAGTACCTGGGTGTGCTGCCGGCCAACCAGACGCTGTTCGACGAGAACAACGTGCCGGCCGGCTTCACGCTGCTCGCGGTGCAAAGCGACTACACCAACGACCGCAGCTTCTCGAACGTGTCACCGCGGCTGGGTTTCGACTTTCGCGTCGCGGAC
>DATBKP010000089.1:0-88608 GCA_036555785.1 Steroidobacteraceae bacterium
CCTGCACGGCGTCGTTTGGGAGTGGGTCTACGACCTGAGCTCGATGCTCGTTTCCGGCGATAACCGTGAGCAGAGCGACCCGGATGCACTGCGCTTCTGCGGTCCCGGCGCCCTCACGATGGAGCAGAAGGAAAACTACGCGACGCTCATGCGCATCGCCATGCTGTCGAGCATGCAGGCTCGCTACACCAGCGCGACGATGGGATTCCGGTGTGCGGAGGAGATCGAGCCATGAAGACGTTGCTGTTGGCAATGCTGCTGGTTGTGGCGCCATTGGCGAGTGGGGATGCCCGCTACCCGCCGCAGTCGATCTATAACCTCAACGCGAAGCTGGTCGATCAGTCCGGCGCCGCGCGTGGGCTGGACATGCATCGGGGTCATCCCGCGCTAGTTACGATGTTCTATGGCAGCTGCCCCGTGGCTTGCCCGCTGCTCGTCGACACCTTGCGCTCGTTCGAGCGCTCGCTGACACCTGCTGAGCGTGCGCGTACCAGGGTTGTGCTGATATCGATTGATCCGGAGCGCGACACGACCGAGGCCCTCGCGACGCTCGCCACTACGCGGAAGATCGACTTGTCGCGCTGGACGCTCGTCCATACGGACGAAGCAACCGTGCGCAAGATTGCGGCCGTGCTCAACATTCAGTATCGCCGGCTGCCCGACGGCAGCTACAACCACGCCAGCGTCATCTCGCTGCTGACACCAGAAGGCGAAATTGCTGCCCAGAGCAGCATGCTCGGCAAGGCCGACGAGCGGCTGGTTGCTTCCCTGCGCGCCCTCTAAGGGTATCCCTGAAACTGCTCGACACCGGCCCAAAAACCACGGGCTACCGCGCAGTCGTTCTCGGGGAGCCCGTAAATCGCGCCGGGCCTCGCCCATGTACCTTGCGATCGTACCTGGTCACCAAGGCTCCACCATGTCCGTGTCCGCAGCCAGTCACTACAACGATAAGGTCGTTCGCCAGTTCGCGATCATGACAGTCGTCTGGGGCATCGTCGGCATGGCCGTCGGCGTGCTGATTGCCGCGCAACTGCTGTGGCCGGCGCTCAACTTCGACACTCCGTGGCTGACCTACAGCCGGCTGCGCCCGCTGCACACCAATGCGGTCATCTTCGCATTCGGCGGCTCTGCACTCTTCGCAACTTCGTACTACATCGTTCAGCGCACCTGCCACGTGCGGCTGTTTTCAGACCGTCTCGCTGCATTCACGTTCTGGGGCTGGCAGCTCGTCATCGTGCTCGCCGCAATCACGCTGCCGCTCGGCATCACGCAGAGCAAAGAGTACGCAGAGCTCGAATGGCCCATCGACCTGCTCATCGCAGTCGTCTGGGTCGCCTACGCCGTCGTGTTCTTCGGCACCATCGCGCGACGTACCGTCAAGCACATTTACGTCGCCAATTGGTTCTTCGCCGCCTACGTCATCACGATCGCGGTACTGCACATCGTCAATAACATCGCCATCCCGGTGTCGCCGACGAAGTCGTATGTCGTCTACTCGGGCGTGGTCGACGCAATGGTGCAGTGGTGGTACGGCCACAATGCGGTGGGCTTCTTCCTGACTGCCGGCTTCCTCGGAATGATGTACTACTTCGTGCCGAAGCAAGTGGGCAGGCCCATCTACTCGTACCGGCTTTCGATCGTGCACTTCTGGGCCCTCATCTCCATATATATGTGGGCGGGCCCACACCACCTGCACTACACCTCCCTCCCCGACTGGGCGCAGTCACTCGGAATGGTGTTCTCGCTGATTCTGCTCGCGCCGTCCTGGGGCGGCATGATCAACGGCTTCATGACCATGTCGGGCTCGTGGCACAAGGTGCGCACCGATCCGATCATGAAATTCCTGGTCGTGTCCCTGTCCTTCTACGGCATGTCCACGTTCGAAGGTCCGATGATGTCCATCAAGACCGTGAACGCGCTTTCGCACTACACGGACTGGACGATCGGCCACGTGCACTCGGGCGCGCTCGGGTGGGTGGCGTTCATCTCGATCGCATCGCTCTATGCCCTGATCCCCAAGCTGTTCGGTCGTGCGCAGATGTGGAGCGTGCGTTTGATGGAAGCGCATTTCTGGATCGCGACGATTGGCATCGTGCTGTATGTGACCTCCATGTGGATAGCCGGCGTGATGCAGGGCCTCATGTGGCGCGCTCTGAACGCTGACGGCACGCTGACTTACACATTCGTCGAATCGCTGAAAGCGACCTACCCGTACTACGCGATCAGGCTGCTCGGCGGTCTCATGTTCCTCAGCGGCATGCTGATCATGGCCTACAACGTGATGCGCACAGTTCGCGATTCCAAGCCGGCCCAGGTGGCCGTGATGGTGCCCGCATGAGTCACGAGATCGTTGAAAAGAAAGTCGGCTTGATGGGCGCGCTGATCGCCGTGGTCATCAGCATCGGTGGCCTGGTGGAGATCGTTCCCCTGTATGCGCAGCAGTCGGTCGTCGAGCCGTCGCCCGGCATCAAGCCGTACGCGCCGCTCGCGCTCGAAGGCCGTGACGTGTACGTGCGCGAAGGCTGCTACAACTGCCATTCGCAGATGGTTCGGCCGCTGCCCGCCGAGACGGAGCGGTATGGCCACTACTCGCTCGCCGGCGAGGCTGTCTACGACCATCCGTTCCAGTTCGGCTCCAAGCGCACGGGTCCTGATCTCGCCCGAGTCGGCGGGCGCTACACAGACGAATGGCATCGCGTTCACCTCAGCGCTCCGCGCGACGTCGTTCCCGAGTCCAACATGCCCGGCTTCCCCTGGCTCACCAAGAACGAGCTCGATGGCACCGTGACGGTCCGCAAGATGCGGGCGCTGCGCACGATCGGCGTGCCGTACTCGGATGAAGACATTGCGCAGGCCGCTGCAGCCGTCGATGGACACACCGAGATGGATGCCGTGATCGCATACCTGCAGTCGCTCAAGTTTCACGGCGAAGCTGGCGCATCGGAGGGGCAGCCATGAGCCTCGATATCTCCCTGGGGGTGGTGCGTGGTCTCTTGTCCGCGATTCTGTTTGCAGCATTCATCGCTCTCTGGTCTTGGGCGTGGAGCAGCAAGCGGCAACAAGATTTCGCAGCGGCCGCGCAGGCACCGCTGGAGGACGCACAATGATGACGCACCCGGCCAGTGTCTTCGTGATCGTGTTCACCGCGATCAACGTGCTCGCGTGCTTATGGCTCATGTGGTGGACGTCGCGATCGCGGCCGACCGGCCAGGCCGATGCCCTGCAACCGGCTGCTGCGGGCGTTGACGTCCCCGCCGCGGGCAGGACCGGTCACGTATGGGACGGCGACCTCGAGGAATTCAACAACCCTCTGCCCCGCTGGTGGCTGGGTCTATTCATCATCACAGTGCTTTTCGGAGCGGCCTACCTGATCGTGTTTCCGGGCCTGGGAAATTTCTCCGGAGTGAAGCGCTGGAGCTCCATAGAATCGTACGAGGCGCAGATGAAAGAGCAGCGCGCACGATTCGAGGAGCGTGTCGCCTCCCTGAGTGGAAAGTCGTTGCAACAGCTTGCCAACGATCCAAGTGCGATGGCGACCGCTCGCAACTTGTTTGGCGCGAACTGCTCAACGTGTCACGGATCGGATGCGCGCGGCGCGCGTGGATTTCCGAACCTCACGGATCACGACTGGTTGTGGGGCGGCGATGATCAGACCGTGTACCAATCGATCGCCCAGGGTCGGCATGGGATGATGCCCGCTCTCGGTGCAGTGCTGGGAGACTCAGGCCTCAACGAAGTCGCGTCCTACGTAGTTAGCCTGGGCGGGCGGAAGGCACCGGCGGATTGGGTCGCAGCGGGCAAGGAGCGGTTCGCCACGATCTGCGCGGGCTGTCATGGCACTGACGCTCAGGGTAATCCGCAACTTGGTGCACCGAATCTCACGGACGGCACATGGCTACACGGCGGGGACTTCGACACGGTGCGCGCGACCATCACCAACGGCCGCGACAGTCAGATGCCAGCTCACGCGACGACGCTCGGTGACAGCAAAGTACGGCTGCTCGCTGCCTACGTGCTCAGCCTGTCGCATAGCAAAGAGCTGAATGCAGCGACTACCAAGCCCGCAGCGCCACCGAGCAGCGGCAGCATGAGTGGCGCGCATGTCGGCGCCCACTAGTGCACACGCTGGCCGACGCATGTGGCCGCGCTTTCGCCAGGACCTCGGCGTGCTGCTATGGGCCTCCTTCCTTGCGGCGTGCGCCGCAACGCTGTTCTTCTTCGCGTATTTCGATCCGCGGTCGCTCGCAGCAGATGAAGCGCCTCCTTCCTGGCTCGCCGACCGGATGACCGGCTACGGCGTTGGCTTCTTTTTCTTCTGGGCTGTCTGCACGATCGCGAGCTTCCTCACCGCCTACCTGATTGATACGCGACCGGCAGATAGGAACGAGAAATGAGCGCGGTGTCCGGCAGCGCCGGCTCAGGTTTGTACGAGGCCCGGCGTAAGATCCATGCGCGCGAGGTTACCGGTCGCTATGAGCGGTTGAGAGTTATCGCCACGAGCGCGCTGCTCGGACTGTTTTATGGCTTGCCATGGCTGCAATGGCGCGGTCACCAAGCGGTCCTCTTCGATTTGCCCGCTCGAAAGTTTCACATCCTTGGGCTTGTGTTCTTCCCGCAGGACTTCTTCCTGCTAACCTGGCTTTTGATCATTGCTGCCGTCGCGCTGTTCTTCTTTACGACACTTGGCGGTCGGCTGTGGTGCGGCTACGCATGCCCGCAAACTGTTTGGACGAAGGTGTTCGTCGCCATCGAGCGCTGGTGTGAAGGCGACCGCCAGCAACGCATCAAGTTGGACCGCGCACCGTGGACCGCGGTCAAAGTTGCGCGCAAGACCGGCAAGCAGATCCTCTGGGTCGTGTTCGCCGCATATACCGGCCTGACATTCGTCGGCTACTTCAGCGCCATCCGCGGGCTCGCGCCTAGCATTGCGACGGCCTCCCTCGGCGGCTGGGAAACCTTCTGGATCCTGTTCTACGGCTTCGCCACGTATGGCAATGCCGGGTACATGCGGGAGCAGGTCTGCAAGTACATGTGTCCCTACGCGCGCTTTCAGAGCGCGATGTTCGACCGGAATACTTTGATCATCTCTTACGACGCGGCGCGTGGTGAGCCCCGTGGCTCACGTTCACGCGGCGCAGATCCCAAGAAGCTGGGCCTCGGTGACTGCATCGACTGCACGCTCTGCGTCCAGGCCTGTCCGACGGGCATCGACATTCGCGAGGGCCTGCAACTGGAATGCATTGCATGCGCCGCTTGCATCGATGCGTGTGATGGCGTGATGCAGCGTATGCGCTATGCATCTGGCCTGATCCGCTATGCAACGCAGAACTCGATGGATGGCAAACGAACACGGATCGTCCGGCCGCGCACACTGATCTATGGCGGGTTGTTGATGGCCTTGATCGTGGGCTTCGGCGTCGCGGTTGCGGAGCGGCAGCTCCTCGAAATGGACGTGATGCGAGATCGGAATTCCCTCTACCGCCAGCTCGAGGATGGCGGCATCGAGAATGTCTACACGATTCGCCTCATCAACAAGGATACGCAAGCTCACGTCGTACAGCTTGGCGTCAGCGGACTAAAGGATGCAACGCTCGATTCCGAGCAACGCGAGTATCGAGTCGCCGGCGGTGAAGTGCTAAGCGTTCCAGTACGCGTGCGAGCGCCCGGCCAAGCTGTGACCGGATCAGTTGAGGTGAAGATCCTCGCGCGCTCCGTCGGCGACGACGAACCCGAATCGAGCGCGGTTGCGCGCTTCGTCGCTCCCTCCACGTAGGTCAGATCATGCGTGCCCTTGCAACAGCGCAATGCTTCCACTGTGGTGAGCCTTTGGACGGATCCACATTGATGGTGCGCATCGGCGATCGTGATGAACCTGTGTGTTGCACAGGGTGCCTCGCCGTCGCAGATCTGATCGCAGGCGCAGGCCTAACAAACTACTACCGCCTGCGCGCGAATCCTGGAGCACGCCCGGCCAACTCAGAGAACAGCGATGACAGATGGGCCGCTCTGAACCGGCCAGATGTCGCTGCGCAGTTCGTCCACTCGTCCGGTGACATGGACGCCGTGACGTTGGCGGTCGATGGGTTGCGATGTGCAGCGTGTGCCTGGCTGATCGACCGGATACTGAAAGCTCTGCCGGGGGTCACTGAGTCATCGACGAACGCCGCCACGGGTCGCACGCACGTGCGCTGGCGGCGCGCCCAGCTGGGGCTTGGCGACGTGACTCGCTCGATCGCGGAGCTCGGCTACGGGCCGCATCCGCTCAGCGATGGGTTGGCGGAAACGGCCCAGCATGCGGAGCGGCGCGATGCGCTCAAACGGCTTGCCGTAGCCGGCTTCGGCATGATGCAGGTCATGATGTTCGCGGTCGCGGTCTATTCCGCCGATCTTGCGCACGAAAGCATGGATCCGACGCTCCTGAAATTTTTTCACGTCGTTAGCCTACTGGTATCGACGCCGGTGGTCTTCTACTCCGGCGCACCGATCTTCGTCGGGGCGTGGAGAAATCTGCAGACCCGCACTCTCGGCATGGACGTGCCGGTGACGTTGGCGATCACGCTTGCCTACTGCGCCAGCATCTACAACGCCCTCTGGAACTCAGCCGCTGACGTCTACTTCGACTCGGTGACGATGTTCATCTTCTTTCTCACCCTGTCCCGATACGTGCAGATGCTGGTGCGCCATCGAACGGTGAGTCTAAGCGACGCCCTTGCGCGCCAGTTGCCGGACCATGCGCACCGCGTGGAGCTCGACGGAAGCTTCGATGTGCCCGTCGTCGCCTTACGCGCAGGCGACGTTGTGTTGATACGGCGCGGCGAGATCCTTCCAGCGGACGGCGAGCTGCTCGCAGCAGAAGCACACATCGACGAGGCAATGCTCACGGGCGAATCCGTTCCCGCGACTAAGCACGAGGGTGAGCGTGTTGTGGCTGGCACGCTGAATGTCGGCCAACCTGTGCAAGTGCGCGTGCTTGCGGCCTCGACCGGCACAATGCTGTCACATATGGTGTCGTTGCTTCAGCGTGCGCAGGCCCAGAAGCCGACAATGGCGACATCAGCCAACCTCGCGGCAACGCGTTTTCTGCACTATGCACTGCTTGTCGCGGGTTTGACCTGTGCCACATGGCTCGTCATCGATCCTGCCCGCGCATTCTCTGCAACGCTTGCAGTGCTGGTCGTCGCATGCCCGTGCGCATTTGCGATCGCAATGCCCGCCGCAATTTCCGCAGCGACGGCAAGCCTTGCGCGACACGGTGTACTCGTCACGAAAGCCGACGCATTGGAGACGCTGGCGCGCATTGACCGCGTCGTGTTCGACAAGACTGGCACCTTGACCCGCGGTGACATCGCGATTCGCCGCTGCGTCCCGCTGGGACGTCTGTCCGAGGCTGAATGCCGCAGCCTGGCAGCTGCGCTCGAGGTTGCATCGGAGCACCCGCTGGCGAAGGCGTTCGTGCGCCATGGTGATCGTTATGTCGTCGATCAGGCTCGCACCGTGCCCGGATCTGGAGTCGAAGGCGTAATCGAGGGCCGGCGCTATCGCATTGGGACGAAGCATTTCGTTGCGGACCTACGCGGTAGTATCGAGGTGATTCAGGATTCGAGATCGACCGAAACCGTTGTGGTACTTGGCGACGACGAGTCTGCGCTCGCTCGCTTCGAGCTGCACGATGAACCGCGTGCAACCGCGACATCTGCTGTCACGTCACTGGCGGATATGCACGTGACTCCACAAATCATGAGCGGAGACAGTGAGGCCGCGGTAGGCAGTCTCGCGTTCCAATGCGGGATTAAAGAGTATCGCGCGCGCTGCACACCCGAACAGAAGCTGACACACGTCCAGACGATGCAGTGCATCGGACACCGCGTGGCAATGGTTGGCGATGGCGTCAACGACGCTCCGGTGCTTGGGGCTGCGGACCTCGCGATCGCCATGGGTCGCGGCGCGGCGCTGGCGCAAACGAGTGCCGACCTGGTCCTAGTCCACGAAAACCTGGATGCGATCCCGCAAGCCATCCAGCTTTCACGCCGCATGCTGCGTATCGCGCGCCAGAATCTCACCTGGTCGGCGATCTATAACTTCGGATCGGTGCCCCTCGCTGCCATCGGACTCATTCCGCCATGGCTCGCGGCGTTGGGCATGTCGCTGAGCTCTGTTGCAGTCGTGCTGAATGCAGCACGGCTACTGCCTCGTCGACGATCCGTGGGACGGCAACCGCGATGAACATCCTTCTGGTCCTGGTACCGCTCAGCCTGGCCTTAGTCGCCTTCGGCCTCTGGGCATTCTTCTGGGCTGTCGGCAACGGCCAGTTCGATGATCTCGAATCGGCGGGCTGGGACGCAGTGCTGGAGCGAGATGAGTGACGCCGCTGCAGTGATCAGCTTGTCAGCCGCACTCGTAGCCGGTGCTGCTGGCAGCGTGCATTGTGTTGCGATGTGCGGCGGACTCGCCGGAGCGCTGGGAATGCGAGCACGTACTGCTCCTGGCACGGCGTTGCGGGACGCATGGTTGTACCACTGCGGTCGCCTCGCAGGATACGGGCTAGTCGGAGCTCTATTCGGATTCGTTGGCGCTACATTGCTCTCGGTAGTGGATCTGCCATTGCTCGCCGCAATCGCGCGAGTCGGCGCGGGCGTGCTGCTGATCCTGACTGCTCTCAAGGTGCTCATGGGCTGGAACCTGCTGGGGGCGATCGAACAGATCGGAGCACGCTATTGGAAGGCGCTCCAACCGGTCGCACGTCGCGCGGTGAGTACCTCAGGAGCTACACGCAGCCTCCTCGTCGGCTTGCTCTGGGGGTGGATGCCGTGCGGCCTGGTCTACTCGATGCTGGTGTTCGCAGCGCTCAGTGGCGCAGGATTGCGCGGCACCGGAATCATGGTGGCATTCGGCCTGGGCACGATGCCAGCAATGCTGACGAGCAGCGCATTCGCCGCGCGCCTCGGCAGCTGCACGCGGCAGAGATCACCGCGGCAGCTCGGTGGGGTTCTTCTTCTGTTGTTCGGCTGCTGGATTGCGTGGTCTGCCATGCCATCGTCCCATCACCAGCAAAGGAGCCATACCGCGATGTCCGCCGAATCTGCCTCCACTGCAGCGCGCGCACATCACGCGCTCGACTGAAATACGGGAAAGGCCGGCCGCGATCGTGACTGGTACGCAATTGCGGGGCTTGCGCGTTCGGCGCGCCGCCCCCGAGTGACACCCGGTTCAGCATCCGTGGGAAGCCCTTGCTCGCTCAGGGAAGCTCCGCAACGCGCTGCTGTATCGACGCGCCTATAACAACGCCATCGGCTACGGCGACAACAGCGGAGCGTCACATGAACATTCGATTGGCCACAGCGACAGTTTTGATCACGATGGGGATTGCGCAGAGTGCGCTGGCACAGGATGCTGGTGAATGGATCGTGCGGGGCGGGTTTCATACGATTGAGCCCAAATCGCAGAATCATGCGCTCGTCGCAGTCGAAAGCACGACCGGTTTAACCTTCAACATCACCTATATGTTCTCGCAGCACTGGGGTGCCGAACTCCTTGCTGGGTTGCCCTTCTTGCACAGCATCACACTCAAGGGCACGGGCGAGGTCGCGGAGACAGACCTTCTGCCGCCGACGCTTAGCGCGCAGTATCACTTCAATCCCAACGGCCGCGTGCGTCCATACATCGGTGCTGGACTCAACTACACGTTGTTCTCAGGCGAACGCACCTGGGGCGCGCTGGAGGGAACCAAGCTCGAGCTGGATTCTTCGTTCGGCCCCGCTGCGCAGCTCGGCATCGACATCGACGTCATACGTGGCTGGTTCGTCAACGTCGATGCGCGCTGGTTTGACATCGACACTGACGCGAAGCTCGACGGCGCGGCTCTCGGGACAATTGAGATCGATCCTTACGCGTTCGGTTTGACAGTCGGTCACCGCTTCTAGTGTGAATGGGGCGACGAGGCAAACCTCACAGACGAGCAGCGACGCTCAAGCGAAGCAGCCGGACGGTCAAGTCCCAGCAAAATCCGGCCTCGCTGCGCACCAGCAGTCCTAACAGCTCAGCACAAGGCGAACAATCCACTCATGCAACTGCGGAACACAGCAACTCGATACGGCGCCGTCGCGCAGGGCCTGCACTGGCTCATCGCAGTTGGCATCGTTACACAGTACTTCCTCGCCGAGGCCGCTGAGGAAGGACAAGGAGCCGTCGTCGCACCGTTCAGCGCCGCAGGCATTCACGGCGCGCTTGGCGTGACAATCCTCGGGCTGGCCGTGCTGCGGGTGGCATGGCGCCTCATCGAGATCCCGCCCGAACGACCGGCAGGGACGAAGTCATACGAGATTTACCTCGCGCGCGCAGCGCACATCGCCTTCTATGTTCTGCTGTTTGCGATCCCGCTGAGCGGCTGGGCGCTCGCGACTGCGAGCAGCGAAGGCGTAAGCCTGTTTGGTTGGTTCGAGCTGCCGCAGTTCCAGCCGGTGACACAAGTGCCGTTGCCATGGATCGAAGGCGGCACGCTGAGCAAGGATCAGCTCGAGGAGCTTCACGAAGTTCTCTTCAATCTGCTGGTGGGTTTGGCCGTCCTGCACATCGCGGCGGCATTGAAGCATCAGTTCTTGGATCGCGATGGGGTACTGCGAAGCATGCTGCCTTGGCGCCAGCGCGACCTGCACCCACGCATCTAGCGGGCGTGCGAGGACGCTCATGGGCACGTAGTTCAGCGTAGCCGGGACAGCGCGACCTCCCCACACCCGGCGCGCGCGACCTTCGTCTGAATCTCCGCCATCAAATCGCGGATCTCCCTGCGCCTGCCCTCGTCAGCCGAGGAACGCGACTTCCCCGCAGACAGCACATCGTTCCTCGCGCACCCTCAGCGCATGAAGTGCCAGAATCGGCTCGACCAAGTCCGGTCGAGGTCGACTCTGCCATGCGCGCCGCTGCGGAACTCGCGTTGACATCCGCGTACCATCCTTGCAACCAGATTGTGGGAATCCTGCGTGGGCACGTCGCGCACGCCCTGACGCTTCTGGGCACTTCGAAGCCAAATGCAGCCAGAATTCATGCAGCGAGGCAGGAACTCAAGCGTGCACGAGCGACGCTGCGTCTCTTGCGAGACTCGATCGACCCGGAAGACTTCCGGCAGGAAGACAAGGCACTGCGGGAAGCGGCCCGACACCTGAACGACGCCCGTGACTCGGAAGTCGTGCTTCGCGTGTTTCATCGGCTGCGAGAGACCCTCGGGAATGAGCCGCAGCCACTGCACCTTGAGCCGCTCCGTCAGCTGCTACTGCACGGACATCGAAACGCAACCGCCGACGCCCTGCGCGAACCGCTAACGGCCGCTAGAACGCTGCTCGCGCGGACGAAGGAGCGCACCCGAAGTTGGCGAGTGTCGAACGATCTGGACCTTCTGACAACTTCGATGCAGCGCACTTACACCAAGGGCCGTGACTGCTTTCGTTTAGCGCGCAGGTCTCATAGTGACGGAGACCTCCATGCATGGCGCAGGCAGGTCAAATACTCCACCCACCAGCTCGAAGCGTTGGGCTTACTAGCGCCGCCGAGGATGAGAAGGAGACTTCAAAAGTGCGCGAAGCTGGCGAAGGTGCTTGGAAGGGACCGCGATTTCACATTGCTGCACCAACGAATCGGCGACGCAGAGCTCGACGCAGTATCCAGTCTGCGCTTGGCCAGAGAAATCGCGCGCGAACGACACGACCTGCAGGCCCGGGCAATCGAGCTTGGCCGACGCCTTTATCGCACGAAGCCGCGCAAGTTCCAGCCTCTCAACTGAGTCGCCATGCCATCCGGCCGTTCACAAATCGCCGGTTGGCTGCTCGTATGCGCCTTGCTGGCCGCTCTTTTACACAAGACGGTCAATTGCACGAGACGCTTGCGCAGGCTCGTGATCAGCGCTTCGGCATATCGAGCGCTGAGAAGCATGAGCAGCGCAAGAACATTGAATATCCGCCGATTGCGCCTTAAACATCCCTTGGAGAAAGGCATCACGCCGCAGCTGGCGCTGACGCAGAGCAAATAGCTGACGGCGGCCGTCGCCCAAAAAGCGGTCGCGCAGCTTCTGGAGTAGACCGCAGGTACAGCGGCGGGCGACTGCTTGCGACATCGCGCGGCACTTTGCGACGGGCAAGTCGGCGAGAGGCTATCAGGCCAATGTAATGTCTTTCGCGATGCTGCTAAGTGCGGCAGAAGGTGCAGCGGGGCTAGCGCCTTGGAAATCTTCTGAAGCGTGGAGACAAAATGGGGACAAGCACTTTTCGGGTTGCCTAACTGGCTGACTCCGCAAGCTCTTCTCGCTCAGTCGCTCCAGTCCATCATGGGCGCGACGGAAATTCTGCGATCTAAGTTATTCATCGCGCGATAGTTTTTAGAACTGTGTCGGTGTAGTCAAGAACTACACCGAGCGCCATCAGCGACACGGAGGGCAAGCGGAGATGGCTGATTTCCAAGGATTTGCTGAGCACGCCACGACTCTCCCCTCGCATCTCTTGCCAGAAATCGACAAGGTCGAGGGGACAAAAAGGGGACGAGATTTTCCTGTCCCCTCCAATCGTTTAACGCTTGCCGTTTAACGGACAGCGTTATAGATTGTCGACCATGATCAAAAGCTTCCGTTGCAAGGAGACTCAGAAACTCTTTGAAACGGGACGCTCCAAGAGATTCGGCTCGATCGCGAAAGTAGCCACTCGAAAGCTAGCGCAACTGGATGCAGCGGAAACTCTCGAGTTCCTGCGGTCCCCGCCTGGCAATCGCTTGGAAGAACTGAAAGGCGACCGCAACGGCCAGCACAGCATTCGCATCAATGATCAATGGCGCGTTTGCTTTCGATGGACCGAGACTGGACCAGCAGACGTTGAGATCGTGGATTACCACTGAGGAGGCATCTAGGCATGGCATTCAAGAACGGTATGCGACCAGTGCATCCGGGTGAGGTACTGCGCGAGGAGTACCTGGCTCCTCTCGGGATGAGTGTGAATGCGCTCGCCAAAGCGCTCGGTATTCCAACACCTCGCATCAATGACGTGGTGCGGGAGAAGCGTGGAGTTACGCCAGATACCGCGATGAGACTGGCACGTTACTTTGGCGGGGATGCGCGATCATGGCTGAACTTGCAGATCGCATACGATCTCAGGATCGCAGAGATCGCGAGCGCGAAATCTATTGCGCGTTCGGTTGCGCCGATGAAGAAAGCGGGTTGAAGTCGGCCTTTCGGCGGGAAGCAGACGTCAGCTCACGGGCCAGCTCAACCGTCGCCTACGGCCCAGAAGCGCACGCGCTTCGCGCTTAGGTTCTATACTCCCGCCAGCGCAATAGCAGGAGCCATCGTGCGCTCAGCGGTATCAAAGCGTCTCGTCGAAACCATAGTCGCCTGCTTCGCGCTGGCGCTCTCGCGGCATCCGCAGGCGAAGGAGATGAGTTCACCGCCCGCGCTGGGCTATATAACGATTTCGTCGCAGGGCCTTGCGGCACACCTGTATATCCCTAGCGGTAGCGGACCATTCCCGACCGTCATCGCTGTTGGTGGATCGGAAGGCGGTTTCATCACTGGCGACGCATTTGGTCAATTTCTGCCGAAGAATGGCTTCGCAGTTCTGGGCGTCGCGTACTTCGGAGCAGAGAAATTGCCACCCGCAATTGATCGTATTCCACTCGAATACTTCATCAAGGCGCTGGACTACGTCGAGCGCGACTCTCGATTGGACTCCCGGAACATCGGCCTGGTCGGTGGCTCCAAAGGTGGCGAACTGGCTTTGCTGCTCGCTGCGCAAGAGTCGCGGATTCACGCCGTATGCGCAATCGTGCCGAGCAACGTGGTCTGGCAGAGCGCTCGGCTCGTGGACAGGCCAACCTCGTCTTGGACATTTCGCGGCGTCCAGCTCCCGTTCGTGCCTTACAAAGGTCCGCTGATGCCTGCTTCACGGCGCCTCACCGACCTGTTCGAGTTGAGCTTGCTCCAACCCGCTGCTGTCGCCGCAGCCACGATACCGGTGGAGCATATCGGCGGCGCCATCCTGCTGATCTCGGCAAGCCACGACGAGATCTGGCCGTCCAAGCAGATGTCGGACAGAATTGTCGCCAGACTTGCTGAGCTAAAGTTCCGCTATTCAGTGCAGCATCTAACGTACGAAACTGGTCATGGTTTCTCCACAGCCTTGGCCCCGGAAGTCAATAACAAGATCGTCCAGTTCTTCGAAGGGACCCTCAAGCGGACGGCCGGAGACAGTGCCAAGGCACAATGACGCTCTGGCGGCAAATTCGTCCGTTGCAAGCGTCACAGGCTGTCGCGCACAGTTGAAACACGCAGTTGAAACGGAAGAGTTCAAACCTGCCTAGCCTACCGATCCAACCCTACAAGGCGACTTTACGGAGCCGGCCTCGCCTTGCAGATTCGTTCCAGCGCCATGGCAGCCTCTTCCTCCGTCAGCTTGTATCGATCCTGCAGTGAATTCATCGCATTGAGAGGAAAGGCATCTCTCTTGACCTGTCGCCGAAAGCCATCAATCTCACTGGGCTCATGCGCGCCACGATGTCCGCGGCGCGCCCGGCACTCGTAACGGGCCACACTCTGGCAATCGACTTCTGATCGATCTGCTCCTGGAGCGGACAAGGATGCACCAGTTGGAACTTGCCGCTCTCGCGCTTCCGGATCCTCGACCGTCACTTTGACCCAGATTCGTCCGATCGCGTGCTCGCTCGCCTGCGATAGCACTAGATCGAACAACTGCTTGGTATTCATTTCGTCTAGTTCTTAGTACCCATTTTGTTCAGGTACTACGTTAGCGCCGTCAGCAAGTTCCAGTAGGGGCTCGCACCCGCGGCTGATGGTGTCTCTTCGTCTTCGACGAACAACACGTAAGGAAGATCTGCCATCGCGAACCGATCGTTGACTCGATGTCTGATTCAAACCGGGATTGAAATCAGTGTAGTCCCCGCACCGATCAGTGCAAGCCGGGCCGTGTTCAGCGCAATTCGTCGGAGGGAGATGTCCGCAGCAAGCAAGTGCAGCCGGTCTCGCTCCAAACCCGTCCATCGTTCGTATCCGGTTTGGCGCGGTAGTAGTCCCCGAAAGAAGCTTGCGCTTGTCGATCGCCTGCCCAACGGCCGCAAGGCGTGACGTGCCTATACTTGAGGTCACGTTCGCTCCAACTCCCACGCAGCGAGGCATCGGTGAGCACGCAGTCCTGAACCTGCACAGTCTGGCTTTCTCTTGTAAACTCAAGCTCGTAGCCAATCCCATCCTGGTGCTGACGGCCTCACACTGCTAGCGGATCTACCTGGACAAAGCTGGCACAAATGTAACTTGTCACAGCTCGCCGACTGAGGCCCCTGAGCTGCAATGACGCCCTTCCGGCCTACTCAGGAGAGGCTTTTCCGGGGCGGGCGCGCCGCCTGCTCAAGCGTGATGCCGACGGCTGCTTGCGAGCGAGCGCGGCGAACATGCGGCCGAGAAACGTTGTAACCATCGGCGCCAGACGCTCGGGATTCAGCCCCTTCTTCGGCAATACGCCATCAATCCAGAGTGTCGCGAGGCCGTGCACGGCGGACCATGCAGTAAGCACCAGCGGCTGCCAATCCCCGGCTGGCGCAACGCCAGATCGCTGGCAATCGTGAATCGCGTCGCGCAGCAACTGAAATGCACGCGGCCTTGCCTTTTCGAGGTCGGCGCCATGCAGGTCGCCTCGAAACATGACGCGAAAGTGACCGCGGTGATTCGTCGCGAAACTCACATAGGCGCGTCCGAGCGCCGTTAGACGTAAAGTCGCATCGTCCGCGACTGCGTCACGTTCGCGGATCATGGCTGCTTCGAGGTAGCCAAATCCTTCCTCCGCAACAGCGGCCAGCAGCGCCTCACGATCGGCGAAATGGTGATAGGGAGCGCCTGAAGAGACCCCGGCGCGAGCGGCGAGTTCGCGCAGATTGAGCGCATCCACCCCGCGCCTGTCGATCACATCGATGCTGACATCCAGCAGCGTTCGCCTGAGCTCGCCATGGTGATAGCCGCCTTTGCGTTTGAGTCGCATGTAGTCCGATCCTCCGGGGCCGCGTAAACGCAGCTGCAACAGCATGGCCCCTGCCGCGACATCATATCTAAGCGTCGCTTAGACATACACGGACAGCATTGCAAGCTGCAAGTAAGCACTGCTTAGATTGTTCCTCTATGAGCACATGCCGGACATGAGTGCGGCTCGTCGGCAGCCAATAGTCGCACTAGACTCGCAACCCACTGGAATCCCCTGCATTGCTGCTTTGCAAGTCGCGACCATCGACATTGCAATCGAGGCCCAATGAATTGTCGCTCGCAGGGAAATAAACAAGTTCGCGCCGCCGGATGTTTCCGCAGCACTGTCGCGCATACCTTGCTTCCCGTGCTCATCACATCTGTGAACTCCGATCGAGTCCACAACCACTACCAGAGGAGAGGCTGTCATGAACTCACGTCTATTTCTGATACCTGCGATCTTTGCGACTACCGCAGCATTTGGCGCGCCTGCCGCTGCACTCTCAGCTCCACTTGATGCGCAGGCTCAAGCGGCAGCGTTGCTTAGTCGCCCACAGATTTCCGGATCGTCGCATGCGTACGAGCCGGCGCCTACATATTCATCTGCGTCAGCCGTCGTCGATGCGCATGCACGCTCCGCCGCCTTGCTGAGCGGAGTGCGGATTGGACATGACGGGAAGGCCGTGGTGAATGTGACCCGATTAGCAGTGGCGTTGGATGCGCACGCGCGGGCTGCAGCGCTGCTTAGCGGTTCGCGAATCACCGCCGAAAATTCCCGGATCAGCGAGACCAATGAAACTCTGGGTCAACATCCTGCCGTGCTCGTGGCGCAAATGTGGCGCACGCGCGGTATCGACCCGAATACATTCATCGTGGCGCATCCCTGACTGCAGGTGAATGAAATGAACGCAATCAACAATCCGTGGGTGCTCATCACGGGCGCATCAGGTGGCTTCGGCGAGGAGTTCGCCCGCCAATATGCCGAGCGAGGCCATTCACTGGTCCTGGTGGCGCGCCGGCTGGAGCGACTGCAGAAACTCGCCGAGGCCCTACGCCAGCAGCACCGCATTGAGGTCATAGTGGAACAGGTGGATCTTTCGGATGTTGCGGCAGTCACCCATCTGCATCAGCGGCTCCGCGAGCGGGGCATTTCAATCGACATCCTGATCAACAACGCTGGCCACGGACTGCAAGGCCCGTTCGTGGAGGGCAAGCTGGACGCGGCACTGGCGATGCTCCAGCTGGACGTCGTGAGCCTGACTGCGGTCACTCACGTCTTTGCGCAGGACATGCGCACACGCGGTCGTGGGAAGATCCTGCTGGTCGCCAGTCTGCTGGCCTTCCAGGGCGTCGAAAACTTCGCCGTGTACTCGGCCGCCAAGGCATACGTGCTGCGTCTGGGTGAAGCGCTTCATCGCGAACTCAAGCGAGATGGCGTCACGGTTACGGCGCTTTGCCCGGGCATGTCGGACACTGGATTCGCCACAGCGGCGCAACAGAGAATCACGCCTGCGTTGAAGCTGCTGATGATGCAGCCGGCGGCGGTGGTGCGCGCCGGTATCCGCGCGTTGCAGGCCGGACGCATCAGCATCGTGCCAGGCTGGGCCAACAAGCTTTCCGCGATTTTTATGTGGGCGACGCCACGGCGGGTGCACCAGGCCATTTTCTCTAGCATCATGAACGCCTGAGCAGCAGCCGCGATGTTGCGAGGAGTTGCCCGGCCATCACACTCGGAGCCTGAGGGCCGTCGGCGATCTGCTAGTTGTCGCCATCCAAGCAGCCCTGGTCCGGCGAGAGTGTCCACCCAGGTTTTGAAGAGCTCGCAGCCGTAGTGGCGAGTTCGATCGCCGGGCTGCAATCCGGCAGTTGTTCGAAAACGTTGTGAAGCGTGGAGACAGAATGGGGACAAGCGATTTTTGGGTTGGCTAACTACTTGACCTAGCTCGCGCTTCTCGCTCAGTCGCTCCAGTCCATCATGGGCGCGACGCTAACTCTTTTTATCTAGGTCATTCATAAGTCTAGCAATCGTCCGACTGGCCGGTGAGACATTTCTGTGGATTCTGCGGGATTTATCAGCTGCCAGCGATACCAGCTTCAGGTGAGAGCTATACAGGAGATGACGCGTGCTTGCCTGACTCTTCCAAGTTTCCGCTGCGAGCGGCAACTCATTCAGCTCCGCGCGCGCTTCGCGCCAAAAGCGGATAGTGGTTCGCAAGGATCGGGATGAATCGCTCACGGTCTCGTGCAACAGCGCCATGTGCCACTGGTGAATCACTTCCGCATCGAGCGCTGCGACCTCACGAGGTTCCGGTACTAAGTGACGAGCGGAATGCGCGGCTTTGCGACGATGTACTTTGCGATCAGGGCGCGGCCGAATCTGCGCTCATGTCTCCCCGAGACGACACGCGCGCGTGCTCACGGCGGGAACAAACACGACTAATGGCACGTCACCTAGATGAGGCTTGTGGGACGAGAAGCATCATGAAAAACAGCGAGACCGGTCCACAGATTGGAGGCGCGCAGAGCTGCGACGTCCAGCTGCGCTGAGCGACGATGCCGATCCGGGATTTGCTCAGAACACCAGAGCTGCTCTCCGATCCGCTGCTTCTTCTTGCGTCCGACGGCACCATCGATACGCCTAGTTACTCCTTTGTTGAGCAGATTGGGCTGCCCGAGGATGCGCTGACTGGTCGGCGCCTCGATGCGCTGGCAGCAGCATCGGCTTCCGCCATTCAGGAATTCGTCCGCGCCTGCGCGCAAAGCACCCATGTGGTGCGGGGATCGTTGCTGCTGCGGCGACGAGCCGAGACGATTGCACTCCAGGCACGAGGAGTCGCTTATCCGCCGCGCGAAGCGCCGATTGCATCCCACGTGCTATTGCGTCTGGTCACCGAGAGCGAGACCCTCAGTCAGGCGGCCAGCGCCGCACAGTCACAAGCCAGCCATTGGCGCGAAGTGGAGGATTCTCTCCGGCGACAGAGTCAGATCCTCGAGGTGACACTGGCAAGCATTGGCGACGCCGTCATCGTCACCGACTCCGCAGGGCGCGTGACCTTCCTCAATGCTGTCGCTGAGCAACTAACCGGATGGTCCAATCAGTCCGCACGCAGCCAGCCCCTCGAGAACATATTTGCGGTTGTCAACGAACGCACGCGCGCACCCGTCGTCGATCCGGTGGCCAAGGTGATCGAGACCGGATCGATCGTCGGACTGGCCAATCATTCCGTGCTGCTCGCTCGCGACGGCCGTGAGATCCCGATCGACGACAGCGCCGCGCCCATACGCTTACCGGGCGGTCGTCTTTTTGGTGTGGTGCTGATTTTCAGGGACATCACCGAACAGCGCCGTGCCGAGCATACCCGCGCCTGGCTCGCCGCAATCATCGCGTCCTCGGATGACGCGATTGTGAGCAAGACGCTCGATGGTCAGATTACCTCGTGGAATCCCGGCGCCGTGCGACTCTTCGGCTATCAACCCGAAGAGATCCTGGGCAAGTCCATCCTGGAGATCGTACCTCCCGAGCTGCACGACGAAGAAGCGGAGGTGCTGGCCCGATTGCGACGGGGTGAACGCGTCGAGCATTTCGAGACGACGCGGATTGCCAAGGATGGGCGCCGGGTCGAAGTCTCTCTGACCGTCTCGCCGATCAGGGACGAAGAAGGGACGATTGTGGGTGCGTCGAAGATCGCGCGCGACATCGGCGAGCGCAAACGCGCGGAGCGGCTCCTGCGCGAGGCCGAGCGGCGCAAGGACGAGTTTCTGGCCGTTCTGGCACACGAGCTCAGAAATCCGCTGGCACCCCTGCGCAACGCGCTCGAGCTGCTGTCTCGAGGATCGCGTGAGTCCCATCGCCAGATGGCATGCGAAATCATGGATCGTCAGCTGCGGCAGATGACCCGTCTCGTGGACGATCTGCTCGATCTGTCACGTATCACCGCCGGACGAATCGAACTGCAGATCGAGGCCATCGATATGCGCGAGCTGCTCGGAACGGTCGAAGCCTCGCTCAAACCGGTCTTTGATGCATCTCAGCAGCAACTCACCCTGACGAGCCCACCCGAGCCGCTTCACGTGCTGGGCGACCGCGTCCGGCTCCTGCAAGTGTTTGCAAATCTGTTCCAGAACGCCAACAAATACACACCGCGCGACGGCAGCATCCGAGTCGACCTGCAGGGGGACGGAGCTGAGGTCGTGGTCCGTGTCGTCGACGACGGCATAGGCATTCCGCCCAATATGCTGGAAAAGGTCTTTGATCTGTTCACTCAGGTCGATCCGTCCGACTGGCGCGCCCGCACGGGTCTCGGGATCGGCTTGACCCTGGCACGAAGCCTGGTCGAGCTCCATGGCGGAACTATTCAAGCGCTCAGTTCCGGGAGGGATGCCGGAAGCGAATTCGTCGTGCGACTTCCGGCGCGCCTTGCCGCTATCGAGACCCAGCCGGCAACGGCTGCGCATCTGATCGAACGATCCCGCCGCGTGCTGATCGCGGATGATAACGAGGATGCAGCCGTGAGCTTGAGCATGCTGCTCGACTCAATGGGGCACGAGACAAAGGTTGTACACGACGGCATGGCCGCCTTCGAAGAGGCCGAGACGTTCCAGCCGGAAGTGATGATCGTCGATATCGATATGCCTAAGCTCAACGGCTACCAGGTCGCGCAGATGGTCAGGAGCCGGCCGTGGGCGAAGGGAGTATTGGTGATTGCGATGACTGGCTGGGCGCAGGAGTCCGAGCGTGAGCGCGGCCGTCGAGCCGGTTTTCACGCTCACCTCGTCAAGCCGGTGACACTCGACGCGCTTCAGGCAGCAATCGCCGAAGCCGAAGCCATGTCCGAGGGCCCGTTCACCCCGCGTAACAACGTGCCCGAGCGCTAACGCCGAGGCCCAGCGCGTTCTGCCTGAATAGCATCGAGAATAGGACGCTCGGTGTTTTCAACGTCACATCTCCACGCGGCACGCCCGGAGTTCGTCACTCGGCGGCGCCTGAAGCTTCGTCAGAAAGCGGATACGCGGCGTGAGGTAGGGCGCTGTACTGCGAGCGATCGAGTAGAGCGAGGTTGCGGTTGCAACTGAAACAGTGACCGTCAACTACTGAAGCGGCGGCGCAATGTCACGGCGCGATTCTCTTTCGCAAGCAGCCGCAGAATTTTTGCGGAGGAGACCGACTCATGAGCATTCATTCGCACGCTCTCCATCAGGCACTGGGCAGCACGAGGCGCCGTGTCGCGCTTGCCCTCGTGCCACTCGTAATGCTGTTCGCCTTTGCGGCGCCGGCCATGGCTGACGGTCACGTCTCGATCACTGTCGCGCCGCCGGCACTACCCATGTACGTCCAACCGCCATGCCCCGACGATGGCTACATCTGGACACCAGGGTATTGGGCATGGGCGGACGACGACTACTACTGGGTCCCAGGCGCCTGGGTGCTCGCACCTGAGCCAGGGTTGCTGTGGACGCCGGGCTATTGGGCCTGGGAGCCCGCGGGGTTCGTGTTTCACGAAGGCTATTGGGGACCGCATATCGGCTTCTACGGCGGTATCAATTACGGCTTCGGCTACGGTGGCGTGGGATTCGAGGGCGGTTACTGGCGAAGCGGACACTTCTACTACAACCGCTCGGTCAGCAACCTCAGCGAAGCGAAAGTGCACAACGTCTATACGAAGACGGTCGTCCACAACACGATCGATGTGGTGAGCTACAACGGTGGCAGCGGCGGCACGTCGGCACGTCCGACAGCCGAGGAGCACCGCGCAGCCGCTGAGCGGCACGTGCCCGCGGTTGCCGCTCAGACCGAACACGCAAGACAGGCGCGCGACAACCCCGCACTTCGTGCTGCGGCAAACCACGGACGGCCCCCAATCGCGGCCGCGAGACATGCGGACGAGCTCGGCGGAGGTGGCGTGGTCGATGCCGATTCATCTGGTTACGACGCAAGAGCTCAGCACGAGTCGCACGACATGCAGGTCCGTCAGCAGAAGGAGCGACAGGCGCTCCGGGACCGGCAGGCCGCTGAGCAGGCGGAAATGGATCGGCAACATGCCAGCGCCGAACGCCGAGAGGCAATGGCAACCGCCCACGCTCGCGAACAGCAGGAGCTGGCGCAACGGCACGAGCAGGAAAAGCAGGAACTCGAGTCACAGCGCGAGCGACGTCACACCGAGTAGCCCATTGGCATCGCACCGTCAGCGCGATGTCAAGTGTGTCCGCGACGGGGGGGGCGCGGCTGCGTTGAGCGTGCAACGTGATTTGGGTAATCGACGCCGGTCCTGACTTGGATGATGAGGATTCATGAACAGATTCACTTGCACTCTAACTGCTGCTGCACTTGCACTCACTGCACTCACTGCCAAAGCCCAGACTGAGGAGCCACTGTCGCCTGCACGCTGCGAGATGCGCTTAAACGTCAAATTGACCCCCGACGTACCCGACCCACGCGACGTGGGCTTCCTCAGCTCGCTGCTCAGCAACGACGCCGGATACGGCCTGGCGCTGCAGCGCCAGGACTCTGGCTCGGTCATCCTCGTCGATCTCAGCGGCCCGGGCCCCGCATACAACTGTCGGCAAGTGCTGAAGACGATGCGCAAGGATGGCCGGGTCCTGTCCGTCGACGTTGCCAGCAGCAGTGCATTGCAGCCGTAGCTCGTTGGTGGTGACGGCAGACACGGTCGTGTTACCAAGCGAATTTCGCCTGAAACTTCGGCGCTGCGTGCGGAAATTGTCCGGCCTCATGCGAGGAGCACTGTCGGTCGCGAAGTAGCAGCAATCCCGCGGCTACGGTATGGAGCGAAATCATGAATCGCAGATCATTGCAGATGGGTTTTCTGGCGCTCGCGGCCGTATTGGGGGGCGCGGCCTGCACGACCACGGGGACCGGTATGGGCGAGACGGTCGGCGGCGGCCCGGGTGTGCGCTTCGATTGGAAAGCCGAGGACGCCACGACGGGGCAGATGACCGCGACGTTCGCGGGCGGCGAGAGCTACACCGGTAATCTCTTCCAGATTACGAGCGAGACTCGTGTGGATGAGGTCGCGCCGCTGTGGGTCGGGTGGCATCGCTTCGGCCGACGCGGCTTGGGTTTCGATTACTGGGACGCCGGCCCGGAGTTCATCAAGCATTATTCCGGCCGCGTGCTCGCCAACCTGAGTGACCCGAATGGCGACCACATGCGCTGCAACTTCCACCTGATGCAGCCCAGCGACGGCATGGCTGGGGGTGGCGCAGGCAAATGTCAGCTCTCCGACGGGCATTCCATCGAAGCGACCTTCCCGGCCGCATGAACGTGCGTCGGGCGCATGACACTGAGCGGGGCGTTACGGGAACACCGACGCCCTGTTCGGTTCGCCAAAGCCTGTTAGCGTGACATGGGGCCACGCTGACGCGGCGATCTAACTCTTTCATACTCAACCAGATTCTCGCGGATCGTCAGTGTAGTCGACGAGCCCGGGTAGCCACTTTTCCTTCGATTGCGCTCTACTCCTGCAGGAACCCGCGGGTTGCACAGCTCGTGAGCAAGACTGATTCAGAGCGGACATCGTTCGTCGCTGCCGTTGCCGGCCGGTATGGTCGGCAACTGCGGCGCTATCTCAGCTCGCGACTTCGGCAGTCACGAGACGCGCCTGACCTCGCCCAGGAGACCTACTTGCGGCTGCTGCGCATCGAGCGTCACGAATTGATCCGCAATCCGGAAGCCTACCTCTTCACGATCGCCAACAATCTCCTGCACGAGCACGCGCTGCGTCAGGCCGCGGCGCCGCCCACAGTCGACATCGATACTGCGTTCGCCGAGTTGCTGGCCTCACAGCCGGACCCACAGGAGCAGGCGGAGGCACAACAACGGATGCGGGAGCTGGAACGCGCGCTCGAGCGGCTGTCGCCGAAGGCGCAAGCCACGCTCCTGATGCACCGGCGCGACGGCTACTCGCTCGAAGAGATCGGCCGGCACCTCGGCGTCTCGCGAGCGATGGCCAAGAAATATCTTGCCAAGGCGCTCGTACACTGCCGCACCTGGCTGACGAACGAGCGCGAGTGAAAATGCGCATGACGAACAACCTGATCATGGATGAGGCCGCCGACTGGATTGCAACCTTGCGAGGCGGTGGTGACACCCCGACTGCGCGTGAGCAGTTCGCAGCCTGGCTGTCCCGTTCGCCCGAGCACGTTCGCGCGTATCTCGATCTCGCCGGATTGTGGTCGGAGCTCGCAGGCGTCGACCGCGGCCGGAGCATCGATGTGCAAGCCCTGGTACGCCGGGCGATGTCTGCCGGCAATGTGGTCGCGCTCGGGGACAGCCAACTGCTCGAGGAAACGGCGGCCAGTCGTGCGCGCGAGCCGAGTCCGTCGCATACCAGAGATCGACGCTATCGCCTCGCCGCGGCGGTGCTGCTCGCCGTGAGCCTCGCTTTGGCCGGCGTGTTCTGGCAGTCGTACCGATATCCGACCTACACGGCAGCCGTTGGCGAGCAGCGCTCGATCACACTCTCCGACGGCTCGATCGTCGAGCTCAACGCCCGCTCGCGCGTTCGCGTGCGGTTCTCGCCGGACGAACGCTCCATCGACCTGCTGGAAGGTCAGGGACTCTTCCGGGTCGCCCACAACCCGGCCCGTCCGTTTATCGTGCGCAGCGGCGAGGTGCAAGTGCGGGCCGTCGGCACCCAGTTCGACGTTTATCGCAAGCCAATCGGCACAGTCGTCACCGTTCTTGAAGGCAAGGTGGAGGTCACCGGTTCTGCAGAGGCGCCGACGGACTCCAGTCTCCAAGGCACGCCTGCGATACGCGCCGCCGCGACTCCGCACTCGCGCAACTCCGCCCTGCACTTGGCCGCTGGTGAGCAGGTGACCATCGGTGTGGAGCCGGCTCCTGCGGCGCGCGCAGTGAACGTCGAGGCGGCGACCGCCTGGACTCAGCGCCAGCTCGTCTTCGACTCCGCACCCCTCAGGGAGGTCGCCGACGAATTCAACCGCTACAACCGCCGGCAGCTCGTCGTCGCCGACGCAGGACTCGAGGGCGTCCTGATCAACGGCGTATTCTCTTCGACCGATCCGCAGTCCTTGCTGCGTTTCCTGCGCGCCCAGAGCGACCTGGAAGTGCTGGAGACCGACACCGAGGTGCGCATCGTCCGCCGCTCGCGCTGAAATCGCGGTAGCCATTTTGTTCGCCGCTCCCCTCTATCCGTCATGAGCACGTCAGCGAGCGATCGCATGACGGCGATCGTCAAACTCATGACAACGGGGAGATCAGTGATGCGAGCAGCATGTCTGACGGCGATCTGCGTCTCGACGGTGACCTTGTGTGCAGCAGGCGAAGTGGCGGCCGCCATCCGTCACACCGAGATCCCAGCACAAGGACTGGGACCGGCGCTGCAGACATTGGCCCGTGAGCGCGATTTCCAAATCGTCTATCGCGCGGAGCTCGTGCGGGACGTCGCCACCGCCGGCGCGAGCGGCGAGCTCACCACGGACCAGGCTCTGAACGACCTGTTGCGCAACACCGGACTCACCTTCCACCGCCTCGATGACGACACGGTCACGATCGCGCGGGCCTCCGAATCGTCCGTCGGCGCCGACTCGAGCGCGGTCATACCGAGGCGCGATGAGCTCGAAGAGATCGTCGTGACCGGCTCGCACATCCGTGGCGTCGAGGTCAGCGCTTCGCCCGTGCTGCGGTTCGATCGGCGCGACCTGGCCCGCAGCGGCTATTCGACCGTCGCCCAGTTCATCGAGAGTTTGCCGCAGAACTCAGGCGCCGGCGCGAGCCAGGACACCGTCGGCACAGACTCAGCAGTCGGCAACAATGCGTACGGCAGCGCGGTGAACCTGCGCGCGCTCGGGCCGGGTGCCTCGCTCGTTCTGCTGAACGGCCGCAGGCTCGCGCCCGGTGGCAATGGCGGGCGATTCGTCGATATTTCGATGATCCCGCTGTCCGCGATCGAACGGGTCGAGGTGCTGACGGACGGTGCCTCGGCAATCTATGGCTCCGACGCAGTCGGCGGCGTCGTCAACTTCGTCCTGCGCAAGGATTACGACGGTGCGGAGACCGGCGTGCGCTACGGAAGCGTCACGGACGGCGGCCTGCGCGAGTGGCAGGCCTCGCAATCGGTCGGCATGACGTGGGATGGCGGCGGCGGCCTCCTCGCCTACGAGTACAACCATCGCGACGCGCTGGACGCGCGCGATCGCGACTTCGCACGCGGCAGCGACACGCCGCGCACACTGCTGCCTGAACAGGGCCGCCACAGTATTTATGCGACGGCTCACCACGACGTCGCTGATCGCTGGTCCCTGTTCGCGGATGTGCTGTACTCGCGACGCGATACTGACAACGTGCTGTCCTACCTGTCGCTCGTCAACCGCGAAGAATCCTCCAGCGACCAGTCGGCCGCGACTCTCGGCACCGACATTGCGCTGGCCGGCAGCTGGAAGGCACAAGTGACGGCCGCGTACTCGAGATACAGCTTCGACGCGAGCCTGCTGCGTATCCCCGCCGACACCGGTATCGGCGAGCTGACGTCGAGCAGCGTCGACAACGACATCTGGTCGTTCGACGCACACGCGGACGGCGCGGTCCTCACACTGCCAGGGGGCGATATGCGGCTGGCACTCGGTGCGAGCCACCGCCGGGAGAACGTGCAGCCCGCGATCGGCGACGGCGATCTTCCGGAGCGGCACGTCAACGCTGCCTTTGGCGAGCTGTTCGTGCCGCTCGTTGGCGCGTCCAACAGCCTGCGCGGCATCGATGCGCTGGAGCTCACGTTGGCAGCCCGCTACGAGGACTACAGCGATTTCGGCTCGGACGTCACGCCGAAAATCGGCCTGCGCTGGCAGCCGGCCGCGAGACTCAGCGTGCGCGGAACCTACGGCGAGTCCTTCAAAGCGCCAACGATGACCGACCTGGCGCCGGGGAGCGAATCGTTGCTCGCATTCTTCGCGAGCGACTTCGGACTGGATATCGCTGGTGATCCGCTGGTGCTGTTGCGCTCACAGGCAGCACGCCCTCGCTTGCACGAAGAGCGGTCGAAGAGCTGGACTGCCGGCTTCGACGTGATGCCTCGCGAGGGCGAGCCTTCGCTATCGCTCACCTACTTCCAGATCGAGTTCGAAGGCCGCGTTGACACGCCACTCTCCGGCGGGTTCGATACGTTCTTCGCTTCGCCGGATATCTTCGGCAACTTCATGGTGCTGAATCCGAGCGAGCAGTTCGTCAACGAGCGGCTCGCGGCGGCGACCAGCTTTGCCGATCTGACCGGAGGCGCGTTTGCACCCGACCAGGTGGGCATCTGGGCCGACGTCGCGGTCACGAATATCGCCGCCGAGCGCGAGCGTGGCATTGATCTGCTGGTCAAGTATCCGTTCGAGACCCGCCTGGGACGTTTCGAAGCGTGGCTGAACGGCACGTATCTGCTCGACTTTGAGACGAAGGTCGCACCGCTGGCGCCAGAGCAGGACGTGCTCAACACGCTCAACGAGCCCATCGATCTGCAGGTGCGCGGCGGCCTGAGCTGGAACCTCGATCGACTGACAGCGTCGCTGACAGCCAACTACCAGGACAGTTACGGCGCTGCCGGGCAGCCGCCCATTGCTTCATGGACGACCCTGGATGCACAGCTGCGCTACGAGCTCAGCGGGTTGCAGATTGCACTGTCCGTCCAGAACGTGCTGGACAAGGATCCCCCGTTCGTCGCCAGCCAGGGCTCGCCCATCGCGCACTCCGGCTATGACTCGGTCAATGCCACGCCGCTCGGTCGTTTCATTGCGCTCGATGTCACGAAAGCATGGTGACCACGACACGCGGCCGCGTCGCGCGCGGCGTCTGGACGTTGACGGCCTTGCTCTGCGCAGTCAGTGCGCAGGCGTCGCCGCCGCGACGATTCGAGATCGATGACTACTTCGGGCTGGCGCGGGTCACGGAGCTCGCGCTCTCTTCCGATGCAAAGTGGCTCGCGTACACGATTGAAGGTTACTCCGCTGAGCAGCCGACGCGAGCGGTATTCGTGCGCCAACTCGCCGGCGAGGGCAGCGAGGCTATCGTCGACACACTCTCGGATGCGAGCGATCTGGCATGGATACCGGGTACGCACAAGCTTGCGTTCCTGGCTGCGCGGTCAGGCAGCACACAAGTATTCTCGTACGATGTCGCGAGCCCGCGGCTGGTGCAACGCACCGCAAGCGTCGATGCAGTGGAGAAATTTCGCTTCGCTCCTGACGGCGCGGGTCTGGCGTTCCTGACACGCCCGGCTGTCGCATCGACCCAGTCGCTCTACGAACAGTTCAAGACCGGCACGCAAGGAATACCGATCGATCCGCGCACGACCAGTTCCCACGACTTCCTGAATCCGCACTGGCAGAGCCTCGCGAAACGCCCGCCCGCCACTTTGTGGATCAAAGCGAACGGCACCCTAGCGCGCGTCGCGATCCCGGGCGAGCCGGCCGAAGACAGCGACTCCTTCTTCTGGTCATCCGACAGCAAGCATCTATCGTTGCTCTATGTCGGCGACGATATCCCCGCTTCGCTCCTGAAGGACGAGCGCACGAGTCTCGGTGTTTTCGATCTCGATTCGCGTCGCCTTCGCATCCTCGCACGCGCGAACGCGCCTGCCGCAGGCATCGCGCCGGTAACGTTCAAAGGCGGTGAGTGGGTCCCGGGAAGCAGCAATCTGCTGTTGCGACGGATTGCGCACACGGATCCATGGATCAGCGATTCATTTCCTGAATGGGCGATAGTCGACGGGCTCGCCGATGCAGTCCCTGCCACCGCGACGTGGCATGCGCTCGAAGGTGCGACGGCATACTTGCGACTCCTGCCGATAGACAGTGCGAGCGTGTTGGCGGAAAACACGCTGCGCGCGGTGCGCTCATTGTTTCGCTTGGCGCCCGGCGCTGGCCCGCAAGGCATGCTGCGCGATCAGCGTCTCGTGGGCCTGGACGGCAGCAGCTCGCTATTCCGCTTCAGCGCCGATTCCTCCACGATGGTTTTCGTCAACGAGAGCCTCACCCGTCCGCCCGAGATCTACCTGCAATCGCAGCAGCGGCCGCCGCGAGCGTTGACGCGGATCAATGCAGCTCTAGCGGCGAAGTTGCACTTGCACAGCAGCGAGGTGATCTGGACGAGCAACGATGGCATGCAGATCGCCGGCTGGCTGATGGAACCGGACGGCAAGCGCCCCGCACGCGGTTGGCCGCTGGTGACGCACGTGCACGGCGGGCCGGCCTTCGCCTACCCGGATGCGTTCGCACCGTACTTTCGCTTTTGGCCGTATCCGCTCGAAGTGTACGCAAGCCATGGCATCGCCGTTTTCCTGCCGAACTACCGCGGTACTCACAGCTACGGCCGTGAGGTCGCGACTTCGACGTCCGCCCAATCAGCCGCCGACATCGTCACCGGCGTCGAGGACCTGGTGCGCAGGGGCATCGCCGACCCGCAACGGCTCGGCATATCTGGCCACAGTCATGGCGCAGTGGTCGGTCCGCTCGCCATGGCCAGAGCGCGCACCTTCACGGCAGCTTCCTTCGCCGAAGGTGTCGCGAATGCAGTTGTCATGTATGAACTGATGAGCGACGACGCGAACCGCGAAATTCACGATGCGCTGCTCGGCGCGAGTCTTTACGAGGATCCGCGACGTTACCTCGTGGAGTCGCCGGACCTGCAGTTCGCGGGATTGCGCACGGCAGCGCTCTTCGAGGGCGGTGCCCAGGCGGCCGGATTGTTGATGCTGGGGTATGGCAAAGCTTCGGCCCGCGCCGGCATGCCGACCGAGTTCATCATCTATCCGCAGACCGGTCACAATGTCTCGCTGCCTGCTTTGCAGCGCGAAGCCGCACAGAGAAATCTGGACTGGTTCGAGTTCTGGCTACTCGGTCGCGAAGACGCGCTGCCTTCGAAAGCCACGCAGTACGCTCGCTGGCGCACCGCCGGATCTCCGCACTGAGCGTCACGTTCAAGGGGTCGCGAATTCCGAGCAGCAGCGCCGTGAACCGCGCGGAGAACGTCGTTTCCCATCGATCAGCACGTCCAGACAGATTCATCGTCGCAGAAAGCCGCAGACCATCGCGAAGTGTTGCAATGTCCGACGGGCAGCGGACGGCGGCGGCAACCCGCGTCGCTGTACGCTCTCGCTTGTCGCGTCAACGGCTCTGCGCATGAACGTGCCGCTCATCAAGACTCTTCTAACCGCTGTGACAGAACTGGTACACGCCGTTTTGGCCAGGTGTAAGTCTTTGACAAGTCAGCCGAAGGCACCTTCGTCCGCGTAGTCCATCATGGGCGCCACGCTGACGCGGCGGTCCAGCGTAAATGCTGATCCGATAGCTGAGCTGCCAGTTGTTCCTGTGTTCTCCATGCTGGGCACTTCTGCGAGATTCCCGAGGATTTCCCGGCGTCTTGGCTTTGCCGCCGTGACAAAGTGGGTCGAAGACAGCAACTCGACGAGTTTGCCAAAATTTGCCAACGGGATCTACCATACCAGCATGACCACGATGAACATCTCCCTGCCTGACGCGCTCAAGGAATTCGTCGACGAGCAGGTCGAGCAGCGCGGCTATGGCACCAGCAGCGAATACGTCCGCGAGCTCATCCGTAAAGAGCAGGATCGCCTGCAGTTGCGGGACCTCCTGCTCGAAGGCGCCTCATCCGTGCCAACCAAACCAGCTGATGACGCTTACTTCGCTGGCCTGCGCCGGAGAGTCAAGGTGCGCAAGTCCGGCTCCCGCCGGTGATGACCAAAGCCGTCATTCCGCGCGAACGAGCTAGGCAGGACACTGAGGAAGCAATCGACTTTTACCTCGGCGAGAATGCCCCGGACGCTGCGCTCGGTTTTATTGATGCTCTGGAGCGCGCGTACGGCCACATCGGCCGGCATCCCGACTCTGGGTCATCGCGGTACGCCCATGAACTCAACCTACCCGGCCTGCGGTTCTGGCCGTTGCAAAAGTACCCGCACCTGATCTTCTATATCGAACGCAGCGATCACGTTGATGTCTGGCGCGTCCTTCATGGCCAGCGCGATATCCCTGTATGGATGCGCCAGCCCTCATGAGTATTCGAAGCCAACGCGAACAGACGCTCGTAGAGCTGCCCCAATGCCTTGTCGTCGGTGGGTCGCATCGACATAGAGTCAATCAGACTCACTCACCTGCAGTAAGGCGCTGACGTGATGCGTCCGGCTTGAGCACCTTGGTGAGCCCGCTATAGTCGACCGGCTTGGTGAGATGATGATCGAATCCTGCAGCCGTCGACTTCGCGCGGTCGCTTGTCTGACCCCAGCCGGTGATCGCAACCAGCAGCACCGTTCACGAGAACAGAAATTCTCGAAGCAAGAAGGGCGTTCCCAGGCATCTTGGGTCTGCTGCGAGCAGTGGATGCGCCGGCGGTTGAGTCCATCGATCGTCATCGGCGAAGCTCAGCGCAAAAGGCAAACTCCAAGTGCTGCGAGGAGGGCTTCCGCCCTCCCCGCACACCGGATTGCTGGAAGGTCTCAAACCCCGCGCTACGCTACTTTGATTCGTCGCGGCTGGGCCTTCGCCTGCTTCGGAATGGAAATCTCCAGCACGCCGTTGCGCCCGACGGCCTTGATCTGCTCTCCATCGATGCTGTCCGGCAGGATGAACCGCCGATGAAAAGCGCCGCTACCGCGTTCGATGCGCATGGGCACGTCAGTCTGATTGCCGGCAGGCTTCTCGGTGTTTCGCTGTCCGGCCAACGTCAGCACGCCATTGTCGAGCGTGATCTCAACCTGACCGGGGTCCACTCCGGGCACGTCCACGAACAAAGCGAATCGATCGTCATATTCGTGGATGTCCACAGCCGGTACCCAGTTGGCCGTGGCGCCGCTGGTTTCTTCGCCCTGCATGGTGCTGAAGAGACGATTGACTTCGTCTCGAAGCTGCAAGAAGGGCGACCATTCACGATATGGCACGAGTGACATACGAGATCTACCTCCTTTTTCGGACACAAAGCTGTTAGTGCGCCGCGCAGTGCGGCGAAGTTGGAACTAGGGACGGGGCTTGCCTTTTCAAGCCCAAAAACTACGGCCGGCGGCAGCTCTATGAGATCAGGTCGGAAGGTGACGTAATCAGCAGGCAAGTGCAGCCTGTCTCGCTCCACACGCGCTTGTCTGCGGTGCCGACCACGGCCCTGTTGTAGTCGCCGGGATAGAGCTTTCGATCATTTATCCAGAGCTCCCCTTCCAGCAGATGAAGCTCTTCAGTGCCTGCATGGCTATGCGGCGGATACTCCGTGCCAGGCGCGAGTCGGACGAGCATGCTGACCCGATCTCTCTGCGAATCGCTCGCGAGGATCTTGCACGAGATCCCGGGAGCCACGTCTTCCCAGTCGGGTTCGATCCATTCAGACGGCGGGGAAGCTGACACCTTGCCGCCGGTCTCTGTGGCAATGCGAGCGATGAGCTGATCCCACGACGACGCCGATGGCCGAACGATCGCAGTCGGCCACGCGACGAATGAAGCGACGACGGGTTGCAGCGCTGCCAATTCCTCCCTACAGCAGTCGCATGACGCTATGTGTGCCTGGAGGTCGTTCGCCTCCTTACCCGGCAGCGCGCTCAGCGCGTACAGACACACCTCGTCGGCGCGGGCGCATCGGTTCCTGGCGGATGTCGAACTCATGGCAGTCCCATTCTGTCTGCAAACGCGCGCCGCAGCTTCTCCAGTCCGGAGCGGATCCGAGTCTTGATCGTTCCGAGCGGTTGGTTCAGCCGCGTTGCTGTTTCAGCATATGTCAACTCCGCGAAGAATGCGGTTTCGATCGCTTCTCGTTCGTCGGCGGTGAGCGTATCCAGGCCTTCGAGTAGTGTCCGGTGGTCATCGCGAGACTCGGTGGCGGACTCGGCAGCAGCCTGTGTAACTATTGCAGCGGCGGCCGAAGCCACGCGCTTTTTGCGCTGCTCATACCGAATTCGATCGATTGCCCTGGAGCGGGCCTGATTCATCACCCATCCGATGACCGGACCATTGCGTGGATCGTAGGTCGCGGCGCGCCGCCACACCTCATGGAACACATCAATGGTGAGTTCCTCCGCAGTAGCCCGATTGCCGCTGATGCGCAGAGTCAGCGTGAAGACAATTCGATGGGCGCGTGCGTAAAGCGCACGTAAAGCCGTCTGGTCGCCAGCGGCGATCGACTGTACCAGCGCGACCCACTCCTCCTCGGGTACGCGGCGCTTCTGACGATCCGCGTAGAGCAAATCCCCGAGAGTGCGCGGCCCACTGCCAGGCTCGTTCTCTTGTGTAGGGACGTTCACGACGCAAAATCGTGCCGCGAGCATCGGCGCTTGGCAAGAGGTGCCCCACTCACATTGGCAGGTCACGTCCAATCCAGAAGATCCGGATTGTCGTTCTCAACGGTGGGCGGCCGACAGATCCCTGCAGCGGCCCGGCCCGGAGGAACAGGCATGAGTTCGCTCTCAAAGGACGACCGGTGCGGCCAAGCCGATCTGGTGGCTGCGTATGCCCTGGGCACTCTGCTCCCCGCCGAAGAGGCCAGCGCGGAAGCACACCTATCCATCTGCCCGCGATGCCAGCAGTCGGCACAGACGTTGCGCCGGGTTGTTGGCTCGTTCGCTGCATGGCCAACCGACGTTCTGCGGCCACCGGCGAATCTGTGGAAGCGGCTTCTCGCGCAAATCGGCCACTCCGGAGCGGACCCCAGCCCATCCCTCACGCAGCGCTGGACGGAGCCTGCTTGGGAGGAGGCCGCTCCGGGAATTTCCTGCAAGCTTCTGTCGAGCGACAGCCAAGGGGATCGCGTGGCCATGCTGGTGCGCCTCGCGCCGGGAGTTGCCTATCCACCGCACACCCACTCGGGGATCGAGGAGTTGCACCTGCTCGATGGAGAGCTGTGGATCGACCAGAAGAAGCTGCATCCAGGCGATTACAACCGGGCGGAGCGCGGCACCTCGGACAGACGTGTCTGGAGCGAAACCGGGTGCACGTGTCTGCTGATTACCGCGCCTTCAGACGTGCTCGGTTGAAGTACTGCATTTGCGAATCATCGGGGGCAAAGAAGCATGAGTGTCGATACGGGACTGCGGCCCATCGGACGGGTGGAGTGGGGTACCCACTTCTGCCACTTCTACCGCGACCAGGCAGAGGTAGCCGATACGCTCGTGCCGTATTTCAAGACCGGCCTCGAAGACAACGATGCTTGCTTGTGGATCACGGCGCAGCCCTTTTCCAAGGAGGCGGCGCTCGCGCACTTGCGTGTCTATTTTGATGACCTCGACGCCCGCATCGGCAAAGGACAACTGACCGTCCTGGACCATGCCGAGTGGTACGAACTCGCCGGGCGCGCGTCCGTGCCTGCAGTAGCCAGCATGTGGCTCGATGCGAAGAACCAGGCTCTGGATCGCGGCTATGCCGGACTTCGACTCACCGGCAATACCGGCTTCTTGCGCACGGAAGACTGGGACGATTTCAACGGCTACGAGACCGCCGTGCACGAGGTATTCGGTGGCCAGCAGATTCTCGCGCTATGCAGCTATCAGGCAGACCGCTGGGACAGCAATGCCACGCTCGATGTCGTGCGGACACATGACTTCGCACTCGCACGGCCGCGTGGTAGCTGGGAGGTGATCGAAAGTGCTGCGGCCAAACGCAGCAGAGCGTCGCTCGCACGCCAGCAGGTGCTCGCGGCGGAGCTGAGTCACCGCGTAAAGAATTCGATCGCCAGCGTCCAGTCTCTCGTCAATCAATCCTTGCGTAGTGCAAGGTCCCCAGCCGAGGCCATGGAAAGTGTTTCGGGCAGACTGACCGCGCTCGCGCAAGCTCACGAGCAGCTGGCGATGGGTGAGTGGACCAGCAGCAGCCTGCGAGAAATCGTCACAGCGGTTGTTGGGATATTCGGCACGAAGGTGCAGATCGACATCGCCACTGAAATGCTAACCGCACGCGCGGCGCTCGACCTGGCACTCGTGCTTCACGAACTGATGACGAATGCGGTGAAGTACGGATCATTGCGCAGCGAACACGGCACCGTGACAGTTCGCTCTTCGCGTCCGAGCCCCGACGGACCTTGCACTTTGGTGTGGTCCGAGCGCGGTGGACCTGTCGCGGAGCCGCCGACACGCAAAGGCTTCGGAACTGCCCTCGCCGAGCAGCTCATCAGGCACGACCTCCGCGGGGAGTGTGAATTTGCGTTCGAGCCGGAGGGGCTCAGATGCACGATGGTCATTCCGGCCGATCAACTGGTCGTGCGCGGTGGAAGCTGCGTGCATGGCTGCGGCCACTGAGGACGGCATCAAAGTACGTACATGGGCGCCACGCTCACGCGGCGATCTACCTTCAAGGACGATCGAGGGGACGCAACTGCCACACCGCAGCGCCCTCGCTGCCTGTGGCGCGAACGGCCAAGAACACGAGTACATCTATCGCACCCTGGCCGCACGCCACGTAGATGTAGCCACGGCGTGGATCGACGAACACATCGTCTGCATCGCCACAGATCTCGATTCGCTCTTGCACTGCTCCGCTCGCCGCGTCGAACGAGACCAGCACTGCCGGCTGCCGGAACGCGACCAGTACGCGACGTCGCGTCGAATCCAGAGCCATCGGATAGTTCGACCCTTCAACGCGATCTCACCGACATGCTTGAACGCTGCTGCGTCGATGATCGCCAAGTTGCCGTCTCCTGCCCCGACATAGAGACGGCCCAGCCGGCGATCGATTCTCATGTTGTCAGCGTCGTTTCCAAGAGCGAGCTTGCCTGCCAGTTCGAGTTGCGGGCCATGGAAGGCGCGCAGCTCGCCGTCACCACGATTGGCTACATACAGCGCATTCGTTTGCGGGAAATAGGCGACGCCTTGCGGTTCGTCGAGCCCTATCAGCCTGCGGACGACCTCGCGCGCATCGATGTCGATAACGGCGACCGTGTTGTTTCCGAGTTCGGCGACGAACAGCCGCCGCTGCGCCACATCGATCGCCAGGTGATCGATGCGGCCTCTGACATCTCCCAAGGGAATCCCTGCTTCCAGAACCAGTGGTGACCGGTCGGCTGCTGAACTCATCGAAGTCGACCCTAGATCAGCGCAAAGTGCAGCGCTTGACTCTGCCCTTGGGGCAACTCGCAAGCTCCTGACCGCACGTCAGGAGAATCTCATGGATCTCGGAACGCTGATCGTTCGACTGCTTCCAGTATTCGCTGCCCTTGCCCTGGCTGCAGTCGTTGAGACTGTCGTCCCGTTGCGGCGCCAGTCCCGGCGCCTTCACGGTCGACTGCCGACGAATCTGGCTTTGCTGGCGATTACATCGGGCCTCGGCATGCTGCTCAACTTCGCGCTCGCGATCGGCGCAGGGTACGTCCAAGCAAAGGGTCTCGGCGTGCTGCAGATTGTGGGTACAGGAACGGTTGCGTCATTCGTCGTAACGCTCCTCGCGCTGGACGGCGCAACGTACCTCGTCCATCGCTTGCTGCATCAGATTCCTTTGCTGTGGCGCGTACACCTGGTGCATCACATCGACGCCTCGGTCGACGCGACAACGGCATTTCGTCAGCATCCCCTCGAAGGGTTGATTCGATTCAGCTTCATCGCTGTGCCGGCATGGATTCTTGGCGCACCTCTGGCCGCGGTTGCCATCTATCGTCTGCTCGGATCGCTCAACTCCGTCGTGGAGCATGCCAACATCCGGGTGCCGCGCTGGCTCGACCGACTCATGGTTCTGATCTGGGTAACGCCCCACATGCACAAGATTCATCACTCCCGGGAGCGCACGCAGACCGATTCGAACTATGCGAATCTCTTCTCATTCTTCGATCGCATATTCGGCAGCTACACTCCTAGTAGTCGCGGCACGTCGGTGGCATACGGCATCGATGGCTATGATGGCCCGGAGCACCAGTCGTTGGCGGCAGTTCTGTGGTTGCCTTTCCGTCGCTCGCGCAGAATCGGCGAATCTGCACCGGTCAAAACATGACCCCGAACTCGAGCTCAAAGCTGCGCAGTTTGCTGGGCGCTTGGCTTGTCGCGGTCCTGACGGTCTGCGCGAGCCAGGGCGCAGAGCTACCCCCAACCCATCAGGTACTGTTCGTCTGCGAGCACGGCAACGTGAAGAGCCTCATGGCCGCCACCTACTTCAACGACCTGGCTCGATCGCGAGGCCTGCCGTTTCGAGCTGTGTCTCGCGGGCTGACGCCTGACTCGGATACCGTTCCCGAATTCGTGAAGGCCCCACTCACGGCTGAAGGGTACGATGTGAGCTCGTTTCGGCCGCAACGGCTCACCGATGCCGATATCTCCGCATCAGCGCGAGTGATCGCGATCAGCACCGCGTTACCGGCACACGCAGAGTCCGCGGCTGCAGCGAGCGAGCAATGGAATGACGTGCCCCCGGCAAGCACGGATTTCGTGCGATCGCGCGACTCGATCCGCGCCCATGTGGCGGAGCTGCTGGACCGGCTGGCGGGTCATTGATGACATCGGAACGTACGGGCGGCGCACATCTATCGCGCCGATTGATTGGATTGCGGGTCGTTGTCTAACCTATCCATGACCGCAAGCTTCTTGCGGTTTTCCCGTTACAGCGGTCTCCAGGAGTTTGCCGCCATGAAATCCGTTCTCGCTTGCATCGCTACGCTGTCCCTTGGGCTGTGCTCGATTGCCTCGGCAGCTGACCCCGACTGGTCGAAGGTCGAGCAGGCATTCGGCAAGAAAGGATCGGCTCAACCTGGCGGCGTTTACAAATTCGGCTTTCCACGCTCAGATCTCAAGATCACGGTCGACGGTGTGGCCATCAAACCCTCATTCGCACTGGGCTCCTGGCTCGCGTTCGTACCGACCGCTGACGGTGCGATGTTCATGGGTGATCTGGTACTCACCGAGTCAGAGATTGCTCCCGTAATGAGGCATCTCGTGGACAACGGCGTGGAGATCAGCGCCGTCCATAACCATCTGCTGCGCGCTTCACCGGCAGTGGTCTACATGCACGTCACGGGACATGGCGATCCCGCCAAGGAGGCCAAGGTGCTGCGCGATGCTCTTGCACTGAGCAAGACGCCACTCGCGGCCGCGACTCCCGCCGGCGCCCCGCAGGCCGTTGACCTGGATGTCGCGGCCATCGAAGGCGCCCTCGGCGTGAAAGGAACGAACAATGGCGGCGTCTATCAGTTCAGCATCCCACGTGCCGAACAGATCAGCGCGCACAACATGACCGTTCCTCCCGCGCTGGGCACCGGTACGGCGATCAACTTCCAGTCGACAGGTGGCGGCAAAGCGGCAATCACCGGCGACTTCGTAATGATCGGCAAGGAGGTCAATCCGGTGATCAAAGTGCTGCGCACGAACGGTATCGAAGTGACTGCGCTTCACAGCCACATGATCGACGACTCGCCGCATCTCTATTTCATGCATTTCTGGGCCAACGATGACGCAGGCAAGCTCGCCAAAGGCCTGCGCGCAGCGCTCGACTCGATGAACGTCAAGCGAGGCTCGTGATCCGCCGCCCGCATGGGTGATCGCCAGTCACTGTATGCGGCGGCGTTCGTGCGGTCGATCTCGACCGGCATGATCGGCGTGCTGTTGGGTGTCTACCTCGCCGAGCTGAAGCTGGATACGACGACGATCGGAGTGCTCATCGGGGTCGGCCTGGCGGGCGCGATGCTCGCGACACTTGCGGTCACGGTAGGGGCGGACCGATTTGGCCATCGGCGCTCGCTCCTCTTGATCGCGCTGCTCAGTGCAAGTGGCGCCATCGCACTGGCGCTCAGCTCACACCCTGCCGCACTCGGTGCTTGTTGTACGATTCGCCGACTCCTCTGACACAGGCGGGAACCGGCGACCGACGCTGTCGTTGAACCTGTATCGCAATCGGGAGCTCGCGTGCAGGCTTGCCATGGGTGATACCTCTCTCGAAGCCGATGAGCGCCTGGCGCTCATCTACCAGGAAGCAGTTCGCGGGCTCGTGCATCAGCAAGGGGTCGTGGAAAGCATGAACAGCAGAGCGGGCAGCCTCATCTTCGCCGCGTCGTTTGCCAGCTCTCTGCTGGGGAGCAATGCGCTGGCGGACGGAGTTGCCGGCTGGGACTGGCTGGCGATGGCGTTACTGCTGGTGATCGGCGGGCTGATTACCTTCCTGCTGTGGCCCTACCACAGCTATCGATTTCGCTTTGATCCCGAAGAATTGCTCCATCGCTATGTCGACACCGACGCCACGCTGGCCACCATTCATCGAGAGCTGGCCGTGCAGATCAAGCACGACCTGGCTGCGAACTGGCGCATCATCCAACGGCTACGAATAGCGTTGCAGCTCTCGCTCGTGCTGCTCTTCTTCGAGATTCTGGCCTGGCTGCTGGCGATCGCAGGAGTGCCGTTCCAACACGGATGAGTGTTCCGACTAACGTTGCACAGGCGTCGCGATCGCCTGCCGCGTCAGCCAGCTCGCGAGGATCCCGAAATACTCGACGGCTTCCGGCGCCTGCTCGTCGCTGCGCGCAGGATCCATCTGGACTTGCGGCGGCACGGACACTTGCATCGAGTGATCTGCGCCGGCAATCACCACGACCTCGAACTTGGGATACGTGGCTCGCAGCCGCTCCACTGAAATGGCCACCGGTACGACTGGATCCAAGGCCCCGTAAATCAGCAGCGCCGGAACCTTTACGCCGTCGAGCATTCGCAATGGATCGAACTCGATCTCCTTGCGCCAGCGTGAAGTCGCGCGATCGCCGACCGTCTCGCCCATGTAGAGGAACTTGAACCACGGTTTGGTCTTTGCTGCATCCACGAGTCGCTGAGCCGTCGCGCGATCTCCCGAGCCGCGCATGTAGTCGTCGACTGCTTTACGCGTGGCGGTCATTTGATCGATGTCGGCCTGCGAGTAGCCGTGCACCCGCAGACTGTTGGTCGAGCTGAACATCATCTGCACATCCGGACTCACGAGCGGGGCCGATATCGCAATGACGAACGCGGGCTCGGAGCTGCGCGATGCAGCGAGCAGCGAGAGCCATCCACCTTGGCTCAAGCCCCAGATTCCGACCCGCCGAGGGTCGATCCGACTATCGGCCTTCAGCATTCGTACTGCTGCGATTGCATCATCGGCGAGCACCGTGTAGTCGCTGGTCTGCAGATCGCCGCCCGACTTGCCGCTGCCGCGCCGGTCATAGACGAAGACAGCAATACCGAGCGCGGGCAGCATCTCTTTCAAGTGCTGATAGAGCGGTGAGTTGCGCAGCGGTACGGCAGCCGCGTGCGTTACCACAATCGCCGACTGCGATTTGCGGCCGCGAGCGAGATAGAGCGTGCCGCTGAGTTTGGTCGGACCATTCTCGAAAGTCTTTTCCTCTTCCACCACGCTCACGGAGGCAGGCGCACTCCAAGGTACGGGTGCAGCATTCGTCGCGCCCTGCGCGACCGCGCAGGCGCTCAACGTCAGTCCCAACAGGAATGCCAGTGCCTCAGTTGCCGCGGCGGCCATCAGCCACTCCATAGCGGAGATAGACCATGCCGTTGCCGAAGCGGCGCTCGTCCCGCAGATCGAGCGAAAGACGCTGGCCGTCGGGAAACGCGCTCGTTCCGCCGCCGACGATGATGGGCGAAATGACGAAGTGGCAGACGTCCACCAGGTTGGCCTCGAGCGCCTGCGCGGCGAGGCTGGCGCCGCCGATGAAGAAATCGCGATCTGCCGCAGCCTTCATCTTCTGAACAGCCTCGATCGTGAACGCTCGCTCAATTCGCGTTCTGGCGGTCGGCGCCGCGGAAAGAGTTCGGGAGTAGACGACCTTGTCTGCACCCCGCCAGATGGCCGCGAATTCGCGAATGAAGGCGGGTTGGGGGCTGCGGTCGAGCGTTTCCCAGGCGCTCAGCTCTTCATACATCCGGCGCCCGAGCAGGAAGGTGCCGACTCGACTGCAGAGTTGATTCACGAGCGTATGAACCTCCTCATCAGGCCTGGCCCAGTCGAACTTGCCCTGCGTGTCGGCAATGTAGCCGTCGAGGGACATGAGCATGGTGTACATCAACGTGGCCATCGGGCTGTCCTTCATCCACTGTGGTGCATCACCTAACGGTCGCAGCCGGCGCCAGGGTCCTGGCAGGGTCGATGCCACGCGCGCGCGGCGCAGAGTCCCCAGCCGAATGGTTTCAGGCATGACCGATTCTGCTCTCCGGAGCATCGGGTGGCCTCTCGGGAACTCGGCGACGAAACTGCGCGTCGATGCTCTTTCCACAGGAGCGCGCTATGGCAGACAAACTTGCAATCATCGTCGCCAGGCTGATCTTCGCGGGTGTGTTCGCTATGGCAGCGTGGTTCAAGTTCACTGCCATGCCGGGCACTGCGGAGCACATCGCGGCGGCCGGTCTCCCCATGCCGCTGGTTCTGGCGTGGCTTGCCGCTCTCTTCGAGGTCGCACTGGTCGTTGCCTTCCTGACCGGCCTGTATTTTCGCGCGGCGGCGCTGCTGGCGGCCGCCTACGTCGTATTCCTTGCGTTCGCCTTCCATGGCGTCTCGCATTGGGCCGGCAACCAGATGGAGTTCGGCTCGTTTGTCGATCACTTCACCTTCACTGCCGGCCTGCTGTTCGCTGCCGTTCACGGTCCGGGCACTGCGATGGTCGTGCGGAAGCCGTGAGCGGTCACAATGCGCCGAGCTGCGACCCTCTGGCTCGTGGCAAGCGCTCTGCTATTCGCATTGCCATGCGGAGCAGTCGATGAGCGCTTGCAGGCCAGGACCGAGTCATGGCGTCAGGACCTGCGGTTCTTCGCGACACAGCTGCGCGAACATCACAGAAATCCTTTCCACCTCGTCACCGAACAGCAATTTGAAGCTGCAGTGACTGCGCTCGATACGAAGATCCCACAGCTGCAGGACTACGGAGTGGTGGTTGGGTTGGAGAGTCTTGCAGCACTGGTGGGCGACGGACACACGTTTGTAGTCACCTCAGGCTCGCAGCACCGCTTCCCTCTGAAGCTTTACTGGTTTGCAAACGAGCTGCGAGTGGTTGCGGCGTCGCGCGACTATGCACGGGCGGTCGGTACGCGCGTCGGTCGTATCGATGGAATGAAGATAGCGGATGTGATGCGGCGAATTCAGCAGGTAGTGCCCCAGGGTGAGACTCAGTGGTATGTGCTGAACCAGAGCGCCGAGAAGATCACCCGCGCGGAGGTGCTCGCATCGCTGGGCGCAATCTCCAATGTGTCTCACTGCATCTTTACCTTCGAAGGCGGTGGCAGTGGGGAATTCACGCTCGACATTGCATCGGTAGCCGCGGACGAAAAGATCGATTGGACCTCGCCGACGGACCGCCTCCCGCTCTATCGGCAGCATGAGCGCGAGTCCTTCTGGTTTACTGAGATCGCCGGCTCGCACACCGTGTATGTCGGCTTCAGAAAGTACGACGAACTGGAGCAGCACGCGCGCGAATTGTTTGCATTTCTCGATCGCCGGATGCCGAAGTGCCTGATAGTCGACATGCGGGACAACGGCGGCGGCAATTACGCTCACGGTCGCGAGTATCTGCTCTATGGAATACAAGCCCGGCGCTCGCTGAATCGCCGCGGATCCCTATATGTCATCACCGGTCGCGGAACGTTCTCTGCAGGGATGACGAACGCGATCGACTTTCGCCGCGAGACCGAGGCACTGCTCGTGGGGGAACCGCCCGGCGCTCGCCCGAACGGCTACCAGGAGAACTATTGGTTCACGCTGCCACGCTCACAGCTTCGAGTCAGCGTGGCGACCAACTACTACCGGTTCTCGGATACGGACAGCCCTGTCGTCGAGCCTGACCAGCGGTTCGATCCGAGTTGGGCAGACTACAAGGCCGGGCGTGATGCGGCGACCGCATGGGTTCTTCAGCGCAAGGAATGTCTCTAGGTGCTAGGGACAGCGGCGAGGCGCGCCGGGATTCACGGCGATACTCCGCTGGGCTGCGGCTGAGGATTCTCGCCGCCGTCGGCAATGAACTTGGTCATGCGCTCCGCCAGCACCGGCAGCGGTACTGCGCCGAGCGCCAGGATCGCGTCGTGGAATTTGCGCTGGTCGAACTTCGGCCCGAGCGCCTGCTGCGCTTCGCGACGATGACGCAGGATCTGCATCTGTCCGAGCTTGTACGCGACTGCCTGGCCGGGCCATGCGATGTAGCGGTCGACCTCGGTCGTGATCTCGTGCTCCGAGAGCGGCACGGTGTCCTTCATGTACGCCAGCGCCTGCTCGCGGCTCCAGCCGTAGTGATGAATGCCGGTGTCGACGACGAGTCGCGCCGCGCGCCAGATCTCGTAAGTCAGCTGGCCGAACTCCTCGTACGGCGTCTCGTAGATGCCGATCTCCTTGCCGAGCCATTCGGTGTACAGGCCCCAGCCCTCGCCATAGCCTGAGAAATACTGCTCCTTGCGGAATCCCGGCTGCTCCGGTTGCTCCAGCGCAAGCGCCGCCTGGAAGCTGTGACCTGGCGTGCACTCGTGCAGCGCCAGCGCCGGCAACGTGTACAGCGGGCGCGCCGGCAGGTTGTACGTGTTGAACATGCAGTACTCGAGCCCGCCGCGACCCCCGGTATAGATGGGCGCGATCGAATCCGGCACCGCGATAACGCCATGGCGATAGCGCGGCAGAAAACCGATGGTGTCCTTCAGCTTGCCGTCCATCTTCTTGAGCACGTAGGTGGCGTCGGCCAGCAGCTCGTGCGGCGTCTTCGCATAGAACTGCGGATCGGTGCGCAGAAACGTGATGAACTCGGGCAGCGTCCCCTTGAACCCGGTCTTCTGCATCGTCGTCTGCATCTCGCCCTTGATGCGCGCGACTTCGCTCAGACCGATCTGGTGAATCTGTTCCGCCGTCAGGTCGAGCGTCGTGAACTTCTTGATCATCGCCTGGTAGTAGGCCTTGCCGTCCGGCAGCTTCTCGGCTGCGAGCGTGGTGCGCGCCTTGACCAGATACTCGTTGCGAATGAAGTCGAGCAGCTTCGAGTAAGCCGGCACGAGCGCAGCGATGAGTCTGCGACCTTCGGTGCGCATCTTTTCCTGCTCGTCCTGCGGGATCGAAGACGGCATCAGCGTGAACGTCAGCCACAGCGGGTTCGTGTCATCCGCCTGCAGGTAGGGCTCGATCGTGCGGTCGCGACCCGTGATGGAAACTTTGGGGACCGTGAAGCCGCGCTTGAGACCGGCGCGCATGTTGACGATGTTCTCGTCGAAGTAGCGCGGTGCGTCCCGCAAGCGGCCGAGATAGCGGCGATACTCTGCCGCGTTTTCCAAGCCTTCGCGCGGCGTGAACTCGCTCCAGAAGAAGGTATCCGAGTTGATGGGCGCCTCGTACGACTTGTAGCGAACGTCGACGACCTCTTCCTCGATCACCGCGCGGAACACCTGTGCATTGATCTTCTCCGCCGGCGACAACTGCTCGAGGGGAATCTGGTCGAGCTCGGCCAGCGTCTTCTGCCAGTACTCGAGCCGTCGCTGCTGCGAGGCTGCATCGACGCGCGGCAGGTGATCGTCGTCGGCGTGACTGCCGAATTCTCCGGGCACGCGCGCCTCTTCCTTCTGCCGCCATTCCCACTCGGTGTCGTAGAGCGTCTTGAGACGCTGATCGGCTTGATTGGTGGTTGTCTGCGCGAACAGCGCAGCAGGCGCGAACGACAGGAACGCGAACACGAGCGTGCGAACATGCCTAGTGGTCATGAGGCTCACCGTTGGACTTTCTGCTTCGCGACCCCGCCGCGCAGCTCCGCACGCAGTCTATATGACGACGGATGTTCGACGAAGAGAAATACCAACTTACGCTGCCGTGTAGTGGCACAGCAGCAGCACGTCGCGAATCAGCTTCGGGTTCACACGTTGGTCCGTGCCGAGGGAGACGACGTAGTCGGTCGGCAGCTTGCTCGCATCGACGACAACTTGCAGGGATGTGGCTGGCGCATCCGGCTTGAGGGCGACGTTGGGCGCACCATAGTAAAGCGCCTGTAGTCCCTGAACCCCAGCGACCGGCGCGAGCGTGGCGGGAAGCGCGTTGGCCGCAGCAAGTGGCTGGTTCGTGCCCACACCTGCCTCGATCCCTTGCTTCGGCGGGGCCACATTCGCCACCGGCTCCCATTCGGCGAGCAAGGACAGGTCCTGCAGCGTGATCTTCTTGCCTTGGACCGCGAACGGAAAGCGCTCCGAGGCGAGCGGCAGCTCGAGCCGTTGCGGCTGTCCGGCGGCAGGATTCAAGAAGCGGTACCAGTGGTCGGGGAAGTCCGCACGCGCGCGCAGGAGCAGATAACCGCGGTCAAGGAAGTTCGATTGCAGATGCTGGCTCGAAGCATTGCGGAAGTCGACGCCACCTTCGCGGAAAGACATCTCGAGCTCGAGGATCACATCCGTGAGGGTCGCGGGGTCGAACTGCCCGAGTTCCTGGGCAAAGCTGATCTCGTACTGCCCGATGACTCCGGCTCCCTCGAACCACCCGTAACGGCCGTCATCGACGCCCGCTCTGGCGTCCTCATCGGCGCGCCCAGTGCTCGTGAACATCGAAATCACCGCGCCGACTGACTGCAGGAAGCGGTCGTCGCCACTGCCGGTGCTCTGGTATTGGCCGCTCGTGAGGGAATCGTTGAGCCGGATCGAGTGCCGCGTGAGGGAGACCTTCAGCGGCACGGGCGTGAACGGCCCGGTGATGCAAGGCGTAGTGACGCGCGTCTTGATCACCCGCATGAAATACGCTTCCGGATAAAAGCGCGTGATGTGTTCCTCCAGCACGTCGAACGCGCCGCTCGCACCCGTGCGTCGCAGCGACTCCAGCGCCAGCGGATCGATCAAAGCCAGCGACAGACGCACGGTGACCACGTGCTCGGGCACATTCGTCGACAGGTATGCGCTCTCGAGCTGCTGCAGCGCGAGGCTGAGCTGTTCCGCCGCCGTGACGCCATTGACGTTGTTCTGCCAGTAACCGAACTGAATGAATGACTGCTGCGGCATCGTCGTGCCCGGATAGAACCCGAGCTCCATCTGGTAGGCGCGCTCCGCGCTCTTCGCGAGGCCAAAAGCAATGAGATATGCCTGATGGCACACCGATGAAAGTTGCGCGACCCGGAATTGACGCAGCTGTGCGTTGTTGAAGCGCGAGCTGAGAAAGTCCCTGATCGCGTCCGCGTTCTCCTGTTGCACGGTGAGCAGGTCGAGATCGGCCTGCGCCGCGGCGACGCGTGCCTTCTGCGCTTCGATCTGTGCGCTCACCTGCGTCATTTCCGTCGCCGTGGTGTCGGCGAGCATGTCCCATTCGTCTTTGCGCCGCTGATAGCTTGCAACGGTACTCGTCAGGCCCGCGCGGGCCTGCAGCGTCGATGCGGTCATGTTCAGCGCCGATGACGTCTCCGCGATCGCGTCGCCGATATTCGGACCACCGGTGCTCGCCTCCGCGACCGGCGACGCGATGCCCGAAACGCCCAGCGTGAAGTTCGGTATCGCCTTCACGATGCTCGCGGTCAAGGTGATACCTTGCGCGACGGCCTGCAGGATGGTGGCGGCGACCGTCATCTCCAGCGCATCGATCTCGCCGGGGCTCATGAACGCGCGACTCTTGTAGTACGCGTTGCGCTTGCGTACGACGTCGAGATAGGCGGACAAGCCATCCAGCGCATGCTGACTTTCCGCGAGAGCCTGCTCCTTGACGTTCTGCATCGCACGCAGCACTGCACGCTCCTGGTCGGCACGCATCTCGTTCAGCGTCTCGGCATCGTTCTCGGTGAGTGCACCCAGCAGCGAGGCGCTCAGGCCGCGCAGGTCCGCGACGAACTCCTTCGCCTTCTGCAACAACACGTTGAAGCGATAGATGGGCCGGGGCGCTTCGATCGCTCTCAGCGCAGTGTCGAGATCGACGCCTGCGGCAGCTGCGCGCACCAGTAGCATGGGATCGATGCGCTCACCGTATACCGAGTACACGCGCGGCTTGCCGTTGAAATCGAGCCCGGCGCGGATGTAGTTGAGCTTCACGGTTGCCTGCTTGCGCAATGGATCGAACACGCCATCGCTCGGCAGACAGAAGGCGAACTGCATTGCCACCGCGAACGGAAATCGATCGCCACCGCCGGACGCATCCGGCGGCAGCGGCGGCAGCGCGCTTTCGAGAAGCTGCGGCAGCACGCTGTCGGTGGGCAATGCGCTTTCGATCATGCCGAATGTGCGGAAGTCCTCCGGCTTGGCCTGCATTTTGGCAGTGGGGAGCAGCGCGCGCGGTGCCTCGCCGGTCAACTCGAGCACATAGATGTAATCGGCGGTCGCCCTCAGCAATTGTTCCTGGTCGTTTGCAGTGGCGAACGTCTGGTTCGCGCGAGCGAGGACGTTCTCGATGAACATGCGCACCACCGTCTTCATCAAGGACAGCGGGCGGTGTCGCGCTACACGCCACGGATCGAACGGGTGCTTCTGCCAGTCGGCGATGGCGGCCTGTGCCTCCGCTGCCGCCTCGTCACTGCCGTTCAGCAGCGCGAGAAAATCGACGAGGCTCTGCGGCGAGCCATCGCGGAAGGGCTGGTAGGTCCAGTAGCGCAACGGCTCCGGATCGTTGCCGCCCCCCATGGGGCGATACACCGAGAGCAGCAGCCATTCCGCATCGTCGAACTTGCTCGCCGCGGTGAATGCGGCCGCCGCGCGCAGCACGCAATACAGGAAGATGTTCTGGTTGTCTTCCGCGAAGGGCGAAATCTTTTCGTCGAACTCCACATCGGGGCTCGGCAGGTGCTCAGGAGCCAGATCGACCACCCGTGATTCCGGCGCATAGCGGTCCTGGAAAAATGAACTGTTGGTCGGGGCTTGCACCGGGTTGGATGCGTTCCAACGCCAGATGCCCGGCAGGCCCTGATCGTCCAGCTGCTGCAACATCGTGCAGGCACGCGGATGATTGAACGTGTAGAAGCGATACAGCAACTGCATCGGCCGATAGTGGGTCGTGAGGTCGACATTGCGTGTCCAACTCGCAGCAGTCTTGCCGAGCTGCCGATCGATGAGGCGCCGGTTGCGCTCATTGGCACGCTGCGCGACCTGCTGTGGACTGTCGAGCAGCACGCGGCTGCTGAGCAAGCCCGAGGCGGCCGCGCCGAGATTGACGCTCGAGACCAAGCTGCCTGAGGCGACGCGCTCGGTCGGGCCGATGTACTTCACGAAGAAACACCACTGGTCATCCTGGAAGAAGAACGACTGCGACAACGGCTGTGCGTATTGATGGGGAAAGACCAGACGGAACTGGCCCGGGGTCTGGTCGAGCACCGGGATATGATCGGGCGCTACCGAGGGCCAGCCTTGTTCCGGATCCGGAATGCCGGGAATGGGCCCAGTCAGTGTCACGAGGTAGTTCTCCTGGCCAGCGGTTTCCCGCGGGTCCGTCCCGGGGGTTCGCGGATCCGGCAACTCGAGGTACTCGCCGCACCAGGGCAGCGAGCCCGGCGGGCTGACGACCTCTCCGGTGCCATGTGCCTGCACTATCACCGGCGCGCGAGTGCAGCTTTGGAACCGGAACTCAGGAGATGTCTCCGAGCTGACACTCGACTTGGCATCGGGTGCAGCTACGCCGCGCAGATTGCAAATGACGCGAAGCTCCTCGTGGCTCTCCGCACCGTTGACCACCTTCGCGAGCACAGCCTTGAACACGAGGCTGTTACGCTGCGTCGGCGTCGGCGCCTCGCTCGACATCCAGTGCAGCGGCAGGATGGGATCCGACAACCGTTTCGCCGACCACTTTCCATCCTGCAGCGTCGACCAGCCGATCTGGATTTCGAGATGCGTCTTCGGCGGCTCGGGCGGGTCCGACTTGCTGTTCGGCTGCTTGTCCTCTGCCTTTTCGGTCAGCACAGGCCAGATGACGTACAGAGTGCGGTGATAGACGATCGGCATGACCGCGCCCTGCGCGTTCAGATCCGTGTTGAGCTTGCTCAACGACGTCCACGCGCCGAGCTCGCGCCGCGCATAGTAGTAGATCGCCGGCGTCGCCCCCGTCCGGGCGACAACGTGCAGCGTGCCGCTGTCCGGCTCTTCGCACATGCCGGCGATTTCGGGGTACGCGATATCGAGCACTTCCTGCACGTAGCTGCGGACCGCGGTCGCAATGTTCTCGCGCGTCAGTTCCCTCTGCGTAAGCGATCTCTCGAATGCCAGGTAGCGTTCGTTGCGACGCGTGAGCAGCGTGATGTCCGTGTACTTGTGAGGGTTCAAGACCACATCGACCGCGGCCTGCCACGGACGATAGCGGCTCACGAACGAGTGCCACTGCTCGGCCTTCTCTGGTTCGAGCGTGGGCGCGAGGCCACGCAGGCGCTGCTGGATGAAATACTGGATGCTGCGCGTGGCCAGCGCGAGCCGCGTCGTAAGGAATGCCGCACCCATCTTCATGTCGAGGTGATAGCGCTCGAAGATGTCCTTCTCGTCGGGCAATGTGCTGGTACCCGGCGGCTCGCCGGGTAAGCCGACACCACGGAGATATGCGAGCAAGGCATCGCACTGGCGTTCCAGAATCTCGTCGCGCACCGGCCGGGCGCGCAGCGGCCACTGCGCGACGCCAATGTACGAGCGGGCCGCGGCGGTGACGTCGGCAGCAGCCGTGGTCGTGACGGGGTCGGCGATCCACTTCAGGACCGTCGTTGCCGGTAGCTGGCTGCGTGCCAGCAGGCGCATTGCGTCGCCCACACGGCGCATCACGCGCTGGTCGACGAAATCGCTCGGCTTGGAGAATCCCAGCGCGCTCACGACGTTCGTCAAAGCGGTTGCATCCCACGCCATGGCGTCCGCCAGCAAACCGAGCATTGCGTTGAACGTCATCGCGCCCGCATCGATAACGTCGATCAGCAGCTTGCGGCCCAGTGGTTGGCGCGCGCGCCGATCAATGTACTCCAGCCATTGCAGGAGTGGTGCGAACGACGCTGCCGCACCGCTGCCCTTCACAGGAAGGGTGCTCAAGTCAAGCCAGGTGCCCCCGGACGCCTGTGCGAGCTTCACGAGCCGGGGCAATTCTTCGATGCGTGGATTCGAACGTGCAAGTACCAGCGCCTGCTTCTGCAGGCGGCGAATGAGAATCGGCACCTCCGTAGCCGCCGGTACCTGCGCCGGATCGCTCCAGTACGTTGCATCGAGGAGCCCATCGACCAGAAGCTCGATCGGGGTCGCGGCATTGTTGCCCTTGAATGTTGCCGCGAAGGGCGCTGTCAACAACTGCTGCATCACCTGCGGCTCGAGCTCAAAGCGATCCGCGAGCTGCTGGACGACCACACCTATGCGGCGTTGCCGGCCGGCGAAGCGAATGAGCGGTGGGAGCACGAGTGCATAGCGGGCCGCGATCTGCTTCGCGGTCGGAGTGCCGGTGAAATTCGCGAGCAGGCTGTTCTGCAAAGCAGTGTCGAGGAATGGCCACTGTCCCGCGAGCTGGGCGAGGAACGCCTGCTGCTGAGGCTGAGGATCGCTGCTGCGACGTTCGATGATGGCGCGAGTGGTGTCTACCATTGCGGCGGGCAGCACCAGCCCCGCTTGCTTGGCAAAGTTCTCGGCGCTGGCAGGCAGCGCTGCCGCTGCCGCCTCGTCGGTCGCGGTAGCGCCGAGTGAGGCGCGCAACTGGCGCACCACCTCTTTCACCGCACCGTCGCTCAGTCCGAGGTCCGCCGGCGCGTTCTTCGGTATCTCATCGAGCAGCACGAAGCGCAGCTCGTCCAGAGAAAAGGCCGAGTCCTTGAGACGCTGGAACTGGTCGAAAAATTCGCGCGCGTCCGCGACGCTGTTGAACGGGTCGACTGCGATCAGCTTGCGGACCGCGAGATACGCCGGCACGTCGAGCGCGAGCGTCCGAGCCAGCGAAACATTGCGATACACTGCGGACAAGCTCGCAAGTTGCAGCTTGTCGCCCGCGCTGGTGAGCAGCATCACATCATCCGCGGTTGCAGCGATGCCGGCGACGATGCCGGGAATGGAGTCCCGGAGCAGATTCGTCGCGACCTTGAGATCGGTTGCTTCCTCTACCACCGCTGGCTGCAGCTCGAAAGCCGCACCGCCCGAACCGCCCGTGATGGTCTTGTCCAGAAAAAGGCGCTCATACAGCGACGGCTGCATCGGACGCCTGCTGGTATCGATGTTCGAAAACCAGACCAGCAGCTCCTCCAGAGGCACGTTCACCTGCCTGCGCAAGCGGGCGAGTTGTGTGATCTGTTGCAGGCCCGCGCTATCGAGCTTGCCCCGGCTGAGCGCGAAGATCGCATCGTCGAGCTCCGTGATGGGCCAGGGCAGTGCACGCCATAGCCGCGTAATGCGATGCAGGCGATCCAGCGCGGCGTCATTCGGATTGATCAGCGTTGCTGTGAGCGCGTCGCACGTTCCGTCGCTGGAAGCGATGCCCATGCGCTGGGCGAAGGCGACATCGGGTGGATTGACGAACCTGGTATTCAGCAGCGCAATGAGCTCGTCGGGTTCGAGCGCGGAACGGTCGAGCAGCTCGGCGATCGTCATCTTGGTGCGGTCGGCGATCGCCGGGTAGAGATCGTTGAGCACGGCGGCATTCGCCGGTTGGCTGATGAGCTCCCACGCCGCCTTGGACAAGCCGAGAAAGTCCATGGCGATCGTTTCAGGCGCCGGGCTGGGCGCGGCCGTGCGATTCTGCAGAGCCTCCATGAGTTCGAACCGACGCACCCCAAGCAGTTGTCCGAATGCGCGCGCTTCCGTTGCGCTGACGTCGAAGGGCAACGACCATGGAAACTTGCTGTTGAGCAGTGGCTGGTACGCCTGAGAGTTCGGATATTCGACCGCGGCGGCGAGCTGCTCTTCTGACCAAGTGGTTTGGTTCTTCGGCCACGCGGACGTGCCGGGCGCTGCATTGTTGTTGCGATCGATCGCGACGTTCTCGAGGATCTCCAGCGCGAACTGCAGATAGCGCGCCTGCGTCTCGGCGTTCTGCCGGGAGAAACGCAACTCCCATAGATCCGGGCGCCGCTTCTGCAGCTCTGCACGCACGGGCTGCGGGAGAAACATGAGCAGCGTGACAAAGTAGGCCCAGGGGCCATCGAGCGATCCATTGTCGTCACAGCTGCACAGCGTGCCCGCGCCGAAGACCTTGACCAGCGCATCCTTGTCAGTCGTGCTTGCCGAGTCTGAGGGCGGCGGCGTGGCAGGGGTTCCAGTGCCTGCGACGTTATCGCTGTAAGAGCCGAGCAGGTAGAGCGTCGCTTCGGTGCGAGCTATTGCGTCGGCATGAAACTGCTGGACCTGTTGAGCACTGAGCGCGTTGCCCGTTATCGCTTGCAGCGTCTGTGGCGTTTCGTTGGCTACGGCCCAGGCAGAGTGCACGTTGGCATCATAGAGCGCGCTGACTACCGCCGTATCCGGAGCGATCTTGAACAGGCGTTGCACGCTGGCAAGGGTCGCCACCGTTTCCTTCGGCGGCGCGTTCGGTCCGTCCAGAGCGCGTTCGATCGATCGACCGGTGAGGTCGATCTCTGGATTCTGATCCAGCACGGACGCCGCAGCCTTGAGCTTCGCCGACCCGCGCCGATGCAGGTCCGCAGCGAGCGACGCCGTGGGCTGCAGATCTGTTACGGTCTGCGCGAGGATCGCAGCGTAGTTGCGGATTCGCTCGCGAGCGTTGTTGCCGGGGATTCCTTCCGGTACTCCGATGCCTTTGGTCGCGACCAAGGCCTGCCAGTCGTTGCGGGTCAATGCGACCAGATCGCGCAAGGACGTGATAGTCGTCTTCGCCCCGCCGTTCATCAGTGCCTGCACCAGCGGCGCGTGTCCCTGGGTAAGCGCAGCGAGGCCCAGAACAACCGGTAGTTGCTGGCGCGCGCCAGGCGCGAGACCGGCTACGCCTGCGAGCGCCTTTGACCAGAAATCCTCTGCCGTACCCTTGAACGCAAGGTACGCGGCGAGAATTTGCTTCTGGACCTTTTCCTCCGGCACCAGCTGGGAGAGGAATGCCGACAGAGAGGTCTTCGAGTTTGGCTCGAGCGCGTCCTCGAAGCGCAAGTCTGCGAGCAGCGCGATGAGCGCGTCGACATCGTCACGGCTGAACGTTTCGCAGATTCGTTTCTTGCTCGCGGCTGCGAGCGCGGCTCGCAGCTGAGCCTCCGATCGCATCAGCAGCGCGCGGCGGTCGGCTACGCGGCCCATGCGCACGATTCCGTACACGGCTTCGATGAATTTGGTGTGCTCGATGCACGTCATGGCTGCAAGGCGCAGAGCGAGAAGACGCTGGCGCGTCACGTCCGCGGCGCAGGCGAGAATTTCGATGTCGCTATCCGTAAGCTGCTCGGGCCGGATTTCCTCGAGGAAGGGAGCAAGCAGACGGACCAGCCGGCTGTACTCGGTGGGGCCGGAGAGATGCTCGTCGCTGATGGTGAGGTCGAGCGTCACCTCTCCCGAGCGCACGCACGTGAGCGCGGACTGCGCGATGGGCTTCTTGCGGTTGTACGCATCGATGCGCGTGGGCGACGCCGGGCTGATCATCTCGCACCGGATCTCGTAGAACCCATCGGTTTCAGTCGTGGCGCCGCCCACGGCCTTGGTTGTTGATTGCAGCATCACGCGCACGGCGCGCACGGTGATCCCGGGTTGACCTTCGCCTGCTTCGGAGCGCACGTGGCCGCGGATTATCAGCAGCCCATCGGCTTTCGGGGCTTGCTGCGGATCGGACGGGATCGTCGGCGTGCTGGGCGTGGTCGGCGGTGGTGAGTCGGTCGTGCTATCGCTCGGCGGCACGTCCGGTACTGGCGCGGGTGCCGGCGGGGGTGATGGCGCAGACGCTGGCCGAGGCCCCTGAGCATCGATCTGCCGATTGATCAGCGCCGCCGTGGTCTCGTCTACGACTCCGGTCGCCTTGAGCCTGTTCTTCTTCTGGAACGCTACTACAGCCGCCTGCGTGGTTTTCCCGAAATACTTGCGCTCCAGCTCGGCGCCGTCGATGACGAAGCCGAGTTGCTGCAGCTCGCTTTGCAAGAGCGCGACGTCGTTGCCGATGAGCTTCGCAGAAAGTTTTCGCTCGCTCAGTTTCATAAGCGCTCTCCCCGCCGGGTCAACGCGTAATCGCTATGTTCTGCCGCATGAGATAGATCGTGACGGTGCGGATTGGCACTAGCCCCCCAGTTGCGCTTTGCATCGCCTGCGAATACTTCCAGGACTGCGCGAGCGCTCCCTGTCTGACTTCCACAAGTCTCGCCGCGACTTTCGCGTCGCTCGTCAGCAACGTCTTCAGCTCATTCAAAACAGCCCCGAACCTGCTCTCTCCCACTCGGTGAAAGAAGAAGTCAGCTCCTTGCGGAGCCGCTCCCGCCTCCGCGTGCGCGGCTTTGCCTGCCTCGGTCGGCAAGCCCGTTTCGTTCAGCTTTCGAAAGTAAGCGTCTCTGACGTTCTTTGGGACCTGACTGGGTGAACGTGGACCCGAACCCGGCGGCGAAGCGGGTGGTTCAGAGGGTGGAGCTGCTGGTTCCGAAGGCGGAGCTCCCGGCTCCAAAGGAGCAGAGGCGCCCTTCCCGGTGCCGGCCGGAGCTCCTTTAGGGGGGGACTCCGGAAGGTTGCGTCCGCCGCCCCGTCCCGATGCTGCCATCGTAAAAGCAGCGCCCCCGATTTGCCCTCCCGCCGCCGAGAGTAGTCCCACGACGAACTCACGTTCATTCCGATCGGACATCGATTGAGTGACGCGTTCACCCAGCCGCCGGCCAAGCTTCGTTCCCAGTTCGCCGCCAACGATCCCCATGCCGATTGCGACTTTCGACAACCCCGCGGCAAAGCCCATCGGAACCGCGATCGCGATACCCACAGCCGCAAAGTACTGCTCGGCGAAGGCATCAATCGCTGGGCGTGGTGCAGCGTGCATTTGCTCGATAGCCATTAACTCCGCCTCACGTCCTTTCCACAAGGTTCTTGGCGGCTCCTTAGGCTGCATCGCTGCAGAGACTGTTGCGAAGTCCTGATCGGCTTCAGATGTGGAGAAGTCGACGTGCTCTGCGCGCGCGGCCTTCCTGCCATCCAGGTCTACATACCTTGCTGGATTCAAGCGCACGCACTCATAAAGAGAGAGGCTGTCCCGGACGCCCGACGGATCCGGCGCGATCCACCGCGCAAGCCAAGGCGCGTAGTAGCGCGCCGAGTGGTAGTTGAGGCCCGTTTCTTCGTCGCGCTCCTTACCCGTGTACCGATATCGCTTCGCCGCCTGTTTGATCGCCTTGTTAGTTGCCTGATACGTCGTACTGCCGTACGGCGAGTACTCCTCGTAGGAGATAACTTCGGCGTTGTCGTCGAGTTCGAGGCATGCAGAGCCGAGGTGATTGGCGAATTGGTAGCGCGTCAGCAGCTCGGAATTGTTGCCGTGGACGCGGCGCTCGATCAGCGCTATACGGCGCTTGTCATCCATCACGTGCAGTGTGTTGCGTTCGAGCGTGACTGCACCTTGCGCGCCATACTCTCTATAGCTCTCGAACGCGCCAAAGTAGATGCGATCCTTTACGGTGTTCCCGTTGCGCCGGGTTACCTTGCGAACGCGCTCGCCGCTCGCATCGTACGTGTAATAGGTCACCTCGCCAGCGTGTGCGACACCGTCAGCATCGTTCGCATCGATTGCCTGCCGTTGAGTGAGGGACAAGCGATCGACGAAGTCCCACTCCATCCGTTGCAGCTGAGCCATCGTCAGTACGTTGCCATGTGCATCGTAGGTGTGCTTCTCCGCCGGCGAACCGCCTACGCTCGACAAGGACAACCGATTGCTCATGAACTTGCCGGACTCGAGCTGGCTGTCCTCGAGGTACTGAAACGTGCGCGTCCACGTGCCGCCCTTGTTCAAGGCGTGCTGCATCGACTGCAGGTTTCCGGCCTTGTCATACAGGAACGTCTCCGTGTAGAGGTCGACCTGATTTCCGTCGCCGGGATGACTCACGTCCATTCGATCCGCGTCGTTGTAGGTGTAGCCGCGAGCTCCCGCGGCCGTCCCGCCTATCCACTCGCGCCCTGCCCCGCTCACCAGCCGATAGAGTGCGTCGTACCGGTAGTCGTTGCTCGGCTCGACGCGCTGGTTTCGAAAGTAGATGACGTTCTGGATGTCCGCGTCGTCTTGAATGTGAGTGACGTTGCCAACGGCGTCATAGGTGTACGTCAGGTCCTGAACGGTGCGCGCATTGGCTGCGCTGCCCACGCGCGTCGTCGTGAGTTGGCGCAAGCGGAACGTGTCAGTCTCGTAGCGGCATTCGGTTGTCGTCGCCTTGTTTCCATACTCGATACGCAAACGTTGTCGCTTCGCGTTGTACTCGATCGACTTCACTATCGGTGTGGCAGAACCGCCGGGCAGCTGCACGCTCACGCCAGTGAGCTGTCCTCCCGCGTCGAATTCATGCTGCGTGAGACTGCCATCGGGCGCGGTCTGCGAGATGACTCGATTCAGTGCGTCATAGGCCGTAGCGGTGGCGAACGGACCGACGAACGTTGGAAGTGTCGCCCCACTCCAGTCGTGCAGATCGCCAGGCGCAGCAACTACCTCGCGCGCAATCGTCAGCGCATTGCCTTTGAAGTCGTACGCTCCAAAGGTGAGACGCCCTGTCGTGTCGCAGTGGCGATAGAGCCGGCCGCGCAGATTCTTGGCAGCCGCTTGCTGTTCTCCATATTCCAGCAGCTCGAATTGAACGGTCTTGTTCAGCGTTCTGGAATCCGACGCCGCCGTACTGCCGCGAACGAATCGCCCGACAGGTCGCTGCAACGCGTCGTAGCTCACCCAGAACACGTGGCCGCGTGAGTCCCAGCTCCGCAAAGCTTTCCCCGTGCCATCGAGTAGCGTCCACCGTGTGCCCGCCTCCATGCTCGCGCGCACGAAGCATTGGCTGATCATGTTGTAGTCGCACGCCACGACCTTCCGCCCCAGCGGATCGAAATGTGCGAGCTCGTTCCCCTGGACGTCCAGCTCGATGCGGTGTTCGTGCAGCCCGCCGGGCCCGTTGTCAGCCACGGACAGAAACGTCCGCCCCAGCGCGTCCACGTGCGCGGTCAACGGCGTGTCCGCATGCTTAGCTGCCTGCTCAGCGGCCACACGTTGCGGATTCTTCAGCGTCAGAGCGATCCGCTGCGCATACCACGTTTGCCACGACCCTGCCGGTACCGACGCGAAGTACGCTGCGACTCGCTCCTTGATATCTGGATCGCTGCGCGGATCACCTGTTTGCGAGCCCGCCGGTGCACAGCTGTCGTTCGCGTCCCAGGACGTCTGCTTCCAGGCATCAAAAACCATCTTCTCGTAGGAGTTGTCCGCGCGCACTCGCGCCACCACGCGCGAGAGCGGATCGAAGAACGCGATACCACTGACGCCGCGCGGCTCGACGCCGACGTACTGATGAGTCGCGCTGAAATACGGTTCGTATTCACGAACGACGTTGCCTTTGTTGTTGTACACGCGGGCGCCGCTGACCGCCCAGCGCGGATCGACAGTCGGCGAGTTCGCCACTTCCGGATCCAGCGGCCCGCGTGCCACGCGCGTTTTGCTCTGCGCCATGCGTCCAAATCCATCCCAGTACGCAACGCTGATCTGCACATCGGCCGCACCGCCTCCGGGCTTCGGATCGCTCACGTGCCGCTCGCGCGCAATCGTCACCGAGCACATCGGCACGTGCGTCATGTCGTAGATGATGCGAGTTGTCGCAGTGCCGAGATGCTGGACAGCCAGCGCAACGGGATCGGGGGCCGTGATGAATGCGTTCACATCATTCGGAGCGAGATCCTCCACGAAAGTCGCGAAGCTATCCCCTTCCACCGGCCCGGTATTCTTGCCCTGGACCGCCGTGCCCGTCAGAAGCCCCAGGGCATCGAAGTGCGCCAGCGACTGATTGCCATTGGCATCGGTCATCAGTCTGGGCTGCAGCACGCGATAGTCATAAGCCGCGTGCGCTTCGTTCCCGAGGGCGTCGCGTGTCAAAACCGGAAACAGCACGTGAGGCGAGTCGTATCCGATCGTCGCTGTATTGCCGAATGCGTCGACGAACCGATGCGGCAGAAAGAAGTGCTGCTCCGCGAAGGCGAGCTCGACGCTCGGCGCGTCCGAGCTTCCCGGCGAGAGAAATGCCATTCCGGAGCGAATCCACAGCGCACCGTCGACGTCGAGGTCGACATAACCGCCGGTACTTCCCGTGAGCAACGAGGCAGCGTCGCCCGCGGAAGTCACCGCTTGGAGAACCCCCAGCATTCCCTTCGTGAAGGCTTGCTGATAGCGCTCTGCCAGCAGCGCCCTGGACTCGAGCACACCGTCGCCGAGTACCGAGGCCAGGTCGTCAGCACGATAACGCGTCGCCGTGTGCTGGACGAGCCGCAGCTGCGCCGGCGTGCCACCGCCGAGACCGGCGAGCTGCGACACCGCTTCGAAACTCAAGGGTCCGGGCCCGCTCAGCGCAGCATCAGTGAGCTCGTACGTTCGCTCTCGCGACGCCAATGGGACTCGGAAAGCGTCTGCCGTGTCGACCACATTCGTGTACTGACGCCGAGTCAGCGTAGTGACAACCCGCCCCTGCTCCGGAAACTGCGGCGCTCGTCGCGCGTACGCAATGTGAGCTTCCTGCACGACGTTTCCGTAGTCGTCCGTTTGCAGCACCAGACCATGCGAAGTGCGTGGATCGCTCGCGTTGCGCTCGTAATGCCAATCAATCGATTCGCGTGGCGAAGTATGGAAGACAGCGTGCGCGCTGTCCGAGCGGCGCTGCATCACGCTGACCGCGTAGTTACGCTCCGCAACGCTGTACGGAACCGATGCTTTCGACGACCGATCTTCCGCGTAGACCTCCTGCCGCAACAGGTTGCCACGCAGCGCACGACAAGCTTCGCGGGCTTCAGCGGGTGTAAGCAGGACCTGTGCGTTCGTGCCAGTCTCGCGCACGGACTCCACGTTCGACACAGGCAACACGCGCGCGAGCGGATCCCCCCCGAAAAACTCGAAGTCGCCCGGCGCTTTCAGCGCCGCTTCGAGTGGCGCGTCGGCCGCATACGCGCCCACGTGAAACCAGGTCTTCGTGAGTATCGGCGGCAAATCGAATACCCCGCCAAAGCTTTCGGCATCGCGCTGTTCGACATAGGCGAAGCCGCGAAACTCCCGCTCGCCGCGATCGTAGTACCCGTGCCGATAGCGATAGGTCGTCGTGAGCGTGGTATTCGACACCGCATCCTGCGCCTGTACTCGTGTGACCACCTGCACCGGGAACGGCAGCCGCGTCTTCCACGACCGTCCGGCGAGTCGATCCTGGACATACAGCCTGGTGGACGCGGAATATTCCACCGTCGTTTGCACCCCGAGCTGATTGTCGACAGTCCGGAGCAGATGAGGCTTCACGCTGCCCATCAGATCGATGAAGCGCAGCGGACGTCCGGCGTCGGGCGCCAACGGCGATGACCAGACGAGACAAGCGGTGCCATTCCCGCGCAGATCAAACGCGGAGACCGCCGTGAGATCGTCGACACGCGGAAAATGCTCGAGCGAGCGCGGCGCGCTCCACGAGTTACCGGATTGGTTGAAGTAGAGGTCGATGCGGTCGGCGCCCAGATAAATGAGATCGGTGCAGCCGGAACCGTCGATGTCCGCCAGTCTGAGGCGGCGCGGATCGAAGCGATCAGGTGTATCGAAACGGGGCGCGTTGCCCATGTTCACCTTCGCACCGAACCGGCCGAAGCCGAGATTCGGCCAGTAGCACACCTCGCCGCTTCGAATCCGAACCAGATCCGCGAGGCCATCGCCGGCAAAGTCGGCGAGGAAGATCGACTCCGAAACGTCGGCGAACAACAGCTTCGGCCCACGCTCTTCGTCCCAGGGCTGGGGCGTGCGGCCGCCAGGCGCAAAGCCATCCATACCCTGAGACTCGAACCAAGTGAACGCGGTGTCCTCGGAAATCAGAACGTCCGCCCGCCCGTCACCGGTGAGATCGATGAACCGCAGATTCGGACTCGAGAGATCGAGCCGCGCCACTGTCCGAAACGGAGTGAAGGTTTCCCAGTCCCGCGCGGCTGAGCGTCGATAGAAGCCGGTCGCCGCGCCGTCGTAGGCGACGAGCTGGAGCTGCCCGTCTGCCTCCAGATCCATGAGCTGCTGCGATCCAGTGCCGAGGCGCGCGGTGGCCGGGCGACGAGCGACGGTTTCGAGCGGCGCGAACTTTCCGTCCCCCAGATTGCGCTTGTAGTACCAGGTGTCGGCCTGCTCAATCAGCATCCCCGGCAGCCCCTCGCTATCGAGGTCGATCCACTCGTGGCTGAGCGCGTCAGTACCGACTGCCAAGTTGGTGACGTCCGCCGCGCCGACCTCGTGGACGGTCTCGTCGAGCTGCACGGGCGTGTAGCCGAGCGTCAGCGCGGGCAAGCTACGCGACCGGTAGTCTTTCGACGTGCTTTGCCAGACGTAGCCGGCCTGCGAAAGCGTCGTCAGGAATGAAGCGACCGGGCTCTCGGCATACGCCAAATCGGTGCTGCGAACGAGGCAGTCTGTCAGCCCAAGCTCGGATGGGAAGTGGTGGAAGACGAGGATGCGACGACAGAGCCGATACGTTCGCAGCTCGAACGTCGCACGATATGAAGAAAACGCGTCCTGACGCACGCTCCAACGCCGCGGCTCGGCCAGCGTGGGCGTGGCGGAATCGTGCTCGCCGTAGTCGAAAACGATGTCGAACAGCCAATCGGAGCGCTTCGTCAGGTCTTCGCCAACGTCGTAGGCGGCAACGTTGCCGTACCGAATCTGCTTCGGATAGCGCTGCACGAACGAGCCAGTGCGCAGGCGATTGAATTCACTCCCGTCGGGCGGCGCAGGGCGTCCACCCGGCTTGCCGGCGTCGTCCGGCGAAAGACCCGAACTGTCTTCGCGCTTGTAGACGTACGCGATCACGTTGCCACGATCGTCGTAGCTGTGCGAGATCAACCAGCTGAAGATTCGGGTCGCGTCTTGCGGATCGGCGATGCGGGCCGCCTCGTCGAACCCGTAGATCGTGGTGACGTTGTCACGCGAAATCGTGCGCCAGTGACACCGCCCCGTTTGCGCGTGGGTCCAGCGCTCGATGCGGGTGAAATCTGCTTCAATGCGCGGTCGATAGCGCCGGACGGAAAACGCGTCGGGACCGAGCACGCGTTGCACCGGAGCAGTCCGTACCGGCACCAGATCTTCGGCGCCGGAAATGATGAAGGTGTCGGAATCGTACTCGTCCGCATAGCGCGGCAACCCAAGGCTCGTCTTGCGAGTGATCTGCGCAAGATCGAGATGCCAACCGAAGCCGAACGGGCCATTGCCGGCGCCGGAGTCGTAGCTCAACGTCAGCTGCGGCTGAAACCCCGAGCGCCCCGGCGCAACCGCGATCGGCACACTGAGCGAAGCGGTGCCCGTGACTGGATTTGTCGCAAACTTCTCGCCGAGCCCTCGCAGAGCGCCGCCGCCTTTGGGCAAGGAGATAGCCGGTGCGCGCAACGCGAACTGCGGATCGGGACCCGTGCGACGAGACGTCGCGGTTCCCGTGTGCTGGCCTTCGCGTTTTCGTTCCTCGTCCACGCGTCCCCGATACGTTGCTCTTGTTCGGGAGCGACGGAGCATACGCCCATCGCGCCGTCGTCGGCTGTTGGGCTGGGAAAGCCGATGGGCTGCCCGTATTAATTCCGCGTAACAATGGTGCGCTGCGCAGTCGCGATCATTGCCGCACAAGCGCGGGACTTCATGCGGCCGAATGGAAATCCGAATTAGGCCGGCACAGAGCAGGGCATGCGCTCGCCGGCGCAAGGTATCGATTGGGCGTGGGCCACCGATGCGCGGCAGGATACCCCCCCGACTTGACCGGCAACTACTGCCGGAGCATTATCTGCCTAGGCAGCTATTGCCTGTGCAGGGATTACATGGCCGCGAAGCACTACGACGTCAAGACCTTCTCCTCCGCCGAGAGCATCGGTTACCTGCTGAAGCTCGCGCATGCGCTGATGCATGACGCGGCGGCGGCCGCCTTCGAAGGTCACGACCTCGCCTTCATGCACTGGCTGGTGCTGGTGAAGCTGCGCGAGGGCGTCAGCACCGCGTCGGAGCTGTGTCAGATCATGTGGTACGACACCGGCGCGGCGACCCGCTTGCTGGATCAGCTCGAAGAGCGCGGCCTGGTCGAGCGGCAACGCAGCGCCGCGGATCGGCGCGTGGTCAACGTGCAGCTCACCGCGGCCGGCCGCCGCAAGACCACGGAGCTGATGCCGCTCGCGGTCGACCGGCTGAATACCGCCCTGGCCGACTTCAGCAAAGCCGAGTTCGAGCAGTTCATGCGGCTGCTCAAGAAGTTCATCGCCAGCCTGCGACAGATGGAGCGGGAACGGACGGCCTCATGAGACTTGCAGTTTGCATCCTGGTCGCGGCGCTGCTCGCCGGCTGCGTGATCCCGCAGCGCGAAGAGCCGCGCGGCGCGCTCATCGAACAGCAGTCGCTGGGTTTCGCAGGCGGTGCGCCGCTCGAACCGATTGCGACCGATTGGTGGAAAGCGTTCGGCGATTCCCAGCTGGATGCGCTGATGGATGAGGCGCTGCGCGACAGCCCGACCCTCGCACAATCGCTGGCACGCGTAAGGCTGGCGCAATCGCGTAGCCAGGCGGAAGTGGCGGCGAACCAGCCGCGCTTTGCCATCGACGGCCAGGAATCCTGGCAACGCTTCTCCGAGAACTACTACATCCCGCCGCCCTTCGCCGGCACGACCGCCTGGATAGGCCAGGCGACCGCGAACATGAATTGGGACCTCGACCTGTTCGGCCGGCAGGCGGCCCTGATCCGCCAGTCGCGCTCGCAACTGAGTGCCAGCACTCTCGACCTTGCAGCCGCGAGACTCGCGCTGGCCGGCGCGGTCGCGCAGGCCTACGTCGACCTCTATCGATCCTGGGAGCTGCTCGACGTCGCCGCTCGGACGCAGGATCAGCGCGAGCAACTGCTAAAACTGACTCAGCAGCGCGTGGCGGCCGGTCTCGACACGCAGATCGAGCTCAAGGTCGCCGAGTCCCAGGTGCCGCAGGCGCGAACGGCGCGCATGCAAGCCGAAGCGGCGCGCGATCTCGCGATCCACAGAGTGGTAGCGCTGGCTGGCGAAGGCGCGGCGCGCTACGCGCAGGTCGGGCGGCCCAATCTAACGCTCGACGCGACACTGCCGCTACCGGAGAAACTGCCGCTCGATCTGCTGGCGCATCGTCCCGACGTACTCGCGGCGCGCGAACGCGTCGAGGCCGCTACTGCAGGACGCGCCGCCGCACACGCTGCGTTCTATCCGAACATCAGCCTCACTGCGCTGGTTGGCACACAAGCCATCGGCCTGGATGAGCTGGTCGAGAGCGGCAGCCGCATTTACGGCATCGGTCCCGCCATCCACCTCCCGATCTTCGATGCGAAGCGCCTGCGCGCCGCCTACAAGGGCGCGACTGCCGATCTCGATGCCGCTACTGCGAGCTACAACGGCGCGGTGCTCGACGCTGTCCGCGATGCATCCGACCAGCTCACGCTGAACGATTCGCTATCGCGACAAATCAGCGAGCTGCAGACAACGCTCGATGCGGCGAGCGCCGCGCACGAGCTGGCGCAACGCCGCTATGGCGCCGGCCTGACGACGCAGATCGTCGTGCTGGATACCGAGTCGCGCGTGCTCGAGGCGCGCCGCGCGCTCGTGTCGGCGCAGAGCAATCGCCTCCTCGCGCGCATGAATTTGCTACTCGCACTGGGCGGCAGCTTCGATCCCGCTGCCGCGCAAGTGTCGAGCTCCGGAGCTCCGTAATGAATGCCACCGACCCTACGCCCCCTGAGGCGCCCGCGAACGGCCTGCGCAAGAAGCGGCTGCTGATTCTCGGCGCCGTGGTCCTCGTTGCGGGTATCGCCTATGGCGCTTACCAGCTACTGCACGCGCGCTTCTACGAATCGACCGACGATGCTTACGTCGCCGCCGATGTCATGCAGATCACGAGCGAAGTGAGCGGCACCGTGACCGCTGTCTTCGTGGACGATACGCAGCACGTCCAGCGCGGCCAGCCATTAGTCGAGCTGGATCGTGCAGACGCGGAGATCGCAATGGCGTCGGCCCAGGCCGAGCTGGCGCGCACCGTTCGCCAGGTCCGCGCCCTCTTCTCACAGGCGGATGGCCTGCGCGCGCAGATCCGTGAGCGTTCCGTGCTGCTCGACGCGGCGCGCGCGGACGTGAAGCGGCGCGAGCAAGCCGGCCAGGACGGCGCCGTCTCAGCCGAAGAGATGCAGCATGTGCGCGATCAGGAAGCGCAGCTCGCAGCGTCGCTGGCTTCCACCCGCGACTCCCTGGCGAGCACCCAGGCGCAGATCGAAGGCACCACGCTCGAAACGCATCCGCAAGTGCTCGCAGCCTCGGCGCGCGTGCGGGAAGCGGCATTGGCCCTGAGTCGCACGCGCATCGTTGCGCCCGCCGATGGCACAGTCGCGCGCCGAACCGTGCAGATTGGCACGCGTATCGCGCCGGGTGCACCGCTGATGGCAGTGGCCGCATTGTCCGGAGCGTGGGTCGATGCCAACTTCAAAGAGGTGCAGCTGGCCGATATCCGGATCGGGCAGCCGGTCGAGCTGCATGCCGATCTCTACGGCGGCGATGTGACGTACCACGGCCACATTGCCGGTCTCGGTGCAGGCAGTGGCAGCGCTTTCGCCGTGCTTCCTGCGCAGAACGCCAGCGGCAACTGGATCAAGATCGTGCAGCGCGTGCCCGTGCGCATCGCGCTCGATCCCAAGGAGCTGGTCGATCATCCGCTGCGCATCGGCCTGTCGATGGACGTAACCGTCGATCTGCACGACACCTCCGGTCCGCTGGTCGCGCAGCAGGTGCGCGCAACGCCCCGGCAGCTTGCAGTCAGCGATGACGGCAACGCGGCGGTAGCGCGTCAGATCGCCTCGATCATCTCGGCGAACGCCGGCCGGCCCGAAACCGGTGCTGCTGCGCCGTGAGCGCTCCCGCCGCCGCTGCAGTTCCCGAGTTCGGCGGCTCGCGCGCGCTGATCGCCACCGCGCTGGCGCTCGGCACCTTCATGCAGGTGCTCGATACGACCATTGCGAACGTTTCCATTCCGACGATCGCCGGCAACCTGGGCGTCTCGAGCGACCAGGGCACCTGGGTGATCACCTCGTTCGCAGTCGCCAACGGGATCTCGGTACCGCTCACCGGCTGGCTCATGCAGCGCTTCGGCGTCGTGCGCGTGTTCGTCGCCTCGGTGCTCATGTTCACCATCGCCTCCTTCCTGTGCGGCATCGCCTGGAGCCTGTCCTCACTCGTCGCCTTCCGCGTGTTGCAAGGCGCTGTATCCGGTCCGATGGTGCCGGGATCGCAGGCGCTGCTGCTGTCGATCTTTCCGCCGAACAGGAAAGGCGCCGCGCTCGCGATCTGGTCGATGACCACGCTGGTGGCGCCGGTCGCCGGGCCGATCCTCGGCGGCCACATCTCGGACAACTATTCGTGGCCGTGGATCTTCTACATCAACGTGCCGATCGGCCTGTTCTGCGCGCTCATCTGCTGGCAGGGACTGAAGGCGCGCGAGACGCCGACGCGCAAGCTGCCGATCGACGTCGTCGGCCTGGGGCTGCTGGTGGTGTGGGTCGGCGCGCTGCAGATCATGCTCGACACCGGCAAGGACCGCGACTGGTTCGCATCGCCGCTGATCCTGACCGAGGCCATCATCGCCGCCGTCGGCTTCGTCGCCTTCATCATCTGGGAGCTGGGCGAGAAGCACCCGATCGTCGACCTGAGCCTGTTCCGCAGCCGCAACTTCGCTCTCGGCACGCTGGCCTTCTGCCTCGGCTATGCAATCTTCTTCGGCTCAGTCGTGATCCAGCCGTTGTGGATGCAGAGCTGGCTCGGCTACACGGCGACGTGGGCCGGCCTGGTCGCGGCGCCGAGCGGTGTCGTCGCGCTGCTGATCTCGCCGATCATCGGCCGGTATGTCGATCGCCTCGACGCGCGGCTGTTCGCATCGATCGCCTTCGCGGCGTTCGCCGCCTCCTATTTCATGCGCGCGGGCTACACGGCCGACGCGAGCTTCAGCGCCTACGTCCTGCCGCTGCTGGTGCAGGGCATCGCCATGGCGACGTTCTTCATCGCGATGCTGAGCATCCTGCTGGACGGCATTCCACAGGCGCGCTTGCCAGCGGCATCCGGCCTGTCGAACTTCGCGCGCATCACCGCCGGTGCATTCGCGACCTCGATCGTCACGACGTTCTGGGATCGTCATGCAGCGTTCCATCAGAGCCGGCTGGCGGAAGCGACCAGCGTCTACGACGTTCCGCTGCAGCGTTCGCTGGACACGCTGCACAGCCTGGGCCTGAGCGACTTGCAAGCACTCGGGGCGTTGGCGCGCACACTCACCGGCCAGGCGTATCTGAAAGCTGTGCTCGACTACTTCTGGATCAGCGGCTGGCTGTGCGTGGCGTTGATCGCCCTGGTCTGGATCACGCGCCGGCCGCAGCGGGCGGCGGTTGCGGCGGCAGACTAGTCACGCCCGCTCGCAGCAGCAACTGCAGGATCAGTTCTCCGATCTCGCGGGGACTGTCGGAGTTGGCCAGTCGCAGCACCGCGTCCCATAGCCCCTTCTCGGTGGCCCACGCGCGGTATTTGTCCGCCCATGTCTTGAGCTCGGCGAGCTGCTGCTCGTAGACGGGCCGTGACTCCGTGCGCACGATCAGATCTGCGGCATCGATCAACCCCAGTGCGCCAGCGACGTCGCGGCTCGCGCCGCCGACGCCGCCGATCACGAACAGCGGCTTGGAGGCCGCAAGCGTCAGCAGCGCTTCCTCCGCGATGCCCGAATGTCCGCCCTCGTCCGTCTTGAGCCATCCGCTCATGACGATGCGAGCGTCCGTGTCGCGGGCCATCAAGGTGCGCAAGCTCGTCAGGTCGTCCTTCGTGCCCGCGGGCGCCAGCAGCGCTGCGATCGCCGGCAGAGCGCCGAGCTCCGCTGCGTTGCTGACGGCGATCTTCTCCTGCCCGGACAGCACGACGTCCACGATCTCGCCAGTCGGCAGCAGCCGGGCGACCAGGTTCATGTCATCGAACAGGCGGATCTCGCTGGCCCAGCCCAGCTGCCGGCAATGCCTGAAGAGCTTCTCCTCCTTCGACATCGTCTGGTCCGTCTTGCGCGCATCGCTCGCACGCAGGTAGTGGATCATCGGCCGCACGCCCGACTGGATCTCGGCGCGCCGATACGCCTCGGCCAGCTGGCCGCCGATCTCCTTGGTGAAGTTGGTCTTGCTCTTGGTGTCGATGCGGCCGCCGTAGGCAACGCGTGCACCGTGATACACGAGCGGAGTGAGCACGGCGCGCAGCACGCGGCGATCCTCTCCGTCGAGCAGACCGAGCGTCATCAGATCGGGCGTTTCCGAGGTCGAGATCGCGAGGGTGCGTCCGGCGAGCGCGTCCATGCCGGAACCGGTGGCGGCGGCCATTACTGCTGCACCTCGCCCAACGACAGCAACAACACGCCGGGCAGTACCGCCTCGAAGAGCGAGCGCTCGTCCTTGCCGATCGGCGGATCGGGATAAACGATCACGCTGATTTCCCGAGCGCGGCATTGGTAAGCGATATCCGCGAGCTCCGGCGGGCGGGCGAAGTACGCGACCTTGTCGTAACGACTGCCCGCGATCGCGCTCATGCGCCGGCGCGCGTCGTTTTCCCAGACCTGCATGCGAATCGCTTCCACCAGCACCTGGATCAGCAGGTTCTCCACCAGATCGTCGCTCGCGCCGTCGAGGTTCGGCGTGCGCACCACCGGAACGTTGCCCAGATACGGGAAGCTGCGCGCCGTGCCCTCGTCCGTGCGATCCCAGACCACGATAGGCCGTTGCCACTGCTTCGCGCGCAGCAGCTCCCACTGGCACCACGGGCGGCCGTGATAGGCATCGGTCACGATCGCGAGGAACACGCATTCTTTGATGGCGCCGAGAAACTGCTCGTCGAAGTTCGCGCCGGTCAGCGTGTGCGCGACGTCATAGAACAGGCCGACCCCGGGTACCCCGGAGCTCGGCTTGAGGCGACCGAACTGCTCCACCAGCGTCGCGGCATCGACCCCGTCCTGCTTCGCGTGGCTGAGAAAGATCGTGACTTTCTTCGGTTGGTCTGCGGCCGTGTTGGGACGCACCTTCTCGAGGATGCGCGACAGCACGTCGAGAATGAGACGGCGCAGGCCTGACGGCGAAAGTCCTTTGCCGTCGGTGCTCAAGTATTCGTCGCGGGCGATGCCCTGCACCTGTCCCCAGCTCGGCCGCGCGCCCGGAACCTTCGACAGAATGATGGGCAGGAGCAGATCGACTCCGCCGCGCTGTTCGTAGGTCTTATAGATCTGGCGGAGATAGTCGCGCCACTCGTCCCGGCCGTGCATCACGTCGGTGTACACGGCGATGATCACGTTGCACTCGGCGGCGTCGAAGTCGATCGGCCGGAACGTCGACACGCCCTGCTTGTTCGGCCACTGCCGGCTGCGATGCCGCACCGTGATGCCCAGTCCTGCCGTGTCGCGCTTGCTGGCCGAGCCGGACAGGCTGTCGTTCAGCGCCATCGCAACCTGCATGCCCGGGCCTTCGTTGCCGCCGCCGGGCGGCGCCCACAGCACGTAGATGCGGATCGAATCGAAAGGCGTAGTGGTCATTATTCGGACACCCGCAAGGTGTCGCGATTGTACGCCGCCCGCTCGCGCAGGGGATCAGGCCGAATGTACCAGCTTGAGTTTCGGGTGCGTGCGCGTGATGCGGCTCAGCGATTCGACCGACTGCGGCACGGCGATGAAGATGCCCTGCGCGTACTCGACACCGATGTCGGCGAGACAGGCGAGCACTTCGGCGCTCTCGACCCGCTCGGCGACGGTCTTGATGCCCATGGCGCGACCGACCTGCGTGATCGCCTCCACCATGCTGCGATCGACGTGGTCGGTGGTGACGTTCTGGATGAACTGGCCGTCGATCTTCAGATAGTCGACCGGCAGGTTCTTCAGGTACATGAACGAGGACAGGCCGCTGCCGAAGTCGTCGAGCGAGAACTGGCAGCCGCGCGAGCGGAACTCGCGCATGAAGTGCACGACGTTCGGCAGGTTGGAGATCGCGGCGGTCTCGGTGATCTCGAAGCACACCGCCCCCGGGCTCAGATCGTAGGTCTGCAGCTCGTTGATCAGGAACTCGAGGAAGCGGTCGTCGTTGAGCGACGTGCCCGAGAGGTTGATCGACAGCGTGTAGCCGTGGCGCGCATCGCCGTCGGTGCGATAGTGCGCGAGCGTGCCTAGCGCCTGGCTCACGACCCAGCGGTCGATCATCGGCATCACGTTGTAGCGCTCCGCGGCCGGAATGAACTCCGCCGGCAGCACCAGCGCGCCGTTCTCGTCGCGCATGCGCACCAGCAGCTCGTAGTGGCCGCGCGGGTCGCGGTTGTTGCCGATCGGCACGATCGGCTGATAGTAGAGCTCCAGGCGGTTCTCTTCGCAGGCGCGCGTCAGTCGCGAAACCCATTGCATCTCGCGATGGCGCTCCGGCGCGGCCCCGTACTGGTACATGTGCACGCGGTTGCGGCCCGAGTCCTTGGCCGCGTAGCACGCGACGTCCGCAGCGCTGAGCACGCTGCCGATACTCTCGCTCGCGCTGTTGATTTCGACGATGCCGATGCTGACGCCGACGTTCATCGCGCCGTCCTGCCATTCGAACCGGTATTCGCGGATCGCCTGGCGCAGGCTGTCGGCAATCTTGGCGGCGCGGTCGGCGGTGCAATCCTGCAGCAGGATGCCGAACTCGTCGCCGCCGAGGCGCGCAATCGTGTCGCTGGTGCGGATGCGCGTCTGCAGGATGCCCGTGATCTGCTTGAGCAGGCGGTCGCCGGCCTGGTGGCCGCACGTGTCGTTGACCAGCTTGAACTGGTCGAGGTCCAGGTACAGCAGGACGTGTGTCGTGTGTTCGTCGGAGCGCGCCGTCAGCAACGCTTCGTTCAGGCGATTCTCGAACTCGCGGCGGTTGATCAGGCCGGTCAGCGCGTCGTGGCTGGCCTGGTAGGCGAGCGCGCGGCGCAGGCGCCGCTCGCGGCTCACGTCATGGAACACCATGACCGCGCCGATGATGCGGCCGAGACGATCGCGGATCGGCGCGGCGGAGTCCTGGATGGCGATTTCCTGGCCGCGGCGATTGACCAGCACGGTCTGGTCCGTCACCGCGATCACGGTGCCTTCGCGCAGCGAGCGTGTCACCGGGTCTTCGAGCGGCTCACGCGTCACTTCGTTGAGGATGTTGAACACTTCGCGCAGCGAGCGTCCCTGCGCCTCGCTCGAATCCCAGCCGGTGAGATCCTCCGCGACCGGATTGAGGTACTCGATGCGGCCCGCCGCGTCGGTGGTGATGACCGCGTCGCCGATCGACTGCAGCGTGACCTGCGCTTTTTCCTTCTCCTCGAACACAGCGGTTTCGGCGCGCTTGCGCTCGCTGATGTCGGAGATCGTGCCTTCGTAGCCGATCAGGTTGCCGTGCTCGTCTTTTACGGCGCGCGCGCTTTCGATCACGGTCAGTGTGGTGCCGTCGACGCGCTGCAGCTGGAACTCCGCGTTGCGGATCTCGCCGTCGCGCTCGAGCGCTTCGATGATCGCGACGCGCTCCAGTGGATTGTGATAGATCGTCTCCGGCGCCTGCAGCAGCAACTCGGCGGGCGAAGAGAAGCCGACCATGCGGGCCAGCGCGGGATTCACCGACAGGAACCGGCCGTCGCGCGTCGAGCTGTAGACGCCTTCCAGCACGTTGTCGAACAGGCGGCGATAGCGCGCCTCGCTCGCGCGCAGCGCGCCTTCCGCGCTGCGCCGCTCGATGGCGATGCCGGCGAGCTGCGTCATGCGCGCCATCAGCTCGAAATCGCGCCGCTGCGGACTGCGCGGCATCCTGAAGTACAACGCCAGCGTGCCGAGGATGCGCCCATCGGACGCATGAATGAGCGTCGACCAGCAGCTGCGCAGGCCGGCTGCGAGCACCACGTCGCGCATGTTCTCCCACAGCGCGTCGCGAGCGATGTCGGCGACGATGACTTGCCGCTGCAGATAGACGGCCGCCGCGCAGGAACCGTTACGCACCGCGACCTCGATCGACTCCGACGCGCGCGCGTAATCGGCGGGCAGACGCGGGCCGGCGCTCAGGTTCAGGCGCGTACCTCTTTCGTCGAGCAGCCGCAGCGCGCAAGCAGTGTCGGGCGAGGCGCGCTCGGTGACTTCGGTGATCGCCTCGAGCGTGATGCGCAGATCGACGTTCGCCGCGAGGCGCTCGAACACGCGCCGCTCGCCCGCCGCGAGCAACTCGCTGCGCTTGCGCTCGGTGATGTCGGTGATGCTGCCGCGGATCAGCCGGTGCTCGCCGGACTGCAGGCGCACCCAGCGCACCTCGCACGGAATGTCGTTGCCGAGCGCGTCGCGGAACACCCATTCGAGCACCGGCGTCTCGCCGGCCAGCGTCAGCTCGAACTGCGAGCGATTGGCGTCGGCCGAGAACGAGCCGTCGGGCTGCTGCGGCGGGCTGAGGACGTCGGGACTGCTGGTCAGCAGCACCGTGCGGTCCATCTTGAAGAAACGCACGGCATTCTCGTTGACGTCCGCGAGCCGATTGCGGTCGAGATCGACGACCACGATGATCTCGGGTGCGTGCTCGACCAGCGTGCGATAGCGGGCTTCGCTGTCCCGCAGCGCGGCGTCTGCTGCCTTGCGATCGGTCGTGTCGCGCAAGCAGACGATGTACAGCGTGCGGCGGTTCAGCAGCGTCTTGCTGACGGCGAGCTCGGCGGGGAAGTACGTGCCGTTGGAATGCAGTCCCAGCGTTTCGTGCGGCGCCAGGTCGACCTGCGTGTCGTCGAGCCGCGCTGCGAGCTGCTCGAGTTGTCCTGCCAGCGTCTGCTTGTCGGCCAGCTGGGGCAGCAGGAAGCTGAGCGCGCGACCGGCGATCTCCGCTTCCGCGTGACCGAACACGCGCTGGCCGGTGGCGTTGAGGGAAACGATGTGCCCGGCTTCGTCGACGGTGACGATGACGTCCTTGACGTGATCGAGCACGGCCTGCAGCTGGCTGGCGGTGCTCTCGCGCAGCTCGCGCGTCAGCGCGGTGGCCTCGTCGGACATGAGCTGCATCGAGCGAACGATGCCGCGACGCTCGTCGTCGGTGCGCGAGTAAGTGACGTCGATGGCGGCGAGCAGTCTGGCGACGTCGATCTCGCCGTCCGGCCCAAGCGCGTCCTTGACCTGCTTGTCGAGCAGTCGATGCATCGTCCCCATCCGCAGCAGAAAGTCGGGCGAAAACCGGGCAATTCAGCACAGGCTGTCCCGGCATCGTAGGGCGGCGGACGCGCGCGGCGGTGTGAAGCAGCTCGCGGTTTTATGTCAGAAACCGCGACTTATGTCGCGTAGGACTATTCTGCCGTTTCTTCTTCGCGCCCGGCCCGCTTGCGCTCGTGCTCCTTGAGCGCGCGCTTGCGCAGCCGGATCTGCGTGGGCGTCACTTCGACCAGCTCGTCGTCGGCGATGAACTCCATCGCCTGCTCCAGCGTGTAGCGGATCGGCGGGACCAGGATGATGTTCTCGTCGCGGCCGGCCGCGCGGATGTTGGTGAGCTTCTTCGCCTTGAGCGGGTTCACCACCAGGTCGTTGTCGCGGCTGTGGATGCCGACGATCTGGCCTTCGTAGACCTCGTCGCCGTGCGCGGTCATCAGCCGGCCGCGCTCCTGCAGGTTGAACAGCGCGTAGGCGAGCGCCTTGCCCTGTGCGTTCGAAATCAGCACGCCGTTGGTACGCTGGCCGATCTCGCGCTCCAGCACCGGGCCGAAGTGATCGAAGATGTGATGCATGATGCCGGTGCCGGACGTCAGCGTGCGGAACTCGGTCTGAAAGCCGATCAGGCCGCGCGAGGGAATCACGTAGTCGAGCCGCACGCGGCCCTTGCCGTCGGGGTACATGCCGGTGAGCTGGCCGCCGCGCTCGCCGAGCTCCTGCATGATCGCGCCCTGCGAGCTCTCGTCGAGATCGACAGCGAGCGTCTCGTACGGCTCGCACGCCTGGCCTTCGATCTCCTTGATGACGACCTTGGGCCGCGACACCGCGAGCTCGTAACCTTCGCGCCGCATGTTCTCGAGCAGCACGCCGAGGTGCAGCTCGCCGCGACCGTAGACGCGGAACTTGTCGGGATCGTCGGTCTCCTCGACCCGCAATGCGACGTTGGTCATTGCCTCGCGCAGCAGGCGCTCGCGGATCTGCCGGCTGGTCACGTACTTGCCGTCGCGGCCGCAGAACGGCGAGGTGTTGACCTCGAACGTCATGCTGATCGTCGGCTCGTCGACCACCAGGTGCGGCAGCGCTTCCGGCTGAATCGGGTCGCAGATCGTCTCGGAGATCTCGGGATACTCGATGCCCGCGAACGCGACGATGTCGCCGGCGCTCGCCTCCTCCACCTCGACGCGCTGCAGGCCGAGGAAGCCCATCACCTGCATGATGCGCTCGTTGCGCACCTTGCCTTCGCGGTCGACGACCACGACCGGGCTATTGCGCCTGATGCGGCCGCGCTTGATGCGACCGATGCCGATGGCGCCGACGTAGCTCGAATAGTCGAGCAGGCTCACCTGCAGCTGCAGCGGGCCGTTCTCATCGACGTCCGGCGGCGGGCAGTTCTTGACGATGGCCTCGAACAGCGGCGTCATGTCGGCGGCGGGCTCGCCTGGCTCGTTGCCGGCAAAGCCGCGCAGCGCCGAGGCGTACACGACCGGGAAATCGAGCTGCGGCTCGCTCGCGCCGAGCTTGTCGAACAGGTCGAAGGTCTGGTCGAGCACCCAGTGCGGGCGCGCCTCTTCGCGGTCGATCTTGTTGATGACCACGATCGGCCGCAGCCCGTGCTTGAAAGCTTTCTGCGTGACGAAGCGCGTCTGCGGCATGGGCCCGTCGACCGCGTCGACCAGCAACAATACCGAGTCGACCATCGACAGCACGCGCTCCACTTCGCCGCCGAAGTCGGCGTGCCCCGGCGTGTCGACGATGTTGATGCGGAAGTCGCGCCACTGGATCGCCGTGTTCTTCGCCAGGATCGTGATGCCGCGCTCGCGCTCCAGCGCGTTCGAATCCATGACCCGCTCGGGCACGGCCTTGCGTGCGTCGAGCGTGCCCGACTGTTTCAGGAGCTGATCGACGAGCGTGGTCTTGCCATGATCGACGTGCGCGATGATGGCGATGTTGCGGAGCTGAGCGGTGGACACGGCAGGGCGGATCTGCAGCCGAAAGGGCCGCGGATTGTACCCTGTAGGCCGGGAGTTGGCCCGACTTCTTCAGCCCGACTGTTTGGTCGTTTCCTTCGCCTTGGCGGGCTGGACGGCCTGGCCCGCCGCGTCGGTCTGTGGCGCCGGCTTCTGCTGTGCCGGCACATTGCCGACCACGAACGGCACCGAGAAGGTGCGGCTCAGGTTCTGGTTGCCGATCTGCGTCGTGACGACCACCGACAGGTAGAACACGCCGCCGTGGTCCGGGAGCACGGACACGGTGTGGAAGTACGGCTTCTGCGGCTCGACCTGCGCGAACGTCGCGGTCAGCGGGCCAGCCAGGGTCACACCCTCCATGCCGTTGACCGCGACTTGCATCGCATCGACGCCCGCATGCGGGACGAACGCGATCTGCAACTCGGTGGGCGTGCCGACGGTCGGCTTCGAGCCGAAGTCGTAGCGGATCTCGACGGCAGCACCCGGCTTGCCGTTGCCGACCGCCTGCGCCATTTTCAGCAGCGGGTCCACGGGTGCCGCAGCCGCCTTGGCGGGCTGCGGGGTTTTAGCGGCGGTCGCTTCGGGATCCGAATCCGAGCCGCAGGCAGCGAGCGCGACGCTCGCGATCGCAAGAGAGATGGCTAGACGGTTCATCCTGATCATGCCCCTGTTCAATGAGCTGCCCATCAATTGCCCGAGACCACAACGTCCATGCACCGCGGCTGCGTGCCCGCCACCAGATCGAGCTCGAAATCGTAGACCTCGATGATGAACGTGCCCGCGGGCAGCTGGAACGCCGCAATCGCCTCGTGACCCGCCGTGTTGTGCGGCGCCGGGCCGGCCGGCGCGGACGTCCCGAACTGCACCAGCTCGCCGCGGCTCAGCACGAAAATGTCCGGATCGGTGGCGAAGGTGGTCCCGGCACCGTCGGTCGTGCCGTCCGCCTGAATGGAGACTAGCCGCGACGCGTTGTTGTCGAACCGCAGGAAGACGCGGTTGCCGAGCTTGTTGGTGTCCGTGTTACCGAACGGCGAACGGCTGCAGACCGTCTTTGGAGTATTCAGAGAAATCGTCTTGTAGATAGGCAGGATCTCGGGATCCGCGCCATTGCTACCATCGTTCGTCTCAGTCGCGCCGAAATCGTCGACCACGTGGATGTTCTCGCCGTCGAGCAGGTCGTTGAGGTCCGCCTGCGAAATACCCGGGGTCGTGCGCAACGCTACGATGAACGGGTAGATGCTGGTCAGCGCGTCGGTGTCGACGACGTGCGAGCTGGTGATCGCGGCGTAGATCGGTGGGAAGCCCAGCGCGATGCCGTCGCCGGGCTCGTTGGCCGGATCGAACAGGTCCCAGAGAATCTCGCCGACCGACGCTTCCGAGAACCAGCCTTCGTTGTTTGGGTCGTCGCTCTCCAGGTCGAGCTGGAAGTCCTGGTCGACGCCGCCGAAGGAGTCGCGGTAAATCGGGTCGTTGCGCACCATGGACGAGAATGCGTTGCCCCAGCCTTCGCCGAAGGCGACCCGCAGATCAACCAGGGTGGTGCTGCCGCCGTGCTCGCCGCCGATCGAATCGGAGCGACCGAACTGATCCTCGACGTAGTGACCGAACTCGTGCGCGAGCACCGATTCGTCGAACTCGTCGGTATCGCCGACGGAGAAATCGCCGAGGATGTAGATGCCGTCCGGATTGGTGGCGGGCGGACTGCACTGGTCCGTCTCGTTGCCGGTGAACACGATGTAGCTCGACGTGCCGATGTCGCCGTCGTTGGGGCAGAAGCGCCCCGCCGTCGGCCGGTTGTCTTCGCTCCAGAACAGGCTCAATGCGGGGAACGCGGCAGCGGGCGTCGCGGTGAGCACCAGCTCCTTCGCCTTGAACACGGTATCGAGGATCGCGAACGGCGCCGCGGCTCGTTCGCCCGTGTAATTGATCGCGCCGAAGCCGCTCGGAGCGTTCAGATCGCGCGTACTGTTCGCGGTGCCGCTGGTCGCCGCCGCGCCGTCCACTGCGTAGAGCGCATCGGAGTTGGTGTTGTTGCGGACCGAGAAATTCCAGGTCGGCGCGGTTCCGGTCTTGATCATCTCCGCGCGTGCGCGGATGAACAGATCGGTGTTGGCGGGAACGCTGAGCGAATAGTTACCGCTCGTGTCGGTCGTGCCGGTGGCGAGCACCGTGCCACCGGCCGACGCGATTGCCTGCACCGTCACTTCGCGGGCCGGCGCCTGGAACGTGGCCGCAGGGTTGAGGCCGTTGCCGAAAGTCATGTCGAACGGGATGCGGTCGAACGTGATGCGACCGCTGATCGTGACGGTGGTCGGCGGCGGCTGACTGCCGCCCCCACCCCCGCCCCCGCCGCATGCAGCCAGCAGCACAGCCGCAGTCGTAGTGACGGCGGCCGATCGAACCAATCTCAGATAATGCGAATTCATGGGCGGCGAGGTCATCCGGTCCATTCCGGGCGCGCCGAACCTACCACAGCGGACGCTACGACGAAAACCAAGGGCTTCGCAGTCCCGGTTTGGCGTCGGCCGCCGCGCTACAACTCGAGCGGGCCTTCCGCAATCGCAGCCAGCTGCTCGCGCAACGCCAGGACCTGGTTCTCCCAGTAGCGCGGCTCGATGAACCAGGGGAATGCGGCCGGAAACGCCGGATCGCTCCAGCGGCGCGCCAGCCACGCCGAGTAGTGGATCATGCGCAGCGTGCGCAGGCTCTCGACCAGCACCAGCTCGCGCGCGTCGAAAGTGGAGAAGTGCGAGTAGCCTTCGAGCAGGTGCGACAGCTGCTCGCTCATTTCGCTACGCGTGCCCGACAGCAGCATCCACAGATCCTGGATCGCAGGTCCCATCAGGCAGTCGTCGAGATCGACGAAGTGCGGCCCGGCATCGGTCCAAAGCACGTTGCCGCGATGGCAGTCGCCGTGCAGCCGAGCGTCGGCCACGCCCTGCGCGGTTGCGAATGCGGTACGGATCTCGCCGAGCAGGTCTTCGGTCAGCGACTCGTAGGCCGTCTGCAGGTGCGGCGGAATCCAGTCGCACGCCAGCAGGTAATCGCGCGGCTCCTGGCCGAGCCGCTCGATGTCGATGCGACCGCGATGACGAAAGCGCTGCCGCCGGCCGACCAGGTGAATGCGGCCGAGGAAGCGGCCCATCCACTCGCGCTCGGTGCGCGTGCCGAGCTCCGGCCAGCGCCCGCCGCGCCGCTCGAACACGGCGAAGCCGAAGCCTTCGTACTCGAACAGCGTGCGGCCGTCCTGCACCAGCGGCGGCACGATCGGAATTTCCGCGGCCGCGAGCTCGAGCGCGAAGCCGTGCTCCTCGGCGATCGCAGCGCTGCTCCAGCGCTGCGGCCGGTAAAACTTCGCTACCAGCGGCGCGCCGCGTTCCACGCCGACCTGGTACACGCGATTCTCGTAACTGTTCAGCGCCAGGATGCGGCGGTCCGAGACGTAGCCGAGCGATTCGACCGCCGCGATGATGACGTCGGGCGTCAGACGATCGTAAGGATGCGGGCTGCCCGGCCCGGAAGGAGTGCGACTCATGGACGAATTGTGGAACCTGCGGGCGATAACGGATACTTCTTCATCATGACAATTCTCGTGACCGGCGGCGCCGGGTACATCGGCAGCCACGTCGTCCGCCAGCTCGGCGAACGCAATGAAAATGTAGTCGTTCTCGACACGCTGACTTCGGGTTTCCGCTCGGCGGTCGTCCATGGCGAGCTGGTGGTCGGCGATACCGGCGATCGCGAGCTGGTAACCCGCTTGCTGCGCGAGCGCGGCGTCGAGACGGTGATGCACTTCGCCGCTCATACCATCGTGCCGGAGTCCGTCACCAATCCGCTGAAATACTACGGCAACAACACCTGCGCGACGCGCACGCTGCTGCAATGCTGCCAGGAAGCGGGCGTCCGCCACTTCGTATTTTCTTCAACCGCCGCCGTGTACGGTATTCCGGACGGCGGCGTCGCGGCCGAGGACTCGCCGACCGCGCCGATCAACCCGTACGGCACGTCGAAGCTGATGAGCGAGTGGATGCTGCGCGACCTCGGCGCGGCCACTGACCTGCGCTACGTGGTGCTGCGCTACTTTAACGTCGCCGGCTCGGACCCCGGCGGACGCATCGGCCAGTCGACGATCAACGGCACGCTGCTCACCAAGGTCGCGTGCGAGGTCGCGGTTGGCAAGCGCCCGCACGTGTCGATCTTCGGCACCGATTACCCGACGCCCGACGGCACCGGCGTACGCGATTACATTCACGTCGAAGACCTCGCGGACGCGCACCTCGGAGCGCTCGAATACCTGCGCCGCGGCGGCGCGTCGGCGACGCTGAACTGCGGTTACGGCCACGGCTACAGCGTCCGCGAAGTGATCGCGATGGTCGATCGTCTGAACGGGCGTCCGCTGCGGACGGTGGAAGCGCCGCGGCGCGCCGGCGACCCGCCGTCACTGATCGCCCGGGCCGAGCGCATCCGCCGGCTGCTGAGCTGGTCGCCGCGGCATGACAACCTGGAAGCGATCATCCGCTCGCAGCTGGAGTGGGAGCGCCGGTTGCAGCGCGAGCCGCAATTACAGCGGAATTCCTAGCCAAAAATGCGCCGGCGTCGGCGCGGTTTGCGACGCGCGGCACAAGCTCCGGGCGGCGTTAAGGCGCTAGAATGCGCGCAATGCGTCTGCCCCGCCCCAAGTCCCTGAGCAGCTTGATGCTGACCGGCTTCGCGCTGGTCTCGGTGCCGTTGCTGCTGGCGGTCGTGATCGCTGCCACCAAGGTGCGGGCGCTCTCGGAAGAGAGCGCGGCGCTGGTCCGCAGCGGCGTGGAGACGGCGCATCTCACGCAGCAACTGTTTCAGCAGATCGCATCGATCGAACGCAGCGCCAAGCTGTACCAGGTGCTGAACGACCCCGGGCTGGTCGAGGTGTATCGCGACAGCCGCGAGCGCTTCCTCGTCACGCTGAACAACATCGAGACGGCGACGGCCGACGACCGCCGCACACAGCTGCAGGCGCTCCGGCAATCGCTGCGCAAGGTCGACGGCGCATTGCTGGCGAGGGGTCAGGCAAGTCCCGAGCTGGTGCGTGACGCAGTCGAAGCGATTGCGCCCATGTGGCAGGCGGCCTTTCAGCTGTCGGCCTCCGCGGGCGAGGGCATCGAGACCGGCCTGTCGCGGCTGCAGACCGTGACGGCGGAGACGCAGCAATATCTGTTCTGGCAGTCCGCGGCGCTGATCCTGCTGACGGCGCTGCTGGTCACCGTGTTCACATTCCTGCTCATGCGCCCGATCCGGGCGATCGACAGCGCCATCAGCCAGCTCGGTAAAGGTACGTTCTCCAAGGCGATCGTCGTCCGTGGCCCGACCGACCTGGTGAACCTCGGCCGCCAGCTCGAGTGGCTGCGCGTGCGCCTGCTGGAGCTCGCGCAGGAACGTAACCGCTTCCTGCGGCACATGTCGCACGAGCTCAAGACGCCGCTCGCCAGCATTCGCGAAGGCACGGAACTGCTGATGGACGGCGCGGTCGGTGAGTTGGACAGCGCCCAGCGCGAAGTGACGACCATCCTGCGCGACAACGGCATCAAGCTGCAGCAGCTGATCGAGAACCTGCTGTCCTTCAGCGCCTGGCAGGCGCGTCACTCGGGGCTGGAAATCACCGATTTCCGCCTGCGGCCGCTGATCAAGTCGGCGCTCGAGACGCACCAGCTGACGCTGCTCGCGCAACGCGTGCACCTCGACCTCAAGGTCCAGGACGTGGAGTTGCGCGCGGACCGGGCAAAACTGAAACTGATCCTGGATAATCTGTTGTCGAATGCGCTCAAATACAGCCCGCGTGGCGGTACGATTTTTATTCACGCACACGCGGACAAGGACCTCCTGGTGCTCGATGTCGCCGATACCGGCCCGGGCATCTCGAAGGAAGAGCGCAGCGCCATTTTCGAAGCGTTTTACTCGGGCCGCGCCCCCACGGCCGGCCACCTGAAAGGGACCGGGATCGGCCTGTCGGTCGTCTCGGAATTCGTGCAGGCCCACGGAGGCTCGGTGGAGATTTTGGACGGCGTGTTCCCCGGAGCGCACTTCCGCATCCGGCTGCCGTTGGCACCACAACTGGAAGCGGAGCCGGCGTGAGCATGCTCGGCCGCTGCGTCGTTGCCAGTGTGCTGAGCGCGCTTGCCGGATGCGCGCTCACCGACAAGCTCACCAGCGAGCCGCTGCCGGCGCCGATCGTCGCGCCCGCGCAGATTTCCGCGAGCGGCCTGCGCGCTTATCTGGACACGATGGAAGGCCTGTCGAGCCAGGATCCCGCCCGGCAAGCCGACGTGTTCTACGAAGTCGAGCGCGAGTACACGCGCGCCCCGACGACCGCGAGCACGCTGCGTTACGCCGTGGCGCTGGTCACTCCCGGACATCCGGCGAGCAGCCCGGTGGAAGGCAAGCGCCACCTGGAAACTCTGCTCGCGACACCGGAGCGGATGACGCAGGAAGAACGCGCCTTCGCCGCGGTATTGCTGCATGAAACGAACGCACGCCTGAAGCTCGAAGCGGAGAATCGTCGGCTGCTGGCGACACTCGACGACCGCGGCCGGTCACAGGCAAACTCGGACAAGCGGGTGCAGGCGCAAATCGAGGAAAATGCGCGGCTCCGCCGCGCCCTGGCCGAAGCCCAACAGAAGCTGGACGCGATCAAAGAAATCGAGAGGTCCATCATTGAACGCAGTCCCACGCCCCCTGGCAGTCGCGATGCCAACCCAAGTGAAACGCAAAGCTCGTCTACTAGTCGTTGACGACGATCCCGGGCTGCTGCGGCTGCTCACGATTCGTCTGCGCGCGGAGAACTACGAAGTCGACGCAGTCGAGAGCGCTGCTGCCGCGCTCGCCGCGCTGGGCCGCGTGCGCCCCGACCTCGTGATCACCGACCTGCGCATGGACCAGATGGACGGCATCGGGCTGCTGAAAGAAATTCAGAGTCGCGCGCCGGGACTGCGCGTCATCATCCTCACCGCGCACGGCACGATTCCCGATGCCGTGCAGGCGACGCAGAGCGGCGCATTCGCATTTCTCACCAAGCCGGTCGACAAGCAGGAGCTGCTCGACCAGGTCGGCAAGGCGCTGAAGGTTTCCGGCTTCGCGGACACCACCGAAGACTGGCGCAGCGAGATCGTCACGCGCAGCGCGATCATGGAAGAGCGGTTGGCGCAGGCTCACATGGTGGCGGGCACCGACGCCCGCGTCATGATCACGGGCGAGAGTGGCACCGGCAAAGAGCTGCTGGCGCGCGCGATCCACCGCGCCAGCCCGCGCCGCAACCGGCCGTTCGTCGCGATCAACTGCAGCGCGATGGCCGAGAACCTGCTCGAGAGCGAGCTGTTCGGTCACGTCAAAGGCGCCTTCACCGGCGCGATCCGCGAGCACCGCGGACTGTTCCAGGCGGCCGATGGCGGCACGCTGATGCTGGACGAGATCGGCGACATGCCGATGCGCCTGCAGGTGAAGCTGCTGCGCGTGCTGCAGGAGAACCAGGTGCGGCCGGTCGGCAGCACCGAGGCGACCACCGTCAACGTGCGCATCATCTCCGCCACGCATCGCGATCTGAAGCAGCTGATCATGGGCGGGCATTTCCGCGAGGATTTGTACTACCGCCTCAACGTCGTGCACATCGAGATGCCATCGCTGAACAAGCGTCGCGAAGACGTGCCGCTGCTGGTGTCGCATTTCCTCGAGAAGATCGCGCAGGAGAGCGGGCTGCAGCGTCATATCTATGCGCCGGAAGCGGTCGAGCTGCTGGTCAGCGCCGACTGGCCGGGCAACGTGCGTCAGCTCGAAAACGTCGTGCGTCAGAACGTTGCGCTGGCGACCAGCCCGATCATGAGCGCCGAGCTCGTGCAGGCGGCGCTCGGCGGCGGCCCGACGCGTCTGCCGTCCTTCGACGAGGCGCGCGACGAGTTCACGCGCAATTATCTGTCGCAGATCCTGCAGATCACCGGCGGCAATGTCAGCCAGGCGGCGCGCCTGGCGAAGCGCAATCGCACCGACTTCTACAAGCTGCTCGCGCGTCATCAATTGACGCCCGAGGACTTCAAGCAGCGCTGAAAAAAGAAACCCGCCTTCCGGCGGGTTTCTGGTCTCAGCGGCCTGCGAACCGCGGCTTACGACTTCTTGCGACGCGCGAAGCCGAGGCCGAGCAGGCCCAGACCCAGCAGTCCCAGGCTCGTAGGCTCGGGGACGTTGCGGTCGTTCTTCTCGCCGCCGTAGATCACGATGTGCGACAGACCGCCGCCCTTCTGAAACGTGTTGATGAACGTCCAGAAGCCCGAGGTCACCAGGTGCTGCAGGTCGTACACGAACCACTCGTCCGGCTGGTTGCCCGTGCCGAACTTGAAGCCGATCGCGAGCGTCAGGTAGTCGTCCCAGAAGGATGAGTCGAGACTGAACGTGCCGGTGGTCTGGCCCTTGGTCTTGGTGAGCTGGGTCCAGGCGCCTTCGCCGATGTTGGTCCAGCCGCTGTGCGCGTTCAGGAACGGGTCGTTGCCGCCGCCCTGCCCGATGTTGCCGGTACCCGCCGCCAGGCACGACGACACCAGCGTGCTGTCGACCTTCATGTAGTCATGCGTGGTATCGATGCAGTTGACCGGCACTGCACTGGCCGGCGCCATGTAGCCGACGGCGGCCAGGGCGACCACCGCCGCGCTGCTCAGAATCTTTGCTTTTGCACTCATCATTGTTCTCGCTGGTCCTTTCGTTTTCAGTCCGGCCGCGGCGCGCCCGGTCACTTGCCCAGGCAGTTGCAAGTCATATGCCACGATAAATTGCGCAGCTGTTTCAAAAACTTACGGAGCTGTTACGCCTTTCGTTGACCGTCGATCTGTAACGTCGTGCGACTCAATCGAACGGAGTAACTGCGGGGCCTGCACCAAAAAAGAAACCCGCCGTGAGGCGGGTTTCAGTGCGGCGGCCTGAAGCAGAGTCGTCGGACTAGATCTTCTTCCGGCGCGCGAGCCCGATGCCGAGCAACCCGAGGCCGAACAGCGTCAGCGTCGCAGGCTCCGGCACCTGGGTGCTCGGACGGAAGACGGCACGGATCAGCATGTCGTCGTGGTTGTCGTCCGGACCCGCGCCGGAGTCGTCCCAGAACAGCCAGGCGGAATCGCCGACGATCGAGTAGGCGATCGACTGGAACGAATACAGGCCGCGGCCGTCGTTCTGGCCGTTGCTGAGGCAACCGACCAGGTGGCCCGGACTGCTGTAGGCGCAGAAGCCGAAGTCGAGCAGCCCCGGGCCGACGTTCAGCGAGCCGATCTGGTACGGATTCGCGAACAGACTCTGGCTCGTCGGCGAGTAACCGGAGCTGTGAGCCAGGCTCCCCGCCCAGAAGTCGTTGCGATAACCCGCTTCCTTCCCGTAGTAGTAGTAAGTGATGGTGCCGGCGACGTCGACGCCCAGCGATGCGCCGAGCGTGTAACGAGTGACGCCGATGTCGGCGTCGTCGAGCCGGTTGCGGAAGTCGTTGTTCGAGACGATGTTGATCGTCGACTTGATCGGGTTGATGTTGTCGTACTCGATGAAACTCGCCTGCGCCGCGCTCGCCGCGCCCAGCAGTGCCGCCATACCGATCGCGTTGCAGAGGAAACGCTTGCTCATTGACTGACTGGTCCCTTTGTGATGACTGTGCAACGGAAGTTGCACGCCACGTGCCAGCGCCGGTTAGCCGATGAGGATCAGGACGTTGGGCGATGTGACCTAATCTGCAGCGCCGCTCGTGTCAATCGCAGCGACGACGGCCTGCGCGATCGCCAGGGAAGATGTCAAACCCGGCGACTCGATGCCCAGCAGGTTGACGAGTCCACGTGTGACGGAGATCTCGAAATCCGCGGCGGCCTGGCCGGGCCCCACCAGCTTCGGACGCACGCCGGCGTACGCCGGCTGCAGCGACCCTGCGGGTATCGACGGCCAGTACTCGCGAATCGCTGCGTAGAACGACTGCGCGCGCGCCGGATCGACGTGATAGTCCGGACGCTCCACCCATTCGACGTCGGGGCCGAAGCGCGTCGTGCCGTCCAGGTCCAGCGTCGCATGCACGCCGAGACCGCCTTCGTTCGGCATCGGGTAGACCAGTCGCCGGAACGGCTTCACGCCGTGGCACGCAAAGTAGTTGCCCTTCGCGAAATAGGCGCGGCGCGGGGCGGCGGACGTGCGGCCTGCGATTCTTTGCGACAGGTCCAGCGCCGACAGCCCTGCCGAGTTGACGAGCCATTTGCACTGGATCTCGCCGCTAGAATCGTCGCTGGCGTAGGTGACGACGAAGCCGTCGCCCAGCGCGCGTGCGGATTCGACCCGCGTCCGCAGAATCAGCGCCCCGCCGCTCGCTTCCAGATCCGCAATCAGCGCGAGCAGCAGCTCATGCGCGTCGACGATGCCCGTCGAAGGCGACAGCAAGCCGGCGGCACAGCGCACCTCGGGCTCGAGCTCGCGCACCTGTGCGCCATCGAGCAGCGTGAGATCGTCGACGCCATTGGCAATCGCGCGCTGTTGCAGTGTGCGCAGCGCCGGAACCTGCGCTTCGGGTGCAACGATCAGCTTGCCGCAGCGCTGGTGCGGGATATCCCGCGCGTCGCAGAACTCGTAGAGAAGCCGGCGCCCGCGGACGCACAGGCGCGCTTTCAGGCTGCCGGTCGGATAGTAGATGCCCGAGTGAATGACGCCGGAATTGCGCGACGTCGTTTCCTGCCCGGGTCGCTCGTGACGCTCGAGGACCAGTGTCTCGAAGCCGTGTTGCGCGAGTGCGCGCGCCACTGCGAGACCGACTACGCCCGCGCCAACGACGACGACGTCCGTTGCATCCATGGTTACAGCATGTCACGGAAGCCCAGAAACGAAGAGCCCCGCACTGGGCGGGGCTCTCGCAGTCCGAAGACTCGACTCGTTCGATCAGGCGCGACGGCGACGGGCGAAGAAGCCCAGGCCGAGGAGACCGAAACCGAACATGCTCAGCAACGCCGGCTCCGGAACGCGGGTGTCACGATCGCCCCACGCTTCCAGATGAGACACGCCGAACAGAAAGTCACCGCGGTTCGCCCGGATCTTGACGTGCAGGTAGCCGTCCTGCAGCAGGGTCGTCACCACGAAATCGAACACCGTGAGGTAATCGACGTTCGGGTTGGAATAAACCTGCCAGCTGCCACCGTCAAAACGGAAGCCAGCCGTTTCCTGACCGTCGCCGAACAACCACGACGGCAAGTCGCCGCCGATCGCGTCGTCGCTGACCAGGATGCTGATACGACCGTAATTGAGGGTGTCTACGCCAGGGCGATAACCTTCGGCGCCGTCCGTAATGTTGTGCGTGTACTCGTACGGATTGCCGTCGGACACTCTCACGAGGTCCGAATGCCAATCGTCCCAGTACCACGGCACGGCGTTGGCAGCGTACGAGCCGAGCAGCAGCGCCGCAGCCAGAAAGCCCTTGATAACGCGCATTCCCATTCTCCGTTTTCTTAGTCCGAAACCAGTCCGACGAGGTAACTAAAGCAAGCGGTGTGCCACGCCCCGCCGTTTGAGCCCGATCAATGAGTTAGACCGTCTTCGAGGTACGCCAAAGGAGGTATGTACGAAGGGGCTGTAATATTCTTCGACGCCGCCTCCGACCCCTCCCGCCGGCCCGTAGCGACCCGCGTCACAGTCCGCGGCGACCCGTCATCCGAAGCGAGCGACGGGCATAGTACAGTCCGCCGCCACGCATGAACGCTGCACGAGAACTGCCCGCCCGCGATCCCGAAGGCCGCCCGCTGCGCATCGTGGCGCTGGCCGCGAACCCCTGGGACGGCCAGTGGATGAACCGCCAGCAGCTGCTGTCCCGGCTGGCCGGCCGGCACGGCATCGTGTATTCGAACGGCCCGTTCCGGATCTGGGACCGCGGCAAGGACGAGTTCCGCCGCGCTTCGCTGTTCGGCTCGTTCGAGCAGCGCGGCGACGTCGTGCTCGATCGTCGCGGCCGGCTGCCGCTGCGCGTCCCGCGCTTCGGCTGGCTCGACGCGCGAGCAATGCAGCTCGCCGCGCGTCGCTGGCGCCGGCAGCTGCCGCAATCCGACCGGCCGCTGGTCGCCTACTTGTTTCATCCGACGTTCGCGCCGCTGCTCGGCGCGCTGCGTCCAGACCGCATCGTCTATCACGCCTACGATCTGTTTCGCATGACGCCGAGCTGGTCGAGCGCCGAGGAAGCGAACGAGTCCCGGCTGCTCGCTGCCGCCGACCTGGTGCTCGCCTCGTCGCGTGAGATTGCCGCCGACCTGCAGCGCCGCTCCGGCAAGCAGGTGCAATTCCTGCCGAACGGCGTCGACTACGACCTGTTCGCCGCCGCCGGGACCGCCGCGGAACCGGCGGAGCTCGCCGCGATCCCGCGGCCGCGCATCGGCTACATCGGCAAGATCAGCGTCAAGTTCGATTTCGATCTGCTGCTCGAGCTGTCGCAGCGGCGCAGCGACTGGCAGTTCGTGATCGTCGGCCCGAGCGACGAGCTGCCGCCGGCCGACGCAGAGAAGATGGCGACACTGCGCGCGCGCGGCAACGTCCACCTGTTCGGCTTCCGCCCGGCCGAGCAGATCGCGCGCTTCACCGCCGCGCTCGACGTCGGCTTGATGTGCTACCGGCTCGGCAATCTTTGGACGCAAGCGATCTATCCGCTGAAGATGCACGAGTACCTGGCTTGCGGCATTCCAGTGGTGAGCGCCCCCGTGCCGGCGGTGCAGGAATTCGCTGAAGTCGTGCGCCTGGCGCAAACGCCGGCGCAGTGGCACGACGCGATCGACGCGGCGCTGCAGGATCGCGACGCCGGCGCCAGCGCCCGCCGGCGCGAAGTCGCACGCGCGAACAGCTGGAACGACAGAGTCGCGCAGCTCGATCGGCACCTTCGCTCGATGGCAGGTGGCACGGCTGCGCCGTAGGCTGAAGAACTCATGAAACCATCGCTGCTGCAACTCCTGCGTTGTCCCTACTGTCACGGCGAGGTGGCGATCAGCCACGAGGCGCGACGCCAGGGCGAAGCCCTGCTCGACGGCGTGCTCGCCTGCAAGGGCTGCCTGCACCGCTTCCCGGTGGTGGCCGGCATTCCAATCATCGTCGGCGAGCACGAGTACATCGACGTCAAAGCGGAGACGCGCGCGGGATCGCTGTTCCAGGGCCCTTCCAGCCGCGAAGTCATCAAGCTGTTGCAATCCGGCGCGTGGGCGCGCGCGTTCGAAGTGCTGATCAATCCGCCGACGTCGAAGATCGATCTGCCGCTCGTCGACCGGCTCGCGCAGCTGCCGCTCGTCGGCGCTCTGGCGCGCTACGCGCGCTGGAAGACGGCCACAGCAGCCGCGCCGCATTGGCGCAAACGCTTCCTGCGCGATCTCGAAGCGCTGGGCGAGCGCGCGACCGCAATGAAGGTTCTGAAGCTCTACTACGATGGCTGGTACAAGCAGGAGCTGATGAACTATTTCATGTACCGCTTTGCGCAGCCGCGACATCTCGTCGCCTTGTCGCTCGCGAGCGTGCTCACGCAGCACCGCGGGCCGGTACTCGACGTCGCCTGCGGGGTCGGACACCTGACTCACTATCTGAGCTCGCCGCCGCACTCGTTGCCGGTGGTCGGGCTCGATCGCAACTTCTTCCAGCTCTACATCGCGCGCAGTTACGTCGCGCCGCAGGCGGACTTCATCTGCTGTCCGGCGGACGGTCCGTTGCCGTTCGCTGCCGGGGTCTTCGGCGGCATCCTGTGCTCGGACGCCTTCCATTATTTCCTGGAGAAGAAGCGCTGCGCCGTCGAGCTGCAACGCATCCTCGACGCCGACGGCACGATCGTCATCACCCGCGTCGGCAACCTCGCGGTGAAGCCGAACGAAGGCTATGAGCTGCTGCCCGAAGGCTACCGGCAGCTGTTCGCGCCGATGGCGCAGGCGATGGTGACGGAAGAAACGATCCTGCAGCGCTACCTGCGCCGCCTCGGCCCGGCACTGAGCTCATCGGCGCCCGCGGCCGAGCTGCGACAATCGAAGTGGCTGAGCTTCGTCGCCACCAACGATCCGCGGGTGCTGCGCGAGCACGGCGAGTTCGCGGCGTGGCCGCACGGTTGCGGCCGGCTGCAGATCAATCCGCTGTACGCGGGAACGCCCGACGACCAGGGCGTGACGTATCGCTTCCGTTTTCCCTCGCAGCACTACGCCAAGGAAGACCAGGCGATGCGCTCGTATGCGCCGAACGAAATCCGTCTCAGCCGCAGCGCTCTCGACAGCCTGCACGCGCGCGAGCCCGCGCCCGAGATCGGCGACCTGATCCGGCAATGCGCGATCGTCGGCATGCCGGAGCGCTACATGTGACGGGGAATTTCTCGCCAAGATGGCGGAACCGGAATAACTCTCGCAAAGATTCTATGGTTGAGCGCAAGCGACTTGCACCAGTTCAGGACGGAAGTCGACGTTGTGCCTAACGATGGAGAAGGCGATACGCGCCAGCTTGCGGGCCAGGACTACCAACGCAGCGGTGGTGGACAAGCCACGAG
>DATBKP010000090.1:0-5729 GCA_036555785.1 Steroidobacteraceae bacterium
GGACGAGTGGCAGTTCGAATTCGAGCTGAGCTCCGCGCAGGGGCAGGCCTACGTGCAGCCGATCTTCCTCGATCTCGGGTCGCATGCGATGCGCGTGAACGCCGCCGGACGCTTGCGCGGCACGCGCGAGCTGACCGTCGAGCGCTTCGATCTCGACCATGCGCAGGTGGCTCGGGCGAGCGGCAGAGTCGGGTTCGATTTCGCGAACGAGCAGCCGCTGCGCTCATTGACGCTGCACCTCGCAAGTATCGAATTCCCTGGCGCGTACGAAAGCTATCTGCAACCGCTGCTGCTCGAAACGAATTTCAAGGCGATGAAGACCGCGGGCAAGCTCACCGGCGAAATTGCGATCGACGCCGGCGCGCCGCAGGGCCTCGACCTGACGCTCGAAGACCTCACGCTCGACGACGGTGTGCGGAACTTCGCGATCGAAGGGCTGAGCGGTGCGGTGCACTGGCGCTCGGACGCTGCAGCGAGCAGCGGCGAGGCGCCTTCTGCGCTGAGCTGGCGCGGCGGGGCGATTTTCGGTCTGGCGCTGGGCGGGGCCGATCTGCAATTCGCGGGCAAGGGTCGGCAGTTCAGGTTGCTGCAGCCGTCGCGCATCCCGCTGCTCGACGGCGCATTGGCGCTGGAGAGTTTTCGCGTGCGCAACGCGGGCCTGCCGAGCGTCGCATTCATGGTCGACGCGACGCTGGAGCCGATCGACGTCAAGCGCGTGTGCAAGGCATTCGGCTGGCCCGAGTTCGGCGGCCGCATCGGCGGGACGCTCTCCAAGCTGCGCATGCGCGACGGCGTGATCACGCTCGGCACGACGCTGCGCGCGCAGGTGTTCGACGGCGATCTGATGCTCAGCGACTTGCAGCTGCAGCAGCCGTTCGGGCAGTGGCCGCGCTTCTACTCGAACGTCGCATTCGACGATCTGGACCTGGAGCTGATGACCGGCGCGTTCTCGTTCGGCCGCATCACCGGCAAGCTGTCGGGCCGCATCGACGGCCTGCGGCTGTTCAATTGGACGCCGGTCGCCTTCGACGCGCGGCTCTACACGCCGCCGGACGACCGCTCGCGGCATCGGATCAGCCAGCGCGCGGTCGAGAACATCGGCAGCATCGGCGGCGGCGGCGGCGCCGGCGTCACGGCGGCGCTGTCGCGCGGAGTGATGCGCTTCTTCGACGACTTCAACTACGAGCGGCTCGGCCTGTCGTGCCGGCTGGAGAACGACGTGTGCGCGATGGACGGCGTTGCGCCAGCGCCGAACGGCGGCTACTACCTCGTCAAGGGCCGCGGCTTGCCGCGCATCGACGTCATCGGCAGCTCGCGCCGCGTCGATTGGCCGCGCCTGGTCCGGCAGCTGATCGACGCCACGAAATCTGGCGGCCCGACCGTGCAGTGATTAGCATTCACGCTGGATCAACAAGGAGCTCACGATGCTGCGCCACGCTTCGCTCAAACTGATCGCGTGCTGCCTCGCCCTCTCGGCCTGCGTCACGATCAACGTTTATTTTCCGGCCGCGGCGGCCGAGAAGGCGGCGGACAAATTCATCGATGGCGTCGTCGGCGTGGAGAAATCCACCCAGCCCGCGACCAAGCGCGATGACGACGACAAGCAGGGAGCCGTGCATCGTGACACCGGTCCGCAGCAGGTGTTGCTGGCAGCCGCAGCTGCAGTGCTCGACTTCATCGTCCCGCCGGCGCAGGCGCAGGGCCAGGCGAACCTGAACATCGACACGCCGGCGATCCGGCAGCTGCAGCAGTCCATGAAGGATCGGCACGCTGCGCTCGAGAAGTACTACGCGGCCGGCTCGATCGGCATGACTCGCGACGGCCTGGTGCAGGTACGCGACCAGAACCTGATCCCGCTGCCGGAGCGCAACGCTGCGCGCAAACTCATCGCGGAGGAGAACGCCGACCGCAGCAACCTCTACCGCGAGATCGCGGCTGCCAACGGCCATCCGGAATGGGAGGCGGACATCCGCACCACGTGGAGCGAGCGCTGGGCCGCCCGCGCCGCGAGCTCCGGCTGGTACTACCAGGACTCGAGCGGCGCCTGGAAGAAGAAGTGACTCCGGGTTCTCGGTGACTGAAAAAAAGAGCCCCGCATGTTGCGGGGCTCTTCGTTTCCAGGCCGACGATTTCTTCGAGTTGTTGGGTAGCGCGGCTAAATAGGAAACGCTGCTCTGTCGCTCCAACCCTTCCGACCCATAACGCCGGATGCGAAAGACCCGGCGGCGCGGTCCCTGACGCTTTGTTTCAGTCCCTCATCCCCTTCGCGGTGCCATCCCCGCTTCTCTGCCTCGGAATCGCCAGTCACGAAGCGATTGCGATTGCATACAACGGAGCAAGTGGCATGCCTGCGGCTCTGCGCTCGACTGCAAACAAGAACTTATGCAGAGCTGTGGCGGCAGTGCGACGGCGCCGCGCCCGAAAGTACATCGAACGGTGTAAAGACAGCCGACGTGAGAAATGGGGACATTCCTCATTTCCGCGGCGGAAACGAGGAATGTCCCCATTTCTCACTGAGCGGCAGCTCGAGGCTGACGACGACGCCGCTGTCGTCGGGCAGGTTCGTCGCGTTGACGGTGCCGCGGTGGAAGTCCGCGATCAGCCGCACGATGTACAGGCCAAGGCCCAGGTGCGGCTTGCCATTGACGCTGCTGCGGCTGGTGACAAGCGATTCGAACAGCCGGTTGTCGAGCAGCGGTGGCAGCAGCGGGCCCTCGTTGCGTACGCTCAGCGTGCACGAGCGCGGCCCGCGCTCCAGCACGATCGCGATCGGTCCGCCCTTCGCGGTGAAGTCGCTCGCATTGTCCATGAGCTTGTCGAGCAGCTGCGCGATCAGATCGGGCGAGCCCTCGACCCAGCAGGGCTCTTCGGGGAGCCGGGCCTCGACGCGGTGTCCGACGAACGTCTGCTGGTACGCCTGGCCCATGTTCTGCAGCAGCTCGCGCAGGTCGAAACGCACGCGCTCGGTGTGCTCGATGATCTGCTCGACGCGCGTCGCTTCGCTCAGCGCGGTGAGGATCGAATGCATGCGATTCGTGCCGTTGCGGGCGCGCTCGATGTAGTTCTGTGCCGCCGCCGGCAGCGGTTCCTCGGAAGTCAGGTTATCGAGCGATGAGCTCACGATCGTCAGCGGCGTACGCAGCTCGTGCGAAAGCTTGGTGCCGAGCGTTTGCAGATAGTTGGTGTATTCCTGCAGGCGGCCGAGCAGCGTGTCGTAGCTGCGCGCCAGCGCACCCAGCTCGTCGCGCGCCCGGGTGTCGGGGATGTGCGGCTCGATCCGGCCTTCGGACGTGAGCGCGGTGCTCGCGGCACGGCTCAAGCGGCGGATTCGTAGCGACAGGCGCGCTGCGAACACGATCGTCACGACGATGACGAACAGCGTGGCGACCACGGTGAAATTGAGCAGCCGCGTCAGCGCGATCTCGCGCACCTGCACGAGCTGCTCGCCCGGCTGCTCGACGACGAGCGCGCCGAGATTGTCATTGCCGTACGGGATCGGCACCGCGGCGCGCACGAGCGAGGGCTCGCCGCCGGATTTCTCGAACCAGATCGCGCTTCTCCTGCCGCCGCGCGCGGCGTCGACCGGGGCGCCCCACATGCCGTACGGCAGCCCATATGGCCGGGCGTGCACTGCGTCGCTCGAGAACAGCACTCGGTAAATCGAGCGCGTGAAGCCTTCGTCGTCGCGTTCCAGCCCTAGATAGCGCGCCGGAGCCACTACCCCGATAGAGCCCGCGCGCGCCAGCAGCCAGCCGTGAGTGTCGACGACGGCAACGCGCAGGCCATCCGGCGCGTACTGCTCCAGCCGTTGCTTCAGTGCTTCGGAGCCGGTGTGGATCCACGCGAGACCGTGCGTCTGCGCGACGACCGCATCGTCGACGTCGAGCGCCTGTATCGCGAGCTGCGTGCCGAACAGGTTGAGCGGCGCGCGCAGCTCGATCGCGTAGCCCTGCTCGGTTTCGCGCCAGATCCCTTCGACGTACGGCACCTCGTCCGCAGAAGCTTTCCACGGAGCGCCGACTTCGCACGGGCGCACCAGCAGCGGCCCGGGTGCGATCGCACTGATCGACCAGGCGCGCTCGTGGCCGAATTCATCGTGCGTCAGCACGATGATGCGATCGGCCTTGCCCGGCGGCGCAGTGTCGTCGCGTGCCGGCACTTCGTACTGCAGCGGATGTTTCACCACTTCCACGTAGAGATGCATCGATCGGCCGTGTACGCCGAGACGCACCTTGGGCTCGGCGCCGGCGGCAGTCGTGCGGGCAGTGTCGAACCCCGGGACCGGGCGCGCCGGTTGTGGCCATTCGTCAGGGAAGCCGTCGAGCAATGGTCGTGTCACCAGGAGCGGTGCAAACAGATCGCCGCGCGCGGGATCGAAGTTGCGGCGCAGGTCAGCGACGCGATACAGCAGCTCGGGCTCGCTAGCGACGACGCGGCTGAGCACCTGTGCCGTGGTCAACAGCGCGTCTTCCTGACCGCGCCGCAGTGTCGTCTCCATCTGCTGCGCGTACTGCCAGCCTGCCCAGGGCAGGATCAGCGTCAGCAGGCTGAGCAGCAGGAGCTTGGTGCGAAGGGACATCCAGCCTGCCTATTCCTTCCACCGGTACCCCATTCCGTACATCGTCTCGATGCTGTCGAAGGCCGCGTCGATCGCCTGGAACTTGCGGCGGATGCGCTTCACGTGCGAAGTGATCGTGTTGTCGTCCAGCACCACGTTGGCGGCGTCCATGAGCTGCTGGCGATTCTTGACGTGACCGGGATTCTTGGCGAGCGCATGCACGATCCAGAACTCGGTGAGCGTCAGGCCGAGCGGCTTTTCCTGCCAGGTTGCGTGCAGACGCGCGGTGTCGATCAGCAGCGCGCCGCGCGTCACGATCTGGTCGCGGTTCGAAGGTTGCGTCAATGCGTCGATGCGGCGGAACAGCGCCGTAACTCGCGCCATGAGATGCGTGAGGCTGAGGTCCTTCGTCAGGTAGTCGTCCGCGCCCAGACGCAGACCCGAAACCGCATCGAGCTCGCTGTCGCGCGCCGTCAGGAAAATGATCGGCAGCTCCGGCGACAGCGAGCGCAATTCGCGGCACAGCTCGAAGCCGCCTTCCGGCTCGTCGCGCAGGCCGACGTCGATGACTGCGAGATCGGGCAGGCGCGCGCGGAATGCGTCGATCGCTTCCTTGCGCGTCCCGTACGTGCGCACGGAGTAGCCGTGACGCTGGAACGCGGCTGCGTAGTTGTCCCTGATCGCGGGCTCGTCTTCGACGATGGCGATGACTTTCTTCATGGCGACAGTGTAGCGCTGCCGCCCGTGCGGGAGGGGCCGCGCCACGATTGATCACAATCTGCCCCGGGCCGGACTGCTCGCGTACGCCGTCGATCCGCAGCGCTTCGCTTCAATAGCGCCATGCGCACTCTACAGAATGCAGCGGTTTCGGGCCCGGATCGGCGGCAGCAGCGGCGGGAAACGACGTGGGCGTGGCTTTCGCTGGTCACGCTGCTGATCTGCTGGGACGCGGCCGCGCGGCTCGAAATGCACGTCTCGCCGCCGCGCGTACGCATCGCCCATGCGGGCGAGCGCTCAGAAGGCGTTGATGCCGGTGAGCGCGCGGCCGACCGTTAGCTGGTGCACGGTCTCCGTGCCTTCGTAGGTGATCACGCTTTCCAGATTCAATGCGTGGCGGATCGGCACGTACTCGACGCTGATGCCGGCGCCGCCGAGCAGGTCGCGCGCATCG
>DATBKP010000091.1:0-15810 GCA_036555785.1 Steroidobacteraceae bacterium
CTTTGCGCGACGGTGTGAGCCGTAGCGTGGAAATGGGGAATGTCCCCATTTCTCTCCCGGCCGGGCAATGAGACGGACCGCAAATAATCCGACAGTGGTGCCGCGGGCGGGGCGTCCCTAAGACGCTGGTCACCTTTTTGACCCCCCGGCCGTTGGTAGATTGCCGCCGATTATGTAGTCAGGATCCGGGCCCGAGGAACGCAAGCGAGATGCAGTCCGTCCGTCTCATTCAGTACACAGACATGCACTTGTTCGGCGACGCCGCCGGCCGCTTGCGCGGCGTGGCAACGTTGCCGGCACTGCAGGCTGCCATGGCCGACGGGCAGCGCCGCTGCAGCCGTCCGGACGGCATCCTGCTGACGGGCGACCTCGTGCAGGATGACCCCGAAGGCTACCGCTGGATCCGCCACCTGTTCGGCGCCTCGCAGGTCCCGGTGCTGTGCCAGCCCGGCAATCACGATCTGCCCGATCACATGCGCATTGCGCTCGGCAGCGCACCGTTCGAAGTGTGCAAACACCGCCAGTTCGGTCGCTGGCTGGTCGTGATGCTCGACTCGTGGGTCGCGAACAGCGCCGGCGGCGAGCTCGGCAGCGAGCAACTGACGCAGCTGCGCACCTTGCTGCGCAGCCATCGCAACCAGCACGTCCTGCTGTGCCTGCACCACCAGCCGATCCCGATGCGCAGCGACTGGCTCGACCAGGTCGGCCTGAGCGACTCGGCGGAATTCGCAGCGTTGGTGCGCGAGCACTCCAACGTGCGCGGCGTGCTCTGGGGACACGTCCACCAGTCGCTCGACAGTTTCGTGCACGGCGTGCGCTTCATGGCCACGCCGGCAACCTGCGCGCAGTTCCTGCCCGGCAGCGTCGACTTCGCGATCGACAATCGCCCGCCGGGTTATCGTATGCTGGAACTGATGCCGGACGGCGCAATCCAGACGGAAGTGTGCTGGCTCGAAAGCTACGCCAAGAGCGTGGTCGCCTAGCCTCGACTCAAGTCACCCGATCACCGATGCGTATGCGTATTACCTCGCTCGCGTGTGCGTGCGTCGCACTGTTGCTGTGTACGGCCGCGCGCGCCGAGCAGCACATCCTGTGGTCGCTGCAGGGCAAAACCAACAAGGTCTACCTGCTCGGCTCGATTCACATGCTGAAAGCCACGGAGACGCTGCCGCCGGCGATCGACGCCGCCTACCGGGATGCCGAGGCGCTGGTGATGGAGATCGACATGGACGATCTCGATGCCGCGAAGATGCAGCAGGACGTGCTGGAGCTGGCGACGCAACCGGCAGACGGCACGCTGCAGCAGCAGCTCGGCCCGGACGTCTACAAACAGTTCGTAAACAAGGTGCAGCCGCTGGGCGTCGACCCGGCGTTGCTCGATCGCTTCAAGCCGTGGTTCGCAGCGATCACGCTCGTCGAAGTGCAGATGATGAAGCTGGGCTTCGATCCGGCATCGGGTGTCGAGCAGCGCCTGACGCGGCGCGCGGCCGAAGATCACAAGCCGATCCGGGGATTGGAGACTGCGCGCGAGCAGCTGCAGATCATGGATCGCCTGCCGGACAAGCAGCAGCGCGAGTTCCTGCTGTACAGCGTCGACGATGCCGGGCGCATGGCGAGCGAGCTGGACGATCTGCTCTCGGCGTGGCGGCGCGGCGATGCGCCGACCATGGCGAAACTGCTGCAGCAAGGGTTCGACGAATACCCGGACCTCTATCGCCCGCTCACGGTCGAGCGCAACCGCAAGTGGATTCCGCAGATCGAGCAGCTGCTCGACGACCACGACGACTACCTGGTCGTGGTCGGCGCGTTGCACCTGGTCGGCAAGGACAGCGTCATCGACCTGCTCGAGCGCAAGGGCTACAAGCTGCAGCAGCTGTAGCTCACACCTCCACCATCTCGAAGTCTTCCTTGCCCGCGCCGCAGTCCGGGCAGCGCCACGACAGCGGCACGTCGTCCCAGCGCGTTCCCGGCGCAATACCGGATGCGGGATCGCCTTTTTCTTCTTCGTAGACGTAGCCGCAGATCACGCACATGTAGGCTTTCATGAAGAGAGGGACGCCGACGCAAACTGGAGGGGGCCGGATTATAGGCGAAAGTGATGGAGGTGATGGAGTGATGAACGTGATGGGCCCGCAGCACCCCATCACCTCATCACCCCATCACGCCATCACTTGTTATGCTCTGACCCATGTCTCTCTTCACCGATGCCAGCCGCTACATTCCCGGCGGCGTGAATTCCCCGGTGCGCGCGTTCCGCGCCGTCGGCGGCGAGCCGGTATTCGTCGAGCGCGCCAGCGGCGCATACGTGTTCGGCCACGACGGCCGTCGCTACATCGACTACGTCGGCTCGTGGGGCCCGATGATCCTCGGCCACGCATACGAGCCTGTGGTGCGCGCCGTGCAGGAGCGCGCCGCGCTCGGCTTGTCGTTCGGCGCGCCGACGCAGATCGAGACGCAACTCGCGCGACGAATCTGCGAGCTCATGCCCGCCATCGAGCTGGTGCGCATGGTGAGCTCGGGCACCGAGGCGACCATGAGCGCGATCCGGCTGGCGCGCGGCTACACCGGCCGCGACAAGATCGTGAAGTTCGAAGGCTGCTATCACGGCCACTCCGATTCCCTGCTGGTCAAGGCCGGTTCGGGCGCGCTGACGTTCGGCGTGCCGACTTCGCCGGGCGTGCCGCAGGAGCTCGCCGCGCAGACGCTGACGCTCGCTTACAACGACAGCGCGCAGGTGCAGGAGCTGTTCGCGTCCGTCGGCAAGGAAATCGCGTGCATCATCGTCGAGCCGGTGGCCGGCAACATGAACTGCGTACTGCCGGCACGCGGATTCCTCGAGACGCTGCGCACAGTGTGCGACCAGCATGGCAGCGTGCTGATCTTCGATGAGGTGATGACGGGCTTCCGCGTGGCGCTCGGCGGCGCGCAGGCGCTGTACGGCATCAAGCCGGATCTCACCACGCTCGGCAAGATCGTCGGCGGCGGCATGCCGGTCGGCGCGTTCGGCGGACGCCGCGAGATCATGGAGCGCATCGCGCCGCTCGGACCCGTGTACCAGGCCGGCACGCTCTCCGGGAATCCGCTGGCGATGGCTGCGGGAGAGGCAACACTCGCCGGCGTTGCCGCGCCGGGGTTCCATGCGGGCCTCGGCGAGAAGACACAACAACTGATGGATGGCCTCAACGCGGCGGCGCGCGCCGCGGGTGTCCCGTTCGTGACCAATCACGTGTGCGGCATGTTCGGCCTGTTCTTCAGCGCGCGCCCGGTGCAATCCTTCGCCGATGTGATGGCCTGCGACGTGCAGCGCTTCAAGCGCTTCTTCCATGCGATGCTGGCCGAAGGGATCTATCTCGCGCCGTCGGCGTTCGAAGCCGGATTCATCTCGGCGGCACACTCCGCCGCCGACATCGAAGCGACGCTCGCAGCCGCACGTCGCGCATTCGCCAAGCTGTAGTCCGTCAAAACCGATAGCTGAGATACAGGTTCGCGCTGTAGATCTGATAGATCACGTCGCCCCACACGCTGGGCGGATCGCTCGGCAGGACGGCATCGCGCGCGATCTTGTCCGAGGCGCGCACGTCCAGGCCGAGGTCGACCCGGTCGAGAACATTGCGCCACTGCGCGCCGACGCCGCCGTAGTAGCCATAAGCAGCGGTTGCGACCCCGTAGCGCGCGGCGCCGGCGAACAGCGTGAACGCGAGCTTGTCGCCGATGCGATAGCGATAGTCGAGGGCGCGCACGCCGATCAGGGTGCTGCCGTCGATCTCATCGAGCTCGAGGCGCGTACCGATATCGGAGTGCTCCGAGACCGCGCCGCGCACGCCGATGGCGACGTGCGGGCCGGTGGTCGTGACGTTCCGTCCCGGCGTCGCGTGCTTGTCCGAGGGGTCGAACTTCAGGCGGCTGACGTTCGCGCCGCCGTCGACGAAGATCTGCGTGCGCCCGCTCAGGCTCGACGCCGGTTGCAGCGAGCCGACGCCGATCTCGGGCTCGCCGGGCACCAGCCGCACGAAGCCGCCGATGCGCGCGAAGTCCTCGCCGAACACGTCGCGCCCGACGTTGACCTCGGCCCCGTACACGAATTCTCGAGTACTGCGTGAGTAACTCAAGGCGAGGTCGTGCTCGCGCTCATAGTCGACGGCCGAGTAGTCCTCGTTCGCGAGCGTGCGATAGCGCAGCTCGAAGCGCCCGCCGAACGGCGGCAGCCAGCCGATGCGCAGGCTATGGCTCTGTGCGCCGACTGCGTCCAGCGGCGCGCGATCGTCGCCGCCCCAATGTCCGAGAACGTGGCCGTCGTTGGACTGACCGCCCGGGTAGATGTGATGCAGGTACCAGAGATCCTGCCAGTCGGACACTTCGTACGTGAGGTCGAAGCGATTCCACAGCCGCGGCACGTTGATGCCCGCGGACAGCGAAACGTTGCCGAGCCGCCAGCCCTCGCTGCGCGACCCGTCTTCGCCCGCGTACTGGAGGTACACGGCGAACGGCTGCGCGGCCGGAAAGACGAATTGACTCGTGACCGCGGCAGTCTGATTGCCGAACTCGCCTACGGCGTTGTCGCTACCAGGCCGGAAGAACGCATGCCACAGGCCGCTCAGCGAGTCGTCACGCTCGCCACCGCCATATTGAAGGATGCGACTGGCGCTCAAGGACCAGCCGCGCACCGGCTCGATCGAGATCTGCGTGCCGAAGAAGCGCGGCTTGCCGCTGGTGGTGCCCCCGTCGAATGCGATGCCGTCGATCCGGCTCGCTTCCGCGAGGAATATCTCGTACTGGAAACCGAGCTTGGTCAGCGGCGTGTAGTTCGACAGCGTGATGCCGGGCATCGTGCGCGACTGCGTGCTGATGAGCATGCTGCTGTCAGTCAGCGGTGACCACCAATGATCGCGATAGCCCACGTCCAGCTGCGCATACTCCCAACCGAGGCTCAGCATCGAGCCGGTCGCCGTCGTTTCATCGGGATAGGCCACGCCGCCGAGTTGCAGCAATGCATAGTCGGACGGCTGGTAATACGCGGCAACCGAGGCCAGCCAGCTGTCCTCGGCCGACATGCCTCGCTGGTTCGGCAGCGTGCGATCCGAATCCTCGGTCGAGGCCGCTTCGATGCTGGCGTGGGTGACTCCATAGCGACCCATGTAAGCCCGCAGATAGCGGCGTACGCGGCTGCAAAGCGCCTCGTCCACCTTGCACGCATCCGGCAACGCATCCAGCACCATGGCCGCCGGGATCGGCCGGCGTACGACCGGCCGGCCGGCATAGATCAATACTTGCTCGATCTGCAGCTCGATCTCGGGGGACAGGTTCAGCGGCAGATACGGACTGACGCCGCGCGCCGCGGCGAACTCCGGCAAACACAACACTGTCGCCAGCAAGACGATGCCGGCCCGCGAGCGAGATCCGTGGAAAGTCACGCCGTCAGCCCTGATCCAGCGCGAGCAGCGCTGCCTCGATGCGGCTGGTGAAGCCGCCTTTGTTCTCGACGAACCACGCGCGCGCGAGCGCGCCGATCCGTGCACATTCTTCGTCGCTCATCGCGATGGTGCGCTCGATGGCCGCCTCCAGGCCAGCCTCGTCGAACTGATACGTGGTCGCCAGATGCTGCGTGCCGGTGCTGCCGTAGGGCACGAGCACGCCCCGGTCCGGAATCACGAGCTCGTTCATCGGCCGCGCATCGACAGTGATCGTCACGGCGCCGACGCCCATCGCCTCGGCAATGTAATGCCCCCAGCCTTCGGTCAGCGACAGGCATAGATGGAACACGCTCTCGTTCTGCAGCCGGCGCAACTCGTGCTCGGAAATATAGCCGACGTGCGCGTCGATGTTCGGCGCTACGGGCGGGGTCACGCCGCCGTCCTGGTGTTGCACCAGGATCAGCCGCGGCCATTCCGGATGACGCAGCCACACGCGCAGCAGGCGATCCGTGCCCTTCATCGTGCTCTTGCCGGCCAGGTGGAAGTAGCTGCGCTGCTTCGGGGTCTGGCGCTCGTAGCGATCGTCGCTGTCGAAGCCGATGTAGGTCGTCTGGCAGCCGAGCGCGAGAAACAGCTTGTGCGTGTAGGACGTCTTGGCCCAGACGCTGTCGATGTCCACGACGAAGCGGCGGTCGTGACTGTCGAACCATTCGGGATTCGGCACCGCGACGTTGATCGGCGCCGTCGCAAGGTACTGCAGCCAGACGTGCTCCAGCATCACGTTGATGTCGGCGCGGCCGATGCGCGCCCTGGCATCCGCGTCTGCCCATGCAAGACGTGCACGCGCTGCGAATTGTGCAAGCGGCGAGCGGCGCCGCTTCGCCTGCACGTTGTCGATGATTGTAACGTCAACATAGTGACCGGCTTCGTGGAAGGCGCTCACCAGCAGATCGATGTCGCGCGCCAGCCCGACACCGTTGGATTTACCGATGATATTGACGCGTAACGTGCGCCGCGCAGGTGCAACGTTCGGCAGGGGCGGCTGAATGAGGGCGCTGCACATACGAACGGCGTGGATTGTACCGTGCCGCGCCACATCGCGCCCCGCTGCAGCCAATCTCAGGAATTGATTTTCGCAGTCGTCTCCTGCGCGCGGGCGCTCGCACTGCCGGGCCGCCACTTGCCCGGTCCGCCGATCGGCCGACCGCCTTCCGGCGTCAGCCTGCCGTGCCGGATCAGCCGCGCCTGGATGCCGCCGCGTGTGCGCCCGTGCGCCTGTGCCAGCTCCGCGAGCGGGCGACCGTCGTCGAATCCAGACAGCAGTTGCCGATCTTCGTCGTCGCTCCAGGGTTTACCGGCGTTGCTCGTCGCGGCACGCGGCCCGCGCGTGCGCCGACGGCCTGCTGCTTCGAGTGCCCGAACAGCGCTGTACAGCGCGCGTATCACATCCGGCGCTTGGTACGGACTGTCGGCTGCAAACAGTTCGCCGCTGAGCGGGTCGACTCCGCTGGCGAGCGCCGCGACGATGGTGAGTGCCCGGGCTTCATCCATGATGCTTCTCCTGGTGCGCGCGCAGCTGCGCGGGAGCCCGCAGTCTACGCAGGTGTGCTACTGTCGCCGCCGCGAGAATCCGTGCCCTTCGTCGAAAAATTCGCAGCGAATAATTCTTTCAAGCCCAGCGACTCGCCGCACGTGCGCACTTTCGCCCTGTTCGTCGCCCTGCTCGCCGGCGCACTGCTGCTGGCGGCGGCGCTCACCTACCCCGCCTGGCTGCTGGTCGGCACCGTTTCGGTCGAGCCGGTGCACCGCGTGATGAACCGCCTCGCGATGCTGCTCGCGCTCGTCGGCCTGGTCGTGCTGACGCGCAGGCTCGGCCTCGCGAGTCGCGCGGCGCTCGGCTACGGGTTGCCGCGTGCGGAGTTCCTGCGCCAGCTGGGAATCGGCTGGGCCGCTGGCATCGGCTTGATGCTGCCGCTCGTTGCGCTGCTGCTCGCACTCGACGTGCGGCAGATCAAACCCGGGCTCGATGGCGAATTGCTGCCGCTGTTGCTCGGCGGCGTGCTGTCCGGCTTCGCGGTCGCGTTCATCGAAGAAACGTTCTTCCGCGGCATCCTGTTTACGGCGGTCGCGCGCACGTCCGGCGCACGCGCTGCAATCATCGCTCCGACCCTGCTGTATGCGGCACTGCATTTCCTCGGCGGCAAGCTGCGTGTGCCGGCGGAGCAAGTGTCGTGGATTCACGGCTTCGAGGTACTGAGCCGGCTGTTCGAGCGCTATGCGCAACCGCTCGCGTTCGTCGACTCGTTCCTGGCACTGGTCGCGCTGGGAGTGTTGCTGGCAATGGTGCGTCTGCGGACTGGCGCGATCGCCGGTTGCATCGGACTGCATGCTGCCGGGGTGTGCGCGATCTTCGTGCTGCGCGACACGACAGCCGTCAACAGTCACGCGGCGCTGGGCTTCATCGTCGGCCCGTACGACGGCGTGATCGGCTGGGCGGCCTGCGCCTGGTTCGTCGCGATCGTCGTCGCGTACGGCCTGTACCAGCGTCAGCTGTCGTCCGGCTCGTCGCGCTCTTCCTGAATATTGAGCCGCGACTGCAGCCATTGCAGGCGCTCTGGTCCGTCGTTCAGCTCCAGCAGCTCCTGCCGCTCGATCGGCGCCAGCGGCAGGATTTCCGCGAGCCGCATGCCGACCCAGCTCGCATCTTCGTACGCCGGCGTGAGCTCGCCATAGGCGGGTCCGATCTGCTCCAGCGCGCGTCGCAGCAGCTCCGCGAGTACGGCGTGTTGCGGCGGCACTTCGGCCCGCGCTTCGTCGTCGAGCCACTCGACCTGGCACACGTTCAGTCCATCGCTTTCCTGGTGCACGTGCACGATGCGGAAGCGGCGTTCGCCGCGCGCAGTGATGCCGAGCAGGCCGCCCTCCAGCTGCTCGAAGTCGACGATGCGCGCCAGCGTGCCGACCTCGACAGTCTGCGCCGCACCGCCCGCCTCCGAGCCGGAAACGATGAGCGCGACACCGAAGCCCGAGCCCTCGCGCATGCAGCGGCTCACCATGTCGAGATAGCGGGGCTCGAAGATGCGCAACCGCAGCGGCCCGCCCGGGAACAGCACGGTGTGCAGCGGGAACAGCGGAATGCTTGCAGGGGTCGCGCTATGCATGCCAGCCGCGAGCTTACTTCTTGGCGAGCCGCTCCAGGAGCTTCTTGTGTATGCCGCCGAAACCGCCGTTGGACATGATCAGCACGTGATCGCCGCTGGTGAGCGTCTCGCCGAGCGTCGCGACCAGCTGGTCGAGATCTTTCGCCACGCAGGCGCGCTCGCCGAGCGCCGCCACCGAGCCGGCCACGTCCCAGCTCACGTTCGGTCCCTGGTACAGCCAGACACGATCGGCGCGCTCCAGCGATTTCGCGAGTGCATCGCGGTGCGTGCCGAGCTTCATCGTGTTGGAGCGCGGCTCGAGCACGGCGACCAGGCGTGAGCTGCCGATGCGCCGGCGCAGGCCGTCGATCGTGAGGTCGATTGCGGTCGGGTGATGCGCGAAGTCGTCGTAGACCGTGATGCCGCCGACGACGCCGCGCACTTCCATCCTGCGCCGCACGCCGCGGAATTCCTTCAGCGCCGCGAGCGCCGTTTCGATCGGCACGCCTGCGCCGCGTGCCGCCAGTACGGCCGCGAGCGCGTTCTCCGCGTTGTGCCGGCCGACCATCTGCCATTCGGCGTCGCCGACGCGGCGATTGCCCTGCATGATCGCGAACTCGGAGTAGTCGCCGCCCGCGGGCGCGCACGCATACCACGCCGTGTCGCCGCTGACTGTGCCGGCGAAGCGCTCGACTGGCGTCCAGCAGCCCATGTCGATCACCCGCATCACGTTCGTGTCGCCGGCATTCGCAACCACCAGTCCGTTGCGCGGCACCATGCGCAGCAGCTGATGGAATTGCCACTGGATCGCCGCGACGTCGGGATAGATGTCGGCGTGGTCGTGCTCGAGGTTGTTGAGCACCGCGGTGCGCGGACGGTAGTGCACGAATTTGGCGCGCTTGTCGAAAAACGCAGTGTCGTATTCATCCGCCTCGACGACGAAGTGCTGGCCGCCGCCGAGCCGCGCGGTCACGTTGAAGTTGCCGGGCACGCCGCCGATCAGGAATCCCGGATCGAGGCCGGCGTGCTCGAGGATCCACGCGAGAATGCTCGAGGTGGTGGTCTTGCCGTGCGTGCCGGCGACCGCGAGCGTCCAGCGGCCGGCGAGCACGTGCCGGGCCAGCCATTCGGGGCCGGACGTGTAAGGAATGCCGCTTTCGAGCAGCGCTTCCACCAGCGCGTTGCCGCGGCTCATCACGTTGCCGACCGCAACGATGTCCGGCTGCAGCCGCAGTTGCTGCGGGTCGTAGCCTTCGATCAGCTCGATGCCGAGGGCGGCGAGCTGATCGGACATCGGCGGATAGACGTTCTGGTCCGAGCCGGTGACGCGATGGCCGGCGGCGCGCGCCAGCGCGGCGATGCCGCCCATGAACGTGCCGCAGATCCCGAGAATGTGAACGTGCATAATTGCGCAGGATTGTACACGCACACCCATGACAGCTACGCCGCCGGTCACCACTTCCGCTGAACTGCTGCAGGCTCTCGAGCGACTCGGCTCCGGCGACTTCGTCGCGCTCGACACCGAGTTCATGCGCGAGAGCACGTACTTTCCCAAGCTGTGCCTGGTCCAGGCCGCGAACGCGAGCGCGTGCGCGGTGCTCGATCCGCTGACGCTGCCGGATCTCGCGCCGCTGTGGCAGTTCCTCGGCGAGCGCCGGCGCATCAAGGTTCTGCACGCCGCGCGCCAGGATCTCGAAGTGCTCGCCACCGCAACGCGCGACTCCGCAGTGCCCGGACCGATCTTCGACACGCAGATCGCAGCCGCGCTGCTCGGCTACCCTGCGCAGATCGGCTACGGCTCGCTGGTGGCGGAGCGGCTCGGCCACACGCTCGCGAAGGGTCACACGCGCACGGACTGGACTCGCCGGCCGCTGACGCCGGAACAGCTGCAATACGCCGAAGACGACGTCCGCTATCTCGTGCCGCTCTATCTGGATCTGCGCGCAGCGCTGCAGGCGGCGGGCCGGCTCGACTGGCTGTACGAAGAGACCCGCGAGCTCGAAGGGCTCGACCTGCAGGGCGCCGATCCGGACGCTGCGTGGCGGCGGCTCAAGGGACTGGACCGGCTGCAGCCGCTGCAGCGCGCGACGCTCAAGTTGCTCGCGCAATGGCGTGAGGCTGCCGCGGTCAGGCACGACAAGCCGCGCGGCTGGATTCTTGCAGACGACGCGATGCGCGAGATCGCGGAGCGCATGCCGGCGACGACGCGCGACCTGGAAACAGTCCGCAGCGTGCCACCCGGCGTCGTGCGCCGCCGCGGCGACGAAATCCTCGCACTGATCGAGCGCGGCCGCGCCGATGCAATCAACGAAGCGGCTGCGAGCAATCCGCCGCGTCCACAGCCGCAGCAGGTAGCGCTGGTCACGAAGCTCATGAATCTCGCGCGCGAGACCGCACAGCACGTGAAGATCAACGCGGAGCTGCTCGCGACCCGACGCGACGTCGAGCAACTGGTGTTCGCGCGGCGCACGGAGCATCTGCTGAACGGCTGGCGTCGCGAGATTATCGGCGAGCCGCTGATCGCCGCCGCGAAACAATCCGGATTGGATCTGTAGGTTGGGCTTTAGCCCAACGAGAGTCGGGCTGAAGCTGCTGCGCAGGGATGCGCGAATGCCGCGAGCGCAGGATGCGCTGAAGCGGCCCGACCTACGCTCACTTTCGGCGACTCTTGGTCGCGCGACGCGAGCGCACGACCTTGCGCTTTGCAACCCGCTTGGCGCTCTTGCGCGCCGGCCGGCGTGCAGTTGCCTTCTTCCGCGACGCCTTGCGGCGCGGCGCGCTCTGCTTCTGCTTCACGGCTTTGCGCGCAACGGACTTCTTGCGTGCGGTCGACACCTGCACCTTGCTTGCCGGAACGGGCTTCGCCAGCGCAGCGGCTTCCATGCGCTCGAAAACTTCGCCGAGCTCGCCCTCGCCCGCCACCACGCGCAACAGCCCGAGCTGGGAATAGTGCTCGATCAGCGGTTGCGTCTGCGTCTGGTAGACCTCCAGCCGTTTGCCCACGACTTCTTCCTTGTCGTCCGGACGCTGGTACAGCTGCGCGCCGTCGCGCGAGCAGGTGTTCGCGCCCGGCGGCAGCGAATGAATGTTGTACACAGTGCCGCAGGTCGGGCAGATGCGCCGGCCCGCGAGCCGTTGCATCAACGTCTCGCGGCGCACGTCGAGCAGCAGCACGGCGTCGATCGGCTGGCGCAGCTCCTTCAGCAGCGCGTTGAGCGAGTTCGCCTGGTCGATGTTGCGCGGGAAGCCGTCGAGGATGAAACCGCGCGCGGCGTCGGGCTTGCCGAGCCGGTCGCGGATCAGGCCGAGCACGATGTCGTCGGAAACCAGCTGGCCGGCATCCATCACGGCCTTGGCCTTGCGGCCGAGCTCGGTCCCACGCGCGACGGAATCGCGCAGCAGATCGCCGGAAGACACTTGCGGCACGCCGTATTTGGCTTGCAGGCGCTGCGCCTGTGTCCCCTTGCCCGAACCGGGCGCTCCCAGCAATACGATCCGCATAAGTCCGTCCGACCCTCCCCAAAGGACGCGTACCCTACAGAAAGAGCGGCTACGGCGCTATCCTTCGCCGCCCGAAACGGCCATCAGAACAAGGTCCTCCAATGCCCGCTGCCAAGCCCCGCAACGCCTTCTATGCCCAGTCCGGCGGCGTCACCGCCGTCATCAATGCATCCGCCTGCGGCGTCATCGAGACCTGCCGCAAGAACAAGAATCGCATCGCCAAAGTGTATGCAGGACGGCACGGCATCGTCGGCGCCCTGACCGAGGACCTGATCGACACCAGCAAGGAATCCGCAGCGTCGATCCGCGCGCTGCGCTGGACGCCCTCGGGAGCATTCGGCTCGGCCCGCTACAAGCTGAAGAAGTTCGACGACAACCCCGCGCAGTACGAGCGCCTGATCGAAGTCTTCAAGGCGCACGACATCGGCTACTTCTTCTACAACGGCGGCGGCGATTCCGCCGACACCTGCCTGAAGGTCGCGCAGCTCGCCGACCAGCGCGGCGTCGCGATCCAGGCGATCCACGTGCCGAAGACCGTCGACAACGATCTGCCGATCACCGACTGCTGTCCCGGCTTCGGCTCGGTCGCGAAATACGTCGCGGTGTCGATTCGCGAGGCGGGTTACGACGTCGCCTCGATGGCGAAGACTTCGACCAAGGTGTTCATCATGGAAGTGATGGGACGCCACGCCGGCTGGATCGCCGCCGCCGGCGGTCTTGCCGCCGAGAAAACCGGCGAGGCGCCGCACATCATCCTGTTCCCGGAGATCGCTTTCGACGAAGAGAAATTCTGTGCGCGCGTCAAGGAGTGCGTCGAGAAGTTCGGCTACTGCGCAGTGGTCGTGTCCGAAGGCGTGAAGAACGCCTCGGGCAAGTTCCTCTCCGACGCCGGCCTGCGCGATGCGTTCGGCCATGCGCAGCTCGGCGGCGTCGCGCCGGTGATCGCGCAGCTGGTGAAGTCGAAGCTCAACTACAAGTATCACTGGGCCGTCGCCGACTACCTGCAGCGCGCCGCCCGCCACATCGCCTCGAAGGTGGACGTCGAACAGGCGTACGCGCTCGGCAAGGCCGCGGTCGAGCTCGCGCTCAAGGGCCGGAACTCGCTGATGCCGACGATCGTTCGCATTGCAGACAAGCCGTACAAGTGGAAGATCGGCACGGCGCAGCTCGAGGACGTCGCGAACCGCGAGAAGATGCTGCCGCGCGACTACATTACCGAAGATGGTTTTCACATCACGGCCCGGGCGCGCCGCTACCTGCAGCCCCTGATCAAGGGCGAGGACTACCCGCCCTACAAGGACGGGCTGCCGCAGTACGTGCAGTTGAAGAACGCCCCGGTCCGCAAGAAGCTGGCCGAGCCCTTTGTGGTATAGTTCCGCGCCTTTTTTCAGGCACCCCCGCAGCACACAGCCCCTTAAGAGGGAGGAAAATTGATGTCCACTGATGTCGCGCTTTGGCTCGCGATCGGCGCCGGCGTGCTCGCCGTGCTCTACGGCGTTGTCTCCGTCGGTTGGATCAACCGGCAATCGGCCGGCAGCGCGCGCATGCAGGAAATCGCCGCGGCCATCCAGGCCGGCGCACGCGCCTATCTCAATCGCCAGTACACGACGATCGGCATGGTCGGCGTGGTGCTGTTCGTCGTGCTCGGCTTCGCGCTCGGCTGGCAGACCGCCGGCGGTTTCGCGGTCGGCGCCATCCTCTCGGGCGTCGCCGGCTTCATCGGCATGAACGTTTCCGTGCGCGCCAACGTGCGCACCGCGCAGGCGGCGAGCGTCGGCCTGAACCCGGCGCTCGCAGTCGCGTTCCGCGGCGGCGCCATCACCGGCATGCTCGTCGTCGGCCTCGGCCTGCTCGGCGTGGCGGGTTACTTCGCGCTGCTCGGCGCGGACAAGGACGCGCTGCATGCACTGGTCGGCCTCGCGTTCGGCGGCTCGCTGATCTCGATCTTCGCGCGACTCGGCGGCGGCATCTTCACCAAGGGCGCCGACGTCGGCGCCGACCTCGTCGGCAAGGTGGAAGCCGGTATTCCCGAGGACGATCCGCGCAACCCGGCGGTGATCGCCGACAACGTCGGCGACAACGTGGGCGACTGCGCCGGCATGGCCGCGGACCTGTTCGAGACCTACGCGGTCACGATCGTCGCCACCATGGTGCTCGGTGGCCTGATGTTCACCGCGGCCGACGGCGGCCTCGACATCCGCTACGTGCTGTATCCGCTGGTCATCGGCGCGGTCTCGATCGTCGCCTCGATCGTCGGCGCCTTCTTCGTCAAAGCGCGCGACGGCGGCAAGATCATGAACGCGCTCTATCGCGGCACGGCCGTCGCCGGCGTGATCGCGCTGATCGCGTTCTACTTCGTCACGCAGCGCGTGTTCGGCGCGGACTCGATGCACCTGTTCTGGTGCGCCGTCATCGGTCTCGGCCTCACCGCCGCGCTGATCTGGATCACCGAGTACTACACCGCGACCGAGTTCAAGCCGGTGCGCGGCGTCGCCGCTGCTTCGCAGACCGGTCACGGCACCAACGTGATCGCGGGCCTGGCGGTGTCGATGCGCTCGACCGCGTGGCCGGTGCTCGCGGTATGTGCCGCGATCTGGGGTTCGTACCACCTCGGCAACCTGTACGGCATCGCCATCGCAGCGACGGCCATGTTGTCGATGGCCGGCATGATCGTCGCGCTCGACGCGTACGGGCCGATCACCGACAACGGCGGCGGCATCGCCGAGATGTCGGGTCTGCCGAAGGACGTGCGCAAGATCACCGACGCGCTCGATGCGGTCGGCAACACGACCAAGGCAGTGACCAAGGGTTATGCGATCGGCTCGGCCGGTCTCGCGGCGCTGGTGCTGTTCGCGGACTACACGCACAACCTGGATGCGCTGGGCAAGCTGCAGCCGTTCAGCCTGTCCGATCCGGCCGTGATCATCGGCCTGTTCATCGGCGGCCTCGTGCCGTACCTGTTCGGCGCGATGGCGATGGAAGCGGTCGGCCGCGCCGCCGGCTCGGTCGTGGTGGAAGTGCGCCGTCAGTTCCGCGAGATCACGGGCATCATGGAAGGCACCGGCAAGCCGGACTACTCCAAGGCGGTCGATATGCTGACGCGTGCGGCGATCAAGGAAATGATCGTCCCCTCGCTGCTGCCGATCCTCGTGCCGGTGGTCGTCGCCTTCGGCATGAACTGGCTGATGGGCCCCGGCGCCGGCATCCGCGCGCTCGGCGGCTTGCTGATCGGCACGATCGTCACCGGACTGTTCGTCGCGATCTCGATGTGCACCGGCGGCGGCGCGTGGGACAACGCCAAGAAGTACATCGAGGAAGGCAACTTCGGCGGCAAGGGCTCGGAGACGCACAAGGCTGCAGTCACCGGCGACACCGTCGGCGATCCGTACCAGGACACCGCGGGCCCGGCTATCAACCCGCTGATCAAGATCATCAACATCGTGGCACTGCTGCTGGTGCCGCTGCTCTAGCAGTCGCTGCACGCTCGGAAGAGAAGAACGGCGCAGCCGCAAGGCTGCGCCGTTTTTGTTTGTGCGTCGTTCAGAGGCGTCGGTGGCCGGGAGCTGATGCTGATCTGACTTTCCCCGGTCGGCCAGGGGCGGTTGTGCGTCGAAAATTACGGCCGCGGACGGCCGCAATTTTCGGCAAGCCTGGCGCGACGGAGGGCGAGGCGAAGTTTGGTCAGTGGGAGCGTCCTACCCCGGTTCCGCCTCGCCACAAACCGTCGCGCACAGGCAACCGCCTATGGCGGACCGGGA
>DATBKP010000092.1:0-28115 GCA_036555785.1 Steroidobacteraceae bacterium
GCGCTCAGAGAGTGCTGATCGTCCGCGTGCGGCGACTGGTAGTGGATCACAATTTCGCGACTTTGCGGAATATCGAGCTGCCCGCGAATCTGCCGCGCGCCGAGGATGGCAGCCTTGATCGCAGCGATCGCTCGCTCGGCAGCTGCGTCCTGCGGAAACTCCGTAGTCGCAGGATAGGGCTGCAGCATGATCGTGGGACCGGAACGTGCCGCGAGCGGCGCGACCGACTGCCAGATCTCTTCGGTGACGAACGGCATCATTGGGTGCAACAGCCGCAAATACGTTTCGAGCACCTGCACCAGCGTCTGGCGCGTGCCGCGCTTCTGCGTAGCGCTCGCATCTGCCGAGTGCAGTGCGGGCTTGGACAGCTCGAGGTACCAGTCGCAGTAGTCGTACCACGCGAACTCGTACAGCGCCTGCGCGGCGAGGTCGAAGCGATACGCCTCGAGCTGCGTGCGCACCTCGGCGATCGTTGCTCCCAGGCGCGAGCGGATCCAGCGATCCGCCGGCGAGTACTCGATCGCGCCGCCGCTCTGCCCGCAGTCCTGGCCTTCCGTGTTCATCAGCACGTAGCGCGCGGCGTTCCACAGCTTGTTGCAGAAGTTCTTGTAGCCGTCGATGCGGCCCAGGTCGAAACGAATGTCGCGCCCCTGTGTCGCGAGCGCGCAGAGCGTGAAGCGCAGTGCGTCGGCGCCGTGCGCCGGAATGCCTTTCGGAAACTGCTTGCGCGTGTTCTTGTCGATGCGCTCGCGCAGGTGCGGCTGCATCAGTCCGCTGGTGCGCTTGGCGACCAGAGCTTCGAGCTCGATGCCGTCGATCAGGTCGATCGGGTCGATGATGTTGCCCTTGGACTTCGACATCTTGTCGCCGTGCTCGTCGCGGATCAGCCCGGTGATGTAGACATCGCGGAACGGCACGTCGCCGGCGAACTTCAGCCCCATCATCATCATGCGCGCGACCCAGAAGAAGATGATGTCGAAGCCGGTCACCATCACGCTGGTCGGATAGAACGTCTGCATCTGCACTGTCGGCTCCGGCCAGCCGAGCGTGGAGAACGGCCACAGTGCCGCGGAGAACCAGGTATCGAGCACGTCCTCGTCGCGTTTGAGCTGCGCATCGCGGCCGAGCTTGCTGCGCGCCTGCGACTGCGCTTCGGCTTGCGTGCGCGCAACGTAGATGTTGCCGCTCTCGTCGTACCACGCGGGGATCTGGTGGCCCCACCACAGCTGCCGGCTGACACACCAGTCCTGGATCTTGTGCATCCACTGGAAGTATTCCTTCGACCAGCTCTCGGGCACGAAGCGCGTGCGGCCGTCTTCGACTGCTTTGATCGCGGGCTCCGCGAGCGGTGCGATCCGCACGTACCACTGATCCGTCAGCCACGGCTCGAGCACCGCGTTGCTGCGATCGCCGCGCGGCACGGGCAGGGTGTGCGGCTCGACTTTCTCCAGCAGACCGAGCGCTTCGAAGTCGGCGACGATGCGCTTGCGCGCTGCGAACCGATCGAGGCCGCGGTATTGCGGCGGCACCTCGTCGTTGAGCACCGCATTGGCATCGAAAATGTTGATGAGCGGCAGGTCGTGCCGCTTGCCGACTTCGTAGTCGTTGAAGTCGTGCCCCGGCGTGATCTTCACGCAGCCCGAGCCGAATGCCGGATCGGCGTACTCGTCGCCGATGATCGGAATCAAACGCTCGGCGAGCGGCAGACGAATCTGCCTGCCGATCAAATGCTGGTAACGCTCGTCGGCCGGATTCACTGCGACCGCCGTGTCGCCGAGCATCGTCTCAGGGCGCGTCGTTGCGACCACGAGATGACCGCTGCCGTCGGCGAGCGGATAGCGCAGATGCCAGAGGTGGCCCTGCTCGGGCTCGGACAGCACTTCGAGATCCGAGAGCGCGGTGTGCAGCACCGGGTCCCAGTTGACCAGGCGTTTGCCGCGATAGATGAGCCCTTCATCGTGCAGCCGCACGAACACGTCTGTCACCACGCGCGACAGGCCTTCGTCCATCGTGAAGCGATCGCGCGACCAGTCGACCGAATTGCCGAGCCGCCGCTCCTGGCGCAGGATCGTCCCGCCCGACTCCTCCTTCCACTGCCACACGCGCTCGACGAAGGCTGCACGGCCGAGATCACGCCGATGCTTGCCCTCGGCGTTGAGTTGCCGCTCGACGACCATCTGCGTCGCGATGCCCGCGTGATCGGTGCCGGGCTGCCACAGCGTGTTGTAGCCGTCCATGCGATGCTGACGCGTCAGTGCATCCATGAGCGTGTGCTGGAACGCATGTCCCATGTGCAGCGTGCCGGTAACGTTCGGCGGCGGGATGACGATCGAGTAGGGGCGGCCGCGGCCGGACGCTGCAAACCAGCCGTTCGCCTCCCAGCGCTGGTAGAGACGTTGCTCGATTTCCCGGGGGTCGTAAGTCTTTTCCATGGTCACAAGGTATGCTCGCCTTTCGAGCATTCTAGCCATTTACTACCACATGAACCCGAGCCGTTTCAGCTATTTCCTGCGCGTGCGCTACGGCGAGTGCGACGCACAGAAGGTCGTTTTCAACTCCCGCTACGGCGAGTACGTGGATCTCGCGGCCGCCGAGTTCCTGCGCACGCTCGGCTTCGAGCACGAGATCCAGACCGCGGAGCTCGACTACCAGGTCGTGAAGCAGACGACGCAGTGGCGCTCGCCGGCGCGCTTCGATCAGGTGCTGGAGGTTTCGGTGAGCGCGCAGCACCTCGGCACGACGTCATTCACGCTCGCCACCGAGTTCCGCATCGCCGGCGACGAAGCCGTGATCGCAGCGGTCGAGACGGTGTATGTACACGTCGACACGCACACGCTGACGAAGGCGCCGATGCCGCCGAGACTGCGCGAAGCGTTGGAGCGCGGCGCCAAAGGCCAATACGTGGACCACGCCGCGTATGTGTCAAACGTTGTGTGATTCGAGCGTGCAGCCGCGTTCGCGATACTGCTTGTAGCGCTCGCGCGCGCTGCGCTTGCGCTCGGGGTCGACGTCGACGATCTCCGCCACTCGCTCGTAGTGCTCCAGCTCGGCGGGAATCGCCTCGGTCAGGTTCACCACCAGCTGGCGGTGCGAGGGCGGCGCGGCCGCATCGCCCAACAGCACCATGACGCGTGCGTGCGAAGCCTGCCCGCCGGTGAAAATCTCGTGCGGCAGGAAGCTGCGATCGTTGTAAGTCCAGAGCAGCTCGTCGAGTCGCCGCGCGTCCGCGTCGCCCGCTGTCTGCAGGTACACGCGCGCGCCTTGCTCGGCGGCCTGCTCGGCGAGCCGGCACGCCCAGCGCAGGCGCGCATCCGGCGCGTTTTCCGAGAGCACGTAGAACTCGACGCGCACGGGCCGTCGAGCCTACTTGTTCAGCAGGTAGTCGACGAGCAGCGGCACCGGCCGGCCGGTGCTGCCTTTCTGCGCTCCGCCCTGGTACGCCGTGCCGGCGACGTCGAGGTGCGCCCACCTCAAGCCGTCGGTGAATTTCGACAGGAAGCAGGCCGCGGTGATCGCGCCGCCCTCGCGGCCAGCGACGTTGGCGAAGTCCGCGAAGTTGCTCTTGAGCTGCTCGGTGTACTCCTCGCCGATCGGCATGTGCCAGGCGCGGTCGTCGGCGCGGCGGCCGGCTGCTTCGAGCGCGTCGGCCAGCTCATCGTCGTTGCTGAACAGCCCGGACAGGTGATTGCCGAGAGCGACGACGCATGCGCCGGTCAGCGTCGCAATGTCGATGACGACGTCCGGCTTGAAGCGGCGCGAATAGGTGATGGCGTCGCAGAGGATCAGCCGGCCTTCGGCGTCGGTGTTCAGCACCTCGATCGTCTGACCCGACATGCTCTTCACGATGTCGCCGGGCTTGGTGGCGCGGCCGCTCGGCATGTTCTCGCACGCCGGCACGACGCCGACCAGGTTGACGGCGAGGTCGAGCGTCGCGACCGCCTTGAAGGTGCCGAGCACGCTGGCGGCGCCGCTCATGTCGAACTTCATCTCGTCCATCGCCGGCGGCGGCTTCAGCGAAATGCCGCCGGTATCGAACGTGACGCCCTTGCCGACCAGCGCCGTCGGCGCTTCGCCGCGCGGGCCGTTGCGGTATTCGAGGACGATCAGGTACGCGGGTTCCTCGGTGCCGTTGGTGACCGACAGGAACGAGCCCATCTGCAGGCGCCGGCATTCCTGCTCGTTCAGCACGCGCACGCGGATCTTGCGATGCTCGCGCGCCAGGGTCCGCGCCGCCTTGGCGAGATAGCCCGGCGTGCAGAAGTTGGCCGGCTCGTTGGCGAGGTCGCGCATCAGGCTCATGCCCGCGACGATGCCCTGGGCGTGCTCGATGGCGCGCTCGGCGTTGCCGCGCTCGCCGCGGCCGGAGACCGCAATGCCGAATTTGCCCAGCGTCGGCTTCGGCCGCTTGCTGCTCGTCTTGTGATCGGCGATGCGATATTGCGAGTTCGCTGCCACTTCGACGGCGAGGCGCGTCATCGCGTACGTGTCAGTGTCGCCGACGCCGTCCAGTCCGAGATAGCTGACGGCGTCCTTCGCGCCCGTGCGGGCCACTGCGCCGAGCGCGCTCGCGAGCGCCTTGCGGTACTGCTTGCGCTTGAACGAGGCTTTGCTGCCGAGCCCGACGACCACGACGCGCTCGACCGGCGCGCCGCTCAGGTCCGCCAGCAGCACGACGTCGCCCGCCTTGCCGCGCAGGTCGCCGCGCTTGACGAGCCGCGCAATGCGCCCGCCGCTACGCTTGTCGAGCTCTTCGGCCGCGGCCGACAAGACGCCCTTGTCATAGACGCCGACGATGGCGCAATCGGTGCGCTGCTTCGCGGGTCCCGCGAAGCTCAGAAAAAATTCCATGAACGCTCCTCGTGAAAGTGCCGTAGTCTACCGCAAGAGATGCGCACGCTGGACCGCTACATCTTTCGCGAAGTCGCCGTCACCTGCGTCGCCGTGACGATCGTGCTGCTGGTGATCCTGCTGTCCAATCAGCTGGCGCGCGTGCTGTCGCAGGCGGCCGCCAACGACTTCCCGCGCGACGTCGTGTTCGCGCTGATCGGGCTGACCTCCGCCGGCTACCTGACGGTCATCGTACCGATCGGCTTCTTCCTGTCGATCATGCTGGCGCTCGGGCGCCTGTACCACGAGAGCGAGATGGCCGCGATCCAGTCGTGCGGCGTCGGGCCGGCGGGCCTGTTCCGGCCGATCGGCCTGCTCGGAGCGGCGATCGTGGCGCTGCTGATCTGGCTGTCGTTCTGGGCGATCCCGGGCGCCGCCGCGCGGGCGCAGCAGATCCGCGTCGAGGCGTTGCGCGACGCCCAGTTCGGCGCGCTCGAGCCGGGCCGGTTCCGCACGTTCGGCGGCGGCAACGTCGTGTTCTACGCCGAGCGCGTCGATGACAATCGCATCCTGCACAACGTCAACGTGTTCGTGGATCGCACCGACGAACCGGGCAACGAGGGCAAGATGGAGATCTGGGTCGCGACCCGCGCCGAGCAGAAGGGCGTCGGGCAGGCAGACCAGACCTTCATCCTGTACGACGGCCGCCGCTACGAGGGCGTGCCGGGGAGCGGCGAGTTCCGCGTCATCCAGTTTGCCGAGGGCGGCATCCCGATCCGGCTCGGCGAGCTCAACAACGCCAAGAGCAAGGCAGCGCTGAAGCCGACGAGCGAACTGCGGCAGTCGTCGGATCCGGCTGACGTCGCGGAGCTGCAATGGCGCATCTCGACGCCGATTCTCGCGCTGGTGCTGATGGTGCTGGCCGTGCCGCTCGCGCGCCTGCGGCCGCGCCAGGGACGCTTCGGCCGCATCGGCTTCGCGATCCTGGCGTACTTCCTCTACTCGCAGCTGCTCGCGGCGGCGCGCACGTGGGTCGAGGGCGGCGTGGTGCCCGACTTCATCGGCATCTGGTGGGTGCATGGAATCGCGTTGTGCGTCGGCGTGTGGTTGCTGGTGCGCGAGAGTCCGCCGGGACGGCCGCGCGCCGTAACGGTGCCGGCATGACCTCGCTCCTCAGCCGCTACGTGATCCGTTCCATACTCGGCACGACGCTGCTGGTCATGCTCGTGCTGCTGGTGCTGAGCGGCCTGTACCTGTTCATCACTCAGCAGGACGAAATCGGTATCGGCACGTACTCGCTCGAAGACGCGTTCCTGTTCGTCGGCCTGAACCTGCCGCAGTACGCCTTCGACATGTTGCCGATCGCGGCGCTGATCGGCGCGCTGCTCGCGCTTGGCAACCTGGCGCGCTCGATGGAGCTGATCGTGGTGCGTGCGGCGGGTGTGTCGGTCGCTCGCATCGCGATGTGGGTCGCCGGTGCGGGCGTGATCCTGATGATCGTGACCGGCGTGCTGGGTGAGCTGGTCGCGCCACAGATGGAGCAGTACGGCCGCCGCATGAAGACGTTCGAGAAGTATCACGACTACAGCCTCGCAGGGAACCGCAGCGCCTGGGCGAAGGACGGCAATACGGTCGTCTCGGTCGGCCAGCAGTCGGGTGACAACCGCTACGGCGGCGTCTATGTCTTCAACTTCGACGCGCAGCATCGGCTGAGCAGCGTCGGCCGCGCCAACAATGCCAGCATCGATCCGAACAACGTCTGGCGCCTGGAGAACTATCGCGAGTCGCGCTTCGACGACGACCGAGTCGTGTCGCGCGGGCCGCTGACCGCCGAGGTGCGCACGCGACTGTCGGCGGAGTTCCTCGGGCTCGCCGTGCTCGATCCGGAATCGCTGCCCGGGCTCGGCCTGCGCAGCTACATCCGACACCTGAAGCAGAACGGACTCGATGCGCGCGCCTACGAGACGGCGTTCTGGGCGCGCATCGCCCGCACGGTTGCAGTGGCCGTCATCGTCGTGCTCGCCGTGCCGTTCGCGTTCGGACCGATGCGCTCGACGGGCACCGGCGCGCGCACCGTCGTCGGCATCATGATCGGCGTGGTGTTCTTCCTGCTCGCGAAGATGCTGGAAAGCGGCGGCGCAGTGTTCGACTTGCCGCCGGTCGCGATCGCGTGGTTGCCGACGGTACTGCTGGCATTGATCACATCAGTAGCGGTCAGTCGCGTCCGATGACGAACGCGGGCGTCCTGCGCCGCTTCGGCGCGATGCTGTACGACACGTTGCTCATTGTCCTGGCGATATTGCCGATCACGACGGTGCCGTTTCTGCTGTTCACGCGCGAGGCGATCACGCCCGGCGGCTCGGGGATCGTGGAACGCCTTTACCAGGCCGCGCTGCTGCTGGTCATCGTGCTGTTCTTCTGTGTGTTCTGGACGTGGAGTGGCCAGACGGTGGGAATGCTCGCATGGCGCTTGCGCGTCGAGCGGAACGACGGCGCACTACTCACGTGGCGCGATGCGCTGTTACGGCTGGCCGGCGCGTGCGTCTCGCTCGCCGCGCTCGGCCTCGGCTATTTCTGGATCTGGATCGACCGGGACCGGCTCGCGTGGCACGACCGCTGGAGCGGCACTCGCGTCGTGGTGGTGCCGAAGCGCAAGTGACTCACTTGCTGCCGACGAGCTGATCGACGGGCTTGAACAGGCTCTCGTACTTGTAGTCCGGAATCTCGTAGACCCAGCCGGCCACTTTGTCGGCGGCCTTCTTCGCGTCCTCGGCGACGTTCGGTGCGGGCGGCGGCGCGGGCGCAGCTTCTTTCTTGTCGCCCTTCTTCTCGTCCTTCTTTTCTTCCGCGGGCGCGGTGGCCACCTTGAAATGCTCCGCTTGCGCGGCGTCGAACGACGGATGCAGCGCGACGAAGTGCTTCTGGTCCTGGATCCAGCCGTCGACGTCGACGACCAATCCGTCGAAAGTCTTGAGCGTCGCGTGCGCCGCAGGCGGCGTGGACTGGAACGCGCTCGCAGGCCGCACGTCGGAGAGGCTCAGAGCGGTAAGTGCGGTCGCCACGCTGTTCGCGGCAGTCGGCGCGCTCAGCGACTTGCCCTTGGGCAGCCCGGTGACGGCGAAATTCTGCTCGGCGCGCGAGCTCTTGGCGGCCCTGTACGGCTTGCCTTCCTTCGCGGTCACGGTCGCGGACTGCATGCGGTCGGCCGACACGTCGATGATGTCCTTGCGCAGCCACGCATCCGGGGTCGCGGAGGTATCGATGGTCGCGTTGATCAGCCAGCTCTGCGGCTCGCCGGCGCGGCGCACATAGTTCGAGCGCCCGCCGACGGCTTGCTTGCCGATGATGAGATTCACGGGCTTCGGCGTTCCCACCAGCTCGACGCGCACGCTGTTCGCTGCGGCACCCTTGGTATCCTCGACGCCGAGCGTCGTGTAGTGCTGCGGGTCCGACGTCTTCTGCTCGGCGATCTTGGCGTCGGCGATCGCGATGAGGAGCTTGCGCACTTTGCCGTCGTCAGCCGGATAGCTGTCGCGCTCGCCGACCTGCCACGCATTGTCCTTGCGTACCAGCTCGACGACGCGCGCGTCGCCGGCCTTGTAGAGGTGAACCGCATTCACTGCGTTCAGCTGTTCCTTCAGTCCGGGATAGAGCGCGCCGCTCTCGGCGGCGGTGCCCGACGAGCCCTGGCGGCCGGCGAGCCACACGCCCGCAACGATGGCCACGATGGCGGCGATGCCGAGGATCAGCAGTCTTCGCGATGTCATGTCGTTCAACCCGTGTGAGCCGCAGCGCGACCGGCGCGCAGCCGGCGGCGGCGCGCAACTGCGAGCAGGATCGCCCCGATCGCCAGCAGTGCCGGCACCAGCGCGATGTTCAGGATCTTGAGCTCGGTGCCGAGATCCTTGATCTCGACGTCCAGGCCGCGCCGCACGTCGCGCAGCTCCTTGCGGATGCGCAGGCGCTCCTGCTGGAAGCGCGTGAGCTCGGCCTGCTGCTCGGGCGTCAGGACCAGCGAGCCGCTGGAATTGCGGCCGGCCTCGAGCTCCGTGAGCCGCTTCTCGGTGTCCTTCAGCTCAGTGTCCAGCTCCTTCTCCTTCGCGGTCAGCTGCTCGCCGGCATGGCGGCGCAGCTCGTCGACCTTGGTGAACGGACGGAAGAAGCTCTGACGGCCGCGGATGCTGATCAGGTCGCTGCTGCCGGCAAGGTTGTCGACGGCGTTCGCCAGGAAGTCGCCGTTGTTCGCAACCGCCATCTTCAGGCGTTGGCCGAAGACGTTCTGGCTGCGGACCCACAGCAGGTCGGCCAGGATGTCGCTGTCCGCGACGACGATGAGGTCGGCATCGCCCGCCGTCTCGGCCTTGTGCTCTTCCGGTTTGGGCGGCGGGGCCTTCGCAGCGTCGCCGGTGGCGGCGGGGGCGCCGTTCGGATAGGCCGACTTGAGCTTGCCGTGGATGCGCGCCGCGATGGCGTAACGCTCGCCGCTCGGCTTGAAGCCCTCCAGCAGCGACTGGCTGTCCGGCAGGAACGCGAAGCGCATCGCCGGCAGCAGCTCGGAGTCGGTGCTCGATTGCAGGAGCGGTGAGAACTCGATCGTGGCGCCGTCCTTCTTCTTGAGCGTGCCGGCCGTCATGACGTTGATCGAGTTCAGCGCCGAGGTCACCACGTCCTTGGCGTTCATGCTGTCGTGGTTCAGGCCGATGATCCCGATGTGCTGCGCCGGCTGGTCGTCCTGCCGCATCTGCACCGTCAGGCCGAGGCCGCGATCGCCGAGCACCTTGCCCGGATCGTAGGCGACGCCCCAGGCGTCGAGCAGCGGACCGAGCGAGGAGGAGCGGGGCACCATCGACATCGGTCCGCCCTGTTGCGCGGCCAGGTCGTTCTCCGACTGCGGGTCGACGAACGCGATGAGCTTGCCGCCGCGCATGACGAACTGGTCGATCGCGTACAGCGTCTGCGGCTGCAGGTCCTTCGGATGGATCAGCAGCAAGAGGTCCACGTCCGCATCGATCTTCGCGATGTCGGGCGCCAGCGTGCGCAGCTGCACCACTTCGCGCAGCTGCTCGATGCTCGCCCAGCCTTCCAGCATGCGGCCGGACTGCTGATCGAACGACGCATCGACGGGCAGCGAGGAAATGACGCCGACGGTCGGCTTCTTCGGATTGCTCAGGCGATAGACCAGGCTCGCGATGTCGTACTCGAGGAACTGCTCCTTCTCCTCGGCGAACAGCGGGATGGTCTCGCGGCCGTCGGTGGAGTTGGTGCCGGCGAGGCCGAAGTACACGGATTCGCCGTACGGTCCGGCGGGCGCGGCGGTCAGGCCGAACTCGGCGGCGCGGTCCTCGTCTTCGGAGAACGGCGCGGGATCGATGACGCTGAGCTTGATCTTGCCCTGCGAGCGCCGCGCCATTTCTTCGAGCAGCTCGCGCACGCGTTGCGCGTAGGCGCGCAGCGGCGGCGACTGACTGGTCGCCTCCTGCGAGAAGAAGAAATACAGGTTGATGGGCTCCTTGAGCGAGCTGACGATGTGCTGCGTGCCCGGCGCGATCGTGTACAGCCGGTTCGCGGTGAGATCGAAGCGCGCGCCTCGCAGCACGAAGCCGATGAGGATGGTCACTCCGATGAACAGCACGGCGAGTGCGAGCAGCGCGCCCGCGCCGTAAGTCTTGCGCACGACGTTTACGTTACGGGTCATGATCAGTCCGCCTTCTTCATGTCGAGCACGATCGCATTCGCCGCGAGCCAGGCCGCCGCCAGGCTGACGAAGTACAGCAGGTCGCGCACATCGATCACGCCCTTGCTGATCGACAGGGCGTGGGTCCACAGCGACAGCGAGGCCACCGCGTCCACGATCGGTTGCGGCAGCCAGCCCGGCAGGAAATCCAGCACGATGCCGAAGCCGGACAGCAGGAACACGAAGCAGATGACCACGCTCACGATGAATGCGATCACCTGGTTGCGCGTCACCGCCGAGATGCACGCGCCGATCGCCAGCATGCCGCCGGCGACCAGCAGGCTCCCGACGTAGCCGGCGAGGATCACGCCGTTGTCCGGGTCGCCGAGATAGTTCACGGTGATCCAGATCGGGAACGTCAGCGCCAGCGCCAGTCCCGCCACTGCCCACGCGGCGAGGTACTTGCCGATGACTGCCTGCCACGGCGTGATCGGCAAGGTCAGCAGCAGCTCGATGGTTCCGGACTTGCGCTCCTCCGCCCACAAGCGCATCGACAACGCGGGCATCAGGATCAGGTACAGCCAGGGATGCCAGTAGAAGAACGCGCTCAGGTCCGCCTGACCGCTCTCGTAGAACTTGCCGAAGCCGAACGTCAGCGCCCCGGCCACCAGCAGGAAGATGACGATGAACACCAGCGCCAGCGGCGTGGCGAAGTAGCTGCCGAACTCGCGGCGAAAGAGGATCCAGATGTTACGCATTGACCGCCTCCCGCACGTCCGGGCGCGCGCCCAGGGTGATCTCGCGGAAGGCATCTTCGAGCCGGCCGCTCGAGGCGCGGCGCGCCAGCGTCTGCGGCGTGTCGTCGGCGAGGATGCGGCCGGAGGCGATGATGATCGCCCGACCGCAGACCGCCTCGACCTCTTCGAGGATGTGGGTCGAGATCACGATGATCTTGTCCTTGCTCATCGCGCTGATCAGCTCGCGCACCTCGAACTTCTGGTTCGGGTCGAGGCCGTCGGTCGGCTCGTCGAGGATCAGCACCTGCGGATCGTGCACCAGCGCCTGCGCCAGCCCGAGGCGGCGCTTGTAGCCCTTCGACAGCGTTTCGATCATCTGCTCGAGCACGCCCTTGAGGCCGAGCCGCGCGATCACGTCGTCGAGCCGCGAGCGGCGGCGCTCGCCGCTGAGGCCGCGGATGTCGGCGATGAATTCCAGGAAGCCCCGCACCGACATCTCGCCGTAGCTCGGCGCGCCTTCGGGCAGGTAGCCCATGCAGGCCTTCGCCGCGAGCGGTGCGCTCTCCACGTCGTGACCGCACACCCGTACGCTGCCCGAGGTGGGCGCGAGGAAGCCGGTGATCATCTTCATCGTGGTCGATTTACCCGCGCCGTTCGGGCCGAGGAATCCGAGCACCTCGCCGGCCTGGACGTTGAAGGAGATGTCGTCGACGGCGGTGAGCGCGCCGTAGCGCTTCGACAAATGGCTGATCTCGATCATGGTGTTCCCAGCATGTTGATCGTCCGTAGCAAAAACGGTCCTTGAGACTGCGCCGTGCGGTGCGCGGTTCCCGGTTCGTTTTGTGAAGGAAATCCGCGCGCTGCTCCGGTCTGCAACGGCGCTAAAGGGCGGCGATTCTCGGTCAGCGAACTTTTGCTTTTCAAGCCGCGAGCACCTGTGGATGCATGCAGGTGAACAACTTTTAATCGCCCGACGAGCTGTGCGCCGACTCCTCGAGCACTGCATGCGCAGGCCCGCGCGTGCCTGGCGCCTGCGATCCACTCATTACGATTTCTTATTAAAAATCTGCAATTTGCAACCTTTCTGTAACGCCGATGCAGGGCGCCCTGCGGTATATTTCGCATCGCAAAAGCGGCGCTGTGGCGGGAATCAGGATCGTCCGCCGATTTTTGAACCGAATGCTGTGCGCCTCGCTCTCAGCGAGGCGAACCTCGAATCCCCCTGACTGGCCGGGCGACTGCGAAGTCCCCGGCCTCTTTTTTTGCTAGCCCTGCACAGCGGCCTTTTCTTCGATCTCGGTGCGGTTGGCGCGCAGCACTTTGCGGATCTCCGCGGCCGAGGGCCGCTCGGCGATGCGCTCGATGAGCTCGGGGAGCTCGTGCCACGACTTGCCCCACTTCAGCAGGCGGATCGCGTCCGCGATGATCTTGCCGCGGACGTCCGCGTTCGCACCTGTGTTCTTCGCTGCCGGCGCGGCGGGACGAGCTTGTGGCGCTGCTGCTCGGGCGGACGGCTTCGCGCCGTCAGTGCGCCTTGCCGGCGGAGGTGCTGCTGCAGGCGCCGGTGCTGCGCGCGGCGGTGCAGGGGCAGCGCGGGGCGGTGTCGGCGCCGCGCGAGGCGGCGTCGCCGCTACAGTCGCCCTGATGCTGGGCATCTCGCGGGTCGTGTCGTCGCCCGACGGCCGCGGTTTTTGCGCCGGTGCCTGGCGCGGCGGCTGCACGACTTCGACAGTTGCCGTCGTCGACGAAACCGGTTCGGTGCGCGAAGGATCGGCGAGCGGCACGAAGCGCTGGATGTGCTGGATGCCGACCAGGTTGGCCAGGAACACCATCAGCTCCAGAGCCTCGGAAAACTTGCCGTCGCCCATCGCCTGGCGCGTCTCGCACTGGGCCTTGAGCTCCAGGATCTTCTGGCGCGCGACTTCCAGCACCCAGCGCGTGGGGCGGTCGTGCTTCGGCCAGGCCTGCACACGCGCATAGGCGGCATCGCTCAGCTCGACGTACTTCAGGTGTAGGTCGATGCTGGCGAGCCATTTGTCGATCAGCTCGGTGATGCGTCGATCGGCAGGTGTCATGCCAGGCTGGCCCCCCGTTCCGGTGCGCGCATTATGCACACTCTGCTAACCTCGCTGCCGGACGGCGCCTGCAGCGCGCCGGCAAGCAGGGGGCTGTCATGAACGCGATCCTGTCGAAAGCAGTGCGGGCGTGTTTGCTGGCGAGTGCGCTGGCGGTGTGTTCGAGCTTGCAGGCTGCGCCAACCAACTGGTCGCCGCCGCGGACCGCCGACGGCCATCCCGTGATAGGCGGCGTCTGGACCAACGCCTCGGTAACCAACCTGCAGCGGCCGCCCGGCGTTACCAAGCTGGTCGTGAGCCGCGCGGAGGCGGAAGCGCTGGTCAAAGCGAATCCGTTCCAGCGGCTGATCGAGGCGGACAACGGGCCCTCCGATCTCAACGACAACCTGCTCGAAGACAAGAACGCCGACCGCGGCTACAACGCCTTCTGGGTCGATCCCGGCAATTTCCTGGCGAGCATCAACGGCGAGTACCGCACCTCGTGGATCGTCGAGCCCGCCACCGGACAGATGCCGCTCTCGGATGCCGGCCGGCAGCTGATCAAAGACGCTCGCGCGCAGCGCGACGCGACGCTGTACCAGGGTCCCGAGGCGCTGCCGCTTCCGGAGCGCTGCCTGATCGCGTTCAGCGGCGCCAGCGGCCCCGGCATGCTGAACCCGATGTACAACAACAACTACCAGATCGTGCAGACGCCGCAGGCGGTGCTGATCCTGGTCGAGATGGTGCACGACGCGCGCATCATCCCGATCGCGAAGGACAAGGCCAGCGCGCAGGCGTCGCATCATCCGGCAGCGCTCAACCGCTGGTTCGGCGATCCGGTCGGCTGGTGGGAAGGCGACACGCTGGTGGTCGAGACGACGCACGTGCGTCGCGAGCAGGCGAGCCAGGGCCCGATCTATCTCTCCGACCAGGGCAAGGTGACCGAGCGCTTCAGCCGCGCCTCGCCCGACCAGCTCAACTACGAATTCACCGTCGAGGACCCGGCCTACTACTCGCAGCCGTGGCGCGCCGAGATGAGCTTTAACGCGCGCAAGGAAAACATGTACGAGTACGCGTGCCACGAAGGCAACTATGCGATGGAAGGTATCCTGCGCGGCGCGCGCAACCAGGAAGCGCAAGGCATCAAGCCGTCGCAGGGTCCGGGCATCTTCGGCACGCCGATTCCGGAAAAGAAGAACAAGGGCGGGCAGTAATTGCCGCGGCGGCGTGCGCTCGCATGGGCTGCGCTCGCCGCTGTGCTGACCGGCGCGTGCACGGCCAAGCACGATCCGGAGGACTATCTGCAGCAGGCGCAAGCGCGACTCGCCGCCAACGACCCGGCTGGCGCCGAGCAGCTGCTGCGCGAAGCGCTCGCCGACTCACCTGACGATCCTCGCCTGCGCATTCTCCTCGCCCGCGCGGAATTGGCGACGGGCAATCCGGCCGCCGCCGAAGGCTCACTCGATCGCGCGATCAAGGCGGGCGCGTCCAAGGAAGAAGTCGCGGGCGATCTCGCACGAGCGTTGTTGGGCGAAGGCGAGCAGCAGCGCGTGCTCGATCTGGTGGGCGACGTCAGCCAATGGCCGCAACCGCGTCGGCTGCTGCTCGCCGTCAGCAAAGCCGAGGCGACCCTGGCGCTGCCCGGCTATGAGCCGCGCGCAGTCACCAAGGATTTCCTGAGCGTCTTCCAGTTGCGCTCCACTGCGCAGGCAGACGGTGCGATCGTCGATTTGCCATGGCTCGATCGGCATCTCGCCGAGCTGCGCGCGAAGAATCCGGCCGCGGAAGGCGGCTATCAGCATTTCGCATGCGAGCGCGCACCGGCGGCAATCGCCGCTTCGCACTCAGGCACGCCGGCAGGTCGGCGCGTCCTCAAGGTCGGGCCCGCGCAAACGCTGAAGCGTCCGAGCGACGCAGCGCGCGTCGCACAGGACAACGACATCATCGAGATCGAAGGCGGGCGCTATGCCGGCGACGTCGCGTTGTGGCAGCAGAACGGACTGCTGTTACGAGGCGTGAACGGCCGTCCGCATCTCGATTCGCAGGGGCGCACCGCGGCGGAGCAGGGGATCTGGGTCTTTCGCGGCAACGATATTGCCGTCGAGAACATCGAGTTCTCCGGCGCGCGAGCGCGCACGCGCAACGGCTCGGGCATCCGCTTCTTCGGCCGCAATCTCACGGTGCGCGACAGCTACTTCCACGACAACGAAGACGGCGTGCTGACGTGGGAGGCGCCCGAAGGCGACATCCTGATCGAGCGCTCGGTGTTCGCGCACAACGGCGCGGGCGACGGGCTGTCTCACAACATCTACATCGGTCACGTGCGCAGCTTCACGCTGCGCTTCAGCTTTTCGCACGACTCAGTGCACGGTCACGAAGTGAAGAGCCGCGCGCGCGTCAATCGCATCGAGTACAACCGGCTCACCGACGAGGACGACGGCAACTCGAGCTACCTCATCGACCTGCCGGAAGGCGGCCTCGCCTACGTGCTCGGCAACGTGCTCGAGAAGGGCGGCAACTCGCAGAACCCGAATGCGATCTCGTTCGCCACGGAAAAGAAGGACGTGCAGGACGGCGGCCTGTGGGTCGTCAATAACAGCTTCTACAACCGGCGCGTCGATGCGACCTTCGTCGCCAATCGCAGCAAGCGGCCCGCGACGGTCATCAACAACGTGCTGGCCGGCGCGCCGGTGGTGCTGCTCGACGGCCCGGGGGAAGATCGCAACAACTTTCGCCAGGCCAAGGCCGGCCTGGTCGATGCCGCCCACTACGATTTCGCGCTCGCGGCCGACTCGCCGCTGATCGACGCCGGCCAGGATCCGGGCGCCGCCGAGTCCTTCGCGCTGTGGCCGCAGTTCGAGTATGTGCATCCGGCATCGGGTCGCGCACGCCAGCGCGTCGCTGCGCTCGACGCGGGGGCGTACGAGTTCTGCGGATGGTGAGGCGCGAGGTCTGGGAAAGAGATGGCGCTCCCACGGGGATTCGAACCCCGGTTTAAGCCTTGAGAGGGCTCCGTCCTAGGCCTCTAGACGATGGGAGCGCACGAGAACGCGGTATTATACGGAGCGCCCTTTCTGGCTCAAGCGGCAGCGTAATTGAACGATACGAATCAGGCTTCCACCCAGCCGGCCGGCGGTCCGCGGGTGGTCGCGCGCAACGATCACCCGATCTCGCGCGCGAACATCTCCTCCAACGCCCTGAAGGTGCTGTACCGGCTGCGGGACGCCGGCTATCAGGCTTTTCTGGTCGGCGGCGCCGTGCGCGACCTGCTGCTCGACCTGCATCCGAAGGATTTCGACATCGCCACCAACGCGCACCCCGACCAGGTGAAGCAGCTGTTCCGCAACTGCCGGCTGATCGGCCGCCGCTTCCATCTGGCGCACGTGCGCTTCGGCTACGAGATCATCGAGGTCGCGACGTTCCGCGCCGCGCACACGCCGATCGACGAGGACAACAGCGTCGATGAAGGCGGGCACCGCGTGCTCGACGAGCGCGGCCGCATCCTGCGCGACAACCTGTACGGCACGATCGAGGAAGACGTCTGGCGGCGCGATTTCACGGCCAACGCGCTGTACTACAACATCGAGGATTTCTCGGTGTGGGACTACGTCGGCGGCGTCGAGGACGCGCGCCACCGCATCCTGCGCATGATCGGCGATCCCGAGACGCGCTATCGCGAAGATCCGGTGCGCATGCTGCGTGCCGTGCGCTTCGCCGCGAAGCTCGGCTTCACGATCCACGCCGATACCGCTGCGCCGATCCCGAAGCTGGCTTGGATGCTCGACGGCGTGCCGCCGGCGCGCCTGTTCGACGAAGTGAACAAGATCTTTCTAGCGGGCAGCGCGCACGCCGCGTTCGAGCTGCTCGAACGCCTGCAATTGCTCGAGCACTTGTTTCCCGATCTCGCCAGCGCGTTGCAGGAGGCGCCTTCGGGCAGCGCGCGCGAGCTGGTGCGGCTCGGGCTGCAGGGCACCGACGAGCGCGTCCGTGCGGACAAGTCCGTCACGCCGACTTTCCTGTTCGCCGTGCTGCTGTGGCCAGCCGTGCGGCGCGCGTTCGCGAAGCTCGGGCATACGGACGACGGTGATCCGCAGCATCTGCTCGCGGCATGCGACCAGGCGACGTCACGTCAGCAGGCGCGCGTCGCGATTCCGAAGCGGTTCACCCTGCCGTTGCGTGAGCTGGTCGGCTTGCAACCACGTTTCGAGCGGCGCGAGGGCCGGCGCGCGCTGCGCCTGCTGAATCATCCACGCTTCCGCGCCGCCTACGATTTCCTGCTGTTGCGCGCGGCCGCCGGCGAAGCGGATCCGGAGCTGGCGAAGTGGTGGACCGACATTCAGTCGGCGTCGCCGGAAGAGAAGATCGAGCGAGTCGAAAGCGCGGCGCCCGGGCAGCAGCGGGCCGCGTCCGACGGCCCGCGTCGCCGCCGTCGACGCCGACGTCGCCGACCGCCCGCTGCCTCGTGAGCGCAGCGCTGTGGATGCCGGCGTACGTCGCGCTCGGCAGCAATCTCGACGATCCTCCGCGCCAGATCGCAGCCGCTTTCGCGCGCCTCGCGGCACTCGATGACTGCAGGCTGGTCGCGCGCTCGCGTTTGTATCGATCGGCGCCGCTCGGTCCGCAGGACCAGCCCGAATTCGTCAATGCCGTGGCGGGACTGCTCACGGTGCTCGGCCCGCGCGAGCTGCTGAGCGCGCTGAAGCGCATCGAGGCCGAGCTCGGGCGCGCGCAACCAGTGGTGCGCTGGGGTCCGCGGCGGATCGATCTCGATCTGCTGCTGCTCGACGATCTGCGCGTCGCCGAGCCGGATCTCGCGATCCCGCATCCCGGCCTGACTCGACGCAATTTCGTCCTGTATCCTTTGCGGGACATCGCGCCCGAGCTGCTCGTTCCCGGAGAGGGGCGGGTCAGCGTCCTGGCGGCGCGCGCGGGGTCTGCCGGCCTCGCACCCCTCGAATGACATCGACCTTGAGACGCCGACAACAACGTGACAGAGAAAGTCGCCACTGCCCCGCATCGCTTCATCGTCGTGGAAGGGCCGATCGGCGTGGGCAAGACCAGCCTGGCCCGCCGGCTCGCGCGCAGCTTCGGCAGCGAGCTGATCCTGGAGCAGGCGGACGACAATCCGTTCCTGGAGCGCTTCTACCGCAACCCGCGCGCGGCGGCGTTGCAGACGCAGCTGTTCTTTCTGATCCAGCGCACGCGGCAGCTGGAGGACATCCGCCAGCACGATCTGTTCGAGACCGTGCGCGTCGCCGACTACCTGCTGGACAAGGACCGGCTGTTCGCGCAGCTGACGCTCGACGAGGAGGAGCTCGCGCTGTACGAGCAGGTGTACTCGAAGCTCGCCATCGACGTGCCGACGCCGGACCTGGTGATCTATCTGCAGGCGCCGATCGACGTGCTGCTGGAGCGCATCGAGCGGCGCGGTATCCGCTACGAGCAGCAGATCGAGCGCGAGTACCTGGAGCGGCTGCAGGAGGCCTATGCGCGGTTCTTCCACGACTATCACGCCTCGCCGCTGCTCATCGTCAACGCCGCGCAGGCGGATTTCGTGAGCAATGAGGGCGACTACAACCAGCTGCTGGAACAGGTCCGGCGCATCCGCCGCGGCCGCCAGTACTACAACCCGCTGAAGAGCGCAGTCTGATATTCTCAGCGCCCCCGACCGGCTGACTCGCGCAAGTCATGTACAAGCACCTGCAAGAGCGTTACGCGCCACGCCCGCCGGTCAACGTCTCCAGCCTGATGAAGATGAAGGCGGACGGCGAGAAGATCGCCGCGATCACCGCCTACGACTCCAGTTTCGCCACCCTGGTCGACGATGCCGGCATCGACATGGTGCTGGTCGGCGATTCGCTCGGCATGGTGATCCAGGGGCACGACACGACCGTGCCGGTCACGCTCCAGGACGTCATCTATCACTGCCGCGCGGTTGCGAAAGGCCTGTATCGCCCGTTCCTGATGGCGGATATGCCGTTCATGACCTACGCGTCGCGCGAGCAGGCGCTCGAGAACGCCGTGCGGCTGATGCAGGAAGGCGGCGCGAAGATGGTCAAGCTCGAAGGCGGTGGCAGCCAGGTGGAGATCGTCGAATTCCTCGCGGGACACGACATCGCGGTGTGCGCCCATCTCGGGTTGAAGCCGCAGTCGGTGCACAAGGTCGGTGGCTTCCGCGTACAGGGGCGCGAGGAAGCGGCGGCCGAGCAGATGACGCGCGATGCGATCGCGCTCCAGAACGCGGGCGCCGACATCGTGCTGCTCGAATGCATTCCGGCCCAGCTCGGCGCATCCATCACGCGCGAGCTGCGCGTGCCGGTCATCGGCATCGGCGCCGGCCCGGACACCGACGGGCAGATCCTCGTGCTGTACGACGTGCTCGACATCACCGCCGGGCGCAAGCCGAAGTTCTCCAAGAACTTCATGGCCGGGCACGAGAGCGCGCTCGAAGCAGTCAAGACGTACGTGCACGCCGTGAAGGCGCGGGAGTATCCGGCTCCCGAGCATTGCTTCTGATATGAAGTCCGTCGCCCGGCCGAGCGAGCTGCGCGACATCGTCTCTGCCTGGCGGCGCGCCGGCGAGCGCATCGCGTTCGTACCGACGATGGGCAATCTGCACGCCGGTCACGGCAGCCTGGTCGGCCGCGCATCCGAGCTCGCCGATCGCGTGATCGTCAGCATCTTCGTCAATCCGTTGCAGTTCGCTCCGAACGAGGACTTTGCCGCGTATCCGCGCACGCCCGACGAAGACCGGCGCGTGCTGGAATCGCTGCAGGTCGACCTGCTGTTCGCGCCCGAGGTCGTCGACATCTATCCGCGCGGACAGGAATCCACCGCGCGCGTGCACGTGCCGGTGATCGAAGACATCCTGTGCGGCGCGTTCCGGCCCGGTCACTTCATGGGCGTCGCGACGGTGGTGACCAAGCTGCTCAACATCGTGCAGCCGGACGTCGCGGTGTTCGGTGAGAAGGACTATCAGCAGCTGCTCATCATTCGCCGCGCGGCGCTGGACCTGTGCATGCCGGTGGAGATCGTCGGTGTGCCGACGACGCGCGAGCCGGACGGACTCGCGATGAGCTCGCGCAATCGGTATCTCTCGCCGGAGCAGCGCGCAGCGGCGCCCAACATTTACGCGCAGCTCGAACGCGCGCGGGCGGCCATCGAATCGGGCGCAACGGACTTCGCAGCCATCGCGCAACGCGGCAGCGAGGCGCTGCAACAGGCGGGATTCCGGCCGGACTACTTCGAGATTCGCGACGCAGCCACGCTGCAGGAGCCGAACGCGCAGTCGCGCGACCTCGTCGTGCTCACCGCCGCGCGCCTCGGTCGTGCCCGGCTCATCGACAATGTGAGAGCGAAGCGTTCGTAGGGTGCTGTTCGAGTGCCCACGCCACGTGCTCCCGTACCAGTGGCGACGGATGTTCGCGCCGCGCTGCCAGCGCTTGCACGATTTCATCGCTGGTCGGCGCATTGCCGAGCGCCACCGCGATGTTCCGCAGCCAGCATTCGTAGCCGATGCGGCGGATCGCACTGCCTTCGGTGCGTGCCAGAAATTCTTCCTCGCTCCATGCGAACAGCTCGACCAGCCGCGCCTCGTCCAGCGAATGACGCGGCGTGAAGTCGCGCTCTGCCGAGAAGCGCGCGAACTTGTTCCACGGGCACACCAGCTGGCAGTCGTCGCAGCCGTAGATGCGGTTGCCGATGGCCTTGCGGAACTCTTCCGGAATCGCGCTGCGCAGCTCGATCGTGAGATAGGAGATGCACCGCGTCGCATCCAGCTCGTAGGGTGCGACGATGGCTGCCGTCGGACAAACGTCGATGCACGCGCGGCAGGTGCCGCAATGATTGGTCGCCGGCGCGTCCACGGGCAGCGGCAGATCGGTGAGAATCTCGCCGAGGAAGAACCACGAGCCGGCGTGTCGATGCAGCAGGTTGGTGTGCTTGCCGATCCAGCCGAGCCCCGCATCGCGCGCGAATGCTTTTTCCAGGATCGGACCGCTGTCGACGAACACGCGATGCGATTGCGACGCGCTGTGTGCGCGGATTCTCTCCGCGAGCTGCGCGAGCCGGCTGCGCAGGACTTTGTGATAGTCGCGACCGAGCGCGTAGCGCGAGACGTAGCCGAGATCGGCAGCCGCGAGCACTTCCTCCGCGTCGCGGGCCTGCGGCGGCAGGTAGTCCATGCGCGCCGCGATGACGCGCAGCGTTCCCGGGATCACTTCCTGGGGCCGCGCCCGCCGGCGCCCGTGGCGTTGCATGTAGTCCATGGCGCCGTGCCGGCCGCGCTCCAGCCATCGCATCAGACGCTCTTCGTCCGCCGCGATGTCGACGCCGGCGATGCCGATCTGCTGGAAGCCGAGCTCGTGACCCCATGCGCGGATCGAGCTCGCCAGCTCCCCGAGCGCGGCATCCGCGGCTGACGGCGATTCGTGGCTCATGCGCGCGGCAGTATACGTTTTGGTAGGCTTCGGGCATGAGCAGTCTGCCCGTCGCCGTTCACACCGCTGACCAGGTGCGCGCGCTGGACCGGCACGCAATCGACGACCTGCTCATTCCTTCCTACACGCTCATGACTCGCGCCGGCGAAGCGACGCTCGGCGTATTGCGCAGCTGCTGGCCGTCGGCGCAGCGCATCGCGATCGTTTGCGGTCCCGGGAACAACGGCGGCGACGGTTACGTGCTCGCACGGCTTGCCCGCGAGCAGCGCCTCGATGTGGTGGCGGTGGCGTTGCACGAGGCCTCGCGCTTGCAGGGCGATGCTCGGCGCGCGCATGACGATTTCATCGCCGCAGGCGGCGCAGTGATCAGTTGGCATGCCGGCTGTCTGCGCGGCGTCGACGTCATCGTCGATGCGATCTTCGGCGTCGGCCTGTCGCGGGAGATCGCCGGCGTCGCAACGGAAGCGATCGCGGCAATCAATGACAGCGACAAGGCAGTGCTCGCAGTCGACATCCCGAGCGGCTTGCACGCCGACACCGGCGAAGTGCTCGGCTGCGCAGTGCGGGCCACGCGCACGATCACCTTCATCGGGCTCAAGCTCGGCTTCTACTTGGGCGAAGGTCCGAATTGCATCGGCGTCGTCATGTTCGACGCGCTCGAGTTGCCGCCGCAGGCGCTGGCACACGTGCCCGCTGCGGCGACGCGCATCATCGAAGCTGCGATCGCCGAGCTCCTGCCGCCACGACGCCGCACCGCTCACAAGGGTCAGCAGGGCAGTGTGCTCGTGATCGGAGGAAACATCGGCATGGCGGGCGCGGCACGCATGACCGGCGAGGCGGCGCTGCGCACCGGGGCTGGACTCGTGACCGTCGCGACGCGCAAGGAGAACGTACCGGCGATCATCGGCGCGCGGCCGGAACTGATGTGTCGCGGAGTGGACAGCGCACAAGAGCTGGCCGAGTTGATTGCGCGCGCCGACGTCATCGCGCTCGGGCCCGGTCTCGGTCAGGACGAATGGGCGCAGACGATGTTCCAGACGGCGCTGGGCAATGATCGTCGCGCAGTGGTCGACGCGGATGCCTTGAACCTGCTCTCGCAGGCGCCACGCACGAACTCGCATTGGATTCTGACGCCGCATCCGGGCGAGGCAGCGCGCCTGCTCGGCAAGACGGCGGGCGAAGTGCAGCGCGATCGTCTCGGCGCGGCGCGTGCGATCGTGCATCGCTACGGCGGCACCGTCGTTCTCAAGGGAGCGGGCACTCTGGTCGTGACCGACGAAGCGCAGCCCGCGATCTGCGATCGCGGCAATCCCGGCATGGCCTCGCCGGGCATGGGCGACGTGCTCACCGGAGTGATCGCGGGCGTGGTCGCGCAGAGCGCGGACCTCGCGGCGGCCGCACGCGTCGGCGTTCTCGTGCACGCACTCGCGGGCGACATGGCCGCGCGCCGCGGCGAGCGCGGATTGCTCGCGACCGACCTGTTCGCGCATCTACCGACGTGCGTCAATCCACCTCAGCGCTCGTGAACGTCGCCACGGCCGATGACATGCGTGCGCTCGGACGCGCACTGGGTGGCGCGCTGCGCACGGCCGGCAGCGGCGCGCTCGTGATCGGCATCGAAGGCGAGCTCGGTGCGGGCAAGACGACGCTGGTCGGCGGCGTCCTCGCGAGCCTGAGTATCGAAGGCGCAATCCGCAGTCCGACCTACACGCTCATCGAGCCGTACGAAGCGGCCGGTCTGCGGCTCTATCACATCGATCTCTATCGGCTGAGCGGCGCGCGCGAAGTGGAGGCGCTCGGCATTCGCGACTTGCTCGACGAGCACGCAGTGCTGCTGATCGAATGGCCCTCGCGGGCGGCGGGCGCGCTGCCGGGCGCAGATCTCAGCATCTCGATCGAATATCAGGGCGCCCAGATTCCAGCTGACGCGCAGCGCAGGTTGCTCAGCGCGCAGGCGCATTCGTCGGCCGGGGACAAACTGCTGGAGCAAATCCTTGCAGCGACCTCCTAATAAAGGTCGCTATCTCCATAATTTTAATTGAAATCTTCACGGCAGCCGCGCTAAATTATCGGCCACCATGCAGCGGCTGCCGTCACGAGCATTCATTCGGGCCCTTGGCTGGGCCACGCTGCTGCTCGCATCGCTGTCGCTTGCCGCACCTGCCGTCACCGTAAAAGACGTGCGACTGTGGGCGGGTCCGGACGCGACACGGCTCGTCTTCGATCTGTCCGCGCCGGTCGAGAGCAGCGTGATGACGCTGCAGAATCCCGATCGCGTCGTCATCGACCTGGCCGGTGCCCGCATCGACGACGCCAAGGTGTTGCCGGACGGTCAAGGCTTCGTGAAGCAGCTGCGCGTCGGCTCGCAAGGCAAGAGCGATCTGCGCTTCGTCATCGATCTGTCGTCGCCCGCGGCGCCGCGCAGTTTCACCGTCGCACCGGCGGCGAGCTACGGCCATCGGCTGGTCGTCGATCTCAGTCCGCTGCGCTCGAATGCGCCGCCCGTGCCAGTCAAGTCCGCGGACGACGCGCACGGCCGCGACGTGATCGTCGCGATCGACGCCGGTCACGGCGGCGTCGACCCCGGCTCGATCGGCAAGTCCGGGACACGCGAGAAGCACGTGACGCTGGCGATCGCGCGTCGCTTGAAGGAGCGCATCGATCGCGAGCCCGGCATGCGTGCGGTGCTCACTCGCGACAGCGACTATTTCGTCGAGCTGCGCGAGCGCATCGTACGCGCGCGACGCCAGCAGGCGGACATCTTCGTCTCGGTGCACGCCGACTCCTACCGCGACCGTTCGGTCGTCGGCTCATCGGTGTACGTGCTCTCGGCCCGCGGCGCCAGCGACGAATCGGCGCGCTGGCTGGCCGATCGCGAGAATGCCGCGGACCTCGTCGGCGGCGTCTCGCTCGACGACAAGGACAGCGTGCTGGCGTCGGTACTGCTCGATCTTTCGCAGGGCGCGAGCATGAGCGCGAGCGTCGATGCTGCGCAGAAGGTCATGGACGAGCTGGATCGCATCGGCAACGTCACGCGTCGCGGCGTCAAGAGCGCCGGCTTCCTGGTGCTGAAATCGCCGGACATTCCCTCGATCCTGGTCGAGACCGCCTTCATCTCCAATCCCACCGAGGAATCGCGGCTCGGCAGCACGCGTCACCAGCAGCGGCTCGCTGAAGCGATCTTCCAGGGCGTGCGCGGCTACTTCTACGAGAATCCGCCGCCGGGCACGCTCATCTCGCAGCTGCGCTCGCAGCCGGGCGATAGCAACGTCGTCGCCAGCGCTGCGGGTGCCGGCCAATAGCCCGACGAAAGTTGCGCCTCTGTTATCCTGCGCGCGGCCACACCCCGCCGCGCCTATGCCAATTCGAGTTCTGCCCGAACAACTCATCCACCAGATCGCTGCGGGCGAGGTGATCGAGCGTCCGGCGTCCGTGCTGAAAGAGCTGATCGAGAACAGCATCGATGCCGGCGCGCGGCGCGTCGAAGTGGAGATCGAAGACGGCGGGGTGCGTCTATGCCGCGTGCGCGACGACGGCGCGGGGATCGACCGCGACGAGCTGGTGCTCGCGCTCGCCCGGCACGCGACCAGCAAGATCGCGACGATCGACGATCTCGAGCGCGTCGACACCCTCGGCTTTCGCGGCGAAGCGCTGCCGAGCATCGCTTCCGTCTCGCGGATGAAGCTGGTGTCGCGCCAGGCCGGCGCAGCTCTGGCGTATGCGATCACGGCGGACAACGGCCAGGTGAGCCCGCCGGAACCGGCGGCGCATCCGGTCGGCACGACCGTCGAAGTCCGCGATCTGTTCTTCAACGTGCCGGCGCGCCGGAAATTCCTGCGGGCCGAGCGCACCGAAACTCAGCACATCGCCCGCATGGTCGAGCGGCTCGCGCTGTCGCGCTTCGAGGTTGCATTTTCGCTGACCGTCGGACGCCGCTCACTCGCCGACTACGCAGCTGCAGCTACGCAGGTGGACCGCGAGCGCCGCGTCGCGCAGGTCGTCGGCGACGAGTTCATCGCCAATGCCTTGTACGTCGAACACGAAGCGGCCGGCTGCCGCTTGACCGGCTGGTTGTGCCAGCCGACGTACGCGCGCGCGCAGCCCGATCTCCAGCACTTCTATCTGAACGGCCGCATGCTGCGCGACCGGCTGGTGGGAAGTGCAATCCGACTCGGCTATCGCGACGTGATGTTCCACGGCCGCCAGCCCGCGTTCGTGCTGTTCATGGAGCTCGATCCGGGGCAGGTCGACGTCAACGCTCATCCCGCCAAGCTCGAAGTACGCTTTCGCGACGGTCGACACGTGCACGATTTTCTGTTTCGTTCCGTCGAGCGCGCACTGCGCGACACATACGCGGGCGCGCAGGGCGGCGCGCCGCCGCCCACCGATGCCGATTCCTGGCTGCCGCCGACCCAGACTCCGATCCAGATGTGGCCGGCGCGAGGACACTCATCGTTTGGATTGCATCTCGCCGAACCACCGCCGCCCGCTTACACAGCGATCGCGCGCGAAGCGGCCGCAACCGTCTCGACTGCGGTCGATACGCAGGCGCCGCCGCTTGGGTTCGCGCTCGCGCAGCTGCACGGCATCTACATCTTGTCGCAAGCGCCGGACGGATTGATCCTCGTCGACATGCACGCGGCGCACGAACGTACCACGTACGAGCGGATGAAGGCTGCGCTCGACGCGGGGCCGATCGCGAGCCAGCCGCTGCTCGTGCCCGTGTCGATCGCAGTGTCGGCAGCCGAGGCGGACCTGTTCGAAGAGCACGCGGCGACGCTCGCACGCGCCGGGCTCGAGGTCGTGCGCTCCGGCCCCGCGGGCGTGCAGGTGCGAGCAGTGCCGGCGTTCCTGGCGCCGATGGATCTCGAGGAACTGGTCCGCAGGATCGGCGCGGATCTCGCCGCCGACGGCGCGACGCGCGGGATCGAGGAAGCGCTCAACGAGGTGCTCGGCACGATGGCCTGTCATGGCGCAGTACGCGCGCATCGCAACCTCACGGTCCCGGAGATGAACGCGTTGCTGCGCGAGATGGAGCGCACGGTGCGCAGCGATCAATGCAATCACGGCCGGCCGACCTGGACCTATGTGAGCCTCGGCGATCTCGACCGCATGTTCCTGCGCGGACGATGAGCGCCGCGAACGCGCGCTGCATGCCGGCGATCCCGCTGATTCTTGGACCGACCGGCGCCGGCAAGACCGACCTCGCGCTGCGCCTCGCGGAGCGCCACGATCTCGAAATCGTCAGCGTCGACTCCGCGATGGTGTATCGCGGCATGGACATCGGCACCGGCAAACCGCCGCCCGAAGTGCTGCGCCGGCATCCGCATCATCTCGTCGATATTCTCGATCCGCTGCAGGCGTATTCAGCCGGACAATTCGTGCGCGACGCGCGGCAGGCGATCGACGACATCCGGGCCCGCGGCAAGCTGCCGCTGCTGGTCGGCGGCACGATGCTGTACTTCCGTGCATTGCGCCATGGACTCGCGGATATGCCGGCGGCAAACCCGGTGGTGCGAGCCGCGATCGACGCGGAGGCGCAGCAACGGGGTTGGCCAGCGTTGCATGCCGACCTGGCGGCGCTCGATCCGGGCGCAGCCCGCCGCATCCAGCCCAACGACGCGCAACGCATTCAGCGAGCGCTCGAAGTGCATCGACTGACAGGGAAAACATTGAGCGAGCTGCACACCGCTGTGCAGCCCGCGAGCGATCTGGAGTTCGCGGCCTTTGCGTGGGTGCCGAGCGATCGCGAGCGGCTGTATGCGGCGATCGAAAGCCGCTTTCACGCCATGATGCAGGCGGGACTGCTCGATGAGGTCCGCAGGTTGTACGCGCGCGGCGACCTGCACGCCGATCTTCCCGCGATCCGCTCCGTGGGTTACCGCCAGCTGTGGGAACATTTGCGCGGCCGTGATGCTTTGGACTCTGCAACACAACGGGCAATTTTCGCGACGCGACATCTCGCCCGGCGCCAGCTGATCTGGTTGCGCGCCGAGCGCGAAATACAATGGCTCGACGCACTTGATTCCAGCGCCGGTGCCCAAATGGAGCACGCGATTACGCAACTGCAGTAAGCGATTTAACAGCTCCGTATTAAACGAAAGGCGGCTTCGACCGGATCATCGCTGTGATAGACTGCGGCACTGCAACGAGGCGCCGGCGCGGGTGCCACCCGCTGGCCGGTCCGCAGGGAAGCAGAGATCCGGCAGCGCCCAACCAAGCGCTCGACCAAGAATTCAAAGGCATAACAAGGAGATAAATGATGGCCAGAGGGCAATCATTACAGGATCCGTTCCTGAATACCCTGCGCAAGGAGCGTGTACCTGTCTCCATTTACCTGGTGAACGGCATCAAGCTGCAGGGCCAGATCGATTCGTTCGACCAG
>DATBKP010000093.1:0-18745 GCA_036555785.1 Steroidobacteraceae bacterium
CATCTCGGCGCGCATCGAGGACGAGGCGGAGCGCCTGCGCTTGCGCGACGCGGCGAACCTGTTCGTGCGTGCGGATGAAACCGGCGGCTACATCGTGCGTACTGCTGCAGAGGGCGCTACACCGGATGCGCTGCGAGCCGACATGATGTTCCTGCAGAAGCTCTGGGCCGTGCTCGGCGACAAAGCGGGCACGACGCGCCCCGGCAACCTCGTGTACGAGGACCTGCCGCTCGCGGTGCGCGTCATGCGCGACGTGGTCTCGAGCGGCGTCGACAAGGTGAGCGTCGACCATCAGGACACGCACCAGCGCATGCTGGATTTCGCGCGTACGTTCATGCCTGACATGGCGGAGCGCATCCAGCTGTACGACGGCGAGCGGCCGATCTTCGACCTGTACGGCATCGAGGAGGAGATCCAGAAGTCGCTGGACCGCAAGGTGCCGCTCAAGAGCGGCGGCTACCTGATCTTCGACCAGACCGAGTCGATGACCACGATCGACGTGAACACCGGCGCCTACGTCGGTCATCGCACGCTGGAGGAGACGATCTTCCGCACCAACCTCGAAGCGGCGGTGGCGATCGCGCGGCAGCTGCGGCTGCGCAACCTCGGCGGCATCATCATCGTCGACTTCATCGACATGCAGGAGGAGGAGCACCGCAAGCAGGTGCTGCAGGCGCTGGAGAAATCCCTCGCCAGCGATCATGCCAAGAACCACATCTCGTCGGTGTCGCCGCTCGGCCTGGTCGAGATGACGCGCAAGCGCACGCGCGAGAGCCTGGAACACATGCTGTGCATGGCGTGTCCTACCTGCGAGGGGCGCGGTTTCGTCAAGACGCCGGAAACAGTTTGTTACGAGATTTTCAGAGAGATCCTGCGCCAGGCGCGCCAGTTCGAGTTCCAGGAGCTGATGGTGCTGGCGCACCAGGACGTCATCGAGCGGCTGCTCGACGAGGAGTCGGCGGCGCTCGCGGAGCTGGAAGTGCACACGGGCAAGCCGATCCGGCTGCAGACCGAAGCGTTGTACAACCAGGATCAGTACGACGTGGTGCTGATGTGAGCTGATGCGTATCGCCTTGCGCAAAACGGTGAGGTGGTTGCTGATCGCAACCGGAGCAGCGTGCCTGCTGCTGGGTCTCACCTTCGGCGCGTTCGGCGTCGTCGTCAGCCGCGTGCCTGAGTATCGCGTGCAGCTGCAGAACTGGATCAACGAGCGCAGCGGGCTGTCGGTCGAGTTCAAGACGCTGAGCGCGCGGCTGCGGCTGTACGGGCCGGAGCTGGTATTCGACCAGGCGATCGTGCGCACGCCGGACGGCACGCGTGTGCTCGCGACGGCGCGCCGCGGCAGCGTCGGCTTCGATCTGTGGAGCTCGCTGCGCAACGCACGGCTGACTGCGGGGCGTTTCTCGCTCGAATCGCCGGAGATCGGCCTGATCCGCACCGAGGAAGGCCGGATCCAGCTGCTGGGCCAGAGCGCGCTGCCGGAGCGGGACAAGCCGTTTGCGCTCGAACAGCTGCCGACCGGCCGCTTCCACGTTCACAACGCGGTCGTCAGTTTCCGCGACGCGATCACCCGCCGCGGACCCTGGTCGCTGTCGGGCGTCAACTTCGATGTCACGCGCAACTCCAACCGCCTGGAGCTGCGCGGCGACGCGTCGCTGCCCCGTACACTCGGTCGCGAGCTGCGATTCACCGCGACCGTCGAAGGTCCGCTGCACGACGCGCAAGCGCTGGTGTCGAGTTTCAGCGTCGACGGCCGCGAGCTCGACCTCGCCGGTTGGGCGGATGTGCTGCCCGACGAATGGCCCGCGCCGGAAACGGGTCACGGCAACATCGAGGTGCGGGGTGCACTGAAGGGTGCAGAGCTGATCCAACTCGCGGCGGACGTGGATCTTTCGCAGCTGGTCGCAGTTCCGCCGCAGTGGGCGACTGCGCTGCCGATTGCAGACCCGCTGAACGCAGACGGCGATGATGATGACGAACATGCGCGGAAGCCCGAGCCGCCGCAGCTGCCGCAGGAAACCGATCCGGGTGCCGCCGCGAGCGCCGCGCATGCAGCGATGATCAGCTATCCGCGGCTGGCCTTCGGCCTCAGCGCGCAGAAGATCGAGGACACGTGGCACGTTGCCGTGTCGAATCTGAACATGGCGCGACCGACGGCGGCGTGGCTGGCTGCGCGTATCGAAGGCGAGTGGACGCGCACGGCCGACGGGCATACCAAGGCGAGCGGCAAGACCGATCGCGTCGTGCTCGACGCCTTATGGCCGTTGCTCGCGTATCTGCCGGAAAGCGACGCAGCAGCGCGCTTGCGTGCGCTGGACGCGACCGGCACCGTCAGCAATCTCTCGTTCGCGTTCGAGCGCGAAAGTCCCACGACGCCGCCGAAGTATTCGCTGCAGGCTCGCCTCGACGACCTCGGCTTCGCGCCCGTGCGGCGCGCGCCGGGTGCCGCCGGGATCAGCGGCGCGTTGCAGATGACCGAGGCGGGCGGCGATTTCACGGTCGCGGCGCAAGATGCACAGTTCGAACTGCCGCACCTGTTTCGCGAGCCGCTCGCCGCACGGACCGTCGATGCGTCGGTGCGCTGGCGCAAGTCGGACCAGGGATGGACGATCGAATCGAACGACGTGCGCCTGACGAGCGCCGACGGCAACGCGACCGCGCGCTTCCTCGCGACCGTTCCCGCCGACGGCTCGTCGCCGGTGCTCGACCTGTCGGCGCAGGGCAGCGATCTGCGGGTGAGCTCCACGCACAAGTACATTCCGGCGGGCAAGCTCGGTGCGCGCACGATGGAGTGGTTCGATCACGCGTTCGTCGATGGACGCGTCACGGCCGCCGATTTCACCTACAAGGGCTCGGTCCGCGACTTTCCGTTCCGCAAGGACGAAGGCCTGTTCCTGGTGCGCGGCCACGTCGAGGACGCGGTGTTCGACTATCAGCCGGGCTGGATACCGGCGAGCGACGTGACAGCCGACGTGGAGTTCCGCAACGAAGGCATGCAGATCCACGCGAGCGCCGCGAACGTCGGCGGGCTGCGGGTGACGGAAGCAACAGCCGATATCGCCGACCTCAAGGAGACGCACCTGCGCATCAAAGCCGCTGCGCGCGGCGAGCTGCAGGACGGCCTGGAGTTTCTCACGAGCAGCCCGCTGGCGTCGGCGCTCGGCGAGACCTTCGCGCGCTTGAATGGCAGCGGTCCCATCAATGCGGCAGTCGATCTCGACCTGCCGATCCGCAATCTCGACAAGCGCCGGATCGACGTGCACGCGAACTTCAAGGACGCGACCGTCGCGCTGCGTGATGTCGATGCGCCGGTGCGCTCGCTGCAAGGCAGCGTGAGCGTGCGCAATACACTCCTGGCTGCTGCGGAGCTGCACGGGCAATGGCTCGGTGGACCGCTGGACGTCGTCATCAAGCCGGAGGGCAGCAATGCATCCACGCTGAGCGCGACGGGCACGGCTACCGCCGCGCAGCTCCAGGCGTTCCTGCCTTCGGCCGTCAAACTCAGCGGTGCCACGCAGTGGCGGCTGGCTACTGACTTTCACAGCGACGAGGGCGAAGAAGACTCGGAGCGCAAGACCGGCGTACGCATCGAATCGAATCTGCGCGGGCTCGGCATCGGCCTGCCCGAACCGGTCGGCAAGGGCGAAGACGAAGAGCGGCCGTTCCAGGTCACGCTGGAGGCGGACGAGGATGCGGTGCTCGCGCGCAGCTGGCTGGGCGACGTGCGTGCAATCGTGCGGGTTGCGCGCTCCAATGGCGCGTGGGCGCTCGATCGCGGCGGTATTCGCGCGGACGGCAATGCGCCCGCGCTGCCGAATCATCGCGGCCTGCGCATCGAGGGCGCCGTCGAGCACTTCGTGCTGGATGACTGGCTGGCATTGCACAGCGACGACGCGAATGCCAGCAGCACGGGCCGGCCGCTGTCGGACTATCTGCAGGCCGCCAATGTGCGCGTCGGCACGTTCGAGTTCGGCGGCTATCGATGGTCCGACGTGCGCGGGATGTTGCAGGCGACGACGAGCGGCTGGCGCGTCGACGTGGACGGTCCGGGCGCGGCCGGCCAGATCCTGATTCCGGAGCAGTTCGGCGGCTCGCAGGTGCTGCGCGCGACGCTGGAACGCCTGGCGCTCGACAAGCCCGAGCCCGAGTCGAACGACAGCGGCGCAGCCGAAGACAGCGGCGACCCACGCAGCATTCCCAATCTGCACGTGCACGTCGCAGATCTGCGCATGGGTACGCGCGAGCTCGGCACGTTCGACCTGAAGGCCAGTCGCGTGCCGCAGGGCATACGCTTCGACAGTGCCATGCTCGACGGCGCTTCCGCACATGCCGAAGGACAGGGCGAGTGGGTCGTCACGCCGGAAGGTCAGCGCTCCTCGCTCAAAGCAACGATCACCAGCGACGACGTACGCGCCACGCTGCGCGCGATGAACTACGGCGACGTCATCGAGGCGAAGCACGGCGAGCTGCAAGGCGACGTCAATTGGCAGGGCGGCTTCGACCTCGACCAGCTTGCGCATGCGAACGGCACGATCAGCGTCAAGGCGGAGACCGGTCAGCTGCTCGCGGTGCAGCCGGGCGCGGGCCGCGTGCTCGGACTGTTCAGCGTCGCCGCGCTGCCGCGGCGCCTCGCGCTCGACTTCAAGGACCTCACGGACAAGGGACTCGCGTTCGACAGCGTGCACGGCGACTTCGAGCTGCGCGACGGCAATGCCTTCACGACCAATCTGCTGCTGCGCGGTCCGGCCGCGGAAATCGGCATCGCGGGGCGCACGGGGCTGGTCGCGCACGACTACGATCAGACTGCGGTGGTGACCGGCAACCTGGGCGCGTCCCTGCCGGTCGCGGGTGCGCTGGCCGGCGGGCCGGTGGTGGGCGCGGCGGTGCTGCTGTTTTCGCAGGTCTTCAAGGAACCGCTCAAAGGCATCACGCGCGGCTATTATCGGATCACCGGACCCTGGGACAATCCCACGGTCGAACGGGTCGACGCCTCGGCGATCAAAGTCTCGGAGCAACAGGAGTCCCCGGCGGGAAAGTAACGGCAATGTCGGTCGCGGCTGTCATCCAGATGACCTCCAGCCCGGACGTGGAGGCGAATCTCGCCAACGCGCGTGGGCTGCTGGAGCGCGCCCACGCGCAAGGCGCGGTGCTCGCTGTGCTGCCGGAGAACTTCGCAATCATGGGCCGCAAGGAAGCGGACAAGGTCGCAGTCGCCGAGCCGGGCGGCGAGGGTCCGATCCAGGCATTCCTCGGCCACACCGCGCGCGAGCTCGGCATGTGGGTCGTCGGCGGCACGATTCCGATCCGCGATGCGGCGGAGCCGAAACGCGTCGCGGCGGCGTCGCTGGTGTTCGACGAGCGCGGCCGCTGCGTCGCGCGGTACGACAAGATCCACCTGTTCGACGTCGACATTCCCGGCCGCGAAGAGCGCTATCGGGAGTCGGCGACGGTCGTGCCCGGCGCGCAGCCCGTCGTGACGACGACGCCGCTCGGCCGGCTCGGCATGGCCGTGTGCTACGACGTGCGCTTTCCCGAGCTGTTTCGCGTGCTGCAAGCGCAGGGCGCGGAAGTCTTCAGTCTGCCCTCGGCGTTCACTGCGCCGACCGGACGCGCGCACTGGGAGCTGCTCGTGCGGGCGCGCGCAGTCGAGAATCTCTGCTACGTGCTCGCGCCCGCCCAGAGCGGCACGCACGACAACGGCCGCGAGACCTACGGCGATTCGATGATCGTCGATCCGTGGGGTCACGTCGTGGCGCGGGTCGCCGCGGCCGGCCCCGGCCTTGCAGTCGCGGAAATCGACCGCACCTTGCAACATGAGCTGCGTGGCCGTTTCCCGGCGCTGGAGCACAGAAAATTCACGGTGATGGAGTGATGAAGGTGATGAACGTGATGTCGCGCGTCATCTCATCACGTCATCACGCCATCACGTCATCACTATCCAGGACTCGTTGATGTCCACGACTCCCAATCTGCACATCGAACTTCCCCAACTGCAGACTCCACTGCAACCGCTCGACGTAGCGCGTCGCGCGATCCTGGCGCCGTCCGGTCTCGACGAGGACCGCGTCGCGCGCGTGCTCGGCACCGTGATGGGTCACAGCGTCGATTACGCCGACCTGTATTTCCAGCTGGTACGCGAGGAGTCCTGGTCGCTCGAAGACAGCATCGTGAAGGACGGCACTCACAGCATCGAGCAAGGCGTCGGCGTGCGCGCGCTCGCCGGTGAGAAGACCGGCTTCGCCTATTCCGACGAAATCGTGCTGCCGGCACTGACGGAAGCATCGCAAGCTGCGCGTGCGATCGCGCGCAGCGGCGCCACGAGCTCACTGCAGGCGTGGCACGCATCTACCGGACATCAGCTCTACCTGCCGCACGATCCGCTCGACGGCCTGAGCGATGCCGAGAAAGTGAAACTGCTCGAGCGCATCGACGCCGAGGCGCGGCGCATCGATCCGCGCGTCACGCAAGTGATGGCGAGCCTGTCGGCCGCGCACGAAGTCGTGCTCGTGATGGCGAGCGACGGCACTTTTGCCGCCGACGTGCGGCCGCTGGTGCGCATGAACGTGTCGGTAATCGTGCAGGACGGCGAGCGCCGCGAGCAGGGCTACGCCGGCGGCGGCGGCCGCTACAGCTTCGAAAAATTCACTGCGAACGAGCGTTGGCGCGAGTTCGTACAGGAAGCCGTGCGCAGCGCACTGGTCAATCTCGACGCGACACCGGCGCCCGCGGGTTCGATGACCGTCGTCCTCGGTCCGGGCTGGCCGGGCATCCTGCTGCACGAGGCGATCGGGCACGGGCTGGAAGGCGACTTCAATCGCAAGGGCACGTCCGCGTTCTCCGGCCGCATCGGCGAGCAGGTCGCGGCGCCGGAATGCACCGTCGTCGACGACGGCACGCTCGGCTCGCGCCGTGGCTCTCTCAACGTGGACGACGAGGGCACGCCTACGCGCTGCACGACGTTGATCGAGGACGGCGTGCTGCGCGGCTATCTGCAGGACAAACTCAACGCGCGCCTGATGGGCGTCGCGCCCACCGGCAACGGCCGGCGCGAATCGTTCGCCCACATGACGCTGCCGCGCATGACCAACACCTACATGCTCCCCGGCAAGCACGATCCGCGCGAGATCATCGGCTCGGTGAAGAAGGGGCTGTACTGCAAGAACTTCGGCGGCGGCCAGGTGGACATCACCTCGGGCAAGTTCGTGTTCTCGGCGAGCGAGGCGTACCTGATCGAGAACGGCAGGCTCGGCGCGCCGGTGCGCGGCGCCACCTTGATCGGCAACGGCCCCGACGTGCTCCGGCGCGTGTCGATGGTCGGGAACGACCTGAAGCTGGACGAGGGCGTCGGCACCTGCGGCAAGGAGGGTCAGGACGTCCCGGTGGGCGTCGGCCAGCCGACCCTGCGCATCGACGGCATCACGGTGGGCGGAACGGCAGCCTAGAACCGGGCTGAAGCCCGACCTGCAGCGTTCCCGGAGGTCGGACTTCAGTCCGACAATGCTAGGATTCGGCCCATGTGGCTCGCCCGTCCGGTCTACGAATTCCTGCCGTACCTCTACATGCTGGTCGGGCTCGGCCTGCTGGCCGCGGCGTGGTTCGTCGAGATGAGCACGTTGCCCAGCGTCTTCCTGGTGGTGGGCGTGCTGAGCATGATGGCGGGCGTGGTGCTGTGGCTGCGGCGGCGCGACTACCGCACGCGCCAGTCCGAATACAACAGCCGCTCCCTGGAAGACTGATGTAGGTCGGGCTTCAGCCCGACATCCTTGCTATTTCCTGTCGGCCCTGATCGGCATCGGCACGACGCCTTCGTCGTCCTCGGTCTCCTGCGCCTGCTTCGCTACTTCCTGCACCAGCGGTACCGCGTCGTCCTCGCCGTCGCCCGGCAGCACGCGGGTGCGCGACAGGCGCTCGTCGAAGTACATGATCTCGTGCTGGCCGATCTGCACCACGTCGCCGTCGTTGAGCATCCGGCGCCGCACGCGCTTGGCGCGCACATAAATGCCGTTGGTGCTGTTCAGGTCCTCGACCACCGAGCCGTGCAACGACGTGACGATCTGCGCGTGGTGGCGGCTGATGTACTTGCTGTCGATCTGCAGGTCGTTGTCGGGCGTGCGGCCGATGATGAAGCGGCCCGTCAGCAGCTCGCGCTCCGCGACCGTCTGGCCGTTGAAGCCGACCAGGATGCGGCCCAGCACGACGCGCCGCTCACCCGGCGCTTCGACGTGCGAATGCGAATGCGGGGACAGCGCCTGCAGCTTGACCGAGCGCTCGGCGTACTCGACCCATTGCAGCTCGTCGATCGCGGCCCGCATGTGCTCGACCGTGACCACGTCCTTGTCCTGCGCGAACGCCGCCATCATCGACGTGTCGCACAGCGTGTTGACCAGGCGCGGGATGCCGCCGGTGTAACGGAAGATCACGGGGAACGTTTCCGGATCGAAGATCTGCCGCCCTTGCGAGCCGGCGACTTCGAGGCGGTGTTGGATGTACAACGCGGTGTCGGTCTTAGACAGCGCAGTCAGGTGGAAGCGCAGGCGGATGCGCTGCGCCAGCTGGATGAGCATCGGCGAGTTCAGCTTCTCGTTGAGCTCGGGCTGCCCGGCCAGGATGATGCGCAGCACCTTCTCCTTGGTGGTCTCGACGCCCGACAGCAGGCGGATCTCCTCGAGCACCTTGTTCGACAGGTTCTGCGCCTCGTCGACGATCAGCAGCACGCGCCGGCCGTTCGCGTACTGCTCCACCAGGAATTCGTTGAGCGTCGACAGCAGCTCCGCCTTCTTCATGCGGAACGGCTGGAAGCCGAACTGCACCAGCACGCTCTGCAGGAATTCGATCGCGGAGACCTGCGTCTGGTTGATCTGCGCGACCACCACGTCCTTCTCCAGCTCCTTGAGGAAGGTCTCGATCAGCGTGGTCTTGCCGGAGCCGATCTCGCCGGTGATCACCACGAAGCCATCGGTGAACCAGATGGTCGACTCCATGTACGCCTTGGCGCGCGCATGGTGCTTCGACAGGTACAGGAACGCGGGGTCCGGGGTCAGCCGGAACGGCAGCTCGTGCAGCTTGAACAGGTCGAGGTACATCGAAAGCCCTGAAAGTCCTTGCGATGCGTGGGGTGCGGTGCGCGCAAGGGCTTTAACTTAAAGCAGCCGGTCCGGTGAGCGAGGCAAGTTTACGGACATTGCCCGGCGGTTTCAAAAACCGTCCCCCGTCGTCGTCGAGGGCGCCAATTCACCAGAATTAATAACTCGCAATCAATCCACCTTGAGTCTTAAGAGCTGCTTCAGGGCCCGGTCGCGGGCGCCCGGCGACGGTGCATTGATCGTGCAATGCCCGAGCTTGCGGTTCGGCCGCGGCTCTTTGCCGTAACTGTGAAAGTGTACGCCCGACACGCGCAGAATGTTCCCCAGCGCGGGCAGCGTGCCGATGAAGTTGAGCATGGCGCAATGGCCCAGCGCGCGCGTAGCGCCGAGCGGCAGACCGAGGATCGCCCGCACGTGGTTCTCGAACTGGCTGGTCTCCGCCCCCTCGATGGTCCAGTGACCGGAGTTGTGGACGCGCGGCGCCATCTCGTTGGCGATCAGTCGTCCGCGGGCGACGAAGAACTCGATCGTCAGCACCCCGGCGTAGTCGAAATGGCGCAGCAGGCGCCTGAGGTAGGTCTCCGCCTGTTTCTGCAGCGAGGCGTGACGATACGGCGCGACCGAGTAGCGCAGGATGCCGGCGCTGTGGGTGTTGGCCGCGAGCGGGTAGAAGCGCGTCTCGCCGCGCGTGCTGCGCACGCCGATGATCGACACCTCGCGGCTGAAATCGATGAACTGCTCGTAGATCAGCGGCACGGAACCGAGCGCTTCCCAGGCGGCCGCCGCGTCAGCGGGATTGCGCACCTGGTATTGGCCACGCCCGTCGTAGCCGAGGCGTCGCGTCTTGAGCACACCGGGCGCACCGATCTTCGCAATCGCCGCCTGCAGGTCGGCGAGCGAGTCGACCGGTGCGAACGCCGGCGTTGGAATCTTCAGCTGCCGGAACAGCGTTTTCTCGTGCAGTCGGTCCTGCGAGGTGCCGAGCGCAGCGACCGGCGGCAGGAACGGTTTGCTCGCGGCAATCTCGGCGACGGCCTCGACCGGCACGTTCTCGACGTCGAAGGTGATGACGTCGACTTCGCTGGCCAGCTCCGCGAGCTTGCGCCGGTCGTCGAAGGCGCCGTTGACGATGCGTCCGACCTGCGCGCCGGGCGCGTCCGCACTCTGGTCGAGGAACACGAAGCGCAGGCCGAGAGGATAGCCTGCCAGCGCCAGCATGCGACCGAGCTGGCCCGCGCCGATGACGCCGATCCTCATGTCTGTGGCGGCGTTCTGCTGGGCAGCGGCTGTGCGAGAACGCCGGCTGTCTGTTCCGTGCGGAACTGTTCCAGCGCGGCACGCACGTTGTCGTATTTGTTGGCGAGAATCGAGGCGGCGAGCAACGCTGCGTTGGTTGCGCCCGCGACGCCGATCGCCAGCGTGCCGACCGGAATGCCCGCGGGCATCTGCACGATCGACAGCAGGGAATCGAGGCCGTTGAGCGCCTTCGACTGCACCGGCACGCCGAGCACGGGCAGCGAGGTCTTGGCCGCGGTCATGCCCGGCAGATGCGCCGCGCCACCGGCGCCCGCAATGATCACTTCGAGCCCGCGCGAGCGCGCGCTGCCGGCATACTCGAACAGCAGGTCCGGCGTGCGATGCGCCGAGACGACGCGCGTCTCGAACGGAACGCCGAGACGCTGCAGGGTATCGGCGGCGGACTGCAGCGTGTCCCAGTCCGACTTCGACCCCATGATGATGCCGACCAGCGGTTTCATGCGCGCAATTGTAGCAGGACAAGTTATTTCGCGAAGGCTTCGCGCAGCAGGCGGAACAGCGCGCGGCTCGCGCCGCTCGTCTCGCCGGTCGGATGCTCTGCCCGGGCGCGCCCGACCAGCTCGGTGACCGCGGCGACGTCGATGCCCGGCACCTCCGCGGCGAGCCGCTCGATGGCGCCCGCGCCCTCCTGTAACAATCGGTCGCGCCATTGCTCGATGCGGCGAAAGCGCAGCGCCTCGATGCGCTCGCGCTCGCGTTTCGCATCCAGCGCTGCGCGGATCGGCTCGGCGTCGATCTTGCGCATGAGCTTGCCGATGTATTGTTTCTGCCGGTACAGGCCGCCGTGCTTGGTGATCTTGCGCGCAAGCAGCACCGCCTCGCGCAGGTTGTCCGGCAGCGGCAGCGCGTTCAGTTCGGCGTCCGGCAGATCGATCAGTGCCTCGCCGAGCGACTGGAGATCGTCGCTGCGCCGCTTGCGTTCGCTCTTGCTGGGGCGTTCTTCATCGTCGGACATGGGTACAGTTTACAGGACTGCATCATGGGATCGGACGAGGGCGCCCGGCGCAGCTGCTAGAATCCCACCATGTCGACCGACGTTCCCGCGCCAGGCGCAGCTCAGCTCAGTTATTCGCAACAGGATCTGCAGGACCTGGTCCGACTCGCGCTCGCTGAAGCGCACGGGCTCGGTGCGAGCGACGCGGAAGTCGGTGTCAGCGTCGAGACCGGCCTGTCGGTGACCGCGCGGTTGCGGGATGTGGAGACACTGGAATATCAGCGCGACCGCGGCATGGGCGTCACCGTGTACCGCGGCAAGCGCAAGGGCTCGGCCAGCACAGGCGACCTTAGCGCCGGCGCGATTCGCGACACGGTCGCGAAGGCCTACAGCATTGCCGGCTTCACAGCTGCAGACGAGTGCGCCGGCTTGCCGGATCCCGACACGCTCGCGCACGAGTTTCCCGACCTCGACCTGTTTCATCCGTGGACGATCGATCCGGATGCGGCGCGCGAGCTGGCGATCGCCTGCGAGGCCGCTGCGCTCGATGCCGACCCGCGCATCGGCAACTCCGAGGGCGCGACGTTGTCCAGTCATCGCGGGCTGCGGGTCTTCGGCAATTCGCTCGGCTTTCTCGGCAGCGTCGCGACCACGCTGCACAGTCTGAGCTGCGTCGTCGTCGCCGAAGCGGGCGAGGAGATGCAGCGCGACTACTGGTACAGCACCGTCCGCGACTGGCGTGATCTGGAAGACGGCGCCAGCATCGGCAAGCAGGCCGCGGCGCGGGCAGTGCGCAGACTGAATGCGCGCAAGCTTTCGACCGTCACTGCTCCGGTCCTGTTCGTGCCCGAGCTGGCGCGCGGTCTGTTCGGCAGCTTCCTCGGCGCGATCCGCGGTGGTAGCCAATATCGCCGCGCGTCGTTTCTGCTCGACGCGGCGGGCGAGAAGGTGTTTCCGGAATGGCTGCAGATCTCGGAGCGCCCACACTTACGCAAGGCGCTCAGCAGCGCTGCTTTCGACAGCGAAGGTGTCGTGACGCGCGATCGCGAGATCGTCGAGCGCGGCGTGCTGAATGGCTACATTCTGAGTACGTACTCGGCGCGCAAGCTCGGTCTCAAGACCACAGGCAACGCCGGCGGCGTGCATAACCTGGTCGTAAGCGGCGGCTCGGATGATTTCAGCGCCCTGGTGCGCCGGATGCAGCGCGGGCTCGTGGTCACGGAGCTCATGGGGCAGGGCGTGAACGGCGTGACCGGCGACTACTCGCGCGGCGCCGCCGGATTCTGGGTGGAGAACGGCGAGATCGCCTACCCGGTGCACGAGATCACGATTGCCGGCAATCTGCGCGAGATGTTCCGGCAGGTTGTTGCGGTCGGCGCCGACGTCGACACGCGCGGCGGCATTCGCACGGGATCGGTGCTGATCGAGCAGATGACGATTGCGGGAGAATGACAAGGTCACGAAGTCACGATGCTTCTCGTGACTCCGAGACTTCGTGACTCCGTGACTCACTCTTCACCAGATCGCTCACGGTCCGGCCCTTCAAGCTCTTGCGCATCGCCTCTTCGGCGCAGTGCGCCGCGCCGACGGCCGGCGCGACATCGCGGATCTTGCTGAGCTTCGGGCCGGCGGAGTCGTAGCGCACCGCTTCGAGCACTTCGATCAGCTCGATCGTCTGCGGATCGCGCGCCGGCACCCAGGTTTCGTCGTCGGCGAGCAGCAGCAGCTTCGCACGCTCGAGCGCATTGACGATGGGACTCAGGCCCGCGCCCGGCAGGTCGAGATGCTCGGCGAGCTTGTTGGTGTTCCAGCGATGGTCGGCGCTGCGGTAATCGCAAACGATCAGGTACATGATCGACAGCGCGACGCGCTCGCGCAGGCTGGCATTGAGGGTGATCTCGCCGCGGCCGGGACGCAGGTATTGCGGATTCTGGATGTAGAACGACAGCTGCGCGCCGAGCAGGAGAATCAGCCACGAGACGTGCAGCCAGAACAGCGCGACGATGACGATGGCGAAGCCGGCGTAGATGATGATGTTGCGCGCCGAGTTGACGACGAACGAGGTGAAGATCATGCCCGTCGCCGCCCACACCACGCCGCCGAACAGACCGCCGATCAGCGCCGCGCGCAACAGCACCCGCGTGTTGGGCATGAATGCGTACACGAACGTGAACACGCCCGTCACCAGCACGTACGGCGTCAGCCGCCCGAGCGCGACCAGCACCGAGCCGAAGGGCTCGTATTGCTTCAGCGCCTGCACCCCGCTGGTGTGCGCGAACGTGGCGATCAGGCCGAACGCCGCGACGATGACCGCGGGGCCGATCACCATGACGCTGAGATATTCGCTGACCCGTCGCATGAGGCTGCGCGGCTGCGCGACGCGCCACACGAAATTGAAGCTCTCCTCGACCTTCTGGATCATCGAAACGGTCGTATACAGCAGGACGATGATGCCCAGCGAGCCGAGCACGTCGCCGCGCGCCCGCTCGACGAACCCCATGATCTGGCTGGTGAGCTCGTAGCCGCGGTCGCCGAGCGGTTGCAGGAACGTATAGAGGACCGGTTCCAGCTCGCGGTGATAGCCGAGCCCCTTGAGGACCGAGAAGGACACCGCCAGCAGCGGCACGATCGACAGCAGCGTCGTGTAAACGAGGCTCATCGCGCGCAGCGTCAGGTCGCCACGCAGGATGTCGCGGATCAGGCCGTAGGGATAACGCAGGATGCGGGTCAGCTTCCACAGCGGCCGCCCGTAGATGGACTCCGGTGGCTCGAACAGCCAGCGCTCCAGGTTGCCTAGAAGCCTTGCGATCATGCGCGCACGAGCCTGACACGCGCCCATTGACCCGGCAAGATGCGCGCATGGCCACCTCCACGACGGCAAGAGCCGACCGCTATCCCAGCCGCATCGTCTGCCTCACCGAGGAGACCACGGAGACGCTGTACCTGCTGGAGGAGGACTGGCGCATCGTCGGCATCTCGGGCTTCACAGTGCGCCCGCCGCGCGCACGGCGCGAGAAGCCGAAGGTCTCGGCGTTCACCAGCGCGAAGGTGGATCGCATTCGCGAGCTGCGGCCGGACCTGGTGCTGGGATTCTCCGACCTGCAGGCCGACATCGCCGCACAGCTGGCGCGCCTCGGGCTCAACGTCTGCATCTTCAATCAGCGCGACGTCACCGGCATCCTGCAGATGATCCGCGTGCTCGGCGGCATGGTCGGTTGCGAGGGCAGGGCAGACGCGCTGGCGGTGCGGCTCGAGCAGCAGCTCGATCAGGTGCGGGCCGCCGCCGCAGCGTTCACGCGGCGGCCGCGCGTGTACTTCGAGGAGTGGGACGAGCCCATGATTTCCGGTATCCGCTGGGTGTCCGAGCTGATCGGCATCGCAGGCGGCGAAGACTGCTTCGCCGACAACGCCCAGCACGCGCTCGGCAAGGATCGCATCATCGCGGATCCGCTCGAGGTGGTGCGCCGCTCGCCGGACATCATCCTCGGCTCCTGGTGCGGCAAGAAATTCCGGCCCGATGCGGTGGCGGCGCGCCCGGGCTGGCAACAAGTGCCCGCGGTCGCGCGGCGCGAGCTGCACGAGATCAAATCGTCGATCATCCTGCAGCCGGGCCCGGCTGCGCTCACCGACGGCGTGCGCGCGATCCACGCTGTGCTGGCAGCCTGGCAGAGGTCTACAACGTAAAGTAGAACGTCGCGCCGCCGCCTTCTCTGGCGTCCGCCCAGATGCGACCGCCATGGCGCGCGAGGATGCGCTGGACCGTGACCAGTCCGATACCGTTGCCCGGGAATTCCGCTTCCGGATGCAGACGCTGGAACGGCACGAACAGCTTGTCCGCGTACTTCATGTCGAAGCCGACGCCGTTGTCGCGAACGAAATAGACCGCCCCCTGCTCGCCGGCCTCGCTGCCGATCGTGACCTGCGCTTGCGGGGAGCGCGACGTGTATTTCCAGGCGTTGCTCAGCAGATTCTCGAGTGCGATTCGCAACAGCCGCGGGTCCGCGCTCACTTCCATCCCCGGCGCGATCTCCAGCTGCACGGTGCGCGTCGGATGTCGCTCGCGCACGGCGGCGGCGGCCTCCGCGGCGACCTGGCTGAGGCTGATCGGCCGCGCCGTCAGCTCGCTGCGACCGATGCGCGACAGGTTCAGCAGATCGTCGATCAACCCCGACATGCGCAGGCTCGCATCGTGGATGCGCTGCAGGTAGTGCCGGGATTTTTCGTCGAGCCCGGGCGGCGCGGTCTCCTGCAGGATCTGGCTGAAGCCCGACATGCTGCGCAGGGGCGCGCGCAAGTCGTGGGAGACGGCGTAGGCGAACGCTTCGAGCTCGCGATTGGCTGCTTCCAGCTGGCGCGTGCGCTCCGCGACGCGGTGTTCGAGATCGGCGTTGGCCCGTCGCACTTCGTTGCGCGATTCGATCAGCGCTGCCAGCGCGTCGCGGCCGCGCCGCTCGTAACGGCGCAGCGCCACGTACAGCAGGATCGCCGAGCCGAGAACGAACAGCCAGCCCTTCGCGGTCTGCACTTTGAGGATGAGCTGCGGATCGAGGTGCAGCCACGCGAGCAGGCGATCGGTGAAGAAAATCCATACCACGCCGAAGGCGAGGTAGATCAGCGCGATCGTGCGTGGCATGAGCTCCCCAGGGCTCAGCTGGTCAGTCGGCGCAGGGCTTCGGCGTACTTCTCGCTGGTCCGGGTGATGATGTCGGGCGGCAGCTTCGGCCCGGGCGGGCGCTTCGGCCAGTCGAGCGTCTCCAGGTAGTCGCGCACGTACTGCTTGTCGAAGCTCGGCGGGCTGCTGCCCGGCCGCCACGTGTCCGCCGGCCAGAAGCGCGACGAATCCGGCGTCAGCACTTCGTCGATCAGCGTCAGGCGTCCCGCCTCATCGACTCCGAACTCGAATTTGGTGTCCGCGATGATGATGCCGCGCGTGCGTGCGTGCTCGACAGCAAAGGCGTACAGGGCGAGCGCCGTCGCGCGCACCTGCTCGGCGAGCCCGCGACCGACGAGCGCGACCACGCGGTCGTAGGCGATGTTCTCGTCGTGCGCGCCCATCTCGGCCTTGGTCGCGGGCGTGAAGATCGGCTCCGGCAAGCGATCGGCCTGGCGCAGCCCGGCGGGCAGGGCGATGCCGCACACCGCGCCCGTCTGCTGATAGTCCTTCCAGCCCGAGCCGATCAGGTAGCCGCGCACGACCGCTTCGATCGGCAGCGCTTTCAAGCGACGCACGATCATGCTGCGCTCTTCGAGAGGCGCGCGCTCTGCGGCATCTGGCACCGCGCGCGCGAGCGGATAGTCGGCGAGATGATTCGGCACGATGTGCTGCGTGCGCGCGAACCAGAAATTGGAGATCTGCGTCAGCACGCGGCCCTTGCCGGGAATCGGGTCGGGCATCACCACGTCGAACGCGCTGAGGCGGTCGGTCGTCACGATCAGCATGTGCCGGTCGTCGACCGCGTAGATGTCGCGCACCTTGCCTTGGTGGATGCGTTGCAGACTGGGAACGTGCGATTCGAGCATCGCTGCTACCATAGCCCAGATGGTATGGCAGGGCAAAGCGTTGGGTGCCTTGATCGGCGTGGTGGCGGCAGGCCCGGTCGGCGCGCTGTTCGGCACTTTCATCGGTCATCTGTTCGACGTGCAGTCAGAGAGCGCGCGCGACGATGCAAACGATGCCGGCGCGACCGCGGCGAGTCCGGCGCAGATCCAGGAAACTTTTTTTCGCGCCACGTTCCAGGCGATGGGCCATCTCGCCAAGGCCGACGGCCGCGTCTCGGAGGACGAGATCCGCGCGGCGCGCGCGATGATGAGCGAGTTCCGGCTCGGCGAGCGCGAAGTGCAGCTCGCCATCGAGCTGTTCACGCAGGGCAAGAGCCGCGACTTTCCGCTCGAGCAGCTGCTGCGCGAGCTGCGACAGATGTGCCGGCAGCGTCCCGATCTGTGTCGCATGTTCGTGCAGATCCAGTTGCAGACGGCGCTGTGGGGCGGCAGCCTGAATCCCGCGGGTCGCGAGGTGCTGGCGCGCATCTGCGCAGCGCTGGGCGTTTCGGCGTACGAAGTGGTGCAGATGGAAGCGCTGCTGCGCATGCAGCGGGCTGCGCATCGGCCTGAGGTGCGTCCGGCTGTCGATCGGGTAGCCGAGGCTTACGAGGTGCTGGGCGTATCGCGTAACGCTACCGACGCCGAGGTGACGAAGGCATATCGCCGGCTGATGAACCAGAATCATCCCGACAAGCTCGTGGCGAAGGGCCTGCCGGAGTCGATGATGAAAGTCGCCGAAGAGAAGACCCGCCAGATCCGCGCCGCCTACGAGCTGCTGCGCGAGGCGCGCGGCATGAAATGAAGGTAGTCGCATGAAACCCTGGATCGCTCCCTCGATTCTCTCGGCCGACTTCGCGCGTCTCGGCGCAGATGTACAGGCGGTGCTGGATGCCGGCGCCGACCTGATCCACTTCGACGTGATGGACAATCACTACGTGCCGAACCTGACGATCGGTCCGATGGTGTGCGAGGCGCTGCGCAAGCACGGCATCACCGCGCCGATCGACGTACACCTGATGGTGAAACCGGTCGACCGCATCATCCCGGACTTCGCGCAGGCCGGCGCCACCGACATCACGTTCCACCCGGAAGCGAGCGAGCACGTGGACCGCACCATCGAGCTGATCCGCGAGCACGGCTGCCGCCCGGGGCTGGTGTTCAACCCGGCGACGCCGCTCAACTGGCTCGACCACGTGATCCAGAAGATCGACATGGTGCTGATCATGTCGGTCAATCCGGGCTTCGGCGGACAGAAGTTCATTCCGCAGGCGCTCGACAAGCTGCGGCTGGCGCGCGAGCGCATCCGCGCCAGCGGTCGCGAGATCCGGCTGGAGATCGACGGCGGCGTGAAAGCCGACAATATCGAGGCGATCGCGCGCGCCGGCGCCGACACGTTCGTGGCCGGCTCGGCGATCTTCGGGGCGAAGGATTACGCCGCGACCATCGCGGCGATGAGAGAAGGGATCAGGAAAGGCGCCGGCGGCTAGTCTTCGTCGTCGTCGAGATCGTCGTCGTCATCGTCATCGGCGCGACGATTCTGCATGGCGCCGGCGCGGCCCGCGGCGGCGGCCAACGGCGGTTTGGTCTTCATCTTCGGCCGGGCGCCGAACACGACGATCGTCTTGCCCGTGGCGCGCAGCAGACCCTGGTCCTCGAGCACCTTGAGCACGCGGCCCGCCATCTCGCGCGAGCAGCCCACCAGCCGCGACAGCTCCTGCCGGCTCACCTTGATCTGCATGCCTTCCGGATGCGTCATCGCGTCCGGCTCGCTGCACAGGTCCATGATCGCGTGCGCGACCCGGCCGGTGACGTCGACGAAGGCGAGATCGCCGAGCTTGCGGTTGGTGCGGTCCAGGCGCGTGGCGAGCTG
>DATBKP010000094.1:0-14524 GCA_036555785.1 Steroidobacteraceae bacterium
GAGATCTACACGCGCTTCATGCTTGCGGTGGATTCGCCTGCCCAGCCCTCATCCTTTCCCGCAACGCCAGTACTCGCCTGAGGAAAAAGCGCGGCGCCCAGCGCTTCAACCGCCACAGCAGGCGCGCCGATCCCGGCAGCACGATGTAGAGCCGACCCGCCGCGGCCTGCAACAGAATGTCGCGGGCGGCGTCAGTCGCGAGGTACTTGGAATCGCGCAGCGCCTGGGTCGCGCGCTCGCGCGCCTCGGCGGGTCCGCGAAACGACTCGAGCAGGTTCGTCGCCACGAATGTCGGCATCACGACCGAGACTTGGGTGCTGCTCGCTGCGAGCTCGCCGCTCAGCGTTTCGCTCAACGACAGCACCGCCGCCTTGGTCGCGTTGTACGAGATCATGCCGGGCGCCGAAGCGAATGCCGCGGCGCTGGCGACGTTGATCAGCAGGCCCGAGCCGTTGCGCTGCAGATGCGGGATCGCCGCGCGCGCGCCGTGTACCACACCCATGAAGTTGATGTCGACGATCCAGCGCCAGTCCTCGAGCGGCACTTCCATCAGCGTGCCCGAACCCGCGACGCCGGCGTTGTTGACCATTACGTCCAGACCGTCGTGCGTCGCGGCGAAAGAATTCACTGCGACCGTCAGCTCGTCGGCGTTGGTCACGTCGCCCGGATAGGCGAGCACCGTGAAGCCCTTGCCCGAGAGCTCTTCTTCCACGCGCGCCAGGCGCTCGACGTTGCGATCGAACAGGCCGAGGGTCCAGCCGTCGTTGCCCAGCGCGCGCGCGAGCTCCAGGCCGAGGCCGCTGCTGGCGCCCGTGATGAAGGCGCGCCGGGCGGGGAAGCGGCGCGCGAGGCGGTCGAATCGTCGTGTCATGCCAGCAAGGATCGCACGAACCATCCGGCCCAGGCAGCCAGCACCATCAGCAGGATCCCGGGCAGCAACGCCAGCGCGAAGCTCCGGTCGCCGAGCGAGAACGCGACGACAGCCTTGCTGACGGCGTTCGTGCTGAAGCCGATCAATACGGCGATTGCGGCGAGCGACACCTCGGTCTTGCCGCTTGCCACCAGCGAGGCCGCCGAGATGGCGGCGGCATGCGAGTCGCCGAAGCCGGCGACACCGGTGGCGAGCAGCAGTCCGCGGTCGCCGAGCCAGTAGGTGAGGGCAGTGGAAATCGTGAGCGCGAGCCCGACCACCAGCACGAACAGCAGCGCCGTCTTCGGCGAGAACGGCCGGCCCGGCGGCGCTTTGCTCTGTTCTGTGTCACGGACACTGCGGAACATGAACAATGCTGCATAGGCCGTCGCCGTAAGCCCCGCGAGGACCAGCGACGGAACCAGCCTCTGCAGCGTCGCCATATTCACGAGACCGACGACGATCGCCAGCTGCACCACCGTTGCGACCGACGACGCCGCGGCTCCGGCCACTGCGCCGCGCCGCAGCTCAGGATGCGACTTCGTGCGCGATCCCATCGCGCCGATCGTCGCCGTGCTCGACACGAAGCCCGAGAACAACCCCGCGACCGCCAGACCGACCTTCGCTCCGAGCGCGCGCACGGCGATGTAGCCGAGGCCGTTGATCGCCATCACCAGCACAGCGAGCATCCACAACTTGCGCAGGTCGAGCACGCCCCACGGATCGACCGGCTCCGCGGGCAGCAGCGGCAGGATCACCAGCGCCGCTGCGGCGAGGATCAGTCCGTCGCGGACTTCTTCGTCGGTGAGAACGTTCTTGATCCACTCGTGCACCGGCGTGCGCGATGCCAGCACGATGGTCACGATGACGGCGAGCGCCCCCGCCACTTGCGGCTCGCTCAGTGCGAGCGCACCGAGCAGCACAGTCACCATCATGGCCACTTCGGTAGTGAGCCCCGGGTCGCGCCTGAACGAGCGCAGGTAACTCAGCGCGGCGAACGCGCCGACAGTGGCAGCGACTACCAGAAATGCCGGCCCGCCGCCGAGCTCGAGGCTGATGGCGCCGGCCAGTGAGATCAGAGTGAAGGTGCGGACGCCGGCGGCGGCGCGCCGCGGTCCCTGTCCCTTGCTGCGTTCGCGTTCGATGCCGATCAGCAGCCCAACCGCGAGCGCGGCGCCGAGACGAATGATCAGCTGGTCTTCCACACCTGCTTCAGGTGCCCGATGACGAGCGAGCGGATGTTCTGCACCGGGTTGCGTTCCCAGGTGAAGCACGGCGGGTCGCGCCGGAGCATCGGCCAGCGTCCGGTGCGCAGCACTTCCTCGAGATAGTCGAGGTTGCGCTGGATCGCCTCCATGTACGGATTGCGGCCGTTGAACAGCGATTCGAGATAGCCGTAGGCGGCGCCGAATTCGCCGTCGAGGCGCGTGCGGCGCACGTCGTCGACGAACTCCGGCGTCTGCCGCAGCACGTCCAGCCCGGAGTTGTAGCGCACCGAGGTCTTGCCGCGGCCGTCGCTCGGCATGGCGATGCCGCCGAGCACGAACTCCGGGTACAGCCGGTCGCGGCACCTCTCGAGGTAACAGCGGTCGGCCATCTGCGCGATCAGATCGCCGGTGCCGATGAGGTGGCCGAGCTTGCGGTCGCGGTGATCGTCGAGGCGGATCTGGTCGAACTGCACCTCGTAGCCGGTGAAGTGCACGATCTTGGTCGCGACCGGCACCCACTCCGCCATGCCGATCGTCGGCAGGTAGCGGCCGATGAAGTGCGCGCTGCGGCTGACGTGGCTGAGCGTGAACTCGGCGCCGTTGCGGTGGGTCTGGTCGTCGGTCTGGCGGATGTAACCGGCGTCGTGGAACAGCGCGGTGACGACGCCGACGATCGCGCGCTCGGGGCCGAGCCGCTCATCGGCCAGGTGCGTGCGGTCGTAGCTGACGATCAGGCGCGCGACGGCGAGCGTGCCGTCGAGCGAGTGCTGCAGATCGTGGTAGACGGTGTCGCAGCCGTAGTAGCCGGGGAACTGCCCGTTGAACAGCCGCTCGAAATCGCGGAATGCGCTCTCGACGCGATCGAACGGGTAGTGCGGCCAGTTCTGACGGAACAGCTCGCAGACTGCACGGCGCACCGCGTCGGCCGAGCTGACCTGCACGGTGTTGGTGACGTCGAAATCACTGCGCCGATACTGCATGGCTGTTGTGTCTAACGGCGCGTATCCCCGCGCGCGCACCGTCGGGAGTCTAGCCGCTCTGCCCGGGTTGTCCATGTCGAAAAATTTGTCAGAGGAGCGGCTGGCGTGCGCGCCGCGCACGGCTTTTCCGCAGTTTTATCGAGATTCGTAGCTGCGCTTTGAGACCGCAGCTGGGGGTTTCTGCTCCCGCGGCTTGTCGCAGATGTGAACCGTCTCACACTAATTCTTCGGGGCGAACGACGGGTCGGCGAGCTTCATCTCGGTGACCGGCCCGTACTTGCGCAGGCCCTCGCGCAGCGCGGCGGCGTTGCCGACGACCACGATCGCCAGGGACGAGCTCGACGGGAAAACCTCGTCGATTACGCGCTTGGCATCGGGGGCGGCGACGCCGGCGAGGGCCGCCGAATAGTCGTCGATGTAGCTGCGGTCCAGGCCGTAGAACTCCAGGGTCGCGAGCTGCGAGGCCCACTGGGCCGCGGTCTCCAGCGCCAGCGGGTACTGGCCCTGCACGTAACTCTTGCCGGACTGAAGCAGTGTCGGATCGAGGCCGGAGTCGTGCAACTTGTCGAGCGTCGCCAGCGCCAGGTCGAGCGCCTGAATCGTCTTGTCGGTTTGCGTGAACGACGTCAGCGCCCAATGGCCGGGCTGCAGCAGCCGATCGAAGTGCGAGCTCGCGCTGTAGCTCAGGCCGGTGCGGATGCGCAGCTCGCTGTTGAGCATCGAGGTGAAGCGTCCGCCGAACAGCGTGTTGGTGACGTCGAGCGCGGCGCGACGCGGGTCGCTCTTCGCAACCGCGACATTGCCGGCCCAGAAATAGGCCTGCACCGAATCCGGCGCATCGATCAGCAACACCCGCCGGCCTTGCACCGCTTGCGCTTTCGGCACCTGCGGCAGCGGTGTGCCCGCCTTGCGCCAGCCGGAGAACGCGCGTGAGATGCGCTGCTTCAGCTGCGCGGCCTTGAAGTCGCCGGCGACTGCGAGGATCAGCCGGTCGGCGCCGACCTGCTCCTGGTAGTAGCGCTGCAGGTCGGCGTGCTTGACGGCTGCGAGACTGGCCTCGCTGCCGTCGACCGGACGGCCGTACGGATGACCGGCAAACAGGCTGGCCTCGCCGTAGATCGGCGTCAGCGCAGCCAGGTCCGATTCCTTCGCGGCACGGATGAACTCGATCTGTCGCGCCCGCAGGGTGTCGAATTGTTCGGCGTCGAGGTGCGGCCGCTGCAGCATGTCGGCGAGCAGCTCGACCATCAGCTGCTGATCGCGCGCCAGGAACGAGCCGCTGACCGCGATGCTCTCGGTGCTGGCGGCGGTTTCGATCTGTCCGCCGACCGATGCGACCGTTTCGGCAAAAGCGACCGCGTCGCGCGATCCCGCGCCTTTCTCCAGCAGTCCGACCAGCAGGCTGCCGACGCCGGGCTCTCCGGCGGGATCGCTGATCGCCCCGCCGCGCAACACCGCGCTGAACGCGATCAACGGCACGTCGTGACGCTCCATGAGCAGCACGACCGCGCCGTTGCCGAGTTGCACGCGCTCGAACGGCGGCACCTTGACGCCGTTGCTCTCGCCGTCGGCAAGGACAGCGCCAGAGAAGATGAAGCCAGTGCAGATGAACAGGAGTGCAGCGACGCTTTTCATCGGCCTTCTCCCTGGCCCGCGGCCACCTTGGCGGTCAGTATGCCCACGGTGCGATTGCTCGGCCGCAGCAGCTCTGCCGCGAGCTTGCGAATGTCGTCGGCCGTAACGCTTTCGTAGGCGCCTGGGGCATCGAACAGACGCTTGTAGCCGCCTTGCAGGACCGCATACGAGCCGAGCGCCTGGGCCTTGCCATCGATGGTCGCGAGACCGCGCCAGAAATCCGCAAGCGCCTGGCTGCGGGCGCGTGCGAGCTCTTGCGCGGTCACGCCGCCGTCGCGCAGCCGTTCGATCTCGCGATCGAAGACCGCTTCCGCTTTCTGCGTATCGCCGCCGGCGGGCAACGTGAGCAGGAACCACGCGAGGCCCGGATCGAAACCGCGATCGATGTAGCTGTCGGCCGAGATCGCGAGCTTCTGCTCTTCGACCAGCACCCGATGCAGGCGCGAGGCATCGCCATCCGTGAGGATGCGCGTGAGCAGCTCGAGTGCCGGCTGCCGCGCGTCCGCGCCGGACAACGCGTGATAGGCGAACTGCAGCAGCGGGCTCTGCGCATCCGCTTCGACATTGACGCGACGCTCGCCTTCCTGCGCCGGCTCCTTGGTGCGGATCGTGTCGGGCGGCGCGTGCGCGGGAATCGACTCGAAATACTGGCGCGCCAGCGCGATTGCGCTCTTCGGCTCGACGTCGCCGACCAGCACCAGCGTGCAGTTGTTGGGCGCGTAGTTGGTTGCGAAGAAGGCCTTGAGATCCTCGATGCGCCACGACTCGATGTCCGACGGCCAGCCGATCGTCGGAATGCCGTAAGGGTGCGCGAGATAGGCAGTCGCCTGCACCTGCTCCTGCAGCCGCCCGACCAGGCTGTCCTCGACGCGCAGGCGCCGCTCCGAATAGACGACGCCGCGCTCGCTCTCGATCACCTTCGGCTCGAACGCGAGATTGCGCAGCCGGTCGGCTTCGACTTCGAACACCGTGGCGAGCGCAGCGCGCGGCAGCCAGTCCTGGTACACGGTCACGTCGTTGGTCGTGAATGCGTTGTTGCGCGCGCCGTGCGCTTCGAGGACGCGATCGAACTCGCCCTGCGGCCGCGTGGTCGTGCCGTTGAACATCATGTGCTCGAAGAAATGCGCGAGGCCGGTGATGCCCGGCACCTCGTTGCGGCTGCCGACGTGCACCCAGTTGAACAGCGCGACGTTCGGGATGTCGCGGTCCGGCCAGACGATGACCTGCATGCCGTTCGCGAGCGTGACCGCCTGCACCTGGTCTGCGCCCGGCACCTGTGCGATGGCCGGCAGCGTGCACGCGCACGCGACTGTCGCCGCCAGCAATTGACTGAGCAATCGACGAGACATGCCTGGGCCCCTCATGCCTGAAAGGGCCGAATCATAGGGATAAAAAAAAACGCCGCCAGCGGGGAAGAACGCGGGCGGCGTCGAATGCGAACCTGAGATCGCTCTTGCAAGCTACGGGTGGGATCGTCGACCTTCGCCTGGTGGGCAGGCGGTCAGGTCACATCCCAGGTTCAGCGCATCGATAGACGCTGAGGAAGATTGCAACCGCTGTGCCAAGCCGTGAAGTCGTCTGCATTCAGTGACTTACGGTTATTCCGGGTGACGCGCAGCCAGCCCGAGGCTGACAAGGATTGTCAGCTTGCGACACGGCATAATCGCGCACCTGCTTCTCTGGAGACGACCATGCCGGACACCCCGCACCGCCGCCTTGCCGACCAGGTGTCGTCGAGCCCGACCTTCATCGGCGCGGGCTCCGCGCTCACCGGCAACCTGGAATGCGGCGGCGACCTGGTCGTCGCCGGCTCGGTCAACGGCGACAGCACCGTGCGCGGCTCGTTCACGCTCTCGGAAGGCGGACGCTGGGAAGGGCGCATCCAGGCGGTGAACGCCGTCGTCTCGGGCGAAGTGGAGGGCACGCTGAACGTCGCCGAGAAACTCGAGATTCGCGCCACCGCGCGTCTGCGCGGTGCGCTCAGTGCACGCAGCATCGCCGTCGCGCGCGGCGCGGTGATCGAAGGCGAAATGGCAGTAACCAGCGGCCAGCCGGTCGTGCACTACGAAGAGAAGAGAAAGACGTCGGGCTGAAGCCCGACCTACGGGAGCACTGCAGGTCGGGCTTCCGCCCGACTCAACAGCCGGTCAGCCCGTCGATCCACTGCGTCAGCAGCGCAATGCCAGCCGCGTCGACCAGATTCGATGCGAGCGGCGGCATGCCGTTGCTGTCGCGCCGGTTCGCGCGATTCACGAGCACCGAATTCGCGGAGCTGCCCGGCGCTATCAGGCGCGCGTTCGCGCCGATCCCCAGATCCCCGGCTTGCGGACTCGCGTTGCAGGCGTTGGTCGCGTTGAGCGCAGTCGTGTAGCGCAGATCCATCGTGCTCGGCGTCGGACCGTTCGGCCGGTGGCACTGCGAGCAGTTGGCGTGCAGGTAGGCGCGCGCGCGGTCCGCGAGCGGCGCAGTCGTATCGAACGGATCGGGCATCGCCGGCTCCGCCGCTGAGTCGGGGATCGCCGGCGACAGCAGGCCGATGTGGCTGAGCGTCGCGAGCTCGTTCGCAGTCCTGCCGGTCTGCGCGTACGCGAAGCTGCGGTTGAGCTGGGCGGTTTCCAGCCCGAGCGCGCGATTGGCCGCGCTGGTGTGACACTCCAGGCATTGCGCTTCGCTCGGGAAGATCCAGTCCTGTCCGCCGATGTCGCGCGTCGCGCCGCCTTCGACCAGTGTGGCGTCGGTCTGCTGGGCGTTCCATTCGTACGTGAACCCGCCCCACGTGCCGTCCGGGTGACGCATCAACAGGCGCGTCTCGATCAGCCGGTTGCCGACGCGGAAGTGCTTCATCAGCACGCTGCGATTCGGGAAGTCCCAGTCGCCGTCGGTGCGCACCGTGATCGACTGTCCGTCGGGCAGCGCGAGCCAGCGTTCCTTGTCCGCGCCGTCCGACCAGAACGGCGCGTTGATCGCATACGGGATCAGGCCCGGCGCGGGTTGCTGCGGATCGGCGGCGACGACGCAGCCGGTTTCGCTGAGATTCTGCGGGACGCTGCCGCTGACCGTCCCGCTCTGGAACACGATGTGATTCAGAGTGCCGCCATAGTCGACGATGTAGAGCTCGCCGTCGTTCGCCTGGCCGAACGAGGAGATGCTCAGATTGGTGTCGAGCAGCTGCGTCGGCTCGCGCGGCCGGGTCGCGCTCTCGGCGATCCAGGCCCACAGGCGGCCCGAGCCGAAATCGCCGAACAGGAAGCGTCCGGTCAGGTTCGTCGACTGCGTGCCGCGATAGACGTAGCCGCCGGTGATCGAGACGCCGAGCGAATGATCGTATTCGGCGACCGGATCGGTCAGACCCGCCGTGCCGTTGCAGCCGGAAGTGTTGAAATCGTGCGCGCCCTCGCGGCAGCGCCAGCCGTAGTTGTTGCCGATCGTGACCTGGTCGACCTCTTCCCAGTCGCCCTGGCCGACGTCCGCGACCCACAGGTCGCCGTTCGTGCGGTCGAAGCTCCAGCGCCAGGGATTGCGGAAGCCCCAGGCGAAGATTTCCGGACAGTTGCCGGTCGGGCGGCCGGCAGCCGGACACTGATCGGCGCCGTTGAAGAACGGATTGCTGGCCGGCACGGTGTACGAAGTCGCGGTGGCCGGACCGATGTCGATGCGCAGCATCTTGCCGAGCATCGTGGTCAGCCGCTGGCCGTTGCCAGTGGTGCCGTGATTGTCGCCGCCGCCGCCGCCGTCGCCGAAGCCGATGTACAGCATCCCGTCCGGACCGAAGGCGATGTTGCCGCCGTTGTGATTGGCCTCCGGCTGATTGAGGGTCAGTAGCACGTGCTCGGTGCTGGGGTCGAGCGTCGTGCCACCGTTCAGCGTGCGGAACGAAGAGATGCGCGAGACGCGGCCCGCATCGGCATTGGTGTACGACAGGAACACGCGCGGGTCCTGCGGGAAGTCCGGGTGGAACGCCATGCCCAGCAAGCCCATCTCGCCGCCGGCGTCGACGCGGTCGGTGAGGTCGATGTACACGGTGCTCGACGCGGGGTTGCTGGTCGCGGGGAACGTCCGCACCACGCCGCCCTGCTCGACCACGAACCAGCGCGAGGCGTCGTCCGGCGCCTGCAGCATCGCAATCGGCGACGAGAACGAGAGATTGGTGTAACGCGCTACCGAGACGGTGTCGTCGGCGCTCGGCCGGTCCCAGGCGAGGCACGTCGTGTTCGACGGGCGGGTGTCGAGGCCGGACGGCTCGTTGCTCGGCGGTGGCGGCGGGGGATTGTTGCTCTGTGTGTCCTGGCCGCCGCTGCATGCGTGCAGACAGCCGATCGCGGCGATCGCCGCCGCGAGTCGCGAGGCTCTGTTCATGCGAATTGCCAATCGGACGCCGTGCATAGATTCCCCGCAGGGGGTACGGATTAGCAGATGCGGCTGTCGCCGCCAAGTGTCGGAGGGCGGCGACGCGAAAAACGCTCCCGGCGGGGGGCGCAGCTAGAATGTACGCCGGGAGCCGAAACCAATGCCAACGAGCCGACTTCCCGAGCTGATCGCCCGGCGCGGCAACGTCGCCGAGTATCCGGAGAACACTCTGCCGGCGCTGCGCTCCGCGCTGGAGCTCGGGGCGCGCCAGCTTGCGTTCGACGTGCAGCTGTCGGTCGATCGGCATCCGGTGCTGCTCAACGACTCGAACCTGCAGCGCATCGCCGGCGTCGACCGCAATGCGCTGGAGATGACCTGGAGCGAGCTGACGGAAGTGGCCGTCACGGAGCCGCAGCGCTTCGCGCAGCAGTTCACTGACATCGGCATTCCGCGGCTGGGCCAGGCCGTCGACATGCTCGTCAGCCATCCGGCGGCGACTGCATTCGTCGAGCTGAAACGCGCGAGCCTGCGCGCCTTCGGCCACGAGACCGTGGTCCGCAAAGTTTGCGAAGTGCTCAAGCCGGCAGCGCGTCAGTGCGTGCTGGTCTCGGCCGATTTCGCAGCCGTGCATCACGTGCGGCAGGTCTCGCCGTATCGCATCGGCTGGCGTCTGGCGGAGTACACGAATACCGCCGCGCTGAAGTGCGAAGCGCTCGCACCCGAATATCTGTTCTGCGATCACCAGCTGTTGACGGAGAGCTCGTCGAAGCTGTGGCGCGGTCCGTGGCGCTGGGTTCTGTACGACGTGCGGACCGCGAAACAGGCATTGGAGCTGGCAGCGCGCGGCGCGCGCTTGATCGAGACCAGCGCCATCCGCGACCTGCTGCGCGAAGCGCGCAAGACGCCTGGCGTGTAGGTCGGGCTCTAGCCCGACAATCCCATATATCTCGCGACCTGCCGGTCGGCCCAGCTCTCGCGCACGAAGCTTTCCATGAAGCCGCAGTGGCCGCCGTGCGGCAGCGCTTCGATCGCCAGCTGCGCCGGGCGAGCGACGTCCTGCAGGTCGCGCGCCGGAATGATCGGATCGTCGAGCGACAGCAGGATGTGGCTCGGCACCTCGAGCTGCGCGAGGCGGTCGCCGATGATCGCGTAGCCGCTCAGGTAGGCGTCGAGGCTGGGGAACTCGCTGTACTGCTCGACCATGATGCGCGTCATCTCCTTGATGCTGCGCTGGGCGAGGATCGGCGCGAAGTCGTAGCGCTGCGGAAACAGCCGCTGCTTCAGGCGCAGCGACTGCTTCCATTTCGAGATGAAGTACTGATGATAGATGAACGAGCCCTGCTCCAGCACGTCCATCGTGCTGTGCGGGCGCAGGACCGGGCAGATCGCGATCGCACGCTCGAGCGCGATGCCCGCCGCAGGCGCCCGCGCCGCGACGCGCAGCGCGAAGTTGCCGCCGAGCGAGAAGCCCGCGATCGTCACTCGCCGCTGCGGCAACGAGCGCTGGATGGCGCGCACCGCGCCGACGACTTCGTCGAGGCGGCACGAATGGAAGATCTCTTCGTTGAGATGATGGCTCGGGCCGTGATCGCGGAAGTTCAGCCGGTAGACGTCGCAGCCGCGATCGAACAGGTAGCTGCCCAGCGACAGCACGTACATCGAGTCGGCGCTGCCTTCCCAGCCGTGCAGCAGGATGACCAGATCGCGCGCCGGCTCGCGTCCCACGGCAACCTGGCTCGAGTAGTGCCCGAGCAGTCGCACGCCGTCGCCGCACTCGACGATTTGCGTGTCGGCGCACGCCACCAGCTGGCGCGCACGGCGCATCAGCAACGGACGGCGCAGCCGCAGGCTCGGCACGATCGATTGCAGGTGAGCGTTGACGAGCCAGGCGGGCGGCGCGAACGAAGCGAGCGGCGTGACGGTCATGAATCGATGCGTATCGGCGAGGATCCTGGCAACGTCGTGACGAAGTCGGGGCCGACCAGCTCGCTCGGCGTCGCGAATCCCGACATCCGCGGTTGCGCCAGCAGCGTGCTCAGGATACCGAGCGACGAAGCGACGGTCAGCGAGTAACCGTTGGCGGTCCGCAGTCGCGCAGTCTTCGTTTGCCCGGCTGCGTTGCGCGCTTCGCCCCAGACGAAGCTGGGATTGTTGTCACGCTGGGTGCGGTCGGGCGGGCGCAAGCGCGCGTCGATCACGCGCTTCGCGATCGCCTGCATCCAGCGTTGCCGCAGCACCGGCGCGATCCATTTCGTCCGGCGCATGCCGTCGAGACCCTTGGGCGAGATGGCCGTGAACACTTCGATGTTCGGAATGCCGGTGGTGAAGTACGCGGTGCTGACGTCGCCCCACGGAATGCCGACTGCGAGACGCTCGCCGGAGCCGAAGTCGATGCGGCGCGTCTGCGAGCCGAGCTCGACCGCGACGATCTTGCCGTCGCGCCGCACGCGCGAGCCGTCGCCGACCGATTCGACCGAAGTCTTGGCCGTTCCCTTGCTCATGCCGGAGTTGCCTTCGAAGCCGAGCGCGAGATGCGTGGCGTCGGGCAGCGCCTGCTTCAGTTTCGCCGCGACGCTATCCGTCGGCACGACGTCGAAGCCGACGCCGGGGCACAGCACGACCTTGGCGCGATGCGCCTTCTCGTCGACGCTGTGCGCCAGCTCGAAGACGTCGATCTCACCAGTGATGTCGAGATAGTGGACGTGCGTCGCGAGACACCCCTGCATCATCGAGCGCGCGGTTGCGGAGAATGGACCGGCGCAATGCAGGACCACAGTCATGCCGTCGAGCGCACGCACGAGTGCGGTGTGATCGTTGAGGTCGAACACGGCGCTCGGGCAGCCGAGCTCGGCAGCGAGCTGTTCGACTTTGGCGCGCGAGCGGCCGGCGAGCACCGGGCGCATGCCGCGGGCGACGGCCTCGCGTGCGATCAGCTCTGCCGTGTATCCGTTCGCACCATAGAGCAGCCAGCTCCCGGTCATCCCGTTATGACCCCGCCGGCTCAGCGGCAAATTCGACCCGGTTGTTCTGGGCGGCGATCTTGTTCCAGTCGCCGGCGGTGACTTTCGCGAGCTGATCGCCGCGCGGATACGGCACCACCGGCTTGCGACCCTCGTGCTCGACTTCCACGCGCAGCTGATCGGTCTTGTCCTGACGGAGCGACGCGACCAGGTTCGCGAACGGCAGCGACTGGCGCTGCGCGGCGCTCAAGCCGTCGTCGAACGGATTGCCGCGCAGGTCGCAGCGGCTCGCCGGCAGGTCGTCCGCCGCCATCGAGTAGCCTTCGATGCCGTTGCCGACCAGGCAGAACTCACCGACATACGTCGCGACCTTGATCGTGCCGTGAAAACCGCCGGCCTTGAGCTGTGTGATCATGTCGCGCATCCGCTCGAGGCGCGCGCCCGCGAGCGGCGCTTCACCGTACGGCACGGGCTCGGATTCGACTTCCGGCTCCGCGGCCGCTTGCGCAGCAGCCGTCATCGACTCCGGCTCGCGCGCGCGTCCGTCCATCGCTTGGCGCAACGACACCAATTGCAGCTGCTGTTCCTGTACGAAAGCAGCGAGCTTGGTGTTCGACTGCGCGAGCCCGTTCAAGTCATCCAATGTCCGCATATGGAGGACAGCAAGCACGATCGTCGGCAGCAGCGCGAGCGCCGCGATCGCCGCGGCAAGTGGCCAGCGGCTTGGCGGCGGCGGAGGCGGCGCGGCTTCGACGGGCTCAGGCGCCGGTGGCGGCGGCGCGGGTTTCATTTCCGTGCCGATGCGCCGTGCAAAAGCTTCCAGGCTCGCCAGCACGAAGCGCCGCATCTCCAGGTTGTGCTCTTTGAGGAGCGGGCCTGTGGTGTTGCGGATTGCCGCCTCCAACTCGCCCAGCACGATGGCTTGCGCGGGAGTGCGCAGCGCGGCCGCTTCCTGGCCGGCGTAAGCGGGCGCGGCCGGACGCTGCTCGCGTCGCTCCGGCAGTAACCGCAGCTGGTAGAGCACCCGCGAGACGTCCGCCTGCTTGACGGTTTTCGGCAGCACGCCGACCGCGCCGAGCGCGCGGGCCTGGCTCACATACAGCTCGCCTTCCTGCGAGGTGTACATAACCACCGGGATCATCGCCGTGTCCGGGTTGCCCTTGATCGCCTGGATCGCCTGGAACCCGTCCATGCCGGGCATCAGGTGATCCATGAAGATCACGTCCGGCCGGGTTTGCCGCAAATATTCCAGGGCATGCTCCGCGCTCTCGGAGGAGTCCACCTGCAGCCCGTAGCCTTCCAGCATGCGGCTGAGAATCACACGGGCCGAGCGCGAGTCGTCGACGATCAGGGCTCGCTTGGTCATAGCGCGGGGGATGATAGTCGCAGGGGTCATTACCGACAACGCGGGGTCGCCCCGAGGAGTATGCTCGGGCAAGCTCCGCGCGCGCAGGGGGGATGACTTCCATGGCGTATTCGACCGCAGATATCCGCAACATTGCGCTGGTGGGGCAGGCCGGGGCCGGCAAGACGCTGCTGGCGGAGAGCCTGCTCGCCGAGTCGGGTGCGATCCGCAGTCGCGGCAGCCTGGAGCGCGGCACGACCGTCTGCGATTTCGATCCGCAGGAGCAGGAGTTGCGGCATTCGCTCGACGCGGCCGTGGCGCACATGGACGTCGGCGCGTGCCGCGTCAACCTGCTCGATACGCCCGGCTATCCGGATTTCTCGGGCCGCGCGCTCAGCGTGCTCGAAGCGGTGGAAACTGCCGCGGTCGTGGTCAGCGCGGTCAACGGCATCGAGCCGGTCACGCAGCGCATGATGGAGTTCGCGCGCGACCGCGAGCTGTGCCGGCTGATCGTCATCAACAAGATCGACAGCAAGGACGCGAAGACCGAGCAGGTGCTGGCCGATCTGCGCGAGACGTTCGGTCGCGAATGCCTGCCGCTCAATCTGCCGGCCGCCGGCGGCACCCAGGTCGTCGACTGCTTCTTCAAGCCGGGCGACGCCAAGCCGGATTTCTCCACCGTAGCGGCCGCGCACACCGAAATCATCGACCAGGTCGTCGAGATCGACGAGCAGCTGATGGCGCTGTACCTGGAGCAGGGCGAGGAGCTGAGCCCGGAGCAACTGCACGACCCTTTTGAGCAGGCGCTCCGCGAGGGGCACCTCATTCCCGTGTGCTTCGTTTCGGCCGAGACCGGCGCCGGCGTCAAGGAGCTGCTGGAAGTCTTCGCGCGGCTGATGCCGAATCCGCTGGAAGGCAATCCGCCGCCGTTTCTCAAGGGCGAGGGCGCGCAGGCGGAGCGCGTGCAGGTGACGCCGGATCCCGAGCGTCACGTGATCGCGCACGTGTTCAAGATCAGCATCGATCCATTCGTCGGCCGGCTCGGCATGTTCCGCGTGCACCAGGGCACGGTGCGTACGGGCTCGCAGCTGTTCGTCGGCGACGCGCGCAAGCCGTTCAAGGTCGCGCACCTGTATCAG
>DATBKP010000095.1:0-3375 GCA_036555785.1 Steroidobacteraceae bacterium
TCGCGGCGACTGCAACGTATCCGGTGATCTTCATATCAACTCGCGAAGGCGGCCTTCACATGCTCGGCGAAACGGGGCGCCGGCGCGAATCCTACCAGCCTGAAGTTTTTTCGCTCGACTCCATCGCGGCCGAAGAAGGCGATGGTCGGCGGCCCGAAGATCTCGAAGCGATTGAGCAGCGCCTTATCGTGCTCGTCGTTCGCGGTGACGTCCGCCTGCAGCAGCACGGCGTTGGCGAGTGCGGCCTGCACCTGCGCGTCGGTGAACGTGAGCTTCTCCATTTCCTTGCAGGACGCGCACCAGTCCGCATAGAAGTCCAGCATGACGGGCCGGCCCGCTGCCGTTGCGCTCGCGACCGCCGCGTCGAGATCGGCGACGGTCTTGATGCGCTGGAATGCCAGCGCTTGCTCCGGAGCCGCGGCAGCGCCGTTCGCGCCGCGCATCTGACGAGCGTTCGCCAGGGGTGCGACGGGGTCGGTTCCGCCGGAGACAGCGCCGATCAAGAGCAGGATGCCGTAAATCATCGCCAGCAGGCCGAAGCCTCGGATCGCGGCGGGCGCCGGCGAGCCATCGCGCCGCTGCAGGGAGAAGATCCAGAAGCCGGAGATGATCGCGAGCACGGACCACAGCAGCAGTTTCGGCGCGTCCGGCAGGATCGGGTGCAGCACGTAGATCGCGACGCCGAGGAACATCACCCCGAACAGCGATTTCACGGTCTCCATCCAGGGACCGACCTTCGGCAGCAGCGCACCGGCGGATGCGCCGACGACGAGGAGCGGCGCTCCCATGCCGATTCCCGCCGCGTACAGACCGAGCGCGCCCCGCGGCACGCTGCCCGACTGCGCAATCACCGAGAGTGCGCCGACGATCGCAGGCGCGACGCAAGCCGTGACGATGAGCGCCGACAATGCGCCCATGATGAACGTGCCGACGAAGGTGCCGGCCTTCTGATCATTGCTGAGATTGCTGAGCCGGGTCTGCAGTCCGCTCGGCAGCTGCAGGTTGTAGGCACCGAACATCGCGAGCGCCAACAGCACGAACAGCAGCGCGAACGTGATCAGGATCCAGGGCTGCTGAAACGTGGCTTGCGGCGCGGTCTTGAAGAGCGCTGCGAAGATTGCACCGGCGGCGGCATACGTCAGCGCCATGCCTTGCACGTAGGTGAGCGCGAGCGAGAAGCCGCGCCACGGCGTGAGGCGATCGCCCTGGCCGACGATGATCCCGGACAGGATCGGAATCATCGGCAGCACGCAGGGCGTCAGCGACAGCACCAGTCCGCCGAGGAAGAAGATCCCGATGAGCACGGCGATGTTGCCGTGACGCACGATCGCCGCGAGGCTGTCCTGCTCCGAGACCACGGCGGGCGCGCTCGCGCTCGAGGCGGCGGACGCGTCCGCAGGCAATGCGGTCGCTGCTGCGGTGGGCGGCAACTCGACGGCGACTTCCTTCGTGATCGGGTTGTAGCAAAGGCCGCCTTCGGCGCAGCCCTGATAAGTCACTTTCAGTTGCAGGGGCTGCGGCTTGGTGCTGGCTGCGCGCGCGACCGGCAGCGTCGCTTCCAGCACTTCGTAGTACACCTCGGTGTCGCCGAAATACTCGTCGTGCTTCGGCTTGCCCTGCGGCAGCGCAGGCTTGCCGATCTGCACGTTCGGCGTCGCGCTCTCGATGGTGATGCGGTTCTTGTACAGGTAGTAGCCGTCGGCGATGACCCAGGTGAGCGGCACCGAGTCGGCCTGCGGCAGTCCCGCGCCGAAGCGGAACGCCTGGTCCGGCGGCAGGAATTCGCTCTGGCCGGCAGGTGCGGATTTCTTGCCGAGCAGTGCGCTCAACGCTCCACCCGCTTTGCCGTTCTGGCCGGCCGCTGCTGCCGCCGGCAGCCTGACCTCGGTCTGCCACTTCTGCGGCGGATAGCACAGGCCTGCATCGGCGCAACCTTGCAGCCGCAGCTCGACGCCCAGCACTTGCGGGCGTGCCCCTTTGATGACGATCGGCACGGGCACTTCGACCTTGCCGCGATAGACCTCCTGGGTGCCGAAGTACTCGTCGGTGTGATCTTCGCCCCTCGGCCACAGCGGTTCGCCCAGCTGCGCGTCCGCGCTCGAGGCGACCACGCCCATCTTCTTCTTGTAGAGGTAGTAACCCTTTTCGATGTCCCACGAGACGATGAGGCGGTCGCCCTCGACCCGCGTGGTGTAGCGATAGGCCTTGTCCGGCGACAGGAAGTCGTCCTTGGCGTGCGCGACCCCGGCGAGGGCGAGGCACACGACCAGCAGCACCGACAGTCTTCCGAGCATCTTCATTCGACCTTTCCTGCGACGCCCTTTCGGACCCAGTCGAGATAGCGTTCGTTCCCGCCGGCGACGTCGATCGCCAGCAATTCCGGCAGCTCGTACGGGTGCAGTGCGGTCAGCCGCGTCCGCAGCTCATCGAGCCGACCCCTTGTAGTCTTAATGATTAACAGAATCTCGGCCTCCTCCTGAAGACGCGCGTCCCAGAAGTAAGTCGAGGCCACCCCGCCGATACGGTTCACGCACGTCGCCAGATGCTCCTGGACGAGCGCAGTGGCCACGGCCCGGGCGGAGGCATCGTCGGGACAGGTCGTGAGCGCGAGAATCACCTGATCTGCCATGGGCTTAAATCCGCGCCGGGGGGGGCCGCAGCGAAACACCTTGAAATCCAACATTCCCTGCCTATTATTAGCACCCGCTTGGGGCGAGTGCTAAAGGCCGCAGGGACCACGAACGGCCTTGCCGGGCCCGCATTTGACCTCCGATCCAACACGAAATCGATCTTCCATCGAGGTTTGACCTATGGCTGAGAAACTGAAGATTCGTCCGCTGCACGACCGCGTGATCATCAAGCGCCTCGACGAGGAGCGCACTTCCCCCGGCGGCATCGTGATTCCCGATTCCGCGACCGAGAAGCCGATCAAGGGCAAGGTCATCGCCGTGGGCAAGGGCAAGATCCTGGAGAACGGCGAAGTGCGCCCGCTGGACGTGAAGGTCGGCGACCACATCCTGTTCGGCAAGTACAGCGGCACCGAAGTCAAAGTCGACGGCGATGAGCTTCTCGTCATGCGCGAAGAAGACGTGATGGCCGTTATCGAGAAGTAATTCGCACAGAGGTTCCACTCACATGGCAGCTAAAGAAGTACGTTTTTCCGATGACGCCCGCGCGCGCATGCTCAAGGGTGTCAACATCCTCGCGAACGCCGTAAAGGCGACGCTCGGCCCGAAGGGCCGCAACGCAGTGCTCGAGAAGAGCTTCGGCGCCCCCACCGTCACCAAGGACGGCGTGTCGGTCGCGAAGGAAATCGAGCTCAAGGACAAGTTCGAGAACATGGGCGCGCAGATGGTGAAGGAAGTCGCTTCCAAC
>DATBKP010000096.1:0-19772 GCA_036555785.1 Steroidobacteraceae bacterium
TCGGGCTTCCAGTCGGTGATCGCGGCGCGCAGCTCGCCGAGGTTGTCGCCCAGGCCCAGCGCGCGCACCGTGTGCCCCGCTTTCTCCAGCGCGGCCACCACGTCGTACTCGGTCCGGAACTCGTCGATCTCCTTGTCGCTGTAGCCCTTGAGGCTGGCAGGCGGCACGAGGCTTTCGTGCATCAGGACCAGCACGCGCAATGATTTCATAAGGCGTAGCGCTCGCGGTCCCGACGCAGGATGTCGATCAGAATCCGCTCCAGCACCCCCAGCACTGCGCGCTTCGCCTCCCGCTTCGAGGTATCGAGCACCAGATCCAGCTCGCGGCAACGACGGATGACCGTGCGCAGCACATGGTGCACGAGATACGGGTACAAACGCGAGCGCCGCATGAGCAGGCGCTCCAGCTCCGGCCGCGACTGGCGCACGAACGTGCTCGCCGTCATCTGTCGCTGGCCCTTGCGGCGTTTGCCGAACACCCGCTTCAGCCGCAGGTCGTAGGCTTCCGGCTTGTCGAAGTCGTAGCGGGCACGCTTGCGGCGGTAGTGCTGGCCGAGCGTCGTGGCGTTGTCGCTGAGCGGCTCGATCAGGTCCTGGTTGTCGACGATCGGCGGACGGCCGCTGATCTGCGCCATCAGCTTGTCGACGTACTCGAGCTTGCGCAGCGCCGGCCAGCCCTGGTACTCGCGACGCCAGCGCGCGCGCGGCTGCAGCCAGACTGCGAACGTCTCGGCGAAGTCTTCGGTCGGATGACTCTGCGCATACCAGTGGCCGAGGTGCAGCACGAAGTCGTGGCTCGCGGGCCGCGGCCGATAGATGTCGGGATACGGACGCGACGCTCTGCCGAAAGCGCGCCGCCAGTCTTTGCGCCGGCGCAGCCGATAGGCGTTGTCGAGTGCGTGCCCGATCTCATGCCGCAGGATGCGCGTCAGCCAGTTGGCGTTGCCGCCTTCGACCTCGCCCATGAAGCGCCGCTCCAGGCGCTGCAGCCTGGGATGCGCCATGTAGAACGGCACCGCGATGCCCGGCACGCCATCCGGCGAGAACCACTCTTCGGACAGCCACACGTGCGGCCGGAAGCGGATGCCGCGCGCGGCGAGGTTGCGACGGATCTCGCGCATGTGACGCTCGACCACGGAATTCCGCAGCGTCAGCGGCAGGTCGCAGAACCGCGTGCGCAGCAGCTCGGCGTCGGACACGCGTGTCCACGCAGCCGCGCGCCGAGGACTGCGCCGGCTCCTGGTCTTGCGTCGGGAGCGCGCTACCATCGGTCAGCCGAGCAGATTCCGCGCCAGCGCGCGCAGCGGCGCTTCCTCGGCGAGCTGCCGGCGCCAGTCAGCGGGAATCGAGTCGATGCCGTAGTGCGCACCTGCAAGCGCGCCACACAGCGCTGCGGCGGCTGGCGAGCTCTGACTCGTTGCGACTCGCAGCAACGCTTCCGATGCCGTCGCTGCGTCGGCGAATGCAGCGATTGCCGCACGTGTCGCTGTCATCGCATCGTCTCTGCCCTCGACTTCGCGTCGCGGCTTGCGCTCGAGCAGGTTCTTGACCGGCGTCTTGAGCGGACGATTGCGCACCAGCGCGAGCGCCGGCCCATTGCAGGCCGCGAGCTTTGCCTTGTCCGTGCCGCACAGGGCATCGGTCAGCAGCGCCGACCACAGCCGGCACAGATCGAGGACCAGCGGCGCCTGCTGCGTCGTTCGCGAAATCTCCGCGGCCAGATCCATCGCCCGCTGCGGATCGGTGCGCAGATAGAGCGCGGCGGCCAGCGTGCGCGGCAGCGAATGCGGATCGAGATTCTTCGGGTCGTGGGTCCCGGCGTTCGGCTTGCGCGACCATTGCCACGCGCCCAGCGCGCGCTTGAGCTCGGCGGGTACGGCAACGTCGGTGCTGCGCGTCCACTGCAGGTAGCGCTGCATCTGATCTTCCGGATTGTGCGCGGATGAAGCCAGCAGGCTTTCCGCGACCGCTCGCGTCGTTGCCGTGAGCGCTCCGGTCCGCAGCGAGCCGCGCTCACGCAGCGCTGCCGCCAGCGTTGCGGCATCGAACTTGCCCTGTGCGACCATCGTGCTGAGGGCGTCACCGAGCGCGAGACCGACCAGCGCTCCTTCGTAGCGCGGCGCCAGATCCAGCTGCGCAACCGTGCCGGCGTCCGGCTCCCGCCAGCGCAGCACGAAGTCGATCTGCTCGGAGGTTTCCGGAATCGATGGCCAGCGGCGCGCGCGGGCACTCTGCTTCCAGAGCCGCTGCAGATGCTCGTACGCATCGTCGTTCGTGAACCCGGCGCGCACCAGGTGGCAGCCGATCGCGGTGCCGGTGCGACCGATGCCGGCACGGCAATGCAGGTACACGCATTGACCCGCGTGAAGCTCGTTGTCGAGCAGGTCGAGGATGCGCGCCATGTGCGCCGGCGAATCGGGCACGCTGTGATCGAGCACCGGCAGCCGCCGATAGCGCACGCGCCGCTCGGTCAGCTCCGGCAGCAGGTTTTCGTACTCCGGCAGCTCGCCCTGCTCGGTCAGGTCGATGAAGCTGGAGACGCCGGCGGCCAGGAGCTTGCGTACGCGCTCCATGGCGTCGGCGCGCGACATCGAGCCGGGATACTCGCCGGCGAGGAGCCGGCCCGGCAGCACCCAATAGCTGTTCGGCAGGGGAAGGGAATCGTCCGTGGCCATCGGCCCGGGATGATACGAAATTTACGTTGGGGGCCCCTACCCTGTACGCTGTGCAGCCTGCGCGGATCGCAAACACCTAAGAAACCGCCCTTCCCCGAGGTCCCATGTCCTTACTGCGCCGCTGTTTCGCCGTCCGCCCCGTCGAAGCCATCGTCGCCGAGCTGGACAGCGCGCCGCCGCTGAAGCGCGTGCTGACCGCCAGCGCGCTGACGGCAATCGGACTGGGCTCGACCATCGGCACCGGCATCTTCATCCTGACCGGCCAGGTCGCCGCCCATCACACCGGGCCGGCCCTGACGCTGGCGCTGCTGATCGCCGCCTTCGGCTCGACCCTGGCCGCGATCTGCTACTCGGAGTTCGCGGCGATGATTCCCGTGTCGGGCAGCGCGTACACCTATGCGTACTGCACGCTGGGCGAAGCGGTCGCCTGGATCATCGGCTGGAACCTGTCGCTCGAGTACCTGATGTCGGCGTCCGCGGTCGCGGTCGGGTGGTCGCAGTACGTCGTCAACGTGCTCGGCGACTGGGGCATCCATCTGCCCGCGGTGCTCACCAACGCGCCCCTGGACAAGGGCGCGGACAGCTTTCTGGTCACGACCGGAGCGATCATCAATCTGCCGGCAGTACTGATCGTGCTGCTGCTCGGCTGGATCCTGTACATCGGCATCAAGGAATCCGCGACAGCGAACAGCATCATGGTGTGGATCAAGGTCGCGGTGATCGTGATCTTCATCCTCGCCGGCCTGAGCTACGTCGACACCGCCAACTGGCATCCGTACCTGCCACCGAATACCGGCAAGGAAGGCGAGTTCGGCTTCAGCGGCCTGCTGCGCGGTGCGGCGATCATCTTCTTCTCGTACGTCGGATTCGACGCGGCATCGACCACAGCGCGCGAAACGCGCAATCCACAGCGCGACGTGCCGCTGGGAATCCTCGGCGCGCTGGTCATCTCCGCCGTGCTCTACATCGCAATGGCCGCGGTCATGACCGGCATGGTGCCGTACGCCAAGCTGGGCGCGGATGCGCCGGTCGCAGTCGCGCTCGATGCGCATCCGCAGCTGAAGGCGCTCGGCCTCAACGCGCTCGTGAAGATCGGCGCGATCGTCGGCATGACTTCGGTGATCCTGATGTCGCTGCTCGGGCAGCCGCGCATCTTCCTCGCGATGGCCGATGACGGCCTGTTGCCGCCGAGCATGCGCAAGGTGCACCCGAAGTACCGCACGCCGCACGTCGCCACCATGATCACCACGGTGCTGGCGGCTGTGATCGCAGGCTTGTTCCCGCTGAACATTCTCGGCGAGCTGATCTCGATGGGCATCCTGCTGGCGTTCGCCGGTGTGTGCATCGGTGTGTTCGTGCTCCGTTACACGCGGCCCAACCTGCATCGGCCCTTCCGTGTGCCGCTGGCGCCCGTCACGTGCACGCTGGGCGCGCTCGTGTGCCTGCTGATGATCAAGTTCCTGCCGGATGAGACCTGGCTGCTGTTCGCGATCTGGTCGCTGATCGGTTTCTCGATCTACGCGGTCTACGGCTATCGCCACAGCCGCATGCGGGCCGAGGGCAAATAGGGGTGCTTGAAAGCCCGGGCGGCGCCCTGATCGTGGTCTGAGTCAGGCCTCACCCCTGACTCCCACAGAGGTATTCCCATGCGCCCGAAGCCCGTCCCGACGACTTCCGCCAGCGGTTACGACCTGCGTCCCCTCAGCGCCGCCCAGCGCGACCAGCTCGCCGCGAAGCTCTCGCCCGAGGAACGTCGCGTACTGCTGCACCAGGGCACCGAGGCGCCCTTCTGCGGCACGCTGCTCAACAACAAGCAGGACGGCATGTACGCCTGCCGGCTGTGCGGGCTGCCGCTGTTCAAGGCCGATGCGAAGTTCGAGTCCGGCACCGGCTGGCCGAGCTTCACGCAGCCGTTCGATCCGGATCACGTCGCGGAGCTGGTGGACGAGAGCCACGGCATGATCCGCACCGAGATCCGCTGCCGTCGTTGCGACAGCCACCTGGGACACGTGTTCGACGACGGCCCGCGCCCGACGCGCCGACGGTATTGCTTGAACTCGGTGTCGATGGAGTTCTATCCGACGGGGACCGAGCCGGAACAGAAAGTGATGGAGTGATGCGGGTGATGGAGGTGATGGGCTCGCTCATCACCTCCATCACGTCATCACCTTCATCACACTTCCTTGCCGCACGCCTCACGGTTTCTTGCGCGCGATGTCGTCGTCCGCGACCTGGAAATCGGGGAACGCCTCGCGGAAGCGCTGCCACTCGCGGTCGGCCTCGTCGCTCTTGCCGGTGCGACGCAGCTCGCGAATCTGCTCGAGCCACGCCTGCGGGTCGGCTCGATCCGCACGCTCCTCCTGCGGCTTCGAACTGAACGCTTCGCCCGCGATGGCACTGCGCGAGCCGGCGGCGGCGCGCCCTGCTCCGCGACGCATGTGCGTACCGGTGACCGTGACTTCGGAAAAATCGCCCGAGACGTCCGCTTCCGCTTCACTGCGCTCGATCGACTTGTCACTGCGTTCCACTGACTTGCGCTCGAACGTCACCTCCGGGGCAGCTGCCGGCGGCGGCGCGGCGGGTTGGGCAACGGTCGCGATCGCGTTCGACGCTGTCTGCGGGTCTTCCAGCTTGATCTCGGGCGGCGGCGCGTACTCGCGCAGCTGCCGCCGGACATCCGCCACCGCGGGCTCGGGCGTCGGTGGCACATCCGCATGCAGCGGACGGGCATCGTCGATGGCGATCGGCACCACCTGCACCGGTTGCGGTTGCTTCGCGGGAACGGGCGTGTCCTTCTGCAGGCCGCTTTCCAGTACCACGGTCAGCACGAGCACTACAGACGCCGCGAGCGCGATGGGCGCACTCCAGCGCAACCACGAGCGCGCACCCTTCGCACCTTCGTTCGCCACAGCCTCGCGCGCCGCCGCGAGCACGCGCCGGTCGAGCTCGGGCGGCACCGATTCGCCGCCGAGCTCGCGATAGCGCTGCGAAACGTCGGAGTGCCCTTTCAGGTACTCGTCCAGCGCCTTGATGTCGGTGGGCTCGCTCACGGTTGCACACTGGGCTCGAATTGCCGCGGACGATGCTGCTTCAATGCCGACCGCAGCTTGCCGACCGCGTAACGCAGCCTGCTCTTGGCGGTCTCCATCGCCACCCCGGTGATTTTGCCGATCTCCTCGAGCGTCAGGCCGCTCTCTTCGTACAGTACGAATACGTCGCGCTGCTCCGCCGGCAGCTGTTCGAGCGCGCGACGGAAATCGCGACGCACCTGCGCTTCCGCCAGGGCTGCGTCGGGCTGCTCCTGCTCGGCGCCGCCGACCTGATCGGCGACGTCATCGATGTCCTGTGCCGCGTTCTCGTGCGGCCGGCCGCTGCGCCGGAAATAATCGATCGCGCAGTTGTGGGCGATGCGGAACAGGAACGTGTTGAACTGCGCCCTCGCCTCGTAGCGGCCGCGACTCGCAATCACTTTGCTCCACACCTCCTGAAACAGGTCGTCGGCGACTTCGCGCCGGCCGCACATGCGCTGCAGGTAGCGGTACAGCGGGCCCTTGTGCCGCTCGTACAGGATCTCGAATGCGCGCGCATCGCCGTCCCGGTAACGCAACATGAGGGTCGCATCGTCCGTGGCGGCAACGGCAGGCGGCGCATCCGCAATTGCGACCGCATCGACGCTGGAGCCGAGATCCATGCAGCAAGATTACTTCAATGCGCGATGTCGCTCACCTGGGCAGCTCCTGCTTGCGGGGTCAGCGAGTCGGCGAGCTTCACCAGCGCCAGGAATTCGCGACGGTAGCCCTCCGGGTCGTCGTCGAGCGCGCCGCGCGCCAACTTCTCGACCTCGGCGTAGCCGAAATTGCCGACATACTTGCCGCCGCGCAGCAGCTGACCGAAGGCCGCCACGCTCGCCGCGAAGCGAAAGTCAGGGGAAAGCTTCTCGAGCGTGGCGACCGAACCTTTCGCAACCGGGTATTCGAGCAGCTCGCTCGTGTCCGACTGCGGCTTCTTGTAACGCAGCTTGACGTTCGCCAGCTCGGTGCTCGCGGGCGCGCCCGCCGCCGCCGGCTGCGAACCGTACCGCAGCGGATCGAGCCTGCCGGTCTTGCCCAGCGGGATGACCTCGTACAGCGCGGTGACGCGATGGCCGGCGCCGATCTCGCCCGCGTCGACCTTGTCGTTGTTGAAGTCTTCGCGCGCCAGCATGCGGTTCTCGTAGCCGATGAGCCGGTATTCGAGCACCGTCGCCGGATTGAACTCGACCTGGATCTTCACGTCCTTGGCAATCGTGAACAGCGTCGAGGACAGCTCGGTCACCAGCACCTTGCGCGCTTCCGTCAGCGTGTCGACGTACGCGTAGTTGCCGTTGCCCGCGTCCGCCAGCCGCTCCAGCAACTGGTCGTTGTAGTTGCCGGTCCCGAAGCCGAGCGTCGTGAGCGCCACGCCGCTGGCGCGCTGCCGCTCCGCCATGTCGATCAGCGCTTCGAAGTCGACCACGCCGACGTTGAAGTCGCCGTCGGTCGCGAGCACGACGCGGTTGATGCCGCCCTTGATCTGCGCACCGTGCGCCAGCTGGTAGGCGCGCTCGATGCCCTCGGCGCCGTTGGTCGAGCCGCCGGCCTCGAGCCGGTCGATCGCCTCGCGGATCTTGTGCTTCTGATCGCCCGGCGTCGGCTCCAGCACCACGCCCGAGCTGCCGGCATACACGACCATCGAGACGCGGTCGCGCGCGGTCAGCTGGTCGGTGAGCAGGCGGAACGCGTTCTTGAGCAGCGGCAGCTTGTCCGGCGTCTGCATCGAGCCGGAGACGTCGATCAGGAACACGAGGTTCGCCGGCGGCCGCTCGGCAGCCGCGACGTCGAATCCCTTGATGCCGATCTTCAGCAGCAGCGCCTGCGGATTCCAGGGCGCCGGCGCAACCTCCGTGGCTACGCGAAACGGCACGTCGCGGCTCGCCGGCGGCACATACCGGTAATCGAAGTAGTTGATCATCTCCTCGACGCGCACTGCGTCCTGCGGCGGCAGTTGGCCGGCATTGAGGAAGCGGCGCACGTTGGCGTAGGCGCCGGTGTCGACGTCGATGGAGAACGTCGAGACCGGCTGCTCGGCGACGAGGTGCACCGGATTGTCGTCGACGTGCTGGTAGCGCTCGGTGTTCGTGTCCTGCCGATAGATCGGCGGACAGCACACGTAGCCAGCGACGCTCGCCGCCTTCGCCACCGTGGCGATGGCCGTCGAGGCCGACGCGGCATCCCTGAAGTAGAGCTCCGGCGCGGGAACTTCGACGGCTGGCGCCGGCGCCTGCCGCGACAGATCCACGACGACCTCGCGTGCATCGTTCTCGCGTGCTTCGAGCTTGTCGCGGGCAGGCTCGTCCTGTGTCGCGGGTTGCTGCGGCTGCGGTCCCTGCCGGTCCACGGCTCTCTGGCCTCCGTCGCGCTTGGCGGCACAGGCGGCGACGATGGCGGTCACGATCAGCAGAGAACTGCCGCGCACCACGCGATTCATGGAGGATCCTCGTTACGGACGCGAAGCTGCGTCCAGGTGCCGTTACTAACGAGGGCCGGGCGGGATCGGGTTAAGGGCTAGCGAGGGGCCCAGAGCAGCTCGTCCAATCGCTCTGCGCGCGGCGGCCAACCGTAGCGCCGCAGGTCGACGCGGCCACCCACGAACACCACGCCTTCGGCTTCCAGCTTATGTCGCTGCCGCGCGTAGGCGTCGCTGCCGACCGGGAAAGAGATCCGGCCACCGGCGTTGATGACGCGAAACCACGGCAGATCGCGCGCCGCAGGTGTCTGGCGCAGTACCGTCCCGACGAGCCGGGCGCGCCGCGGCAACCCGGCCACTTCCGCGACATTGCCGTAGGTGCAGACCTTGCCGCGGGGAATGCGCCGCACCGCTGCGAGAATCATTTCCGGGACGGACTGGTCCGCTGCAGCCGCGGGCTTGCGCCGCGTGCTGGTCGCCCGCCGCCGCGCGCTCTTTTTCTTCTGCAGCGGCTTCTTCAGATGGGCACCCGATCGTGCATCGTCTCTTCCGAGCGGTCGGCCCGGTCCGGATTGCGACGGCGCTCGCCGCCCGTGAGTGCGATGCCGAGCGCGGCGATGAACGGCAGCACGCGCTCCAGGAAATCACCGGGCGAATCCGGCAGCAGATGGAACACCAGCGACAGCAGGAAGCCCGCCCACATCGCGCCGAGCGTCGAGCCCGGCCGGATCCGCTTGCCGCTCAAGCGCACCAGCAGCAGCGGACCGAGCGACGCGCCGAGCGCAGTGAACGAGAACATCGCGTGATCGACAATCCGGTCCGGGGAATACAACACGGCGATGCAAGCGAGCACTGCGGTGACCAGCAACATGCCGCGCATCAACGTGAGCGACGGCGGCGCTGTCGGTCGCTTCAGGTCGACGCCGAGCGCAGTCGCGATCATCAGCAGCTGGCTCGCGATAGCCGAGATCACCGCGGCTGCGAGGCCGACGACGATGAGCGTCGCGAGCCACGGCGGCAGCAGGCGGCTCGCGATCACGGCGAGCGACTGTTCCGGATGCTCGAGACCTGAATACAGCACGCGCGCGCACCAGCCGCAGAACACGACTGCCGCGACCAGGATGGCGATCCACAGCGGCGCCGCCCAGCGCGCGATGCGCAACGTCGTCTCGTCCTTCGCGGCCATGAAGCGCGCCAACGCGTGCGGCTGTCCGCACATTGCGAGCCCGAGGCCGACGACGCCCGCCGCAAAGGCGATCGCGGCCACGCCGTTCTTGCCGTCGAACCAGTCGATCGCTTCCGGCCCGATGGTCGCAAACGCGAGCTGCAGCTCGGACAGCCCGCCGGCCGCGATCAGCGCCGGCAGCGGCAGGAACAATGCCACGGCGATCACGACGACCGACTGAATCGTGTCGATCACGCTGGCCGCGCGCATGCCGCCCGCGAACACGGCGGCCGCGATCGCTGCGAGCGCAAACACCAGGACCTTGGCCGTATCGAGGCCCACGTCGTCCAGCATGACGCCGGCGAATTTGAGGATCGCCGCGAGTTGCATCAGCAGCATGAGCACGGCGATGAATACTGCCGAGCGCACGACGAGCGGTTGCAGTCGATCGCCGGCGTCGGCGCTGAGCAGATGAATGACGGTGACGCCGCCGGTGCCGATCGATGCGGCGCGCAGGCGCGGCGCTATGAACCACACATTGACTACGCAACCGAAGACGACCGCAGCCCAGATCCACGCCGCCGATACACCCCACATGAAGGCAGCGGCAGCGACCACCATCAGCATCCACGCGTTCACGGAACTTGCGGCGTAGCTGAGCGTGACCAGCCAGGGACCCATGCGGCGATTGGCGATGGCGAAGTCCGCGGCATTGTGCGTGCGCCGCGCGGCCCACGTCATGATCGACAGCAGCGCTGCGAGCAACGCGAGCAGGATCAGAAGAGCCGTGGCAGATCGCGTCATGGGAGCGCGGATGCTACACGAGAAGGCGAAATGGGGACATTCCCCATTTCCGCTGCTTACCGCAATCGCTGCCGCGCTGTATCCAGGGTGCGACAGACCGACTCCGCTGCGACCGTCAGACGAGTCGTGGCGCGTGCAATGTCATCCGAGCGCAGCGTATAGACGTTGCCGGTGCGCACCGCTTCGATGTGGGACCAACGCTTCCAGCTCGCAGCGGCATCGGGCACGGTGTCGTCGGTGGAGATGATCGCCTGCGGGTTCGCGGCAATCACTGCCTCGATGCCGATGGCGGGCGCGAGCTCGTTGAGATCGGCGAACACGTTGTGACCGCCGCACAGCTCGACGATCTCGCTGATGATCTGCTTGCCGTTCACCGTGTACAGCGGCCGGTCGTCGACTTCGATGAACACGCTGACCGGCGCGCGGTTGCGGTAGCGATCGCGCAGCTCCTGGATGCGGTGCTCGTAGTCGGTTGCCGCGCGCTCCGCGATCTCGCTGGTCCCCGCGAGCCGGCCGATCTGCCGCAGCACCGTCGCGACGTGCTCCAGGCGCTGCGTCTGAAACGAAACCACCGGCAAGCCCAGCGCGCGGATGCGCTCCACCGTCGGCACGGGCGTGCCGGACTCCCACACCAGCACCGCGTCCGGACGCAGCGCCACCAGCCGCTCCAGATCGACCCGGAACGCGTTGCCGATCCGCGGAATGCCGCGCGCGGCATCGGGATGATCGCTGTACTCGACAGTTGCGACGATGCGATCGCCGGCGCCCGCAGTGAAGGCGAGCTCGGTGAGATGCGGAGCGAGACTGACGATGTGCTGAGCAGGCGTCGCGTGCGCCGCAAACGCGACCAGCAGCAGGAGCAGCGCGGCTCTCATCCGCGCGACAGCTGCAGCAGTGCGCGCAGTCGCGGCCAGTCGAAGGCTGGCCCCGGATCGGTCTTGCGGCCCGGCGCGATATCGCTGTGCCCGGCGACGCGCTCGATCGACAGCGACGGATAGGCGCGGCACAGCGCGTGAATCACAGCGCTGAGCGCACGATACTGCGCCGGCTCGTACGCACGCTCGTCGCTTCCTTCCAGCTCGAGGCCGATGGAAAAATCGTTGCAGCGCTCGCGACCGCAGTAGCTCGATGTGCCCGCGTGCCAGGCGCGCAGATGGAACGGCACGTACTGCACCAGCTCGCCGTCGCGGCGGATCAGCAGATGCGACGACACCTCCAGGCTCATGACGGTCGCGAAGAACGGATGCACTTGCGGCGCGTCCGGCGGCAACGTGTTGGTGAACAGGCGATCGATCCACGGGCCGCCGTATTCGTCCGGCGGCAGGCTGATGCCGTGCACGACGATCAGCTCCGGCAGCATGCCGGGCGGACGCTCGTCGCGGTTCGGCGAGACCACCTGGCGCGCCGGCGAGATCAGCCCGGTGCTGCGATCGACGAGTGGCATGGTGATGGCCTTCACGATGCGCCATCATGCCGCGGCCATGCGAATGAATCGAATCTTCTGTGAAGGACCGCTGGCGAGCGGCGCCGAGTTGCGGTTGCCGCCGGCCGGCGCCTACCACGTCGCGCGCGTCCTGCGCATGCGCGAGGGCGCGTCACTCGCAGTATTCGACGGCAGCGGCCAGGAATTCCGCGCCGAGATCGCCCGCGTCGCCGGTGACGACGTCACCGTGCGCCTGAACGAGCCGACGGCCGGCGCGGCGGAGTCGCCCTTGCGAATCACGCTGCTCCAGGGCGTGTCGCGCAGCGAGCGCATGGACTGGACGCTGCAGAAGGCGACCGAGCTGGGCGTTGCCGCCATCGCGCCCGTGCTCACTGCGCGCAGCGTCGTGCGCCTCGACGAGAAGCAGGCGCAGAAGAAGCAGGGTCACTGGCGCGGCATCGTCATCGCCGCATGCGAGCAATGCGGCCGCTCGCGGGTGCCGCAGGTCGCGGCGCCGGTCGCGCTGCGCGATTACCTCGCGGGCACGCGGCGCGAGGGGTTGCGCCTGGTCCTGAGTCCGTCAGCGCCGGGGTCGCTCGCCGGCCTCGCGAGCATGCCCAACAAGGTGGAGCTGCTGATCGGCCCCGAGGGCGGCCTGGACGACGACGAGCTGCTGGCGGCGCAGCAGGCGGGCTTCATGCCAGTGCGCCTGGGACCGAGGGTGCTGCGAACGGAGACGGCGGCGGTGGTCGCGCTGACGGTGCTGCAGGCTTTGTGGGGAGATCTGCAGTAGGGTTGTTAGCCAGCTCGGGTCTCTTCCGAGATCATCTGCTCCAGGCACTCGAAGTCCGGGATCAGCGGCGACTCGTTGAGCATGCGCACCTGGCACAGGATCGGGCCGCGCTCGGGGAAAGCGCGGCTCGGATCGTGCTTCACCACGTCGGCATTCACCCGCACCAGCTGCGGGAAGCCCTGCGTGATGACGCCGAAATAGCCGCCCGCGATTTGGCTCGACAGCGCGACGAAGATGACGATGCGTGTGCGCGTGCCCGGATTCGGCGGCGACTGCCCGCAGGCGGCCTCGAACGAGATCACCGGCACGGCGCGACCGCTCCAGTGAATGGTGCCCAGATACCATGGCGGCGCGCCTTCCATCTTTTCCGGCGCCTGCCACGTCACGACTTCGGCGACGCACGCGCGCGGCACGATCAGGCGCTCCTGCGCCAGCGGCACCAGCAGGCTGTAGAGCTCGTGGGCGAGAACTTCACTCATGGCGGACGCGCTCATGCACGGGACTCACGACCTTGCGCCGGGGCGGCTGCTTTGCGACGCCGTGCCTGCACCAGCGGCTCGATCGCATCCAGCAGCTGGCTCTCCTGGTAGGGCTTGCCGAGGTAATCGTTCACGCCCAGCTCGATGGCGCGGGCGCGATGCTTCTCGCCGACGCGCGAGGTGATCATCACGATCGGAATATCGGCGAGGCGCGCATCGGCGCGGACCTGCGACGCCAGCTCGTAACCGTCCATGCGCGGCATTTCGATGTCGAGCAGGATCACGTCCGGCAGGTGGTCCTGCAGGATCGAGAGCGCGTCGACGCCGTCCTTCGCCGTCATGACGCGCATGCCGTGGCGCTCGAGCAGGCGCTGCGTCACGCGCCGCACGGTGATCGAGTCGTCGACGACCAGCGCGAAGGTGCGGCGGTCCTCCGTCGGACCCTCGACCGCGAGCTGCTTGCGGCCGCGCCATTCGGAGCGCACCAGCGCGCCGAGATCGAGAATGATGACGATGCGGCCGTCGCCGAGGATGGTCGCGCCGGCGATGCCGCGGATGCCGGCGATCTGCGGACCGACCGACTTGACGACCATCTCGCGGCTGCCGACCAGCTCGTCGGTCACGACCGCGGTCGAGTGATCGCCCGCCCGGATCAGGATCAGCGGCATCGACACGTCCGCTTCCGGCAGCACCGAAGCGCCGCCGCCGATGAACGCGCCCAGATGCTGCAAGCGGTAGACCTGCTTGCCGTACGTGAACGTCGGCGACTCCTCGGCAAGGTGCTTCTGCACTTCCGAGCGCGGCACGCGCGCGACGCCTTCTACGGACGGCAGCGGCAGCGCGTACAGCTCTTCGCCCGTGCGCACGATCAGCGCCTGCGTGATCGCCAGCGTGAACGGCAGGCGGATCGTGAACTTCACGCCGAGGCCCGGCTGCGATTCGGTGAACAGCGCGCCGCCGAGCTTCTTGATCTCATTGACCACGACATCCATGCCGACGCCGCGGCCAGCATGCTGCGTGATGTTGCTCGCCGTGCTGAAGCCCGGCTCGAGGATCAGCTGCAACGCTTCCTCGTCCGACAGCACGCGACCGGGTTGCAACAGGCCGCGCTCGCGCGCACGGGCGCGGACGGCGCCGACATCGATGCCGCGGCCGTCGTCTTCGAGCACGATGACCATCTCGGACCCTTCGCGATGCAGGCCGACGCGGATCGTGCCGCTCTCGGACTTGCCGCGCGCCGCGCGCTCCTGCGGCGTCTCGATACCGTGCACGACGGAGTTGCGCAGCATGTGCTCGAACGGCGGCAGCATCCGCTCCAGCACCTGGCGGTCCAGCTCGCCGGAGGCGCCCACCACGACCAGCTCCGCCTTCTTGCCGGTGTCGGTCGCGACCTGTCGCACCAGGCGGCTGAGACGCTGCACGTGCCGCTGGAACGGCACCATGCGCGTGCGCATCAGGCCGTTCTGCAATTCAGTGACGACGCGCGACTGCTGCAGCAGCAGGTTCTGCGCTTCGCGCGTCAGGTTTTCGAGCAGTCCCTCGATGCTGCCGACGTCGCTGACCGACTCGGCGAAGGCGCGCGATAGCTGCTGGATCGTCGAGTAGCGATCGAGCTCCAGCGGATCGAAATCCGCGCGGCCCGGATGCTCTTCCTCGTGACGATGCAGGATCTGCGCCTCGGTCTCGAGCTCCAGCTTGCGCAGCTGTTCCTTGAGACGCGTGACCGTGCGCCCGAGCTCGGCGAGGTTGAACTCGATCGAGCTGACCTGCTGCTCCAGGCGCGAGCGGAAGATGCTGACTTCGCCGGCGTTGTTGAGCAGCGTGTCGAGCAGATCCGCGTCGACGCGCGCGAACTCCTGGCGCTCCTGGACCTGCGCCTCGCGACCCGGCAGCACCGGCGCCGCGTGTTCCGCCACGAGCGGTTCCGGCGCTTCCGGCGTATCCGGCAGCAGCTCGGGCTGCTGCGCGGCCACGTCGAGCGTCGGCTGTGCAGCCACGGGCTCTTCGACGCGCACCGCTTCACGCGGCGCGGCGGCCCCCAGCTCGTCGGCGTCGAACTCGATGTCGAAATCGGTCTCGTCGAGCGCCGGCACCGCCTGCTCCGCTGCTTCGTCCTGCACCGCTTCCGGCGCGAACGACTCTGTCAGTGTCGGCACGACGCCGGTGGCGGCGCCGAAGTCCTCTGCGACGACGGGCTCCGCGGGCGCTGCGACCGGCGGCGCCGCGGGCGCAGCTGCGGGCGCGGCGATCGGCGCATGGCCGCCGAGCGCACGGATGCGGTTGATCAGCTCATGGGCGTGCGGGCAACGCTCGCCGCGATTGACGACATCGCGCATGCGATGCAGCTGATCGAGGCTCGCCTGGAATGCATCGAACACTGCCGGAGCGGCGGCGACATTGCCGGCCTCGACGCCCTGCATGAGCGTCTCCAGCTCGTGGCTGAGATTACCCATTGCGCGGATGCCCGCCATGCGCGCGCCGCCCTTGAGTGTGTGCACGACGCGCTTCAGCTCGAACACCAGCGCGGTATTGGCCCGATCCTGCTTCCACGACGACAGGGCCTGATCCGCGGTTTCGAGCAGCTCGGTCGCCTCTTCGCTGAAGATCGCTGCGACCTCGGCATCGAAATCCGCATCGTCACCGTCGTCCGTGCTCGTCTCGACCGCTAGCACGGGAGGCGCCGGTGGCGGCGGCGGAGGTGCAGCAGCGACAACAGGAGGCGGCTCGACCGTCGACAGCGCGGGGCTGCGCACGGTGTCGCTTTCCTCTTCCGCGAGCACGTCCTCGACCTCGGCGACGACCGGCGGTGCGGGCTGCGGCTGCGGTTCGACGACCGGCTGCGATTGCTCGAAGGCGGACGCGTCGATCTCGATCTCCAGCGACGCGTCGGCGGCGGCTTCCTCGACCACGATCCCGCTTTCGGGCGCCTCGTAGGTCAGCGACGCGAGCACGTCGCCTTCCACCAGCGCCGGCTGCACGTTCGTCGGGTCGCCGTCCTCGAGCGCGCTCTGCACGTTCGTCGGCGCGTCGTCTGCCAGCGCTTCCGCGCGTGCGGTCGGATCGTCGCGGAACACGGGCAGCGGCCGCATCATCGTCGGCGACATGTCATGCGTCGGTGAGCGATCGTCCACGACCGCCGGCGCCGGCGGAAAGTTGTCGTAGCTCCAGTCGAGCATGCTGAGCGCATTCGCGTCGGTCGGCTCCAGCTCGACCACGTCGGCGGCCGCTGCTTCAGCCGGCGCCGCGGGCACGGCATGCAATACGACCGTTGCAGCATGCGCAACGACCGGCGCCTGCATCGTCGATTCCACCGTTTCCGCAAGACGCGCGATTTCCTCGTCGAGCTCGCGCTCCAGTTCGCCCAGGCGGGCGGCAATGCGCGGATGATCGAGGAAGAACCCGGTGTTCTCGTCGATGTGATCGACCACCTGCTGAATCGCGGCGCTCGCGTCTTTCAGGACTGCGAGGCCCGCGGCCGGCATGCCGATGGAATTGTCGTAGAGCTTGCGGACGTAGCGGTTGAGCGGCTCGGCGATCTTGATGCCCTGGCGCGCGCCGGCGGTCTTCGCTGTGCCGCTGAGCGTGTGGCAGGAGCGGTGCACGTCCTCGGTGATGACGTACGGCGGCGTCGCGAGGTCGCACGCCGCGATGAACTCACGCAGGGTCGCCAGGTGGCCGGCGGTTTCCTTGGCGTAGATCTCGTGCAGGCCGGGATCCATCGGTTCGGGCGCCGGCGGTCTTATGTCTGGAGCCGGAGCCGTTTTTTTTTGCGGACTGGCAGACGGCGGCGCGACGGGCGGAGACGGCGGCGTCAGGACCGTAGTGGTCTGCGTGTGCGATATCGACGGCGCACTCGGCGCGAGCGCAGGCGCGCTCGGGCGCACGCCGGCGATGGTGTTGAGACCTTCGATGATGCGCGCGAGGTTTGCTTGCGGCGCGCGCCCGCTCTCCAGCTGCTCGACCAGCTCCGGCACTGCCGCGACGGCTTCGCGCAGCAGCGTCATCATCTCGGGGCTGCGCTCCAGCGTCTTGTTGATCACGCGGTTGAGCAGGTTCTCGACCGCCCACGCGAACTCGCCGATGAGCTGCGCGCCGACCATGCGGCCGCTGCCCTTCAGCGTATGGAAGGAGCGGCGTACGTTGACCAGCGAGTCCTGGTCCTGCGGGTTCTCGTCCCACAGCGGGAACAGCCGCTTGAGCTTGGTGATCTCGTCCTTCGCTTCTTCGATGAACAGCTCGAGGAATTCCGGATCGATCTCGCGGTCCAGCGCTTTCGGCGGCGTCGCGGGCGGAGTCGCCGACCGCGCGGGCTGACGCACGGCCACGGCGGACACCGGATCCAGCACTGCGGTCGGCTCGTGCTCGGTCGGTAGCGTTTGCGTCGGTGTCGCGAGCGGCGGCTCGATGACGACCGTGCGCGCGTGATCGGTGGTCTGCGCGAGCACCTCGGCGCGCGGGATGGGCTGCGCTTCGGCGAGGAAGCGCAGGCAGTTCTCCGCGTTGTCCAGCATGTACCACGGGTCGGCGCGACCGGCCTGCAGCGTCTCCATGTAGTACTCGACCGCGACGATCGCATCGGCGAGCCGGTCGACTGCTTCCTGCGGCAATGTCATGCCGTCGCTGCGCAGCAGCTGGCCGAGCGCGCGGTCGACGCCTTCCATGATTTCCACGACGCGCGTTTTGCCGAGCATCAGCAGGCCGGCGATCATGCCGCGCATCAGCTGCGGGATCTGATCCATCGCCTGCGCCTCGCGCGGCTTCTCGAACGACAGCGCGACGGCTTCCTTGATGCGCGCCATGTTGACGATGCACTCGCGCAGCACCGCCTCGGTCACCTGGCGGAACTCGATGTCTTCGGGACCGGCCGGCTTGGCCGGCGCGGCGCTGCCGGCGCTCGGCACGATCATTCCGACCAGCTGCTCGTCGAGGCTGTCCTCGACCTTGATCAGGGTCGCGGCCATGCGCAGCAGCGTGCCTTCGCCGGCGGCCGAGCGTTGATTGACGATCGCCTGCAGATCGCCGGTCTCGCCCTGCACCTTGTCGCGCAGCTCGCCGAGACCCAGCACGCCGAGCGTGTCGGCGATCTTCTTCAACAGCTCCAGCTGCGGCGCCAGCTCGTCGACCTGCGTGCCGCCCTGGCGCACGAAAATGTCGAGCGCGTCCTTCACGCGGCCGAGGTCTTCCTTGATCGCTGCGGCCACGGTCTTCATCAGCTTGACCGACGGCGCCGACAGGCTCTCGCGTGCCTGCTCGATGTGATCGTCGACCGGCAGCAGCTCAGTCAGGCGGAACGAGGCGCGGACCGCGGCAACGCGCGGCCCGGAGCTGCGCGCACGCGCCACGTAGTACAGAAGGTTGTTGAGCAGCTCGAGCGGCGGCGAATCGGCGTAGCGCCCTTCGCCCTGCTCGTACAGCCGCTTCATCTCGCGGTCGGCGTGGCCGAGCAGCCGCTTGATCGAGGCGCTGCCGTCGAGCCCGCCTTCGCGCAATGCTTCGAGTACCGCGCCGACCACCCACCACAGCTGGAACACCGGCTGCGTGGTCGCAACCTGCTCCAGCTTCTCGGCCGAGCGCGACAGGATCTCGAGGTTCTGATCGACGCGCTCGCCCTTGATCCAGCCGAGCAGGCCGAGCTGATACCGGGTGCGGAGCTTGCGGGCCCACTGCCCGATCGTCAGCGCCTCGCCCTGCGGCTGCACCGGGCTCGCCTGCTGATCCGAGCTGAGATTCAGCAGCAGCAGCGTTCCTTCGGAAAGCAGCGCGTGGCCACGCACGGCGCGCAGATCGTTCAGCAGCGGCAACAGCACCAGCGCCATGTCGCGCCCGCCGCTCATCACGCGTTCCAGGTACGTCGGCAGCTGCACCATCGCGCGCATCAGCGCGTCGAGGCCTTCGGCGAGATGGCGCCGCTCGGAGAAGTTGTCGATCAGGTAGCGGGCAACCTGGCCCATTTCCTCGGCGAGCAGCGCGGCGCCGTAGACCTCGGCGATGCGCAGCGCGCCGTGCACGGAGCGCAGGTGCTCGCCGCACTTGCGCAGCAGCGCAACGTTGTCCTGCTGCTCGCCGAATGCTTCGAGAGCAGTGCGCGCGTCGTTGAGCTCGCTATTGAGCTCGCGCGCGACGATATGCAGTGTTTGCGATGACAGCTCGGCCATAGAAGGTTATTAGACTGTAGGCCGTAGGCTGTAGGTAGGAATGAGAGGCTTCCTGTTCTGGCTACAGCCTACAGCCCACAGCCCACAGCCTGTTCCACGGCGCTCAATGATCATCTGTCGCACGCTCATGCCGCTGTGACTTTCTTCGGTGCGGGCGTCGCCGGACGGACCTGCGTAGCGGTCGCGGTGACCAGCGGCGGCGGCGCCTTGCGATCGGATTCGGTCAGCACCGCGCTGCCTCCGGAGGCGCTGTCCGGCAGGCGGAAGCCGGCGACCGACTTGCGCAGCTGCGCCGACAGCTCGGCGAGCTTGCCGACCGAGCCGGACGTCGCGGCCGAGTTCTCGGCGGTCTGCGAGCTGATCTCGCGCAGCACGCCCATGGTGCGCGAGATGTTCTGCGCCGCCGAAGCCTGCTGGCGCGAGCTCGCGGAAATGTTCTGCACCAGGCTCGCGATCTGGTTCGAGACCTGCTCGATCTCTTCCAGCGCCGCGCCGGCGTTCTCGGCCAGCAGCGCGCCGCCGACCACGTCGGTCGTGCTGCGCTCCATCGACACCACCGCCTCGTTGGTGTCCGCTTGAATCGTGCGCACCAGCACTTCGATCTGCTTGGTGGCGTTCGCGGCGCGCTCCGCGAGGCGCTGCACTTCGTCGGCCACGACCGCGAAGCCGCGGCCGGCCTCGCCGGCCATCGAGGCCTGGATCGAGGCGTTCAGCGCCAGGATGTTGGTCTGCTCGGCGATGTCGTTGATCAGCTCGACGATGTTGCCGATCTCCTGCGAGCTCTCGCCGAGGCGC
>DATBKP010000097.1:0-3592 GCA_036555785.1 Steroidobacteraceae bacterium
GCCCGCACAACGAACGGCTGGAGTTCCTCGGCGACGCGGTGCTCAACTGCGTGGTCGCCATGCTCGTGTTCCGCGAGTTCGGCGCTGCCGACGAGGGCGAGCTGTCGCGGTTCCGCGCGAGCCTGGTCAGCGGTGAGGCGCTCGCGGTGATCGCCGCCGAGATCGATCTCGGTGAGCAGCTGCGGCTCGGCTCGGGCGAGCTCAAGTCCGGCGGCTTTCGTCGCAAGTCGATCCTGGCCGACGCGCTGGAAGCGCTGTTCGGCGCGATCTACCTGGACGGCGGCTTCGAGGCGGCTGCGGCCGTGATCGAGCGGCTGTTCGTGCCACGGCTCGATCGCCTGCCGAGCGCGGCGGAACTGAAGGATCCCAAGACCCGTTTGCAGGAAACGTTGCAGGCTCGCGGCCTGGGACTCCCCAGCTATGCAGTCGAATCTACCTCCGGCGAGGCTCACAATCAGCTGTTCCAGGTGCGCTGCTCGGTGGACGCGCTCGGCCTCAAGGTCGTGGCCAGCGGCCCGAGCCGGCGCCGCGCGGAGCAGGCGGCCGCACAATTGATCCTCAAGGCACTGATGCAGACCTCTTCGGGAGAACAGAAGTGAGCGAGCCAGCGGCAGCCCATCGCTGCGGCTTCGCCGCGATCGTAGGCCGGCCGAACGTCGGCAAGTCGACGCTGCTGAACGCGCTGCTCGGCCGCAAGATCAGCATCGTCAGCCCCAAACCGCAGACGACGCGGCACCGCATTCTCGGCATCCTGACCCGGCCCGAGGCGCAGGTGATTTTCGTCGACACGCCCGGCCTGCACGCCGGTGCGCGGCGCGCGATGAACCGCCACATGAACCGCGCGGCGCTCGCCTCGCTGCAGGATGCCGACGTCAACCTGTTCGTGGTCGAGGCGCTGCGCTGGACCGAAGAGGATCAGCGCGTGCTCGACGAGCTCGTGAAGCAGAACCGCCCGATCATCGCGGTGCTGAACAAGGCGGACAAGGTATTCCCGAAAGAGCGGCTGCTGCCGTTCATCGACGAGCTGAACCGCCGGGCGAGCTTCGTCGAGGTCGTGCCGCTGTCGGCGCTCAAGCGCAGCAACCTCGAACAGCTGCCCACGACGATCGCGCGCTACCTGCCCGAGTCGCCGCCGCACTTCCCGGGCGATCAGCTCACCGATCGCTCCGACCAGTTCCAGGCGGCGGAGATCGTGCGCGAGAAGCTGACGCTGCGTCTGCGGCAGGAGCTGCCTTACGGCGTGACGGTCATCATCGAGCAGTTCAAGGAAGAAGAAGGCCGCCTGCTGATCAACGCCGTGATCTGGGTCGAGCGCAGCGGCCAGAAAGCGATCGTCATTGGCAACGCCGGCGAGCAGCTCAAGGAGATCGGCCGCGCGGCGCGCCTCGAAATGAATGAGCTCTTCAAGCGGCCGGTGCACCTCGAGCTGTGGGTGAAGGTGAAGGAGAACTGGTCCGACAACGAGACTGCCCTGCGCCAGCTGGGCTACGAGACGTGAGCGAAGCACGGCGGGTGCAGTTGCAACCGGCCTATGTGCTGCATCATCGTCCCTACCGCGACACCAGCCGGATCCTCGAATTGTTCACGCGCGACCATGGTCGCGTGTCGGTGTTCGCGCGGGGTGCGCGCGGTGCACGCAAAGCCGGCGCGGCGCTGGCGTCGATCCTGCAGCCGTTCAATCGCGTGCTGGTCTCGTGGAGCGGCAAGGGCGAGGCGGGCCAGTTGACCGCGGCGGAGTTCGATGGCGCGGTCGCGGCGCTGCCGCCCGACCGGCTCGTGAGCGGTTTCTACCTCAACGAGCTGCTGCTGAAGCTGTTCGCGCGTCATGACAGCCACCCCGAGGTATTTTCCCTGTACGACGCCACTCTGTACGCGCTCAAGACGGATACCGACGGCGTGCGCGCGCTGCGGCTGTTCGAGAAGCGGCTGCTCGACGCCCTCGGCTACGGACTCGCGCTCGAGCGCGATGTCGAGCTCGGCCGGCCGCTCGATCCCGCTTACGCCTATCGCTATCGGCTCGAGCAGGGCGCGCTGCGCATCGATGGCGTCGCCGAAGGCGCCGGCATCTTCTCCGGCGCCACGCTGCTCGCCGTGGCGCGCGAGGACTTCACCGATCCGGCAGTCTGCACCGAAGCCCGCGCACTGCTGCGTGCAGCCCTCGATCGCTGCCTGGAAGGCAAGGAGCTGCGCACACGGGAGGTCGCGCGCGCGCTGAAGAAGCGCAGGTAGGTCGACCTACGGTAGCATCGCGCCCATGCTGCATCTCGGAGTGAACGTCGACCACGTCGCCACCCTGCGCCAGGCGCGGCGTGCGAGCTATCCCGACCCGGTGTTCGCCGCGCTGATCGCCGAGCAGGCCGGCGCCGACAACATCACCATGCATCTGCGCGAGGATCGCCGGCACATCCAGGACCGCGACATCCGTGCCGCCCGGCAAGTGCTGCAGACGCGGCTGAATTTCGAGATGGCGGCCACCGACGAGATGGTGCGCATCGCCTGCGAGGTGCGCCCGGCGGATTGCTGCCTCGTGCCGGAGCGCCGCGCCGAAGTGACCACCGAGGGCGGGCTGGACGCGACATCGCAGGTAGCAACGCTCGGCCCGGTGTGTCAGCAGCTCGCCGGCGCGGGCATCCGCGTTTCGCTGTTCGTCGATCCGGAGCCGGCCCAGATCGAAGCGGCCGCCCGCATCGGCGCACCGGCGGTCGAGTTGCACACCGGCGCTTATGCCGATGCACGCGGCGAGCAACAGGCGCGCGAGCTGCAACGCATCCGCGAGGCAGCCCGGCACGCGAGCGGGCTGGGGCTCATCGTGCACGCCGGTCACGGCATGAACTATCAGAACGTGCAGCCGATCGCCGCGATCAGAGAGATCGTCGAGCTGAACATCGGGCACGCGATCGTCGCGCGCTCGATCGTCGACGGCATGGCGCGCGCCGTCGCCGAGATGAAGCGGCTGATGGTGGAAGCGCGCGGCGCGGGCAGCGGCGCATGATCTTCGGTATCGGTACCGACGTGGTGCAGCTGGAGCGCGTGCAGCGAGTGCACGAGAAGTTCGGCGAACGGTTCGTCGAGCGGCTGCTGCTGCCGGCCGAGCTGCAGGCGTTCCAGGGTCACCAGCGGCCGCTGCGCTTCCTGGCGATGCGCTTCGCGGCGAAGGAAGCGATCGTCAAGGCGATGGGCACGGGCTTCGCGCACGGCATGTGGATCCGCGACAGCGGCGTGGTGGCGAACGCCTGGGGCAAGCCGGAGATCATCTGGTCGGAGCGCGGTCGTCGCATGTGCGAGCAGCTCGGCATCGGCGAAGGGCACGTGACGTTGACCGACGAGGCCGGACTGGTGGTCGCAGTCGCGGTGCTGATGAGGAAGTGATGGCCGTATTCGTGTTCGACATCGAGACGATTCCCGACGTGGAGCTCGGGCGGCGCGTCTATGGCCTGCACGACCTGAACGACAAGCAGGTCGGCTACGTCATGCAGGCGAAGCGTCGCGAGGAATCGGGCAGCGAGTTCCTCTCGTACGAGCAGCAGCGCGTGGTCGCGATCTCGATCGCCGCGCGCCTGCGCGATTCCTTCAAGGTCTGGTCGCTCGGCGA
>DATBKP010000098.1:0-15299 GCA_036555785.1 Steroidobacteraceae bacterium
CGTGGACGGTGCCGGGAGAGAAAAGCGGGTGAAAGTCAGCAGTGCAGCAAGCCGAATGTTGCAGCGCTGAGTTTCCCCTCTTTTTCTCTCCCGGCACCGGCAACTCTAGGGCTCGTCGCCGGAGAAGGTCTGGGCCTTGGCGCCTTCGACTTCGCCGACCTTGGCGCGGTCGCTGACGTACAGCTCCACCTCGCGCTCGAAGCGCAGCTTGCCTTCGACCACGGCGCCCGGGCCGATGACGATGCGCGGCACGTGCTGCTTGCCGATGTGCCAGCCCTGGTTCGGCTTCTCGACATGAATGCCGCCTTCGATGCGCGACTCGGGGCCGACGTTGATGTCGCCGTTGACGGTCTTCAGTCCGCGGCCGACGTGCGCGGCGGCGATGGTCATCTTGCCGTTGACATTCGACAGCTCGCCGCTGATGTTCACGCCCTTGGCGATCTCGGCGGAGCCATTGACGGCGGAGACATCGCCGCTGACCTGGGCGCGCTCGGCCAGCCGCAGCTTGCCGTTCACCGTTTCCATGCTCGTCGCTTTCGCATCTTCGCTGAGCGTGATGCCGCCGTTGACGCTCTCGACGCTCTTCACCGTCGCGTTGCGTTCGATGCTGATGGAGCCGTTGACCGTATCGACGTCCTCGGCCGTGGCACCTTCCTCGATCGTGACCGAGCCGTTGACCGTGGACACGTCACCGGCGGTCTGGCCGGCCTCGACGCGCACCGAGCCGTTCACTTTGGAAGTGCTGCTGCCGAACGCGGCCAGCGGCAGGCAGGCCAGGAGCGCAAAACACAGGATTTTCATCGAACGTCCCTCCATTCCTCGTACGATCTTGTGGATCTGCATGCCCGATTGGATGCGCTGTCCGAGTGCAAGGTTGCAACGCCGCGACGTCGCCAAACAATGACAGTGCCGACCGAAAAGTGTCAGCTGCGGCCCAAGCGCGGCGTTCCGCCCGATTCCGTGATGCACTCCACACAATCATTCGCGCGAACCGGCATCATCGCGGCTGCATGGTGCAAATGCCTGAAGAAATCGTGGTGCAGCCGGACGCTTTCCGGGTCACCCGTGAACCCCTGTTGCTCGTTTCCGAGCTGCGTGCCGCGTTGGCCGTCTGCCTGTTCGACGACACGCAAGCCGTCGGCGGCCTCCTGCATTTGCGGTACGTCGCGACCAGCGGCACGCAGCCGGTCGACCTGACGGACAACACGCTCAGCTCCGATCTGCTGCTGATGGACCGCTTCTGCAAAGAGCTGCGTTCCGCCGGCGCGCGCAAGCAGAGCTGGCGCGTCAGCATCTTCGGCCATACGCCGCAGCAGCCGGCGATGGAAGGTCCGGCGGCGACCGTGATCGACCTGGCGAAGGCGTACTTCTCCGACGCCCGGCTGCCGGTGGAGTGCAAGGAGTTTCGCCGCGAGCTCGGCGTCGTCGTCCGCATGGACGCGCGCGAGGGCCGCATCTGGGTGAACGGCACGCCCGGCACCGCCACCACCCGTCTCGCCGCCCCCGAGCGCGCCTGACCGCTATGCAGTCGGGCTGACGGTCGGGGCGCTCCAGCGCCTCCTGCGCTCGCGCCATTCGCGCATCCCTGCGCAGCAGCTTTGGCCCGACTCCTTCATGCTAGCCTTGGCGCCGACGCAAACAACGACGCCGAGACCCGCCCCGTGCAGCCCGTCGCAGCGCCGTCCGCGCCGCTCTACAAATCGCTCTATGTGCAGGTGCTGATCGCCATCGCGATCGGCGTGACGCTCGGCTACTTCGCGCCCGACACGGCGGCGCAGCTCAAGCCGCTCGGCGACGGCTTCATCAAGCTCATCAAGATGATGATCGCGCCGATCATCTTCTGCACGGTCGTGAGCGGCATCGCCGGCATGGAGAACATGAAGGCGGTCGGCAAGACCGGCGTGCTCGCGCTCGTCTACTTCGAAGTCGTCAGCACGCTGTCGCTGATCGTCGGCCTCGTGATCGTCAACGTGGTGAAGCCAGGCGCCGGCATGAACATCGACGTCAACTCGCTCGACGCCAGGTCGATCGAGTCGTACGTGCACGCGGCGCAGGAGCAGAGCATCACCGACTTCCTGCTCAACGTCATTCCGACGACCGTCTTCGACGCGTTCGCCAAGGGCGAGATCCTGCAGGTGCTGCTGATCTCGCTGCTGTTCGGCTTCGCTCTGCACGCAGTCGGCGAGCGTGCGCGCTCCGTCTACGACTTCATCGACCGGCTGTCGCAGGTGCTGTTCCGCATCGTCGGCCTGATCATGCGGCTGGCGCCGATCGGCGCTTTCGGTGCGATGGCGTTCGTGGTCGGCAAGTACGGCTTCGGCACGCTCAAGTCGCTCGGCCTGCTGATGGTGTGCTTCTACACGACCTGTCTGATCTTCATCTTCGTCGTGCTGGGGCTGATCGCGCGCGCCCACGGCTTCAGCATCTTTCGCTTCGTGCGGTTTCTGCGCGACGAGCTGCTCATCGTGCTCGGCACGTCCTCGTCGGAGTCGGTGCTGCCGCGCATGCTCGCCAAGATGGAGAGCGCGGGCTGCGCCAAGCCGGTCGTCGGACTGGTGATCCCGACCGGCTACTCGTTCAACCTCGACGGCACCTCGATCTACCTGACCATGGCGGCGGTGTTCATTGCCCAGGCCACCAACACGCCGCTGTCGCTGCTCGACCAGCTGACCCTGCTCGCGGTGCTGCTGCTGACTTCCAAGGGGGCGGCCGGCGTCACCGGCAGCGGCTTCATAGTTCTGGCCGCAACGCTCTCCGCCGTTGGTACATTGCCGGTGACCGCGGTAGCCCTCATCCTTGGCATCGACCGGTTCATGTCGGAGGCGCGGGCCCTGACCAACCTGGTCGGCAACGGCGTCGCGACGGTCGTGGTGGCGAAATGGTGCGGAGCGCTCGACGAGCAGCGCCTGCAGCAGGAGCTCAGGAAATGACGTCGCCGGGGCTCGCCTTCGCGCACAATGACCGCGCCCGACCGTCATGAGCAGCCCGCTTCAATTCGTACCAGTCACGACGCCGGCGCAGCTGGACGTCGTGGCCGGGCTTGCGCGCGCGATCTGGTACGAGTACTACGTGCCGCTGATCGGCCGTGCCCAGGTCGATTACATGGTGTCCAGGTTTCAGAGCAGCGAGGCCATGGGGCAGCAGCTGCGCGACGGATATGAATACTTCCTGACCGAGCGGGACGGGCAGGACATCGGCTACTGCGCCGTGCAGCCGCAACCGGCGGAGAAAAGCTTGTTTCTCAGCAAACTGTATCTAATACGCGACGCCCGCGGTGCGGGAACCGGCAGGGTTTGCATGGAGTTCATTGAGCAGCTGGCCCGCCGCCGCGGTCTCAAGCTCCTATGGCTGACCGTGAACAAAGGAAACCCGGCTGTGAAAGCTTACGAACGCCTGGGATTCCGGATCGCCGCGGACCTGGTGATGGACATCGGGGGCGGCTTCGTCATGGACGATTTCCGCATGGAAAAGCCGCTGCTCTGAGCCCTGCGCGGCAGCCGCAGCATGTTGCATCCCAGGAAATCAACCTACGGTCATGAGCGTGTCCATAGACAAGGAAACTGCTGACGAGGGTGAGGCACGCCGCGTGCTCGCCAGCTGGCTCGAGGACTATGCGGGCGGTCGTTGCGAGCGCGCCGACATGCAGGAGTCCTTCCTGTCTGTTTGCCGCAGCAACCCGGATGCGCCCTGGGACGCGCTCGCGCTGCTCGACCAGTACCAGCGTCGCGGCAAGATCGACGCGGCGCTGGCGCGCACGTTGAAGGCCGACATCGCGCAGCTGGTGTTCGGCAACGCCAACCAGACCGGCGCGCCGCCGCGCGATCCGACCGAGGCGACGCTCGATACGACCGGCTCGCGCTGGCGCAAGCTGCTCGCCGAGAACGATCCCCAGACCGCGGACGTGGAGCCGGCGTTCGTCGATCCCACGCTGTTCCGCCGCGACTTCGATCCGGCGACGCGCCCGCCGACGCAGCAAGCGCGCGAAGAGGCTGAGCAGCAAGCACCGCGGCAACATGCTCAGCGACAGGAGCCGCGACTGTCGGAGCCATCACCGCACGAGTCGCGGCAAGCGGAGCCGCGCCGGCCGCAGCTGCGAGACGCTGCGCCCAAGGACATCCTGCGCGATCGCTACGAGCTGCTGTCGATCCTCGGTCGCGGCAGCACCGGCACTGTGTACCGCGCGCTCGATCGGCATCGCGCGCACCTCGCAGACTCGGCGCGCTATGTGGCAGTCAAGGTCCTGAAGCTCGACTACCAGAACCGGCCGGACGCGCTGCGCGAGCTCGAGCGCGAGTTTCACCAGGCCCAGTCGCTTTCGCACCCGAACATCGTCAGCGTGTTCGACCTCGACAAGGACGGCGACACGTACTTCATCGTCATGGAGCTGCTGCAGGGCGAGCTGCTCGGCGACATCATGTTGCGGCTGCGCGGACCGATGCAGCGGCCGCATGCGATGGCGATCATCAGCAGCGTCGGCGCAGCGCTGGCGCACGCGCACCGTCGCGACATCGTTCACGCGGACCTGAAGCCGCGCAACATCATGATCACGTCGACGGGCGAAGTGCGCGTGCTCGACTTCGGCTTCGCGCGGCACCGTTCGCTCGATCTGCACAGCGCCTCGCCGTTGGACGCCATGCCCGCCAGCGCGCCGGCGTATGCGAGCGTCGAGCGCGTGAACGGCAGCGAGCCGCACCCTAGCGACGACGTCTACAGCCTCGCGTGCATCGCCTACGAGCTGCTGGCGGGTCAGCACCCGTTCGGTGGCCGCTCCGCCGTGCTGGCGCGCGCCAACGGCCGGCGGCCGCGCAACATTCCCGGTCTCACCCGCAAGCAGATGCAGACGCTCAATCGAGCGCTGTTGTGGGGCCGCGGCGAGCGCAAGATCGATGTCGTCGACCTGCTGGCCGGGCTGGCGTGCGCGGAAACGCCGAACAAACTGGTGCCGCCCGAGCAACTGGTGGCCTACGACGGCCGCGGCCGCTGGCGCCGGCGCGCGCTCGGATTCCTGTTGTTGCTGTGGCTGATCGCTATCGCCGCCGCCGCCTTCGTCTATCTCGACCGCAATCCGCTGCCGCTGCGCCCCGACGTTCCGTCGGCTCACGCTCCTGAGCGCGCCGTGCCGGAGAATGCGCCACCGGACGCCACTGCAGCGACACAGGACGACAGCAAGACCGAGCCCAGGGCCGAGACCGGCAGCAAGACCGAAGCTGTCCCCGAGCCCGCGAAGCTGCCGAGCGCCAAGAAACCGACTGCGGCCGCGGGTCCTGCGCGTCCGGCGCCGCCCGCGGTCGGGCCGGTCGTGCTGGAGTTCGACAAGGACACGTACGTCGCGACTGAAAGCGACGGTTCGGTGCGCATCGTGGTCGAGCGCCACGGCTCGAAGGATCGTCCGGTGACTTTCCGCTGGAGCCTGCGCAGCAACTCGGCGGAGATGGGCACGGACTTCGCCGGCATCGGTCCCGGCACCGAAACGATCCCGGCCGGCGCGAGCACCGCGACGCTGACGATTCCGCTGGTCTCCGACGCCATCGTCGAGAACACCGAGGTCTTCCTGGTCGAGATCGAGCCCGCGCAATCCGGTGTGACGCTCGGCGAGCGCTCGCACGCAGCCGTCATCGTCGTGGACGACGACTGACCGCGGCCGGGACCGTTGCGCCGCATGAACGTGCGATTCTCGGAGCTGGCTGTTCGCTGCCGCGCCACCTCGGCCGAGCTGCAGAAGCTGCTGACCGGACGCGCGATAGCGCTCGAGCTGTGCCTGCCGCGCGATCGAAAATTCCGCGTCAACGTGCGACCCGCCGCGCTCGAAACCTGGCAGCTCGACAGCGACCCGACGGGAATCTGGATCGCGATTCCCCGCTCGCAGCTGCAGGCACTCGCGGAAACGCTGCCGAGCAAGGAAGGGATCGAGCACGGCTTCGAGACCGCGCAGGGAACGCTCGCCGTGACGTTCGAGGTCGATCTGCGGCAGTTGTAGGTCGGGCCGCTCCAGCGCATCCTGCGCCCGCGGCATTCGCGCATCCGTGCGCAGCAGCTTCAGCCCGACGCCTGCTCGCGCGCGATTGCGCGATAGCCGATGTCGCGGCGGTATTGCAGCCCGTCCCAGCGGATCTGCTCGCAGAGCGCATACGCGGCGCGCTGTGCCTCGCTCACGTTCGCACCCATACCGACAGCGCACAGCACTCGCCCGCCGTTCGTGACGACCCTGCCGTGCGTCAGCTGCGTGCCTGCGTGGAAGACCTTGCCAGGAAGCTTCGCGGCCGCGTCCAGCCCGTGGATCTCGTCACCCTTGCGGACCGTGTCGGGATAACCGCCGGCCGCCAGCACGACGCCGAGCGACGCCCGCGCGTCCCACTTCGCATCGGTGCGGTCGAGCCGGCCGTCCAGCGCGGCCTCGCACAACAGCGTCAGGTCCGAGGTCAGCCGCATCATGATCGGCTGCGTCTCCGGATCGCCGAAGCGGCAATTGAACTCCAGCACGTTCGGCGTGCCGTCGGGCGCGATCATCAGCCCGGCGTAGAGGAAGCCGACGTACGGCGTGCCGTCCGCGATCAGGCCGCGCACCGTGGGCTGCATGACTTCCTGCATGACGCGTCGATGGATCTCTGCAGTGACGACCGGCGCCGGCGAATAGGCGCCCATGCCGCCGGTGTTCGGTCCGCCATCGCCGTCGTCGCGGCGCTTGTGATCCTGCGAAGTCGCGAGCGGCAGGATGTGCTCGTGGCTTACGATCGCGATGAAGCTCGCTTCCTCGCCGCGCAGGAACTCTTCGATCACGACCGTGTTACCCGCGGCGCCGAACTGGCCGGAGAACATCGCCTGCGCGGACTGGATCGCTTCCTGCGTAGTCTCGCAGATGATCACGCCCTTGCCCGCAGCGAGTCCATCTGCCTTTACGACCAGCGGCGCGCGTTGCGCGCGCACCCACGCGGCGTCGAAGGTTGCTTGCGTGAACGTGGCGTACGCAGCGGTCGGAATGCGGTGACGGCTCAGGAAATCCTTGGTGAAGGCCTTCGAGCCTTCCAGGCGCGCGGCGAGGCGTCGCGGACCGAAGCAGCGCAAGCCGGCGGCTTCGAAGGCGTCGGTGACGCCGATCACGAGCGGGGTCTCGGGTCCGACGATCGTCAGGTCGATGCGCTCACGGCGCGCGAAGTCGACCAGCGCGACGGTGTCGTCCGCAGCTATTGCGACATTCGCAACGCGCGGCTCCAATGCGGTGCCGGCATTGCCCGGAGCGACGTAGACCTGCTCGACGCGCGGCGATTGCGCAGCCTTCCACGCGAGTGCGTGCTCGCGACCGCCGCTGCCGAGGACGAGGACCTTCATCAGTGCCTGAAATGCCGCATGCCGGTGAGCACCATGGCGATGCCGTGCTCGTCGGCCGCGGCGATGACTTCGTTGTCGCGCATCGAGCCGCCGGGCTGGATCACGGCCTGGATGCCGAATTCCGCGGCGACGTCGAGGCCGTCGCGGAACGGGAAGAATGCATCGGACGCCATGACCGCGCCCGCCACCGTCAGCCCTTCGTCCTTGGCTTTCATCGCGGCGATGCGGCTCGAGTACACGCGGCTCATCTGGCCGGCGCCGACGCCGATGGTCATGCGCTCCTTCGCGTACACGATGGCGTTCGACTTGACGTACTTGCACACCTGCCAGGCGAACAGCAGGTCGTCGAGCTCGTTCGGCGCAGGCTGACGCTTGGTCACGACCTTGAGATCGGCCTTGCTCACCATGCCGCGGTCGCGCGTCTGCATCAGCAGGCCGCCGTCGACGCTGCGGTATTCGTAGCGGACGCTGCTCGGCGCCAGGCCGTCCGTCACCAGCACGCGCACGTTTTCCCGGCGCGCGCACAGCTCCAGCGCGTCGGCATCGACCTCCGGAGCGATGATCAGCTCCACGAACTGACGTTCGATGATCGCGCGCGCAGTCGTGGCCGTCAGCGCGCGATTGAACGCGATGATGCCGCCATACGCGGACGTGGGATCGGTCTTGAACGCGCGGTCGTAGGCAGAGAGCGTGTCGCTCGCGAGTGCCACGCCGCACGGATTGGCGTGCTTGACGATGACGCAGGCCGGATCCGCGAACTGGCGCACGCACTCGAAGGCAGTGTCGCCATCCGCGATGTTGTTGTACGAGAGCGTGCGGCCCTGCAGTTGTTTCGCAGAGCCGATACTGGCGCCCTGCGCATCGGGAACGCTGTAGAACGCCGCGGTCTGATGCGGGTTCTCGCCGTAGCGCAGATCGAGGCGCTTCTGGAACTGCAACGCCAGCGATTGCGGGAAGTCGCCCGCGCCTTCGTTGACCCGCGCCAGGTAGCTCGCCACCGCCGAGTCGTAACTCGCCGTGTGCGCGAACGCCTTCGCCGCGAGGCGCTTGCGCGTCGCCTCGGATACCGCGCCCTGGTTGCGCTCCAGCTCGGCGAGCACCGCGGAATAGTCGAGCGGATCGACGACCACCGCGACGCGGTCGTGATTCTTGGCCGCCGCCCGCACCATCGCCGGGCCGCCGATGTCGATGTTCTCGATCGCATCCTCGTAAGTGCAGCCGGCCTTGGCAACGGTCGCCGCGAAGGGATAGAGATTCACGACCAGCAGGTCGATCGGCTCGATGCCGTGCGCACGCATGACTTCGTCGTCGATGTCGCGCCGGCCGAGCAGGCCGCCATGGATCTTCGGGTGCAGTGTCTTGACGCGCCCAGCCATGATTTCGGGGAAGCCCGTGTGGCTGGACACCTGTATCACGGGCACGCCGCTGCGCTCCAGCAGCGTCGCTGTACCGCCCGTCGAGAGCAGCGCCACGCCGCGCCGATGTAGCGCCTGCGCGAATTCGATGAGACCGTCTTTGTTGGATACGCTGAGCAGCGCGCGGCGGATGGTCATTGCGCCAGGCCGTAGGTCTTCAGCTTCTTGCGCAGCGTGCCGCGATTGATGCCGAGCACGTCGGCGGCGCGGCTCTGGTTGCCGTCGACGTATTCCAGCACCGCCTTGAACAGCGGCTCCTCGACCTCGCGCAGCACCAGGTCGTACAGCTGACCGGGTTTGTGGCCGTTCAAGGTCGCGAAGTAGGACTCGAGCGCCTCCGCGGTCATCGTCCGCAGCGGCAGCGCGCGCGGCGCAGGCCTCGCGATCGGCTCTCGACGAGCTCTAGTTTTTTTTCTCGGCGCCATAAGTCTCACCATCGAAGTACGCGCGCGCGCATGCGAGCTGCGTCGGCGCGTCTTGAGCCTGCATGACGGCATGACGTAAAGCGTGACCTGCGGCACGACCTCGCGCATACCAGTCGATGTGTTTGCGCGCGACCCTGACTCCCGCCTCTTCCCCATAAAAGGCATGCAGGTCGCGCAAATGGGCGAGCATGATATCACGTACTTCCGCGGTGGAAGGCGCGACGCTCGACGCGCCCGCGCGCAGATACGCATCGATCTCGCGAAAAATCCACGGGCGACCTTGTGCGTTGCGTCCTACCATCAGTCCGTCTGCGCCGGTTTGTTCAAGTACGAGCTTCGCTTTGTACGGTGAGTCGATGTCGCCATTGGCGAAAATCGGAATCGCAACGCTTTGCTTGATCGCGCGGATCGTTGCGTACTCGGCGTCGCCGCGATACATGCACGCGCGCGTGCGGCCATGAACGGCCAGCGCCTGGATGCCGATCGCTTCAGCCATGCGCGCAATCGCGACGCCGTTGCGATGCTCCGCGTCCCAGCCGGTGCGCATCTTCAGCGTGACAGGCACCGGCACGGCCTTGACCACTGCTTCGAGAATCTGTCGCACCAGCGGCTCATCTCTCATCAGTGCGGAGCCCGCTGCCTTGTTGCAGACCTTCTTCGCGGGACAGCCCATGTTGATGTCGATGATCTGCGCGCCGGCGTCGACGTTGCGTTGCGCGGCTTCCACCATCATCTGCGGGTCGCCGCCTGCGATCTGCACGACGCGCGGTTCCGCCTCGCCGGTGTGATCCATGCGCCGTCGCGATTTTTCCGTGTGATACAGCCGCACGTCGCTGGTGAGCATTTCACCGGCCGCGATGCCCGCGCCCATGCGCCGGCACAGCAGGCGGAACGGCAGGTCGGTCACGCCGGCCATGGGCGCGAGCGCGAGATTGTTCGCCAGCACGTAGCGGCCGATGCGGATCATCTTCTGTCCGGGACGTCGGCCGAGCAGACGATGCCTTGACGGCCGCGCAGGCAGACGTCGAAGCGAAAGCCCTCGGCGTCGGGACCGGGATCGACGATCGCGATCGTCGCGGTTGCCTGCTGCGCGGGCGCGAGCAGGCGATCCGGGGCCGTGGCGGGATCCAGGTATTCGCTCGGCTCGAACTCGCGCTCGCGCACGCGTTCGCCCCAGCGGTCTTCGAGCACCAGCTTCAGCAACGGATACGGCTGCGCGAAGCTGGCAACGTTCTTGAGGTTGGCGCGTACCTTGAGCGTGCCGGGCACCGCCGGATCCGAGCCGAGATGCCACTGCTGGATCTCGTACGCGTGCAGGTCCCAATCGGGCTGCAGGTCGACGCCCAGTGCGCCATACAAGCCGATGATCGCAGGGCCGATGCGCGGATGGCGCGCCAGCTGGTGCCGATAGGTGTGCACGAATTGCATCGCCAGCAGCAGCACCAGCGGGCCCGCGAGAATTTTCCACAGCGGTGCGACCGCCGGGCGGGGCGGAGCGGCCAGCAGATCCTCTTCGGGCGCAGTTTCCGCCAGCTGTTCCTCGACTTCGTAGGGCTCGTCTTCGACGACTTCGATCTGGTCGGGCCGATCGTCATCGACGACTGCTGCGTCGACGATGTCTTCCTCGACTTCGATCGTGCCGGCGTCGTTCGTGACCTCATCGTCGATGTCGTCGATCTCGACCCATTCCTCGACCGTCTCCTCGCGGATCTGTGGCTCGCCGCGCGGGCTGTCGGGCATGCGATAGCGCCCGCTGATCTCGATGTGGCGGCCTTCCAGGGTGATGTCTTCTTGCGCGGCGGGCTCCTCGACCTCGATCGGCTCCGCGGGCGCCGACCGCGGCGCGCGTGCCGAGCGGCCGGCCTGTTGCGCCGGCTCGTTCTCGTCGATCAACCGCTCCAGCGCGTCGAACTGCGTCTGGCAGCGGCCGCAGCGCACCTGGCCGTCGGCCACGCGGAGAATCTCCGTCGTGACCCGGAAGGTGGTCTGGCAGTTCGGGCACTGAGTGAGCATCAGGAACGTCGCACGCCGTACAGGAGCGCCCAATCGTCGCGCACAGTTGCGGGACGCATATCAAACCATGCGGCATAGCGGCTTGCTACGGGCGCGGTCTGGCCTTGCAGAATGCCGGACAGCACCACCGAGCCGCCGGCCGCGACGCGCTCTGCAAAGGCCGGAGCGAGCTCCAGGAGCGGCTCAGCGAGAATGTTCGCGAGCAGGACGTCCGCTGGCGCCTGCTGTCCTTCGCGGGGCCCGCTCACGGTCAGCAGATCGGCGACGCCATTGCGAACGGCGTTGTCGCGCGTAGCAATGAGCGCCTGCGGATCGATATCGATGGCGAGCGCGGCGCGTGCGCCAAGCTTCAGCGCAGCGATTGCGAGCACGCCGGAGCCGCAGCCGTAGTCCACGACGAACCTGCCTTGCAGCCGTGCGGCGTCGAGCCATTCCAGGCAGAGGGCGGTCGTCGGATGCGTGCCGGTGCCGAACGCGAGACCCGGGTCGAGCTCGATCAGGCACGGCTGGACGGCCGAGCTTGCGAGCTGCGGACGCTGACCGCCGGGACAGATCCACAGCCGCTGCCCGAAGCGCATCGGGCGGAAGTCCTTCAGCCACTCGCGCTCCCAGGCACGATCGGCGATGTGCTCGAACGTTGCAGCCGGGAATGAGGCGCGCAACGCGTCGGCATCGGTGCCCGCGTCGAACAGCGCTTTGATGCGCACGCGCGGCCACAGTGGCGTCGACCCCGGTGGCGGTTCGAGCACTGGATCGTCACCGGCGTCCTCGAGCGTGATCGAGGCCGCGCCCGCGCTCAGCAGCGCATCCTCGAAGGGCGCGGGATCGGCGGAGCCGATGGGCAGGGTGAGTTGGAGGAAAGGCATTTGGGGGTGAGTGATGAAGGTGATGAGGTGATGAAGGTGATGCTCATCACCCCATCACTTCATCACGTCCATCACTTTATTCCCAACCGCCGCTCCAAATAATGGATATCCAATCCCCCGGCCTTGAACGCCGCGTGGTTGAAGATTTCCTGGTGCAGCGGGATGTTGGTCTTGATGCCCTCGATCACCATCTCCGACAGCGCGTTCTTCATGCGTGCGATCGCCGTGTCGCGATCCTCGCCGTAGGCGATGACCTTGCCGATCATCGAGTCATAGAACGGCGGCACCGTGTAGCCGCTGTACAGGTGGCTGTCGACGCGAATGCCCGGGCCGCCCGGCGCGTGGAACAGCTTCACCGGGCCCGGCGAGGGAATGAATCCTTTCGGGTCCTCGGCGTTGATGCGGCACTCGATCGCGTGGCCGCGGATCACGATGTCGTTCTGCGTCCACTGCAGCCGTTCGCCGCCGGCGATGCGCAGCTGCGCCTTGACGATGTCGATGCCGGTGATCTGCTCCGTCACGGGATGCTCGACCTGCACGCGCGTGTTCATCTCGATGAAGTAGAACTCGCCGTCCTGGTACAGGAACTCCAGCGTGCCCGCGCCGCGGTAACCGACTTCGCTGCAGGCCGCGATACAACGGTCGCCGATCGCCTTGCGCTGCTTGGGCGTGATGCCCGGCGCCGGCGCTTCTTCGATGACTTTCTGATGGCGACGCTGCAGCGAGCAGTCGCGCTCGCCGAGGTGTACGACGTTGCCGTAGTGGTCGGCCAGCACCTGGATCTCGATGTGCCGCGGCTTCTCGAGGAACTTCTCCATGTAGACCTCGGCGTTGCCGAAGGCAGCGAGCGCCTCGCCCTGCGTGACGTTGATGGCGTTGAGCAGCGTCGCGTCGCTGTGCACGACGCGCATGCCGCGGCCGCCGCCGCCGCCCGAGGCCTTGATGATCACCGGGTAGCCGAGCTCGCGCGCGATGCGGAAGTTCTCCTCCGGCACGCTGCCGAGCGGTCCGTCCGAGCCCGGTACGCAGGGCACGCCGGCAGCCTTCATGATCTTGATGGCCGAGACCTTGTCGCCCATCTGGCGGATCGTTTCGGGCTTCGGGCCGACGAAGATGAAGCCGCTCTTCTCGACGCGCTCGGCGAAATCGGCGTTCTCCGACAGGAAGCCGTAGCCGGGATGGATCGCGACCGAATCCGTCACCTCGGCGGCGCTGATGATCGCCGGCATGTTGAGGTAGCTGTCCTTCGAGGGCGGCGGCCCGATGCACACGGACTCGTCGGCGAGCAGCACGTGCTTCTGGTTGAAGTCGGCCGTGGAATGCACGGCGACGGTCTTGATGCCCAGCTCGCGGCACGCCCGCAGGATGCGAAGCGCGATTTCGCCGCGGTTGGCGATGACGACTTTTTCGAGCATGCAGTGTTGTTATTCGATGATGAAGAGCGGCTGGCCGAACTCGACCGGGTCGCCGTTCTTCACCAGGATCGCAGTGACGCGCCCGGTCTTGTCCGATTCGATCTGGTTCATCATCTTCATGGCTTCGATGATGCACAGCGTGTCGCCGACGTTCACCTCGCTGCCGATGTCGACGAACGCCTTGGCGCCCGGCGTCGCGGCCGAGTAGAACGTGCCGACCATCGGTGCGGTCACGGTGTGGTCGGCTTTGCCCGCTGCCACAGGTGCCGCGGGAGCTGCGGCGGGCGCTGCTACGGGAGCTGCGCTCGGCGCAGCTGCAACCGGCGCCATCGGCGCGGGCGCGTAGTGCACCACGGGCGCGGGAGCGGCGCCGCCGGCCGGATAGCGGCTGATGCGCACCGACTCCTCGCCCTCGCTGATCTCGATCTCGGCGATGCCGGATTCCTCGAGCAGCTCGATGAGTTTTTTGACCTTGCGAATGTCCATTACGAACCCTCTTGTTCTTTTCCTTTACTTGCGCGCGGGCGCGAGATGATGCGCGGCGGCGCGCACTGCCAGCTCGTAGCCGAATGCGCCCAGCCCGGCGATCGTCCCCACGGCGATGTCCGAGAAGTAGGAGTGATGACGGAAGCTTTCGCGCGCGTGCACGTTGCTCAGGTGAACTTCGATGAAGGGAATCTTCACCGCCAGCAGCGCATCGCGCAGCGCGATGCTCGTGTGCGTGAGCGCGGCCGGATTGAAGATGATGAAGGCGACATGCGTCGTCGGCGCCTCGTGGATGCGTGTCAGCAGCTCGGCCTCGGCGTTGCTCTGGAACGCCGACAGATGATGGCCGGCCTCCGAAGCGAGCTGACTGAGCCGGGCGACGATCTGCTCCAGCGTCACGGCGCCATAGATCCCCGGCTCGCGCGTGCCGAGCAGATTGAGATTCGGGCCGTTGAGGAGCAAAAGGTGGGCCATGCGCCTGTACTAATTCTTAGGCTGCCGAGGACGACTTCCACGCAGATCGCGGCGAATTTAACCAGATCAGCGGCGATTTGGCGATCATTTGCGGCGAAGTCAGCAGCCTGTCGGGGGATTTCCTGCCGGCAATACGCAACATTGCGTGCGTTGGCGAGGACAAAGCGATGACAACGCGCAGCTGCGCGGGCGCGAAAACCGCTGCGAACGTGGGGCGGCGCCTTCAGCCGTCGCTGGCGGCCGGCGTCAGAGCTTCGAGTTGTTTGGCTGCAACGACACGGGCGGCGGCGGGCGTCAGCTCACCTTTGTTGACCTGCCGGACCGCGCCCAGCAGCACGTCGGCCTGCTCTTTCTTGATTTCGCCGAGGTGAAACAGCACGACCCGGCCCTGATTGTCCGTGAACACGGTGAATGGGAAGCCGATCGAGCCGTGGCCGAACTTCATGACAGCATCCAGGCCGTCCTGCTCGCCGGTGAGGATCGGGTACTCGATCCCCATCTCCTTCACGTACTTGACCACGTCCTCGCGAATGTCGACCGCGACACCCACCACCTGGAAGCCTTCGGCGCCGTGCTGTTTCTGCAGCTCGCGCAGCAGCGGGATCTCGCGCTTGCAGGGCGCGCACCAGGTCGCCCAGAAGTTGATGATCATCGACTTGCCGGGCCAGCTGAGGATCGAGCGCGGCTTGCCTTCCAGGTCGCCGAGGGTGAAGTCGGGGAGCGTCGCCGGCAGATCAGCGGATTCCTCGGTCGCCGGGGCGGCAGCCGCTGCCTGCGCCGTGACCGGACCTGCGACCTCTGCCGCAGCGTCGCGATGCGCGATGCCGAAGCGATAGAGAAAAAATCCGGCAGTCGCCGCGATAGCGGCGACTGCAACGT
>DATBKP010000099.1:0-31076 GCA_036555785.1 Steroidobacteraceae bacterium
CGCGCACCAGGAAGCGGTGCTCGCTGAACTTGCGCGCCATGTCGCAGCAGATCAGCCCGCGGTAGATCGAGATCGCCTGAAAGGGGCGCAGCGGCCCGCTCACTTCGGGCGGCGCTTTGCGGGCGCCGAAACGCGCTAGCAGCCCTCCCAGCAGCGATGTTCTTTGCGTCGGTTTCGGCATCGGCCTTCCCACCAGCGACGGCTGCCATCATCGCGAACTGGCAGCCGCCTGCGCTGTGTTCCACGTCACGACGTGCAGCGCACACCGCTTCCCATCAGGGGTTTTTGCCCGACGTTGCACGGATGTAACGATCCACTTCCGTCGCAACCATGTCGAGCGGCGCGGTGCCGGTATTCAGCACGACGTCGTGGAACGCCTGCGGCTTGAACTTCGCGCCCAGGGTGTCGCGCGCCTTGTCACGCAGCTCCAGCAGCTTGAGCTGGCCGATCATGTAGGCGCACGCCTGCCCCGGATTCACCACGTAGCGCTCGACTTCGCTCGGCTCCAGGCCATAGTCGATCGCCTGTTGACGTGTCCAGTGCTTGGCGTGCAGGCCGGTGTCCACGACCAGCCGGCGCGCGCGGAACAGCTGCGCGTCGAGCATGCCGAGCAGTCCTTCGGGATCGCCCTCGTACCAGCCGTTTTCTGCGACGAGCTTCTCGGCGTACAGCGCCCAACCCTCCGACAGCGCGGAAATGCCGCCGAGCACGCGGGCCTGGCGGAAGCGCGGCAGGCTGGTGTTCTCCTGCTCGAGCGCGATCTGGAAGTGATGACCCGGCACCGTCTCGTGGTACACGAGCGAGCGCAAGCCGAACCTGGTCATGCGCGCATCGCGCAGCGGGATCTGGAAGATGGCCGGCCGCGAGCCGTCGAGCGGCGCGCGATTGTAGTTGGCCGCGGCACTCTGCTCGCGAAAGCGCGGGAACGGCTGCGCGATGACCTTGGTCTTCGGCTGCATGTCGAACAGCGATTGGCTGCGCTTCAGCGCGTCTTCGATGAAGCCGTTCGTATCCTTCATGATCGCGGCGCGCGCCTCCTCGGACGCCGGGTTCGGATAGCGCAGGTCGTCGCGCAGCTTCTCGATGCGCTCGCGCACCGTGCCGTCGCTACGGCCGAGCTGCTTCAGGATCGCGTCCATCTGTGCTTCGATGCTCGCGACCTGCTTCAGGCCGATCTGGTGGATCTGCTCCGGCGTGTAGTCGGTGGTGGTGAAGCGATTGAGGAAATAAGCGTAGGCGTCGGCGCCGCCCTTGAAGCGCCACAGGCCCGCATCGTCGGTCGCCTTCGGCTGGATCGATTCGAGCAGCCGGATCGCGCGATCCCAGGCCGGGTACACCTGCGTGCCGACCAGCCGGGTGGCCTCGGCCTGCAGCTTCGATCGCTGCTCGGACGGCATGCCTTCGATCGCACCCATCTTCTGCGCCAGCACGGTGACCAGCGCGTTCTGCTCCGGCGACGCTTCGCGGAAGGTGCGCATCGAAGCTAGCGTGGTCTTGATGATGAAAACCGGCGGAATCATGCCGGTGGCGGCAATGCGCTTCGCCTCGACCAGCGACTCGTCCATGCGCTGCCCGACCTGTGCGAGTCTCTTGACGTAATTTGACGCATCTTTCGCCGTGGCGAGCGGATGCCGCAGCGTCAGCGTCTCGACCAGGTCGACGTTCGCGCCGCCGAACTGGTCGAGCGGGAAGCGATAGTCCAGGTACTCCTCGCCGCGCACGACCGCGTCCAGCATCCAATGCATCAATTGCGCCGAGAGCCGGTCGGACTCGCTGAGCCTGGCCGTGTCGAACCTGGCGAGCTCGCTCAGTCCGCGCCGCGCCAGCGCGATCCGCTCCAGCTCGAAGGCGCGCGTATTCGGCGTCAGCTGCTGTTCCAGGCGGTCCTGCTCCGCGCCGCTGAAGTAGCGCGTCGCCGTGGCCAGATCCGGATCGCGCCGGACCCACTCGGCGGTGAACGAGTCGAAGAAGCTCGCGATGTTCTGCTTCGGCTGCTGCGCCAGCGCCGGCGCGGCGAGCGTCCACACACACACCAGCAGCAGCAACCGGCTTGTTCTGGTCGTTCGCATCTTCGTTCTCCCGTATCGAGCGCGCGAGTGTGCGGAATCGTTGCGCTGTGGGTCAACTCACATTTGCGGTTTTCCACTACGGGTGCGCGAGTCTGTAACCATTACGCTCTCGCGACGATGGCGCGCGCCTCGCAACCGTTACGGCGCAGACTCATGGCGACGATGCTGCTGACCAGCGCGGCGGCAATCGTGCTCACCTGTGCGGCTCTGATTCTCTACGAGCTCGTCACGTCGCGTGACGAGAGCCTCGAGCAAGTAGCGACGCTCGCGCGCATCGTCTCCGCGAACAGCACGGCTGCGCTCGCGTTTCGCGACGAGCAGGATGCACAGGAGGTGCTGGGCACGTTGCGCACCGAGCCGAGCGTCACGGCGGCTGCGATCTACGACGAGAACGGCAAGATGCTGGCGGCCTATGCCGCGACGGGGACCAGCGGCGAGTCGTATCCGCAGCGGCTGGGTCCGGACGGTTACCGGTTCAGCGCCGGACGAGTGGAAGGCTTCGAGCCGGTGAGCGAGCGCGAGCGCCGCCTCGGGACGCTCTACATCCGCGCCGACACCAGTGCGCTCTACGCGAGATTCTGGTTGTGGGGTGCGATTGCGGCGGCCACCATGGTCGCCTCGATGCTGGTCGCTTACTTCCTGTCGAACATTTTCCAGGCGCGGATCTCGCAACCGGTGCTGGCGCTCGCCGAAACCGCCGGCGCGGTCGCCGAGCGCGGCGACTTCAGCGTGCGCGCGCCGTCGATCGGCGAAGGCGAGTTCGAAGTGCTGACGGCAGCGTTCAATCGCATGCTCGCGCACATCGAGTCGCAGAACGACACCTTGCGCGAGAGTCTGCACGAGCGCGAAGCCGCGCAGCGCAAGCTGCAGAGCCAGGTCGCCAGGCTCGACCTGTTGCAACGGGCGACGCGCGCGATCGGCGAGCGCCAGGACCTGGACAGCATCTTCCACGTCGTGGTGCGCAGCCTGGAAGACAATCTGCCGATCGATTTCGCGTGCATGTGCACCTACGACGCGACGGCACAGCGGTTGACGCTCGCAAGCATCGGGCCGAAGGGTGCGCAGCACTCGGCACAACTGCAGATCGCTCAGCGCACCGTGCTGCCAGTCGAGCACAACGGTCTGTCGCGTTGCGTGAACGGCGTGTTCGTCTACGAGCCCGATACGCGCAAGGTGGAGTTCCCGGTGCCACGCCGGTTCGCTGCGGCCGGGCTGCATGCACTCGTAGCAGCGCCGCTGCTCGTCGAGAACCGGACGTTCGGTGTGCTGCTTGCCGCGCGCAGTAGTGCCGACAGTTTCAGCAGCGGCGACTGCGAGTTCCTGCGACAGCTGTGCGAGCACGTCGCGCTCGCCGCGCACCAGGTCGAGCTCTACACCAGGCTGCAGCAGGCGTACCAGGAGCTGCGGGAGAGCCAGGACACGATCCTGCAGCAGGAGCGTCTGCGCGCGCTCGGCCAGATGGCGAGCGGCATCGCGCACGACATCAACAATGCGATCTCGCCGGTCACGCTCTACACCGATGCGCTGCTGGAGCAGGAGGCGCAGATGAGCGCGCAGGGGCGCGACTATCTGCGCATCATCCGCCGCGCGATCGACGACGTCGGGCAGACAGTCGCGCGCATGCGCGAGTTCTATCGACAGCGCGAGCGCTCCAGCGATCTCGTGCCGCTCGAGCTGAATCCGCTGGTGAACCAGGTGCTGGCGCTGACCAGCGCGCGCTGGCGCGACCTGCCGCAGGAGCGGGGCGTGGTAATCGACGTGCGTACGGAGCTGACGGCCGGCCTGCCGCGAGTGCTCGGCACCGAGAGCGACATCCGCGATGCGCTCACCAACCTGGTCTTCAACGCTGTCGACGCGATGCCGGAAGGAGGCACGCTCACCTTGCGCACGCGGCAGGTGTCGCAAGCGATCGAGCTCGAAGTGCGCGACACCGGCGCCGGCATGGATGAGGAAACGCGCCGGCGCTGTTTCGAGCCGTTCTTTACCACCAAGGGCGAGCGCGGCACGGGCATGGGGCTCGCGATGGTGTATGGAATGGCGCAGCGGCATGACGCACAAATCGAAATCGACAGCACGCTGGGCGTCGGGACCGCGGTGCGCGTGCAGTTCAGGATCGCGCCGAGTGCGGCGACCGCGGCGGGCAAAACCGTCGCAACCCGTCCGCACCGGCCGCTGCGACTGCTGGTGATCGACGACGATCCGCTGGTCGCGCAGTCGCTGTTGCACGTTCTGAATCACGAAGGCCACGCGGTCACGACGGCCGATGGCGGCCAGGCCGGCATCGATGCGTTCGCCGCCGCGTTCAAGGGTGGCCGGACGTTCGACGTCGTGATGACGGACCTCGGCATGCCGTATGTCGACGGCCGCGCCGTCGCCGCCGCGGTCAAAGCGCTTTCAGCGAACACGCCGGTGTTGCTGCTCACAGGCTGGGGGCAGCGCTTGAGCACGGAGCAGACCGTGCCGGAACACGTCGATCGACTATTGAGCAAGCCGCCGAAGCTCGCCGAGCTGTCGGCGGCGCTGGCGCAGCTGACGGCGGACACGGAACGCAAAGGATAAAGTCATGCGCACGATTCCCAATGCGCTCGCTCACCCGGCGCTGGCAACCGCGCTGTTGCTGTGCGCGGCAGCCGCCGCGGCGAGCCAGGATGGCGCCGCAACGACCGGGGCGCTGAAGCACCTCAGCATCGAACAGCTGATGGACATCGAGGTCACGTCGGTATCGCGTGCGCCGGAAACGCTGAGCTCCGCCGCCGCGGCGGTGAGCGTCATCACCAACGAGGACATCCGCCGCTCCGGCGCGACGACGCTGCCGGAGGTGCTGCGCGGCGTTCCGGGTCTGCACATCGCGCGGCGCAACTCGGACTCGTGGGCAGTCAGCTCGCGCGCGTTCAGCAGCATCAATTCGGAAAAGCTGCTCGTGATGAGCGACAGCCGCAGCATCTATACGCCGCTGGTCTCGGGCGTCTTCTGGGACGTGCAGGACTACGTGATGGAGGACATCGAGCGCATCGAAGTCATCCGCGGACCCGGCGCCAGCCTGTGGGGCTCGAACGCGGTGAACGGCGTCATCAACATCACGACCAAGCATGCGCGCAACACGCAGGGGAGCTTTCTCAGCGCCGAGGTCGGCACCGAGGAGCTCGGCAGCGTTGCCGGACGCTACGGCGGCACCTTCGGCGAATCCGGTTTCTTCCGCGTCTTCGGCCAGTACTCCGACCGCGACTCGAGCTTTCGCCCGGGCTCGCCGACGTCCGACGACTGGCGCATCGGCCATGCGGGCTTCCGCGCCGATTGGGATGCGAGCAGCAGCGACGCGCTGACGGTGCAGGGTGACGTGTACAGCGCGAACATCGGCCAGTACGGCCCGGGCGTGAACATCATCGGCCGGCCCGGTCCTAGCGGCGATCTCGAGGTGCACGCCAGCGGCGGCAACGTGCTCGGCCGCTGGCGGCGGCAGCTCGGCGGCGGCTCGGAGCTGCAGCTGCGCGCGTACTACGACAACACGCATCGCAACGACCCCAGTTTTCTCGATGATCTGGAGACGCTCGATCTGGATCTGCAACACCGCTACGTGCCGTCAGCGCGGCACGAGATCGTGTGGGGCCTGAACTACCGCGCGACCGACAACAGCAATCACGGCAAGGGTGTGTTCGCGCTGCAGCCGGAAGACTCGCGCGATCAGTTGCTCGGCGGTTTCGCGCAGGACCAGTTCTCCATCTCGAACTCCATGCGGCTGACAATCGGCACGAAGCTGGAGCACAACGACTTCAGCGGCTTCGAAGTGCAGCCCTCCGTGCGGCTCTCCTGGGATGTCGCGCCGGGGCAGAACGCGTGGGCTGCCGTATCGCGCGCGGTGCGCGTGCCGACACGGCTCGAGCGCGACATCGCGATCGAAATCACTCCGCCCGGCAGCAATCCGCGCGGACTTCTGCTGGGCAACGACGAGTTCGATGCCGAAGAGTTGCTCGCGTACGAGCTGGGCTATCGCTGGCAGCCGTTGCGGATCTTCGGGCTCGACCTCGCGCTGTTCTACAACCGCTACGAAGGCCTCGCGTCGCTGGAGTTCGGCACGCCGGTGCTCGATCCAGGGAGCGGCGTGATCACTGTGCCGGTCGTGAATCGCAATCTGACCGATGCGCGCAGCGAGGGTGCGGAGCTGCTCGCGACGTTCTCGCCGAGCGAGAACTGGCGGCTGATCGGCAGCTATGCCTATGTCGGTCTGGACATGCAGCCGCACGGTGCAGATCTGAACCGCGGCGTGTTGCTGGAAGGCGCGACGCCGCGTCACCAGCTCAGCTTGCGCTCGTTGCTGGATCTTCCCGGCCGGTTGCAGCTCGACGCGCAGTTGCGGTATTCGAGCGAGCTCGAGCACATGCCGGGGACTGTCGACGGCGCCGGCATCGATGCCTACTCGGAGCTGGACGTGCGCTTAGCGTGGCAGGCAAGCGAGCAGCTGGAGCTGTCGCTGGTCGGACAGAACCTGCTGCACGATCATCACCTCGAGTTCGGCACTCCGGCGACGCGCGGCGAGATCGAGCGCAGCGTGTATGGGAAGGCGGCATGGCGCTTCTGAGAACACGCCGCTGCGCTGTCGTGCTCGCGGCGCTGCTCGCGCTCGCCGCGGCAGTGCCCGGCCGCGCGCAGGCGCCGCCGACGGAGTACGAGGTGAAAGCTGTCTTCCTGTTCAACTTCTCGCAGTTCGTCGACTGGCCCGCGGCATCGTTTGCAGACGACCGCTCGCCGCTGGTCATAGGCGTGCTCGGCAGCGATCCGTTCGGCGCGACGCTCGATGAGATCGTGCGCGGCGAGACCGTCAACGGCCGCGCGCTCGAAGTGCGGCGCTTTCCGTCGGTCGAGCAGCTCGCGACCTGCCACATCCTGTTCATCGATCGCTCGCAGGACGCGCAGCTCGAAGCGATCCTCACCGCGTTGCAAGGACGCAGCGTGCTGACCGTCGGCGACTTCGCAGGCTTCGCGCAGCGCGGCGGCATGATTCGCTTCGTCACCGTCGGCAACAAGATCCGCCTGCGCATCAATCTCGGCGCCGCGCAGCAGGCGAAGCTCGCGATCAGCTCCAAGCTGTTGCGACCCGCGGAAATCGTCGAGACGGGCCAGGATTAGCTCGCGGCCGGCCGGCGGGACTATGATGCCGGCATGCTGCGCTACCGGCCTGCACCGCCGCTGTCGTCGTTCATCGACCAGTTCTGGTGTGCGCGCGGCCATGAGCCCGAGCGCAAGCGGCAGAGCGCGTTACCGACCGGCAGTATCGATCTTACGTTCAATCTCGCTGCCGACGATCTGCGCGTCTTTGCGGACGCGGCCGATCAGGTCGGCATGTGCTTCGACGGTTCGGTCGTGCACGGCGCGCAATCGCGCTACTTCGTCCTCGATGCGCGCCGCGACGTGCACGTCATCGGCGTTCATTTCCTGCCGGGCGGCGGCGCGGGGTTGCTCGGAGTGAGTGCTCAGGAGCTGACCGATCGACACATCGCGCTATCGGACATCTGGGGAGCACGCGCGCGGACCTTGCGAGAAGAGCTGCTCGCAGCGCCGACACCCGCGGCAAAGTTCGCGGTGCTCGAACGTGAATTCCTGGCGCGTTTGCGGCCGCAGCGACTCGTGCACCCGGCCATCAGCTTCGCCCTACGCGGCATGCAGACTGCACCGACGGACCTGCGCATCGCGCAGATCCAGACCTCGACCGGTTACAGCCCGCGTCGCTTCACGACGCTGTTCACCGATACCGTGGGCCTCACGCCGAAGCTATACAGCCGTATCAATCGCCTGCGTAGTGTCGTCGAGCGCGTCGCGCGCGGCGGCGAGCTCGCGTGGGCCGACCTCGCCAGCGAGTACGGCTACTACGATCAGTCGCATCTGACGCGGGATTTCCGCGAGTTCAGCGGCGTCACGCCCGCCGAGTACCGGCCGCTCGGGCCCGACAGTTCGCTGCACATGGAGCTCGACGGCGAGAGCGGCAGCTGAAGCCGATTGCAGATTTTTCCAATACGCCGGCCGTTCGTTGGATGACAGTTCCGCCACCAGCGGAACATCCACAGGAGCAACTTGTCATGAGCACTACCGATCGGTCGTTCGCGGTGCACGAGGTGTATCCCTATCTGCGACTGCGCGATGCGGCGCGGGCGCTGGACTTCTACAAGCGGGCGTTCGGCGCCGAAGAGCTGTTCCGGCTCACGGAGCCGAGCGGTCGCATCGGTCATGCGGAGATCAAGATCGGCGGCACGACGCTGATGCTCGCGGACGAATATCCGGAGATGAGCATCGTCGGGCCGCAGACGCTCGGCGGCACGTCGTTCTCGATGCATCTGCACGTCGACGATGCGGATGCCTGGATCGAGCGCGCGGTCGCGGCGGGTGCGACGGTCCTGCGTCCTGCGGCGGACGCCTTTTACGGCGAGCGCAGCGGCAGCGTGCGGGATCCGTTCGGCCACGAATGGCTGCTCGGGCATCAGGTCGAGGAGGTGTCGCCGGAGGAAATGCAACGCCGGTACACGGCCCTGTTCAAAGGATAGATCCAGGCGGTTGTCACAGGCGGGCCGGGCCACCCGTCTAGACACGCCATGAGCGCAAGCATGAGCGTAAACGTCGAAATCTTCGCCGGTCACCGCGACCGGCTGTTCGGAATCGCCTACCGGATGCTGGGCAGCCGCGCGGACGCGGAGGACGTCCTGCAGGACGCGTGGCTGCGCTGGCACGAGCAGGACGCCTCGACGCTGCGCTCGACCGAGGCCTGGCTGACGACGATGGTCACCCGGCTCGCGATTGACCGGCTGCGCGCCGCCAGGACGCAGCGCGCCGTGTACTTCGGTCCCTGGTTGCCCGAGCCGCTGGCGGAAGTCGAGATCACGACGCCGGAATCGCATGCGGAGTTTGCGAGCGACCTGTCGGTTGCGTTCCTGCACCTGCTCGAACGGCTCGGCGAGGAAGAGCGCGCGGCGTTCGTGCTGCACGACGTGTTCGACTGCGACTATGACGATATTGCGGAGACGCTAGCCAAGACGCCGGCCGCGTGCCGGCAGCTCGTGCATCGTGCGCGCGAGCGAGTCGCGAACGAGCGGCGCCGCTTCCGCGTCGATGAGGAGAAGCGTATCCGCATGTTGAACAGGTTCATGGAAGCGGCGCAGAGCGGCGACTTCAATGCCATCAAGGCCATGTTCGCGCCGGATGCGCGCATGACTTCCGATGGCGGCGGCAAGGCAGTCGCTGTGTTCCGGCCGCTGTTCGGCGCGGAGCGCATCGCCCGCCTGTGGTGGGCGCTCTCACGACGCCCGGAGGCGCCGAGCGTCGAGCGCCGCCTGGTGCGCATCAACGGCGAGATGGGCTTCGCCTTCTATTTCAAGGGCCGCCTGCATTCCGTCTCGACCATCGAGACCGACGGCGAGCACATCTACCGCTACTACTCGATAGCGAATCCGGACAAGCTGCGCGTTTTCGCGCAGCGCCAGTCGCTGCCGGTCACACGACCCGCCGCCCGCGCGTCTTGAGAGCATGCAAGACACACTTTTACGAGGAGGTGCGGAATGACCGCTCGTGTAACGCTGGATCTGCGGAAGTTCGCCGACGTGTTCGGTGCGATGTTCGGGCTTGGCAAGGCCATCGAAAGCTCGGGGCTCGATCACAAGCTGCTGTACCTGGTCGATACGCGGGTGTCGCAGATCAACGGCTGCGGCTATTGCATCGACATGCACACCAAGGACGCGCGCCTCGAAGGTGAAACCGAGCAGCGGCTGTATCTGTTGAGCGCCTGGCGCGAGGCGACGATTTACTCGCCGCGCGAACGTGCTGCGCTGGCATGGGCCGAAGCGGTGACGAAGCTCGAGAACGGTGCCGTGCCGGACGAGGTGTACGCACAGGCTCGCGAGCAGTTCGATGAGCAGGAGCTGATGAAGCTGACGCTCGCGGTGGTCGGGATCAACGGCTGGAATCGCTTCAACATCGCATTCAACAACCCGCCCGGCACCTACAAGGCCGGGAGCATGAGCAAGCTGGCGGCCGCTCAGCGCTGACGCTGCTGCCATTGAAAGCGGGGGCCGGGGTCGTTTAACGTCCGGCCCCATGAAAACAATCCTAGGTACCGGGCTCGCGCTGGCCGCGGCCCTGCTCGCGATCGACCCCGCCGCTGCCGCCGGCAAGACCATGGCCGATGTGCTCAAGGATTCGAAGCCGGGCGACTGGCGCACGCTCGATCCGCAGAACACGTTGTACCTGGAGCTCGCGAGCGGGCGCGTCGTCATCGAGCTCGCGCCGCAGTTCGCTCCGCAGCACGTCGCGAACGTCCGCACGCTGGTGCGCGGCAAATATTTCGATGGCTTGTCGATCGTGCGCTCGCAGGACAACTTCGTCGTGCAGTGGGCCGATCCCGCCGATCCGGATCACAAGAAGCCGCTGGGTGCGGCGAAGAAAACACTGGAGCCGGAGTTCGAGCGCCGCGCCGCCGGTCTGAAATTCGTGGCGTTACCGGATCCGGACACGTACGCGCCGCAGACCGGATTCGTGGACGGCTTCCCGGCCGCGCGCGACAAGGCGGACGGCACAGCGTGGCCCGTGCACTGCTACGCGATGGTCGGCGCCGGTCGTGACAACGGCGTGGAGACCGGGCCCGGCACCGAGATCTACGTGGTGTCGGGACATGCGCCGCGTCAGCTGGATCGCAACGTCGCGCTGTTCGGGCGCGTCGTGTATGGCATGGAGTTGCTGGCGGTGATGCCGCGTGGTCCTGCGCCGATGGGCTTCTACACGGAAGCGGCGCAGCGCGTGCCGATCCGCGAGATCCGCGTCGCCGCCGACGTGCCCGCCGAGCAGCGTACGAAACTGGAGCTGCTGCGCACCGACACGCAGACGTTCACCGACCTGATCGAGGCGCGCCGCAACCGCCAGGACGAGTGGTACCAGTACCAGGCCGGGCGCATCGACGTTTGCAACGTGCCGCTGGTGGTCAGGGCGGTGCCGGGAGAGAAAAACGGGGGAAACTGAGCACCGCAGCAACAATGCTGCACCGCTGAGTTATCCCCGATTTTCTCTCCCGGCACCGGCTAATTTCCGGTCGTCCAGTTCCAGCGAGCGGCCGATAATCTCGTGCATGATCTCGTTGCTGCCCGCGAGGATGCGGCTGATGCGCGCGCCGGTGTACATGCGCGAGATCGGATATTCGTCCATGTAGCCCGCGCCGCCGTGCAGTTGCACGCACTGGTCGACCACGCGTCCTTCCAGCTCGGTCGTCAGCAGCTTCGCTTCCGCCGCCGTCACTGCATCCAGGCGACCGGCGTTGTGTTCCAGCACGCATTGATCGACGAAGCATTGCATCGCGTCGATCTGCGCGCGCATGTCGGCCATCTTGAAGCGCGAGACCTGGAACGTGCCGATCGGCTGACCGAACGCCTTGCGCTCTTTCACGAACTGCAGCGTCACGTCGAACGCGACCTGGCACAGCGTCATCGCGCCGCAGGCGGTGATCAGCCGCTCCTCGGCGAGAAAGTGCGTGAGGAAATGAAAGCCCTTGCCGGGCTCGCCGAGCACGTTGGCCTTCGGCACCTGCACATCGGTGAAGAACAGCTCGGAGGTGTCCTGCGCCTTCAGGCCCATCTTCTTGAGATTGCGCCCGCGCTTGAAGCCCGGCATGTCGCGCTCGACCAGGAACAGGCCGAGCCCGTGACGGCGGTGCGGATCGGTGCGCGCGACGACGATGAACAGGTCGCCGATCTGCCCGTTCGAGATGTAGGTCTTGGAGCCGTTCAGCAGCCAGTGGTCGCCCTTGTCTTCAGCGCGCGTCTTGATGCCCGCGAGATCGCTGCCGGCGCCGGGCTCGGTCATCGCGATGCCGAGGATCGTCTCGCCAGCCGCACAGCGCGGCAGGATGCGCTGCTTCTGCTCTTCGCTGCCGAGCGCGCCGATGTACGGCGCCACCAGCCGCGAATGCAGCGTCATGAAGAAGCCGCCTTCGCCGTAGCGGCCGTTCTCTTCGATCAGGATCTGCTCGTAGCGGAAATCGCGCTCGCCGGCGCCGCCGTACTTCGGATCCGCCCACAGCAGCAGGTAACCCTGCTCGCCGGCCTTGCGGAACGCCGCGCGATCGACGCACCCCTGTTCGCGCCAGCGTTCGCCGTGCGGACCGATCTCGTTCTGGAAAAAGCGCCGCGCGGATTCGCGGAACTGTTCGTGCTCGGGCTCGAAGATCGTACGCCGCATGGCCGACCTCAGCGGGGCGCCATGCGGATGGCGCCGTCCAGTCGCACGTCTTCGCCGTTGAAGTAGCTGTTGCGGCACATCTCGATCGCGAGCGACGCGTACTCCTCGGGCGCACCGAAGCGCTTCGGGAACGGCACCGAGGCCGCGAGCGCGGCTTTGACGTTCTCGGGCGCGCCCATCATGAGCGGCGTGTCGAAGATGCCGGGCAGGATCGTGTTGACGCGGATCCCTTCGCCCATCAGATCGCGCGCGATCGGCAACGTCATGCCGACGACGCCGGCCTTGGACGCTGCATAAGCCGCTTGCCCCATCTGACCGTCTTCCGCAGCCACCGACGCAGTATTGATGATCACACCGCGCTCGCCGTGTGCATCGAGCGGCTCGAGCGTCAGCATGCCGACCGCCGACTTGGCGGCGCAGCGGAAGGTCCCGACCAGGTTGATCTGAATGATGCGATTGAACGCGTCGATCGGAAAATGCCTGATCTCGCGCGTCTGCTTGTCGCGCGACGCAGTCTTGAAGGCGTTGCCGGTGCCGGCGCAGTTCACCAGGATGCGTTCCTGACCGAGCGCCGCGCGCGATTTCGCGAAACCGGCGTCGACGTCGGCGTCCGAGGTCACATCGACCTTGCAGAACACGCCGCCGATCGCGCTGGCGAGCGCTGCGCCTTTCTCGGCGTTGAAATCGAAGATCGCGACTCTGACGCCGTGCGCCGCCAGCGCGCGCGCCGTTGCCGCGCCGAGGCCCGACGCACCGCCGGTAATGACCGCCGTGATCGAGGAGTCGAGCTTCATGATTACAACCGCTCGAAGATCGTGACGTTGGCCTGGCCGCCGCCTTCGCACATCGTCTGCAGGCCATAACGTTTGCCGCGCGCCTTGAGCGCGTGCACCAGCGTCGTCGTCAGCTTGGTGCCCGACGCGCCGAGCGGATGGCCGAGCGAGATGGCGCCGCCGTTGACGTTGAGCTTGGCCGGGTCCGCGCCGAGCTGCTTCAGCCAGCTGACCGGCACTGAAGCGAACGCTTCGTTGACCTCGAACAGGTCGATGTCCTCGAGCCTCATGCCGGCCTTCTTCAGCGCCTGCGTCGTGGCCGGGATCGGCGCTTCGAGCATGATCACCGGGTCATGGCCGATGACCGTCATGTGATGAATGCGCGCCAGCGGCTGCACGCCGAGCGTCTTCAGCCCCTTCTCGTTCACGACCATGACGCCGGACGCGCCGTCGGCGATCTGGCTGGACGTTGCCGCGGTGATGCGGCCGCCTTCCTGCAGCAGCTTCACGCCGCGAATGGCTTCGAGGTTGGCGTCGAAGCGGATGCCTTCATCGATGCGATGCTGCTCCTTGTTACCGTCCGGCAGCGTGATCTCGACGGGCAGCACTTCCGCAGCGAACGCGCCTCCCTTCGTCGCCGCGATGGCGCGCTGGTGACTGCCGAAGGCGTACTCGTCCAGCGAGTCCTTCGACAGGTCGAACTTCTTCGCCAGCATTTCGGCGCCCATGAACTGGCTGAACTGCACGTTCGGATAGCGCTCTTCGATCTTCGGGCTCTTCGGCGTGCCGAAGCCATTCTTCGCCGGCAGCTGGATCGACAGGCCCATCGGAACGCGGCTCATGCTCTCGACGCCCGCGGCGATCACGATATCCATCGCGCCGGCCATCACGGCTTGCGCGGCAAAGTGCAGCGCCTGTTGCGACGAGCCGCACTGCCGGTCAACGCTGGTGCCAGGCACGCTCTCGGGCAGCTTCGATGCCAGCACCGCATTGCGCGCGACGTCGCCCGCCTGTTCGCCGACCTGGCTCACGCAGCCCATGACGACGTCGTCGACCAGCGCAGGATCGCAATGCGCGCGCGCCACCAGCTCGTCGAGCACCTTGCCGGCCAGATCCGCCGGATGCCATCCGCACAGCCGACCCGCTTTGCGACCCGCGGCCGTGCGCACGGCGGCGACGATATAGGCAGCGCTCATCTGAAATCCCCCTTGCAAGAGTGCTTGCCAATAGACACCATTGGTCCGAATTAATCAATCGGTTAAGCCGGTGCCCACTGCAACCCGCGAGACGCTAGCTCAGAGGCGGCCGAAGAGAGTGCGACGGCGCGCCGGCCGCATCCCGCGCGCGGCGGTCGAGCCCGACTTCAGCGCACGCGAGCGGCTGCTGGACACCGCCGGGCGGCTGATGAGCGACCGCCATTCCATCGACGTTTCGCTCAGCGAAATCGCCGGGCACTCCGGCCTGAACTCCGCGCTGGTCAAGTACTACTTCGGCAACAAGAACGGGCTGTTGCTCGCGCTCGTGGAGCGCGAAGCCGCCGCGGCGCTGCAGGGCTTCAAGGAGCTGCTGCGCCAGGACCTGCCGCCGACCGAGAAGCTGCGGCGACACATCGCCGGCATCATCAACAACTTCTTTCGCACGCCGTATCTCAACCGGCTGCTGCACTCGCTGCTCGACGATCGTCACTCGCGCAGCGCGCGGCAGGTGCATCGCATCTTCGTGCAGCCGGTGATGGAATTGCAGCGCGAGCTGCTGACGGAAGGCATGCGCGCCGGCGAGTTCCAGCAGGTCGATCCGCTGCTGTTCTACGTGAGCGTACTCGGCGCGTGCGATCACCTGTTCAATGCGCGCTACGCGGTGCGCTCGCTGGCGGGCGCCAGCGGCAGGGATGACAAGCTGCGCGAGCGCTACATCGCACACGTGTGCGACGTGTTCATTCAGGGCGTGCGCAAGAGGAGTGGCCGATGACCGAGCTTCCCAGGACGCCGTCGCGCATCGCGACCAGCCTCACCGATCCGCTCACCTACAGCGAAGCGCACGGGCTGCACAACGACTTCACCTGGCTGCGTGCCAACCTGCCGTTGAGCCGCGCGGAAGTCAGCGGCTTCGATCCGTTCTGGGTCGTCACCAAGCATGCCGATATCGCGGAGATCAGCCGGCAGAACGCACTGTTCCACAACGGCGACCGCGCGACGACGCTCACCGACTGTGCGAGCGACGCGTTCGTCCGCAAGCTCACTGGCATGCCGCACCTGGTGCGCAGCCTGGTGCAGATGGATGCGCCTGACCATCCGAAGTATCGCGCGCTGACGCAGCAGTGGTTCACGAACCAGAGCGTGCGCAAGCTCGAGCAGCGGATCCGCGCGATCGCGCGCGAGCAGGTCGCCGGCATGATCGAGCGCGGCGGCGAATGCGACTTCGTTCGCGACGTCGCGGTGATGTATCCGCTGCACGTGATCATGGAGATCCTCGGTGTGCCGCGCGAGGACGAGCAGCGCATGCTCATGCTGACGCAGCAGCTGTTCGGCAGCCAGGATCCGGAGCTCAATCGCTCGCGCCAGGTGGTGCTCGACATGGCGGAGATGGTGCGGCAGCTGCAGGCGGTGGTCGCGGATTTCTCCGAGTACTTTCGCAAGCTCACGCAGTCGCGGCGCGCGCAGCCGCGGGACGACGTCGCGACCGTGATCGCGAACGCGCAGATCGACGGCCGGCCGATCTCGGATTTCGAGGCGATGGGCTACTACATCATCATCGCCGCGGCCGGGCACGACACGACTTCGTCGTCGACCTCCGGTGCGATGTGGGCGCTGTGCGAGCAGCCGGGCGAGCTCGACAAACTGCGCGACAATCCGTCGCTCATTCCGGGGCTCGTCGAGGAAGCGTTCCGCTGGACCGTGCCGGTGCAGCACTTCATGCGCACCGCGACCGAGGACTACACGCTGCGTGGACTGCCGATCGCGAAGGGCGATTGGCTGATGCTGTGCTATCTGTCGGGCAATCGCGATGAGGAAGTGTTCGACGCACCGTTCACGTTCCGCAGCGAGCGCAGCCCGAACAAGCACATCTCGTTCGGCACCGGCGCGCATGCCTGTCTCGGCCAGCATCTCGCCCGGCTGGAGATGCGCATCCTGTTCGAGGAGCTGATCCCGAGGCTCGCGTCGGTGCAGCTCACCGGTGAGCCGCGGCGATCCGCTTCGACGTTCGTGGGTGGGCCGAAGACGCTGCCGATGAAATACGAGGTGATGGACGTGATGCGGTGATGAAGGTGATGGAACCTCACCTCATCACGTTCATCACCTTCATCACGTCCATCACCCTCTGTCATGCATCCCTACCTCCACGCTAGGACCAATCCCGATAAAGCAGCGATCATCATCGCTGCCACCGGCGAGACGATCACGTACCGGCAGCTGGACGAGCGCTCGAATCAGGGCGCGCACCTGCTGCGCTCGCTCGGCCTGCAGCGCGGCGACGTGATCGCGGTGTGCATGGAGAATCATCCGCGCTACCTGGAAATTTCCTGGGCGAACCAGCGCTCCGGCTCGTACCTGGTGTGCATATCCTCCAAGGCCACCGCCGCCGAGGCGCAGTACATCATCGAAGATTGCGGCGCCAAGCTGTTGGTCGCTTCGCCGCACATGGCCGAGCTCGCTCAGCAACTCGCCCCGTGCTTGCCCGGGCGACTCCTGTACATGGTCGGCGATGCGATAGCGCCGTATCGCTCCTGGGAGCGCGAGCGCGATCAGATGCCGAAGACGCCGATCGCCGACGAGAGCACCGGTGCGGACATGCTGTATTCCTCGGGGACCACGGGCAGGCCGAAGGGCATCAAGGCGCCGCTGCCGACCGACCCGATCGATACGCCCAACGTGCTCGTGCAGCTCGCGAGCAAGTTCTATGGATTGAGCCCCGATTCGATCTACCTGTCTCCCGCACCGCTGTACCACGCAGCGCCGCTGCGCTGGTGCATGACGGTCAACTTCGTCGGCGGCACGGTGGTCTTGATGGATCGCTTCGATCCCGAGCGCTCGCTGGCGCTGATCGAGCGCTATAAGGTCACGCATGCGCAATGGGTGCCGACGCATTTCGTGCGCATGCTGCGCCTGCCGCCGCCAGCTCGATCGCGATACGACGTGTCGTCGATGAAGGTCGCGCTGCACGCTGCCGCGCCGTGCGCGATCCCCGTGAAGGAGCAGATGATCCAGTGGTGGGGTCCGGTCGTCTACGAGTACTACGCCGGCACCGAGGGCAACGGCATGACCGCGATCACTGCAGCGGAGTGGCTGCAGCGCAAGGGCTCGGTAGGCCGCGCGATCAACGGCGAGATCCGTATCTGCGACGAAGCGGGCGAGCCGGTGCCGCCGCTGACCGAGGGCACCGTGTACTTCGCGGGCGGGCGGCAGTTCGAGTATCACAATGCGCCGCAGAAGACGCTCGAAACGCGCAACCGTCACGGCTGGAGCACGCTCGGCGACGTCGGCTATGTCGATCGCGACGGCTACCTGTTCCTGACCGATCGCAAGGCGTTCATGATCATCTCCGGCGGCGTCAACATCTATCCGCAGGAGATCGAGAACCTGCTGATCACGCATCCGCGCGTGATGGACGTCGCGGTGTTCGGCGCGCCCGACGACGAGATGGGCGAGAAAGTGGTCGCGGTCGTGCAGCCGGTCGACTACGCGGCCGCCGGGCCGCAGCTGGCAGACGAGCTGCTCGCGTTCGCGCGCGAGCATTTGAGCCACATCAAGGTGCCGCGACTGATCGAGTTCACGCGCGAGCTGCCGCGGCATCCGAATGGGAAGTTGTATAAAAGGCTGCTGAGAGATGAGTTTTGGAAGGGAAAGTGATGAAGGTGATGGGCGTGATGCAGGTGATGTCATCACGTCATCACGTTCATCACGCCATCACTGCGCTATCCGCGCTCCCTCGACCTTGAATCGCAAATACTGCAGCTGCTGCTGCGACAAATTGCCGATACCCGAAGACGCTGCGACCTGTTCGCCCGGCTTCAACACTGCGCCGATGCGCACTGGCGCAGCCTGCTGCACGATCCGTCCGGCACCGTCGACGAGCACCGGCGTCACCTGAAAATCCCGCAGCGGCACCGGCGCGCGATTCTGCACGACCACCATCAGCCGGCCCTGAGCATCGAACTGGCCGGCGGCCGCCACGTAGTTCCCGGGGTTCTGCGGCAGGTCCATGCGAATGAACTCTGCCGCCGCCAGTTCGCCGATGCGACTCTGCGAGCCGGCGGCGGCGCGGTAGTACTCCATCGCCTTCGCGCGATCGCCGCGCTCGCGCGCGATCGTGCCCAGGTAGTAGGCCGCCGGCGCGGTCGGCAGGAGCTGCGCGCTCTTCGACAACCATTCCTCGGCCTGCGCGTGATCGCCCGCCTGGAATTGCGCGACGCCGGCGCCGAGGTACGAGCCGAAGTAATCGGAGTTCAGGTCGATCGCTTTCTGATAGTGAGGCAGCGCTTCCTTGGGCTGCTTCTGCGCCAGTGAGATCTCGCCGAGCAGCTCGTGGAAACGTCCTTCCTTCGGCAACATCTGCGTCGCTTCTGCAGCCAGCGCGCGTGCGCCAGTGAAATCCTTCTTGCGAGCAGCCTCGAGCGCCTGGTCGTACTTCTTGTAAGCAGGCTCCACAGCGCGCAGCGGTTTCATACGCGTGGTGTATTGATCAGCGCGTGTTTCGCCGCCGCGGCCGAGCTCGGCAGCCGTCGCCTTGTTCTTCTCGACTCGCTCTGCCGAGGGCGGATGCGAGGCGAACAGGCCTTCGAGCCAGCCCTGCTGCTTCGCGCCTTCTTGCTGGGTCAGGCGCACGAACGTCTCCTGCAGCGTCACGGCACCCCACGGATCGTAGCCGGCGAGCTTCATGTACTTCATGCCGTAGTGGTCGGACTCCAGCTCCTGCTCGCGGCCGTACTTCTGTTGCACCAGCTGCGCGCCGACGCCGGCGCCCTGGATCAGCAGGCCGGCGATGTTGGTGTCGACGTCGCTGACCGCTGCACCGATCTGCGCGGCCGCGAGGCCGACCTGCAATATCGTGCCGCGTTCCTGCGCCTTGGCACCGTGGCGTGCGGCGGCATGCACGATCTCGTGTCCGAGCACGGCAGCCAGTTCCGCTTCGCTTTGCAGCTCCGTGAGCAAGCCGCGATTGACGGCGATCTTGCCGCCGGGCAACGCCCACGCATTCGGCACCGAGTTGTTCAGCACCACGAACTCGTAGGGAAGCTTGCGGTCCGCAACCGCCGCGAGCTTCTGACCGACTTCATTGACGTACGCCGTCGGCTCCGGCAGCACGTCGAAGTCGCCGCCCTCGGCCTGGCGCATCGGCGCGTAGTTCTGCTCGCCGATCTTCAGCTCCTGCGCCTCGGAGACGAACTGGATTTCCTTCTTGCCGGTGACCGGATTGACGCCGCAGCCGGCGAGCGCGGCGAGCAGCAGCAGACACAGCGAAATGCGCATGATCGATTCCCCGAGGTCACTCCCGAGCCAGCAGGTCCATGAACGTGCGGGCGTTACGCACGCCCTGGTCCTCCAGGTTGTTGTTCATGATCACGTGGACGCGCTGCACGCGTCCTGCCAGGGCGAGTACCTGGGGAATGAAGGCGGACAGCTCTTGTTCCGTGTAATCGTAGTTGAACCGGTCCGAGGCCGATTGCAACCCCTTCTTGTTCCAGGTTTCCGCATTGCGGCCGTGCAACCGGAACATCGCCAGCTCCGGCTGCGTCGCTTCCCAGACCGCCGGGATGCTGCCGGGCACGTGCTGCGGCTCGTCCACGATCACGTTGCAGAATTGCAGCTCGCGCTCGAACGCCAGCGTCGAGGCGCGGTGGCGCTCGCCGAACCAGGACTCGTGGCGGAATTCGATCGCGATCGGCGCGCCCGGCAGGCGCTCGCGGATCTCGCGCAGGTGATCGAAGCTCGCGCGGCGCACGATGAACCACTTCGGGAACTGGAACAGCAGCGTGCCGAGCTTGCCGGCCCGCACCAGCGGATCGATCGACAGCGCGAACTGCCGCCATACCTCGTCCTTCACCTCTGCCGGCGCGTCCGCGTAGTAGAGATTGCCGCTCCAGCCGCGCAGCGCCTCCTGCACTTCCCGCGGCATCACCTGTAGCTGCGTCTGGTGCTGCGTGAAGAAGCGGAACACTTTCATGTTGAACACGAAGTGCGGCGGCGTACGCTCCACCCACAGCTCGGCGTTGCGGTACGAGGGCAGCGCGTAGTACGAGCTGTCGATCTCGACGATCGGAAAGCGCTCGGCGTAGAAGCGCAGGCGTCCCTCGGCGCTCTTCACTTCGCGCGGATAGAAGCGCCCGCTCTTGAGCAGCGTCGGGTCGGTCCACGACGCGGTCCCGACCAGGATGTTGTCAGCGATTGGGGGAACCTCGCGGCATCAGCTCGTAAGGATGCTTCCATCCCGGGAGCTGCGCAATGCGGCGGGTCCAGGCCAGCAGGTGCGGAAAGGCGGCGCGGTCGATCGAGGTTTCCTCGTCGTAGTACTGGTAACCGGCGAGCGAGAAGTCGGCGATGGTCGGCTCCGCGCCGAGCAGGAACGGCTGCTGCGCCAGATGCTTGTCGACGATCGCAAATGCAACTAGCGCGCGGCCGCGCAGGAACTCGAGCACCGCCGGGTCGCCGGACTTCACGATGCCCTTCAGGAAGCGCAGCGTGGCGTAGTAGCTGGTGAACTTGTGATTGTCGAACAGCATCCAGCGCAGGATCTCCAGCCGTTCGTTCTCGTCGCGCCCGCCGTAGCGGCCGAGGCGGGCGGCGAGCCAGGTGAGGATCACGCCGCTCTGCGACAGCTTGCGGCCCGCGTGCTCGAGCACCGGCACCTCGCCGAGCTCGTTCAGCGAATCGCGGTAGGCGTCGGCACGGGTTTCGCCGCCGAAGTAGTCGACGAACACCGGTTGCCAGTCGCAGCCGCAGACGTTCAGCATCAGCGCGACCTTGTAGCAGTTCCCGGATTCGCCGACGCAATACAGGCGGTATTCGCTCATGGCGGAGGTCATCGCTGGTTGGGGACGCAGACTCTACGTGCGCCCGCTGCAGCCGTAAATCGCTGCGCGCGAACGTTGGGTTTTTCTTGTCACATGCCGGGCTGACGTCAAGATAAGATTACACTGCGGGGCACAGGGCGAAGAGGGGAGACAATGGCCGTCGACGGAACACCAGTCAGGCGCGGCTTCCGGCCTGGCCGCATCCTGCTCATGGTGCTGGTGCTGGCAGTGCTGCTCGGCGCGCTGTGGACGTGGTTCTCACTGTCCTGGGCCTATTCCGAAGGCGAGCGCGCCGGCGTGTTGCAGAAGTTCTCGAGCAAGGGCTGGATCTGCAAGACATACGAAGGAGAGCTGGCGCAGTACGTCGTGGGCGGCGTCGCGCCGCAGATCTGGTACTTCAGCACGCGTGACGAGCAGCTCGCGAAGCAGCTTTCTGCGGCGGTAGGCGATCAGATCCGGCTGCACTACACCGAGCATCGCGGCGTACCGACCTCGTGCTTTGCCGAAACTCCGTATTTCGCCGAAGGCTTCACCAAGGTTCAACACTGAGGGGAGCGACCATGACGACCGTCAACGATTTCGAAGCGCGCTCGCTCGCGGGCAAGCCCGTCGCGTTGCGCGACTACCAGGGCAAGGTGCTGCTGATCGTCAACACCGCGAGCAAGTGCGGCTTCACGCCGCAGTACCAGGGGCTCGAGGATTTGTACAAGAAGTATCAGGGGCGCGGCCTGGTCGTGCTCGGCTTTCCGTGCAACCAGTTCCTCGCGCAGGAGCCGGGCAATTCGGAGGAGATCGGCGCGTTCTGCGCGCGCAACTTCGGCGTCAGCTTTCCGATGTTCGAGCGGATCGAGGTGAACGGTCCGGGCACGCATCCGCTGTACAACTGGCTGAAGGACGCGCGCCGCGGCGTGCTCGGCACGAAGCGCATCAAGTGGAACTTCACCAAGTTCCTGCTCGATCGCAAGGGCAATCCCGTCAGCCGCTATGCGCCGCGGACCGAGCCGCAAGCGCTCGTCAAGGACATCGAGGCGTTGCTGTGAAGAGCTGCTTTGCCAATCGCGCGCTGCTTGCGGCGTGCGTCGTCGTGGTCGCGTTGTGGACGCCGGCGTCGCAGGCGGAAGAAAAGCCGTTGTGGGAATTCGGGATGGGCGTCGGCGCGATCGCCTTTCCCGACTATCGCGGCTCCGATGAGATGCAGGTGTACCCGGTGCCGGTGCCGTATTTCGTGTATCGCGGGCCGATCCTCAAAGCGGATCGCGACGGGCTGCGCGGCCAGCTGTTCGATCGCAAATACGCCGAGCTGAGCATCAGCGTAAACGGCACGATTCCGGTGAACAGCGAAGACAACGCAGCGCGCCGCGGCATGCCGGACCTCAAGCCGACCTTCGAGCTCGGCCCCTCGCTCGAGCTGCACCTGTGGCGTTCGGCCGACGAGAGAGTGAAGCTCGATGCGGTCATGCCGGTGCGCATCCCGATCACCATCGAGAGCTCGCCGCACTCGCTGCAGTGGACGTTCGCGCCGCGGATCAACGTCGACTTCGCCGACGTCGGCCGGACGGGCTGGAATTTCGGCGCGGGCATCGGGCCGGTGTTCGCGGCCGACGCCTTCCACGACTACTACTATTCGGTGCCGGCGCGCTTCGCCACGCCGACGCGGCCCGAGTATCACGCAGACGGCGGCTACTCCGGCCTGCACGTGCTCGCGGCGATCTCGAAGCGCTACCCGAAATACTGGGTGGGCGCGTTCCTGCGCTATGACTGGCTCGGCGGCGCGGAATTCGAGGACAGTCCGCTGGTGCGCCAGGAGCATGCACTCGCCGGCGGCTTCGGCATCGCGTGGATGATCAGGGAATCACGGCGGAAAGTTGAGACGGATGAGGAATAGGCTGTAGACCGTAGGCTGAAGGCTGTAGCCAGAAGAGAATTCCTTGATCCGCCTCTGGCTACAGCCCAGAGCCTACAGCCCACAGCCTTTCTTCAATTTCTTGCCTGCGACTGCGAGTGCTGACCGCCCGGGCGCGAGATGCCGCCGAGCGCTTCGCCCGCTTCGTCGCGCGCGCCTTCGTCGATCGCCAGATCGCCGAGCGAGAGGATGCCGATCAGGCGCTTGTCGCGCGTGAGCACGGGCAGCCGGCGGATGCGCAGCTCGCCCATGTTCTGCGTGACCTCGTCGATCGACTGGTCCTCGAAGCAGTACTTCACCTCGCGGCTCATGATTTCGCTCACGCGGGTATCCGGCCCGCGGCCGGCGCCCACCGCACGCACCGCGATGTCGCGGTCGGTGATCATTCCGACCAGGCGATCGTCTTCCTCGACCGGCAGCGCGCCGATGTCCAGCTCCGCCATCAGGCGCGCAGCCTCGCTGATCGGTTGATCGGGCTTGACCAGGCGCACATCGCGGGTCATCGCTTCTCTGACTTTCATGGTCTTCTCCGAGCTTTGAATGCCAGATTAACTCATCCGGGTCGGGCCGGTTCCGCCACGCTCGCCGGATGGACAACGGCTACCGCTGCGGCGACCAGATAGACCAGCCAGCTCAATCCGACGCCAAGACTGACGAACGGTCCGAACTTGGCCGGCGCTGCGATTGCAGCGACCGTGCTGACAAATGCAGCGGCACACAAGAGCGCGGCGATGCTGTTCCACAGCCGCGGGCCGGCAGATTTCACATAGATTGCCGCCGCAACGGCCCCGGCGACGCCGAGCCCCAGCCATTTCACGCCGGTCGCCCACGGCAGCAGCGCAAACCACGCCGAGGACGGATCGAGCGCCGGCGTGAGGCCCTTCAGGCAGGCGTTCTCGGCGAAGTCGCCGAGCGCGGCCACGACGGCGACCCAGAAGCCGAACGTACCGAGGGCTGCATTGCGCGCGCGCATGCCGAGAAAAAAGAACGCCATCATCGCCCCGTACGCGGGAATGAAGACCAGATCGTCCATCCAGTTGATCGCGTCCATGCGCTCGACCATGACCATGCGGCACGGGTCGTCCGGCGTGCCGAAGATCGCCTGCAGGTCATCCGCGCTGCGCGCCAGCTCGAACGCGATGATCGGCGCATAGTTCTGTGGCAGATTGCCGCACGGCCGCAGCGGCTCTCCTCTGAGTGCGGAGAGCCAGGTCATCGCCACGATTATCGCGACCGGCAGCCCGGCGGCGAGGCTGATGAGGAAGGCGTGTTTGCGAGGCATGGGCTCTATTATTCATGAATACCAACGCAGCGGCACCGGCATCGAAGCTCGAGCGCATCGCGCTGGCCTGTTGCAACTGGTCCGAGCGCTGGGTCCCCGACGCGTATGTGTTCGCGGCGCTGGCGGTCGTCATCGTGGCGGCCGTGGCGATGCTGCTCGGTGCAACGCCGCTGCAGACCGCGCAGGCATTCGGCGACGGGTTCTGGAGCCTCATCCCGTTCACGATGCAGATGAGCTTCATCATCATCGGCGGTTATGTCGTGGCCAGCTCACCGCCCGCGGCGCGGCTGATCGATCGCTTGGCGGGGCTGCCAAAAACGGCGCGCGGTGCGGTGTGCTGGATCGCGCTCATCAGCCTGCTGGTCTCGCTGATTCATTGGGGATTGAGCTCGATTCTCGGGAGCCTGCTGGCGCGCGCGATCGGGCGTCGCGAGGACCTGCGCGTCGACTATCGGGCCGCGGGCGCCGCCGCGTACCTGGGGATGGGATCGGTCTGGGCGATGGGTCTGTCGTCGTCGGCTGCGCAGCTCCAGGCAAATCCCGCAAGCATGCCGCCGGCGCTGCTCGCGATCACCGGCGTCCTGCCGTTCTCGCAGACGATCTTCCTGTGGCAGTCATGGGCGCTCACGGCAATTCTGATCGTCGTCACGCTGGCGATCGCCTGGCTGACTGCGCCGCCCGCGTCGCAGGCGCGCACCGCGCATGACTATGGAGTCGTCGATGACATTCGACCTCAGGTGTTCGCGCGCAGCACCCGGCCGGGCGAATGGCTCGAACATGCGCCGTGGCTCAACATCATCATCGCCGGTCTCGGCGCTGCGTGGCTCGGCCATGAATTCGCGACCAAAGGCGCCAGCGCGGCGATCTCGAACCTCAACACTTACAACTTCCTGTTCCTGATGCTGGGCTTGTTGCTGTGCTGGCGGCCGCGCGTGTTCCTCGACGCGGTCGGCCGGGGCGTGCCGAGCATCAGCGGCGTGCTGGTGCAGTTTCCTTTCTATGGCGGAATCGCCGCGATCATCACCGCAGCCACCGGCGACGGCGGAGCGAGCATCGCGCAACACCTGGCGACATTGTTCACTCACGCTGCCAGTCGCGAGACGTTTCCGGTCGTGATGGGCGCGTACTCGGCGGTGCTGGGGTTCTTCGTGCCATCCGGTGGCGGCAAGTGGATCATCGAGGCGCCGTACGTCATGCAGGCCGCGAACGAGCTGCACGTACACCTCGGTTGGGCGGTGCAGGTCTACAACGCCGCCGAAGCGCTGCCGAACCTCATCAATCCGTTCTGGATGCTGCCGCTGCTCGGCATTCTCGGACTGAAGGCGCGCGATGTCGCCGGCTTCACGATCGTGCAGTTCGTCGTGCACGTGCCGCTGGTGCTGTTCCTGCTGTGGCTGTTCGGCCTGACGCTGGAGTACCAGCCGCCTGTCATGCCGTGAGATTCGCCACCACGGTTGCGCGTTGCGCGCTGCTCACGCCGAGGGTTTGCTCGAGATAGCGGTCGAGTCCTCCCAGCTCGTCGATGCTCTCGAACGCCGCTTGCAGAAAATCCGCGTGCGCCATGAACAGCACGCGGCGGATGTCTTCAGGCATCGTCAGCAACGGATGCAGGACATCCGTCAAACCGAACTGGGTGTCGTGGCGCGTGCGCAGGAACTGCTCGAAGTCGCCGGCGTCGTTCGTCAGCAGGTAATCCTCGATCGCGGTCTCACGCGATACGTCGAGCGCAGCTAGTAACATCGCAATCGCGACGCCAGTGCGGTCCTTGCCGGCCGCGCAGTGGACGACGAGCGGAAGCGAGCCGGCGGCGATGCAATCGAACATGCCACGCATGCGGCCAGCCATCCATTTGGGAAGCGCGCGATACAGATCGATCATCGCGTCGAACATGCCGGCCGCGGTGGCGGGACGCTGAGCTGCGAATGCGCGAATCGTCGGAGGGGTGCCGTCGTCCCAATGCAGATGCTCGGGCCGCTGACGGTTCCCGCCGGCGGGCCACGCGCTCGGCTCACGCTCACGCTCTTCCGCGCGGCGCAGATCGCAGATCGCGCGCACGTCCAGGCCGTGCAACGTTTCGTGATCGCGGTCGGTGAAGTAGCTGAGCACGCCGGCGCGATACACACGGCCCCAGCGCACCGTACGGCCGGACTGCGTGGCGTAACCGCCGATATCGCGAAAATTACAGCCGCCGTGCAGCGTCACGAGCCGCGGGCGCGGTTCGGAAAGGGAAGCGCTCATCGTCGATTGGGAAAGATTACCTGCGACGCGCGCATTCTCGCACATCGGCGGCAACGCTCGGCGGATCGTTCAGTGGTCGAACGGACCCGGCGGCACGCCGGCGGGCTCGAGATAGCCGGCGTCGGTGTACGGCGCGGGCTTGGTGCCGATGTAGCGGGCCTGGTCGGGCGGGATCGGCGCGAAGATGCGCCACGCCTGGGTCGGATGGAACAGCGCCCAGAACGGCGCGCCGATGCCGGGCCAGACGCGTGGCGTGAACACCGGCCTGTGCTCGCGCTCACCTTCGACTTCCACTTCCTCAATATTGTCCTGCTCGATTTTGTCCAGCAGCTCTGCCAGCTGGCGGCTCGTGTACAGCTTGGTGATCTCGGGCGGGCGCAGGTCGAGCGGCTTTGCCGGTGCAGGCGCTGGCGGCTTTGCGGGTGCGGCGGCTGAGTCGTCGGCGCGGGCGCCGCTGGCCAGGGCCAGACTCGCGGCGAGCAGCAGCAGCGTTGCGACGTTCATTTGCGCCTCGTCTATGACAGATCAGAGCGCTGCCGTGTACATTCGTTCCATGACAGCAGTTTCGCAGAGCCCGCCGCCCGGGGCATTGTCCGGGATCCGCGTGCTCGATATGAGCCGCGTGCTCGCCGGCCCGTGGTGCGGCCAGCTGCTCGCAGACCTCGGCGCCGAAGTGATCAAGATCGAGCGGCCGGGCAGCGGCGACGATACGCGCGGCTGGGGCCCGCCGTATCTGCACGACCGCGCCGGCCGTCCGACGCACGAATCGGCCTACTTCCTCTGCGCCAATCGCGGCAAGAAATCCGTGACGCTCGATATCTCCAAGCCGGCGGGGCAGGCGCTCGCGCGTCGCCTCGCCATGAAGAGCGACGTGCTGATCGAAAACTACAAGGCAGGGGATCTGACGCGCTACACCCTCGGCTACGAGCAGCTCTGCGCCCTCAATCCCGGCCTCGTCTACTGCTCGATCACCGGCTTCGGCCAGACCGGGCCGATGCGCAACGTCGCGGGCTACGACTTCATCATCCAGGCGATGGCCGGCCTGATGAGCATCACCGGCGAACGGGACGGACGGCCGGGCGGCGGACCGCAGCGAGTCGGCGTCGCGGTCGCCGATCTTTCGACAGGCATGTACGCGACGGTGGCGATCCTCGCCGCGCTGTTTCACCGCGCCCGCACAGGCGCCGGGCAATACATCGACATGGCGCTGCTCGACTCGCAGCTGTCGATGATCGCGAACATGAACATGAACTACCTGATCGCCGGCCGCGCGCCGCAGCGCATGGGCAATGCGCACGCCAACATCGTGCCTTACCAGGTGTTCGACGCCGCGGACGGTCAGCTCGTGCTCGCTGTCGGCAACGACAACCAGTTCGCAAAATTCTGCGAAGCGGCCGGCTGCACGCTGCATCAGGATGCGCGGTTCCGCAAGAACGCCGATCGCGTGCGCCATCGCGAAGTGATCGTGCCGCTGCTCGCCGAGATCATGCGCCAGCGCACGGTCGCGCAATGGCTGGCGCTGCTCGAGCCGATCGGCGTGCCGGTCGGACCGATCAACGATCTCGCGCAGGCGTTCGCGCAGCCGCAAGTGCAGAGCCGCGGGCTGCAATTCGAGCTGCCGCATCCGCTGGCGGGCACGGTGCCGAGCGTTGCCAATCCGATCAAGATGTCCGCGACGCCGCCGCGTTACGAAGCGGCGCCGCCGCTGCTGGGTCAGCACACGCAGGAGGTGCTGGGTGGGCTCGGCATAGATGAGCGCGAGCTCGCAGCGCTAAAGCACGATGGTGTGATCTGAATCTTGCGCGCCCATAAAAAGAACCCTCCCCCGTTGCTCACGGAGGAGGGGTAGCTGCGGGGGTCGTCCGCGCAAATCGAAGCGCAAGCGAGCTACGACTCAGTACGTGTCGTTGTGGTACTCGACCGCGACCACGTGGGTCACCGGCAGGTCCTTGCGCTCGCAAGCCGAAACGTCGAACACCCACTTGTCGACGGCGCTGCGCGCCGCCGCGCGATCCAGCTTGTGATAGCCGCTGGAGCGCTGCAGATCGGCGCGCTGGGCGCGGCCGTTCTCGTCGATGAGGACGTTCATGTAAACGGTGCCTTCCTGGCCGCGCAGCTGCGCGGTCAGCGGAAAGCTGGTGTCTTTCTCGATCAGCCGCGGCTTGCAGGCCGTATCCGCAGAAGCTACGGACGCGGTGAGCAGGGCAGTTGCGGCGGCCAGGATCGTCAGGCCAGAAACGAGGGCGGTCTTCATGTTCCTCTCCAACGCGGATAGCCAGGGGGACGGGCTGGGACAGGCTGCTGCGCTGCGATAATGTGGCTGGGTTGCACTGGCCAGGTGCCGGGAGCTACAGTAGGCCGCGCTACAGACCTGTCTGTTTGCGATAGTACGTACAGGTCTGTATCGTGTCAAGCATCTACTACAGACGATTTCGGGGGGTTGGAGATGGTCAAAGCCGTACGGGCGCGCGTGCCTGAAGAGGCCGTGAGCGGTGCAGAGAGCGTGCGCGATCGAATTCTCAATACCGCGCGCGAATTGTTCTACCGCGAAGGCGTGCGCGCCGTGGGCGTCGACACGGTCGTCGCGCAATCCGGCGTCGCCAAGACCAGTCTCTATCGCTGGTTTCCTTCGAAAGACGCGCTCATCGCGGCCGTGATCGAAGAGGAAGCGAAATCTCGCTGGTCCGGCTGGGACTACACCGCCGCGCACAGCCCGCCCGAGCCACATGCACAACTGCGTGCGCAGCTCGCCGGAATCGCCAAGTTCGTCAGCAGCCCGAAATATCGCGGGTGTCCGTTCATGAACGTCACGGTCGAGTTCGCCGATCACCAGCATCCGGCGCGCCTGGTCGCGCGCGAAGTGATGGAAGAGCTGCGCCGCCGCGTGCGCGCCCTGATCGACAAGATCGGCGTGCGCGACCCGGCGATCGTGACCGACCAGATCGTGATGCTGGTCGACGGCGCGTTCTCGGGCGCCCAGGTTTTCGGCAAGGAAGGACCGCAGCAGGTGCTGGTCTCGGCCGCCGACGCGCTGATCGAAGCGCAGAAGAAGTGATCAGTCGGTCGCCTCGGCGCCGTTGGTCTCGCGCAGGAAGAACGTGCCGACCACGGCGGTGATCAGGCACACGACCAGCGGAAACCACAGCCCGGAGTAGATGTTGCCGGTGTACGCGATCATCGCGAACGCGATGCTCGGCAGGAAGCCGCCGAACCAGCCGTTGCCGAGGTGATACGGCACCGACATCGACGTGTAGCGGATGCGGGGCGGAAACAACTCGACCAGCCACGCAGCGACTGGGCCGTACGTCATGACTCCCAGCACGCCCATCGCCCACAGCAGCACGAACACCATGAAATAGTCGATGTGCTGCGGATCGGCGCTCGCCGGATATCCCGCGTCCTGCAGCACAGTCGACAGCGTTTCTTTGAACTGCGTGCTGCGCGATTTGAACTCCTCGGCGCTCACTGCCGCGCCGTCGAACGCAGCGACCTGCACGGCGCCGATCTTCACGAATGCGATGCTCCCCGCCGGCGCGCTCTCGTTCGAGTACGGAATACGCTGGCCCGCGAGCACGCTCTTCGCGACGTCGCACGAGCTCGTGAAGCGCGCGCCGCCGACCGGATCGAACTGGAAGCTGCACTCGCGCGGATCGGCGACGACGACGACCGGATTGCTGGCCTGCGCCGCTTCGATCTGCGGATTCGCGTAATGCGTCAGCCCGCGAAAGATCGGGAAGAACGTCAGCGCCGCGATCAGGCAGCCGATCACGACCTGCGGCTTGCGCCCGTAGCGATCGGCGAGCTTGCCGACGACGAGATAGAACGGCACTGCGGCGGTGAGCGCCGCCGCGAGCAGCAGGTTCGAGGTTGCCGGCGCGACTTTCAGCGTCTGCGTCAGGAACAGGTTCATGTACACCAGCGAGACGTAGCCGACCACGGCCTGGCCGGCCATGCAGCCGAACAGCGCCAGCAGCACGAGCTTGAGATTGCTCCAGCGGCCGAGCGATTCGCGCACCGGGTTCCTCGACAACTTGCCGCTGGCGCGCATCTGGTGGAACACCGGCGATTCCTCGAGCTGCAGCCGGATGTAGACCGAGATCACCAGCAGGATGATCGAGAGCAGGAACGGCACGCGCCAGCCCCAGCTCTCGAACTGTTCGTCGAGCAGCCAGCGACAGCCGAGGATCACCAGCAGCGACAGGATCATCCCTGCCGTCGCGGTGATCTGGATCCAGCTCGTGTAATACGCGCGGCGGCCTGGCGGCGCGTGCTCGGCGATATACGTCGCGGCGCCGCCGTACTCGCCGCCGACAGCCAGGCCTTGCAGCAAGCGCAAGGTGATGAGGATGATCGGCGCAGCGACACCGATCGATGCCTGTCCCGGCAGCACGCCGACCAATGCCGTCGCGATGCCCATGATGACGATCGTGATCAGGAACGTGTACTTGCGGCCCGCGAGATCCCCGAGCCGTCCGAAGATCACCGCGCCGAACGGGCGCACCGCGAATCCTGCGGCGAAGGCGAGCAGGGCGAAGATGAACGCGGTCGTTTCGTTGATGCCGGCGAAGAACTGCTTGCCGATGATCGCGGCCAGCGA
>DATBKP010000100.1:0-8380 GCA_036555785.1 Steroidobacteraceae bacterium
GTCACGGTCGACGAGCTGGTGCGTGAAGCGCAGTCGCTCGCCGAGCTGGAGATTCCGGCGCTGGCGCTGTTCCCCGTGCCGCCGGGCGGCGTCAAGAGCGACGACGGCCGCGAATCCTGGAATCCGGAAGGGCTGGCGCAACGCGCCGTTCGCGCAGTCAAGCAGGCCGTGCCGCAGCTGGGCGTAATCACCGACGTCGCGCTCGATCCGTACACGACGCACGGGCAGGACGGCATCATCGACGCCTCCGGCTATGTCGTGAACGACATCACGGTCGACGCGCTGGTCAAACAGGCGCTGTCGCATGCCGAGGCCGGTGCGGACATCGTCGCCCCCAGCGACATGATGGACGGCCGCATCGGCGCGATCCGCGAAGCGCTCGAGGTCGCGGGCCATCTCAACACGCGGATCCTCGCGTACGCGGCCAAGTACGCGTCCAGCTTCTACGGCCCGTTCCGCGAGGCCGTCGGCTCGGCCGGCACTCTCGGCAAGGGCAACAAGTACAGCTACCAGATGGATCCCGCGAACTCCGACGAGGCGCTGCGCGAAGTCGCGCTCGACCTGCAGGAAGGCGCGGACATGGTGATGATCAAGCCCGGCCTGCCGTACCTCGACATCGTGCGGCGGGTGAAGGACACCTTCGGCGTGCCGACGTTCGTCTACCAGGTCAGCGGCGAATACGCGATGCTCGAAGCGGCGATCCGCAACCAGTGGCTCGACGGCCGCAGCGTCATCCTCGAATCGCTCCTGTCGATCCGCCGCGCCGGCGCCGACGGCATACTCACGTATCACGCGAAGCGTGCGGCCGCGTGGTTGAGAGAGCGGCGCTAGCGGTCAACGTTTCAACGGTTCTTGATGAACAGTCAAACGACAACGCAAGGACCCCCGGCAGACAGATACGCGGTCATCGGCTTTCCCGTCGCCCACAGCTGGTCGCCGTTCGTGCACGGCCTGTTCGCGAAGCAGACCGGCCAGCAGCTCACTTATTCCCGCCTCGAAGTCCCGCCCGAAGCGCTCAACGATCGGATCGTGGAATTCTTCGCGGCCGACGGTAAGGGATTGAACGTCACGCTGCCGCACAAGCAGGCAGCGTGCCTGATTGCCCGCGAGCGCACGCCGCGCGCCGAGATGGCGGGCGCCGTGAACACGCTGGCGTTGCGCAGTAGCGGACTGCTCGGCGACAACACCGATGGCGCCGGTCTCGTAGCCGATCTGACGCGCAACCTTTCCTTCGATCTGCGCGGCACCCGCGTGCTGCTGCTCGGCGCAGGCGGAGCAGCGCGCGGCGTGCTCGGCCCGCTGCTGGAAGCGGATCCGGAATACCTGGAGATCGCGAACCGCAACGAGCAGCGCGCCCAGGAGTTGGCGCGCGAATTCTCGACGCTCGGCACCGTGCACGGCTGCGGTTTCGATGCGATCGCCGATTCGACGTTCGACCTGGTGCTGAATGCAACCTCGGCAAGTCTGCAGGACACCATCCCGCCGATTCCGCCGGGCGCCATCGGCCCGACGACGCTGTGCTACGACATGGCGTACGGCAAAGGCGATACAGCGTTCACGCGCTGGTCGAAGAGCGCCGGCGCCGGCCGCGCGGAAACCGGTTGGGGCATGCTCGTGGAGCAGGCAGCCGAGTCGTTCCTGCTCTGGCGCGGCGTCAAGCCCGACACCGCACCGGTCATCGCTGCGGTGAAAGCAGGTACTCGTCCTTGAGCTGCACGTACTGCGTCGCGGAGTACGTGAAGAAATCGATCTCCGCTTGCGTCAGGTCGCGCACTTTGCGCGCCGGACTGCCGACGTAGAGACTGCGCGCTTCGAGGCGCTTGCCGGGCGGCACGACGCTGCCGGCGCCGATCATCACGAAATCCTCCGTGACCACGTTGTCGAGCACCACCGAGCCCATGCCGACCAGGCACTTGTTGCCGATGGTGCACGCGTGCAGCGTGACACGATGTCCGACGGTGACGTCGGAGCCGACGCTGAGCGCGCGGCCCCCGGGCGAATACGGACCGTCGTGCGTCACGTGCAGCACGGAGCCGTCCTGGATGCTGGTGCGCGCGCCGATCTCGATGTCGTGCACGTCGCCCCGCACGACGGCAGCCGGCCAGATGGATGAGTCGTCGCCGATCTTCACGCGGCCGATGACGACCGCGGCCGGATCGACGTAAACCCGTGCGCCGAGAACGGGAGTGATGTTGCGATAGGTTCGGATGCTCACGGCGCGATCTTGCCGCGCGCTCATCCTGTCTTCAACGGCAATCGCACGATGAACTCGCTGCCTTTGCCGACGCCGTCGCTGCGCGCCTGGATGGTGCCGCCATGAAGCGCGACCAGCTCGCGCGCCAGCGCCAGCCCGATGCCCATGCCGGCACGCGATTCCACGTTGTCCGGGTGCACCTGCGTGAACAGCTCGAAGATCTCGGCCAGCTTCTCGCCCGGGATACCGACGCCGTTGTCCTGGACGCGCACGACCCCCACTCCGCCTTCGGCAGCAACCGACAATGAGATGCGCCCGCCCGGCGGCGTGTAGCGGGCGGCGTTACTCAGCAGGTTGATCATGACCTGCTGGATACGGTCCGCGTCAGCATCGACCATGACGGGCAGATCCGGCATCGACGTTCCCAGAGAGTGCCGGCGCTCTATCATCGCCGACTGCACTGCTTCGGCCGCGACCCGCGCCACGTCGCGCAGATCCAGCTGCTGCAGGCGCAACTGGATGCGACCGCGCACCGAGCGCGCCAGGTCGCTGAGATCTTCGATCAGCCGCTGCGTCTGCTGCACCTGCCGCTCGATCATCTCGGCCACGGATTGCAATTGCGCATCGCTTGCCCCATGCCGTCGCAGAACTGCCGCGCTGTTTGCCAGTACAGCCTGCGGATTGCGCAGCTCGTGCGCGAGCGTCGCGAGAAAGCGATCCTTCAGCTCGTCGGCGTGCGCCAGCGCCTCGTTGCGAGCTTGCAGTGCGTCCTGCAGCTCCTTCAGATCGGTGTGATCCGCGACGATCTTGCCGAAGCCGAGCACCGTGCCGTCGACCGCCCGGATCGGCGTGACTGCGCCGAGACCCCAGAAGCGCGAGCCGTCCTTGCGCACGTGCCAGCGCTCATCGGCTGCTCGTCCCACCCGCAGCGCAGTCTCGATCTCCAGCCGCGGAATCCCGGCGTCGCAGTCCTCCTGCGTGAAAATGTCATAGAGCCGCTCGCCGAGCACGTCGCCGGCGTCGAAACCCAGGACGCGCTGTGCGCCCGCGTTCCAGTAGACGATGCGCTCCTGCGGATCCATGACGAAGATGGCGTGGTCCGGCACTGTCTGCACGAATCGTAGAAACAGCGCTTCGCCGGCGAGGGGCGTCAGCTCGGTGGTTTCGGGCATCGCGCCCTCCGCAGCAGGGGTTGCCGAAAAAACGGCCTCGATGCTCGGCATGTTCCCTGTCGCCGGACAGCGCCAGGCGCACGCCGACAGGATATTTTCGACGAATCTTCGACCTCGGGGCCGCGGCACTCTAGAATCGGTGCGCACTCGCCGCTTGGGTGGCAGTTCCCCGACGTTCCCATGACAACCGCCGACTTCGAATTGCCTGCTTTTTCCGCGATCCGCGTCGCGAACATCGAGCCCGTGCTGCGCGAGTTGCTCGACGCGCATCGCGCACAGCTGGCGGCACTGCTCACACGAGCGCCGACGTGGGATTCGCTGGTCGTGCCGCTGGAGGAAATGCACCACCGTTTGGCGCGTACGTGGTCTCCAATAGGACACATGAACGGCGTCGTCAACAGCGACGAGCTGCGGACTGCCTACAACGCATGTCTGCCGCTGCTCACCTCGTGGCACACGGAGCTCGCGCAGAACGAGCGGCTGTATCGCGCTTACGAGACGATCCTTGCGAACGAGGGCGATCGGCTGACAGCGGGGCAGCGCAAGCTCCTGCAGAACGCCCTGCGCGACTTCCGGCTCGCGGGCGTCGCGCTGCCGGCTGCGCAGAAGACCGAGTTCAAAGCGCTGGTCGAGCAGCTGGCGACGCTGCAGTCGAAGTTCGACGAGAACGTGCTCGACGCCACCAACGCCTGGTCGCGGCACGTCACGCAGGAGAGCGAGATCCAGGGCCTGCCGCAGCCGATCGTCGAGCGCGCGCGTGCTGCCGCGCAGGGCCGCCAGCTCGAAGGCTGGTTCTTCACGCTCGATGCGCCGAACTACCAGGCCGTGATGATGCACGCCGAAGACGAGGCGTTGCGTCGCGAGTTCTACCAGGGCTGGGTGACGCGCGCGTCGGAAGAAGGACCGGGCGCGGGCCGCTGGGACAACACCGAGCTGATGGCGCAGATTCTCGACCTGCGACACCGGATCGCGTTGCTGGTCGGCTATCCGAACTACGCCGAATATTCGCTCGCGACCAAGATGGCGTCCTCGGTCGAGGAAGTACGCGCGTTTCTCGAACAGCTCGGACGCCAGAGCCGCCCGGTGGCGCTGCGCGAGTACGACGAGCTGACGCGCTTCGCCGGCCGCACGCTCAACGCCTGGGACGTTGCGTTCCATGCCGAGCAGTTGAAGCGGCAGCGTCTGCAGCTTTCCGAAGAGGAGCTGCGTCCCTATTTCCCGCTGCCGCGCGTACTCGCCGGCATGTTCGCGGTCGCCGAAAAGCTGTACGGCGTTCGCATCGTCGAGCGCAGCGGCGTCGACGTCTATCATCCGGACGCGCGCTTCTACGACATTCTCAACAGCGACGGCTCGCGGCGCGGCGGCTTCTACGTCGACTTGTACGCGCGGCCGAAGAAGCGCGGCGGCGCGTGGATGGACGAATGCATCGGTCGCAAGCGGCTGGCAAATACCGCGGCGCTGCCGGTCGCGTACCTGGTGTGCAACTTCATGCCGCCGGTCGGCACGAAGCCCTCGCTGCTGACGCATTCCGAAGTCGTGACCATGTTCCACGAATTCGGGCATGGCCTGCATCACATGCTGACGCGCGTGGATTACCCGAGCATCGCCGGCATCAACGGCGTCGCCTGGGATGCAGTCGAGCTGCCGAGCCAGTTCATGGAAAACTTCGCTTGGCGCGCGGAAGTGCTGCCGTTGATCTCGGGACACGTCGAGAGCGGTGAGCCGCTGCCGCAGATCGAGCTGCAGCGCTTGCTGGCCACGCGCACGTTTCAGGCAGGCATGCAGACAGTGCGGCAGCTCGAGTTCGCGTTGTTCGACCTGCGCATCCACAGCGAGAACGCGCCGCAATCGAGCGCAGCGGTCATGAGCACGCTGGCGGATGTGCGCGCCCACGTCGCAGTGGTGCAGCCGCCCGCGTTCAACCGCTTCCCGCACAGCTTCCAGCACATTTTTTCCGGCGGCTATGCGGCCGGGTATTACAGCTACAAGTGGGCGGAAGTGCTCGCAGCCGATGCGTTCAGCGCCTTCGAAGAGCGCGGAATCTTCAACTCGGAAGTCGCCGGCCGCTTCCTGGCTTCGATCCTCGAGCAGGGCGGCAGCCGCGACGCGATGGAGGCGTTCGTGGAATTCAGAGGCAGGAAGCCGAAGATTGAGCCGTTGCTGAAGCAGTTGGGATTGGCGGCATGACAGGGTGATGAGCGTGATGCACGTGATGAGGCGATGTAGTCAGCGCATCACCTTCATCACGCTCATCACCTTCATCACTTACTCACCAGCACCTTCTTCACCCAGCCGCTGCCGTTCCCCGACTCCACCTTCAGGAAGCCGTTCTGCTCCTCGCCCATGAAGATCATCTCGTCGCCCTTGGAGAGCGTCGCGACGGCCTTGCCGCTGTCGGCCGGCGTGGAATAGAGCTTCACGTTGGCGATCTTCGGCACGATGGTGTCGCCTTCGTTGAACACCGCGCCGCTCTTGACCTTCCTGCCCGCCTCGTCGGCCAGCGAGCCGACGTCGCGCTGCAGGCTCGGCTGGTTGCGGACCGCGATCACGATGTTGTTGTAGTTGTCCATGAGGCTCGCGGCGATCACCTTGCCTTCGTTGGTGTTGGCGTAACCGCCGAGGCCGCCGGCCGCGCCGCCGCCGAACAGGGCGGCACCCAGACGCAGATCAGCCTTCTTCGAGCTGCCTTCCGCAGCCGCGACCTGAATGCCCGAGCGCGAGTCGGTGACCAGCATGCTGGTCTGCGCCTCTTTGAACTTCAGTCCGCCGGCGACCGCGCCGATCGCGTTGCCGGTGCGTCCGCCGAGCAGTCCGCCGAGCGCGCCGCCGACGCCGCCCGCGTTGTTCTCCGAAAACACCACTGCGGGGGTCAGCACGAAATCCGCGCTGACCATCTGGCCGCCGCCCATGTTCGAGTTCTGGCGCAGTTCGCCCGACTCCTGCAGCGCGCGCTCCTGCATCATGTTCTGCATGCCCAGGCCGCGCTCGACCACGATGAAGCAGTTCGACTGCTGCACCATCATGCGGATGAGTCCCGTCGGCGATTGCAGGCCGTAGCGCGACAAGGATTGCGCGACGTAGTCCTGCGGCTCGACTACGGCCATCGCACCCATCGGCTTGTCGCAGTGCTGCAGGCCGTTGTCGCCCTGCGATCCGCCCGGTCCGGCCGAGCCCTGGATCTCGGAGCCGCCCTGCCCCTTCTTCTGCGCCAACGGGCCTTCGGCGGCGAGCGTCGACAGGCAGACGAGAGGCAGCGCAGCAACGAGCGCGGCGCGCAGTGCGATGGATTTCATGATCACGATTCTCCCCGGCAAGACACGCTGATGAGGTGGCCACCTCAGCTTGCTTTTGTACGATAGGCGAGCCGGCGGGATCTGACCATGGCCTTCCGGGACGGTCAAGCCAAGGGGTCACAACATGCGACACGCGTTTGTAGTGGTAGTCCTGGCCCTGCTCGCGAGCTGCTCCGACGACCGCTCTCCCGAACAGCAGGTGCGAGCAGTCATCGCATCGATGGAGCATGCCGTCGAGTCGCGCGACGTGGGTGACTTGATGGAGCACGTCTCCGCCGTCTATCGCGACTCGCAGGGGCAGGACCGTGCTCAAGCCTCGCGCTACGCACGCGGCTATTTCGTCGCGAACCAGTCGATCCACCTGCTCACACGGATCGAAAGCCTGGAGTTTCCGTCGCCCGACGAAGCGCGCGTCAGGTTGCAGGTCGGCATGGCCGGGCGCGACGGCGAGCAGGGGGCTGCCGGCCTCTCCGCCGACCTGTACGACTTCGACGTCGCCCTGGTTCACGAGGACGGCGAGTGGAAAGTCAGCTACGCGGACTGGCGCGCGCATTGACGCTGGTGTCGACCTCTGTAATATGCGATCGATCCTCCGGGTTGTATTCAACGAGTGGCCGGCGAAGCGCTCCGCGCAACGCATGTGCTGGCAGCGCCCGCACGCCATCTGGGCTCGCTGAATCAACGATTTAGTGCTGCCGCGTGGGGACGCGGCGCATCGGATGGTTGACCGATAATTGAATACAGGGGATGGGGAATACGTGAAAAAGCAGGGCCTCTACGATCCGGCGTTCGAGCACGAGGCCTGCGGCGTCGGCTTCGTCGTGGACATCAAGGGCCGCAAGTCCCACCGCATCCTGGAGCAGGGCCTGCAGGTCCTCGTCAATCTCGACCATCGCGGCGCCTGCGGCGCCGAAGAAGACAGCGGTGACGGCGCCGGCGTACTGATCCAGATGCCGCACCGGTTCCTGCTCGAAGCTTCCAAGAAGGCGCGCATCGAGCTGCCCGAGCCCGGCTCGTACGGCTGCGGGATCGTGTTCCTGCCACGCAATCCGACGCTGCGCCGGCGCATCGAAGAGCGCTTCGAGCAGATCGTGCAGTCCGAAGGCCAGTCGGTGCTCGGCTGGCGCACGGTCCCGTGCAACAACTCGATGCTCGGCGACACCGCGAAGTCGTGCGAGCCGTTCATGCGGCAGGTGTTCGTCAAGCGCAACCCGGCAATTGCCGACGAGCTGGCGTTCGAGCGCAAGCTGTACGTGATCCGCAAACGCGCCTACTCCGAGATCCGCACCTCGACGCTGGAAGGCGCCGCGAGCTGGTACATCTCCAGCCTGTCGCACAAGACGCTCGTCTACAAAGGCATGCTGACGACGCTGCAGCTAGAACCGTATTTCCCTGACCTGCGCGATCCACTGCTGGAGACGGCGCTGGCGCTGGTGCACTCGCGCTTCAGCACCAACACCTTCCCGAGTTGGGATCGCGCGCATCCGTATCGCTACATCGCGCACAACGGCGAGATCAACACCGTGCGCGGCAACGCCAACTGGATGCACGCGCGCGAGGCGCTGTTCCAGAGCGCCGCCTTCGGCGACGACATGCGCAAGATCCTGCCGATCATCAATCCGAACGGCTCGGACTCGGCGATGTTCGACAACACGCTGGAGCTGCTGGTGCTGGCCGGCCGGCCGCTGCCGCACGCGATGATGATGATGATTCCCGAGCCG
>DATBKP010000101.1:0-28841 GCA_036555785.1 Steroidobacteraceae bacterium
CTATCTCAGAACGCGACCGGATCGCGTCGGCGCGCGCCAGTTGCTGCAGGCTTTTCCCGGACATTTTTGCGAGGCGGGCGTCGGCAGCATCAGCGAGATCTTCGACGCGGAAGATCCGCACGCACCGGGCGGCTGCATCGCGCAAGCATGGAGCGTCGCCGAAGTGCTGCGTGCCTGGCTGCGCACACGATGATCAGCGGCTGAAAACTGGAACACCGCGCGCGGGTCGCTCATTGCATTCACTGTATCGCCCGACCACAGATTTTCAGGGAGCAAGTCATGGCACGTTCCACTCAGACCCGCAGCAGCAGCGATTCCCCGCAAGACGCGATCGCGTTGCTCAAGCAGGATCACCGGCTGGTGTCGTCATTGTTCGAGGAGTTCGAGAAGGCGGATGAGGAGGAACAGTCCGCGATCGCACAACGCGTCTGCCAATTGCTGACAGTGCACGCGACGATCGAGGAAGAGCTGCTCTATCCGGCTGCGAAGGAAGCGTTCGAGGACGAAGAGGACGACGATCTGGTCAACGAGGCCGAGGTCGAGCACGGCTCCGCCAAGGAGCTGATCGCGAAGATCGAGGGCATGACCAGCGACGACGAGCACTTCAAGGCGACGGTCACGGTGCTCGGCGAGTACATCAAGCACCACGTCAAGGAAGAGGAAGGCGAGCTGTTCCCGCAGCTGAAGAAGACCGATCTCGATCTGAAGGAGCTCGGCGGACGGCTGGCGGATCGCAAGTTTGCGCTGATGGAGCAGATGGGCATCGAGGCCGGGGAAGAGCCGTCACCGCCGCGCAAGCGTGCGGCAGCTCGCGGTAGCGCCACGCGGTCGAAGTCGGGTAACCGGCGCTCAGGCAGCCGCGCGCGCCACTAAGAAGTCGGGCAGCCCGACCTAAATTTCGTTGCGGCGCGCGAAGCCCGCGATGTGCTCCGCGGCGCGGAAGGCCAGCGCCTGGATCGTCATCGTCGGCTGACCGCGCCCCGAGGTCACGAGACTGCTGCCGTCGCACAGGAACAGGTTCGGGATGTCGTGCGAGCGGTGGTAGCGGTCGATCACCGATGTCGCCGGGTCGTTGCCCATGCGGCACGTGCCCAGCAGATGCACCGAGCTGGTCTGCGGCTTCACCGGCGCATTCGTCACTTTGAGCGCGCCGGCCGCTTCCATGATTTCCGTGGCACGCTCCTGCAGGAAGCGCATGGTCGCCAGATCGTCCGGATGATCCTTGTACGTGACGCGCATCGCGGGCATGCCCCACGCATCCTTCAGCTCAGGATCGAGCTCGACGCTGTTAGTCTCCAGCGGCAGCGAGGTGCCGTGCGACGCAGCCTGCATCGAGCGCGGGAATTCCATCAGCCGCGCCTTGTAAGCGCTGCCCCAGAGGTGCTCGTCGTCGCCGACGCGGTCCGCCCAGATGATCGGCTGCGGCCCGATGCGCGAGTCGATGCCGCCGCCGCCGTAAAAGCCGCGCTTCGGATCGCTGTCGTAGAAGTCGTGCACGATGCGCGAGCATTGCACGCTCTTGAACTCGTTGAGCTCGTGCTCGAACACCGCATGGGTGCGCATCGTGAAATTGAACATCAGGTACTTGCCGACCAGGCCGCTCGAGTTCGCGAGCCCTTGCGGGAAGCGGTTGTTCGCCGACATGAGCAGCAGCCGCGGCGTTTCGCCGCCGTTCGCGGACAGAATGACGGCCTTCGCTTTCTGCAGGCGCTCGCGCTTGTCGCGATCGAAATAGCGCACGCCGGTCGCGCGGCCGCGCTTGTCCGTGACGACCTGTACGACGTAGCTCTCCGAGCGCACCTCGCAGCGGCCGGTCGCTTCCGCCTCGGGAATCATCGTGGTCAGCGAGGACGCCTTCGCGCCCACTTCGCAGCCGAATCCATGACAGAAGCCGCAATGAATGCACGCCGGGCGGCCGCGATACGGCTGCGAGTTGATTGCGAGCGGCGCGGGGAACGGGTGCAGGCCCAGTTTGCGCGCGCCGCGCTCCAGCAGCACGCCTGAGGACTTCACCGGCAGCGGCGGCATCGGATACGGCTTGGTGCGCGGCGGATCGAACGGGCTGGCGCCGGCGAGCCCGCTGACACCGATGTCCCACTCGACTTTCGTGTAGTACGGCTCCAGCTCGGCATAGCTGATCGGCCAGTCGGCGAAGCCGGTGCCGGAGATCGGGCCGAGCCGCGAGCACTCGTCGAAGTCGACTTCGTGGAAGCGCCAGTAGTTGGCGGTGTAGTGGACACTGCTGCCGCCGACGGTGCGCGCGTAGGTCAGCGTCGGACGCACCAGATTGCGCTCGCCCCGCTTCGAGTGATCGTCGCGGAACGTCTGCGGATTGCGCAGGACGTCGTTGGTCATGCCGGCGTTGAACCAGTGCTTGAGCTCGTCGTGCTCGAAACCAGCGATGTTCAGGCGCGGGCCCTGCTCGAACACCACGACCGAGAAACCGGCCTGCGACAGCTCGCGCGCGAGCACGCCGCCCGCGGCGCCGGAGCCCACGATTGCGAAATCGACGGGCTGGGAAAGGCGAAAGGTGGCAGTCATGGGCGTTCGATGACTTCGATGGCGAAGCCGGGATAGTCGCGGTCGTAATAGCCGAAGGGCGGCGAGAAGATGTGCTGGTCCTGGAAGCCGAGCAGCTTCCAGCCGACGCCGTCGCGATTGCCGCCGTATTTCGGCATCGCGAACATGCCGACCAGCGTCAGCAGCCGCACGCGATCGAAGAACGGCGTGCGATCGACGAGCTTGAGGAATTCGCTCTGCTGCTCCGGCGCGAGCGCTGCGAACGACGGGGCGTCCGGGTAGCGCTGCTGGCAGCGCAGGCGAAAGGCCGCCAGCTGACTGCGGAAGTCCGGCGCCATGCGCCCGAAGAACGTGGCCAGAGCGCGGTCGATGAACAGCGCCACGCCCGCTTCGCGCGCGCCGGGCGTCGAGTCGCTGGGAATGATCTGCGCAGTGAGCGCATCGACGTCGGCCAGCTCGGCCTGGCTGAGAAACGAGGTCGCGGGCGCCCCGGGCTCCTCCTGTGCGCGCTGCGCCGCGTGAGCTGCCGCCGCGACCTTCGACAGATCGAGGGTGAGCCACGTCCCGCCGAGCGCGCCGAGCACGCGCAGAAAGGTGCGCCGCGAGTAGGCTTCATGCTGCTTGCTGCAACTCATACCTGGGTAATCGGAATAGTCCTGGGGTTCACGACACGGCCCGGTCGGGGCCGTAGGTACATTGCCGTCAGGATGCCCAGGCGGACGGGTGGCGGTCGAGGCTGCGGACCGACAACTGCGGGACAGATTGCGACAGCTTCGGGGACCCGCCTCGCGACGGCACCGTGGAACCTTTGCGCGCACGTATTTCTTAAACATCGCGAGCGCACAATCCGCACTCAGCTTTCGGCGCTCGTTACGGAGACCAACATGCCCACGCGACCCCGGACCGGAACGGGCCGGACGAAAACAAAGACTGCTCCTCCCACCGCCGCGCCGCAGCCGCCGGCCGCAGAACCGACCGAGGTCACTGCCACGCATCTCGAGCGACGCGAGATCCCTTCGTTCTCGGAGAGTCGCGAAGCGCGGATTGCCGAGGCCGCCTATTGGCGCGCCGAGCGCCGCGGATTCGCACCGGGCCAGGAGCTGGACGACTGGCTCGCGGCCGAGAAGGAAGTGGACGGAGACAGCGCCGAGCAGCGCTAGCAGTGCGACCGCGACTGACCGCAGCGGCCCTCGGTTGCTGACGACTCGGCTGCGGAATTCCCGTTGCTACCATCCTTGGCTTCGACTGCACAGTCGTAGCCGGCATGAATGTTCTACTGACCGGGGCGAGCGGGTTCATCGGCGGTCACCTTGCCCGCGCGCTGCGCGCGGCAGAGTACGTCGTCATCGAGGCGCGGCGCGACGTCGCCGGCAACACTGCGTCGGTGCGCGCCGACTTCACACGCGACCTGTCGGTGCGCGACTGGCTGCCCAAGCTCGTCGGGATCGACGCGGTCATCAACGCGGCCGGGATCGTCCGCGAGTATGGCGCGCAGACTTTCGATAACGTCCACAAGCGCGCGCCGCAAGCGTTGTTCACGGCGTGTGTTGCCGCCGGCGTGAAACGCATAGTGCAGATCTCAGCGCTCGGCGCCGACCGCGGCAGGACCCGCTATTTCCTGAGCAAGCGCGCCGCTGACGACTACCTGGCGACGTTGCCGCTGGACTGGACAATCGTGCGGCCGGCGCTGGTCTTCGGTCCCGGAGCCTCGAGCGCGCGGCTGTTCACGAAGCTCGCCGGGCTGCCTCTCGTGCCGCTGCCGGGGCGCGGCGAGCAGCGCGTACAGCCGTTGCACATCGACGATCTCACCGACGCCATCGTGCATCTGCTGGGTGACGCGTCGGCGATTCGTGCGCGCATCGATCTGGTGGGGCCGCAATCGTTCAGCCTGCGCGAACTGTTCGCCGGCCTGCGTGCGGCGAAGCGACTGAGCCCGCCGCGCTTCCTGCCGGTGCCGATGGGGCTGGTGCGCGCCGCCGCGCACATCGCGGTGCTGAGCCCGATCTCGCCGCTCGACGACGAAACGCTGGATCTGTTGGAAGCCGGTACGCGCGGTGACCCAGCAACGATCAGCCAGCTGCTCGGCCGGCCGCCGCGCGCCATCGCGCAGTGACGGCTAGTGAACAGCGCGTGGGGATGACTGCGAGGAGTTCGCCTCGGCAGCCGGGGCCGGCAGCGACCCCAGGCACTCGCGAACCGTAGCGACGAGTTGTCCGCCGGTGTACGGCTTGTCGAGCCAGCCGAGCGGATGCGCGCGCTCTGCGAGCTTGCGAGTGGCGGCGTCGGCGTGCGCGCTCGCAAAGATGCAGCGGATGCCGAACCGCTCGTACAGCACGATCGCTGCTTCCACGCCGTCTGCGACGCTCGCGAGGCGAATGTCCATCAGCACGAAGTCGGGGTGCTCGCGCTCGGCGATGTCGAGCGCCTCCGCCGCGGTCGTTGCCAGACCAACGCACTCGATGCCGACGGAGCGCAGCTGCAGCTCGCAATCGACGGCGACGAAGTATTGATCTTCGACGATGAGTACGCGGGGCGCTTCGGACATTTATTCGATCGTCCTTGCAGTTCGAAATGACAACCGCTCCGCCCTGAAATTGTTCCACGCAGCGCGCGCCACCCGGTCGTGTGCGAGTTCGGACTACGCAGCAGCCCTCATGCGCATCGTGGCTGGCGTCGAACCGCTTTCGGATTGCAGACGTTGCAGATCCATGGGCGCCGCGATCTCAACTTCGGCACGCTCGCACCGCAGAGTGCGGCAGGCACCGTGGCCGCTGGTCAAATGCGCGGTCTCGCACTGGAGCGCGGATCAGGCCGCGACGATCGGCGCCGCGCTCGCCTTCTACTGCGCGTTCTCCATCGCACCGCTCCTGGTGATCCTGCTCAAGACCGCGGGCTGGATCGTCGGAGTGGAAGCGGCGTACGGCCATTTGAGCTCGCAACTGACCGCGCTGTTCGGCAAATCCACGGCGGTGGTGCTGCTGGATGCGATGCGCAGCTCGCAGACGTCCACCGGTCACGTCGCGACTGTCGTGAGCGCTTTCACGTTACTGCTCGGCGCGACCACAGTGTTCAACGCGCTCGAAGCAGCGCTGGAGCAGATCTGGGGGGCGCGCGAGCTGGTGCCCAAGGGAGTGCGTGGCTTCATCCGCACGCGCCTGCTCTCGTTCGGGCTGATCCTCGCTGTAGGCTTCCTGCTGCTGGTCTCGTTATCGCTCTCGACTGCGCTCACGGCGCTGCGCGAAGCGGTCGGGCGGCACTTCACGGGATTCGTCGTGCTCGCCGGCGTGCTCGACTTCGTGGTCTCGACCAGCCTGATTGCCGGGTTGATCGCGCTCATCTACCGCTATATGCCCGCGCGCCGCATGGAATGGCGGCCGATCCTGTGGGGCGCGCTCGTCACCGCGTTGCTGTTTCATCTAGGGCGCTGGGTCATAGCATGGTATCTCGGCCGCGCGACGCAGCCTTCGGCATTCGGCGCTGCGGCCTCGTTCGCTGCGATGCTGCTGTGGCTGTACTACTCCGCGCAGATCTTCCTGCTCGGTGCCGAATTCACTGCCTGCTTCGGCGGAGTCCGCGATGACACGTAGGAACAAATGGCTGCTGGCGCTCGGCATCGTCGTCGTGCTGCTGATCGCGATCCGACTCGCGCTCGAGCCGATCCTGCTCGACTACGCCAACGACAAGCTCGATGCACTGAACGCCTATGAAGGGCACATCGACGATCTCGACCTGTCGCTGTTGAAAGGCGGTTACGACATCCACGGCATCGAAATCCTGAAGACCGGCTCCGGCCAGCCCGTACCGTTCTTCAAGGCCGATCGCATCGAGGCGACCGTCGAATGGCGCAGCCTCCTGCACGGACAGCTGGTCGCGGAAGCCGACCTGTTCCGGCCGCAGGCCAACCTGGTGAAGGCGGAGACGGAGCAGCAGTCGCAGCTCGGCAAGGAAGTGAACTGGGTCGATCAGTTCAAGCAGCTGTTCCCGTTCCGCTTCAACACCGTGCGCGTGCACGACGGCACCGTGACATTCCGCGCGCCCGGGATCCAGACCAAGGACGCGCTGACGGCGCGACACATCGACGGCTACCTCGCGAATCTCACGAACGTCGCGGACAGCAACAAGCAGACGTTCGCGGGCTACCACTTCACGGCGAACGTGCTCGACGGCGGCTCGGCGAGGGTCGACGGCGGCGTCGATCCGCTCGCGCCGAAGCCGACCTTCGATCTCAACCTGACCGTCAAGGACGTGCAGCTGCCGCAGGTGAACCCGTGGCTGACGCGCTTCATCAAGGCCGACGCCGAGAGCGGCGAGTTCGAGCTGTACACGGAGCTGGCCGCGGCGGACGGCAAGTTCGAAGGCTACGCCAAGCCAGTGATGCGCGACGTGAACATCTACAGCAGCGAGGAGCCCGAGAAGAACCCGCTCAAGCGCCTGTGGGAAGGCATCATCGACGTTGCGGCCAAGATCCTGGAGAACCGCGAGAAGGACCAGGTCGCGGCGCGCATCCCGATCAGCGGCACGATCGAGCATCCCGACACCAATCTGCTCGCGACCATCGGCAGCGTCATGCACAACGCCTTCGTCGCCGCATTCGCCCGCTCGCTGGAGGGCAGCATCTCGGTCCGCAGCGTGCGCCAGAGCCTGAAAGGCATCGGCGACGACGACAAGGCAGACGACAAGAAGCAGAAGGACAAGAAAGTGGACCCGACCAACCGCGGCCCACGCTCGACCGGATAAGTGGCCCTATCCATGGAGTGGGTCAGGTATTAGCCTGACTGCATGACAACTCAAACAGTCCGGATCCGCGCGCTGCGCGCGGATGATCGGCAGCGCTGGCACGAGCTGTGGCAGGGCTATCTAGAGTTCTACCGCTGTACGCTGCCGGCCGAGATCACGGACCTGACCTGGCAACGGCTGCTCGATCCCACCCATCCGTTCCAGGGCCTGGTCGCCGTGACGGGGCATGGTCTCATCGACGGCATCGTCCACTTTCACCTGCATGCGTCGACCTGGTCGCGAGGCGGCTACTGCTACCTGGAAGACCTGTTCGTCGACCCCGGCTGTCGCGGCCTCGGTCTGGGCCGGAGCCTGATCGAGGCTGTGTACCGCGCAGCGGACGAGCAAGGAGCCGAGCGCGTCTACTGGCATACGGAAAATACCAACGAGCAGGCGCAGCACCTCTACCGGCAAGTCGCCGAGCTCACGCCGTTCGTCCAGTACCGGCGCGAGCGGCCTTAGCGCGTAAATTTTGCGCTCCTGCGGGAACCAAACTCCCGCGTGCCGCGTAGATCTCGGGTCGTTGTGGGTCACAGCGGACCCGCTACCTAAAACTAGATTCTTTCCTCAAGGCCCCGCCCGTCAGGAGTCGTCTCGTGAACCGACCCGCCAGTCGCCTGCCGGCGATCGTCGAGCAGTATCAAAAAGAAGTCCTCGCCGAATGGCTGAGCAACCAGATGTCGAGCGGCGCCTGGCGCGCCGGGCGCATCCAGGAAGCGCAACTGCGGGACGAATCACAGCGCTTCCTCGGGCTGCTGACCCAGGCCGTCCAGCACGGGGTCGAGTTCGACACGCGCAGTCCCCAATGGTCGGAAATCCGCGAGTTCCTGAGCGAGGTGTCCCGCAGCCGGGCGACGCAGGGATTCTCACCGTCGCAGGTGGCGACGTTCGTCTTTTCCCTGAAGCAGGCGCTGTTCAAGCGCGTCACGGAGAGCCTGAAGACCGAGCCGGTCGCGTTGGCCGGCACGCTGTGGGAAGCGACCATCCTGCTCGATGCGCTGGGCCTGTATACGACCGAGATCTATCAACAGGCCCGCGAGCAGATCATCGCGCGGCAGCAGGAGGAGCTGATCGAGCTGTCGACGCCGGTCGTGCAGCTGTGGGAAGGCGTCCTGGCCCTGCCGCTCATCGGCACGCTGGATAGCGAGCGCACACAGGTCGTGATGGAGAATCTGCTGGAGCGACTGGTGGCGACCGGCTCGAGCATCGCCGTCATCGATATCACCGGTGTACCGACCGTCGACACACTGGTCGCGCAGCACCTCCTCAAGACAGTCTCCGCCGCGCAGCTGATGGGCGCGGACTGCATCATCAGCGGCATCCGGCCGCAGATCGCGCAGACGATCGTGCACCTCGGCATCGACCTGTCGGCAGTCGCCACCAAGGCTAGCCTCGCCGACGCTTTCGCGCTGGCACTGAAGCGACGTGGCCTCGTGGTGGGACGCGCAGTCGCTGGCGGAGGGTGATCCGTGGACCGCGTGCCGATTCTCAAGATCGAGGAATTCCTGCTGGTGTCGATCCAGGTCGACATGCACGACCAGCTGGCGCTGACGCTGCAGGACGACCTTACGCAGAAAATCGTCGCCACGCGCGCCCGCGCCGTGCTGATCGACATCTCCGCGCTGGAAATGGTCGACTCGTTCATGGGACGCATGCTCGGCAATATCGCTTCGATGTCGCGCATTCTCGATGCGCAGACGGTGGTCGTCGGCATGCGGCCGGCGGTCGCGATCACCCTGGTCGAGCTCGGTCTGTCGCTGCCCGGCATCCGCACTGCATTGAACGTCGATTCGGGCCTGGCGCTGCTGCGCGCAGCGATGCAGCGATCGGACGATCCGGCCGATGGCGAGTGATGCCGAAACGTTCCCGGTGCGCAGCGGCGAGGACGTAGTCAAGGCGCGTCAGATCGTTCGCAGCCGCGCGATGGACGTCGGCTTCAGCCTGGTCGAGCAGACCAAGATCGTGACCGCTGCCAGCGAGCTGGCGCGTAACACGGTCATCTACGGCGGCGGCGGCGAGATGCGCATCGAGCGCCTCTACGACGGCCCGAAGCGCGCCGGCCTGCGCCTTACGTTCGAAGACAAGGGGCCGGGCATTCCCGACATCGAGCTGGCGCTGCGCGACGGCTACACCAGCGGCAACGGTCTCGGCCTCGGTCTCAACGGCGCCCGCAAGCTCTCGCACGAGTTCGACATCTGGTCGAAGCTCGGCGAGGGCACGCGCGTCACGATCACGCGGTGGAAGTAACGTGCAAAGCCTCATCGTCACCGAATCGAGCCAGGTCGCGCAGGCGCGGCGCGCGGTTGCGGTTCTCGCGGCACGCCACGGGCTGGACGAAGAGGATGCCGGCCGCGCCGCGCTGGTCGCGACCGAAATCTGCAGCAACCTGGTCAAGCACGGCGGCGGCGGCGAGTTGCTCGCGCAACCGCTGGAACGCGGCGACGCTCGCGGCGTAGGTCTCATCGGGCTGGACAAGGGCCCCGGCATTGCAGACGTTGCCAAGTGCCTGCGCGATGGATTTTCGACGGGCGGCTCTCCCGGCACCGGGCTCGGTGCAATCAACCGGATGTCGCAGCTGTTCGATGTGTACTCGCAGCCCGGCCATGGCACTGCGGTCGTCGCGCAGTTGTGGGCCGGTGGCCGTGCACCGCACGGCGCGCAACTGGAGATCAGCTCCATCGTGGTGCCGGCGCCGAACGAGATCGAATGCGGCGACACGTGGTGTTACGTCGAGCGCGCGGGCGGCGCGCTGGTCATGGGTGTCGACGGGCTCGGGCATGGAATTGGAGCGGCGCAGGCATCGGCCCTGGCGTGCGAGGTTTTCATGACCGAGAAGACGCGCTCGCCGGGCGCGGTCCTGGAACGCATCCACGCGAATTTACGCAGCACGCGTGGCGCTGCGGCTATCGTGATGGCAGCCGACTGGGAGCGGGGCGAGCTGCTCGCCGCGGGCATCGGCAATCTGGTCGCCGCGCTGCTCGACGGGACTGCGATGAAGCGCATCCCTTCCTACAACGGCATCGTCGGGCACGCCCGCCCGCGCATCCGCGAGCTGAGCTATCCGCTCGGGCCGGCTGCGACCCTGGTATTTCATTCAGACGGGTTGAGCACCAGCTGGCAGCCCGAACGCTATCCCGGTCTGATGCAACACTCCTGCGCTGCCATCGCCGGAGTGCTGTATCGTGATTGCAAGCGCGGGCGCGACGACTCCATGGTGGTCGCGCTGCGGCGGACGACATCATGAGACATTCACTGTTGGAGCTGGAGCTGGCCAACGATCGGGACATGATCGCCGCCCGCCAGCGCGCACGACAGGTCAGCGCCCTGCTGGAGTTCGACCCCCAGGACCAGGTTCGCATCGCCACCGCGGTCTCCGAAGTCGCGCGCAATGCCGTCCGGCACGGCGGCGGCGGCCGCATCGAGTTCGCGCTGGAAGAGGAAGGCGGGCGCAACCCGGCGCTGACCATCTCCATTGCCGACAACGGTCCCGGCATCAGCGACTTCGAGGCTGCGGTCAGCGGCACCACGCCGACCGGCGAGCCGAAGCTGGGCCTGGTGACCGCGCGGCGCCTGATGGACGGGTTCGAGATCCAGTCCGCGCCCCGTCTCGGAACTTCGATCACGCTGCGCAAGCACGTGCCGCGGCGCGCCGAGCCGCTGACGCGCGCCCGCATCGAATCGCTCGGCCGCACCGTTGCCGCCAATCGCGCCAGCGACGCCAGCGCCGAGATGCAGCAGCAGAATCGCGACCTGTTGCGCAGCCTGGAAGAGCTGCGGCTGCGCCAGGAAGAGCTGACGCGGCTCAACGCCGAGCTGGAGGACACCAACCGCGGCGTCATGGCGCTGTACTCGGAGCTCGACGAGCGCGCCGCGCACCTGCGCGCCGCGGACGAGACCAAGACGCGCTTCCTGTCGAGCGTCAGCCACGAGTTCCGCACGCCCGTGAACTCGATCCTGGCGCTGTCGAAGATTCTGCTGCACCGGCTCGACGGCGAGCTGACGAGCGAGCAGGAGCGCCAGGTGCGCTACATCGTGCAAGCCGCCGACCAGCTCTCGACGCTGATCGACGACCTGCTGGATCTGCGCAAGGTCGAGGCGGGCAAGATTCAGCTGCGCGTCGAGAACTTCACGGTGACCGATCTGTTCGCGGCGTTGCGCGGCATGTTCAAGCCGCTGGTCGGCAACGACAACGTCGCGCTGGTGATCGACGAGCCGGAGCAGGTGCCGGCGCTGTACACCGACCAGGGCAAGGTCGCGCAGATCCTGCGCAATCTCGTGTCCAATGCGCTCAAGTTCACCGTGCGCGGCTCGGTGCGCGTTTCGTGCCGCCTGTCTCAGGATCGGCAGTTGATCCTGTTCGAGGTTGCGGACACGGGCATCGGCATCGCGCCGGAGAACCATCGCCGCATCTTCGACGAGTTCTCGCAGGTGGAGAATCCGCTGCAGACGTCGGTGAAAGGCACCGGCCTCGGCTTGCCGCTGTCGCAACGGCTCGCCGGCCTGCTGGGCGGCGGCATCGAGATTCGCAGTGCGCTCGGCCAGGGCTCGACGTTTACGCTGGCGATCCCGCTGCGCATCGACGGCGAGCGCGGCGCCGAGCTGCCGGCGTACTCGCAGCCGGCGACGCCGATGGCGCTGGATCGCGTGCTGATCATCGACGACAACGAGATCGAGCGCTACGCGCTGCGCCAGTTCCTGTCCACCAGCCGCTACGAAGTGATCGAAGCGACCGGCGGCTACGAGGGTCTGCGGCTGGCGCGCCAGGCGCAGCCGGACGTGATCTTCCTCGATCTGATGATGCCGGACGTGCACGGCTTCGAAGTGCTCAAGATGCTCAAGGCGATCGAAGACACGCGGCGCATCCCGGTCGTACTGTTCACTTCGCAGCGCCTGGAAAGCGACGGCGAGCGCGAGCGCGCGGCAGTGGCCGACGCATTGCTGCTGAAGAGCGATCTGTCGCGGGACACAGTAATCGACACCATGCACCGCGTTTGCGGAGTAACGGAGGATCGACCATGACCCAAACGCCTGAGACGATCCTCAACGTCAACGACAACGAGGCGGCGCGCTACGCGACCACGCGCATCCTGCATCGCGCCGGCTTCAAAGTGCTGGAAGCGGGCACGGGCGGCGAAGCGCTGCAGATCGCACGCGAGGATCTGCCGCCGCTCGTCATCGTCGACATCAACCTGCCCGACATCAGCGGCGTGGAGGTGTGCCGGCGGATCAAGACCGATCCGAGCACGGCCTCGACGATGGTGTTGCAGATGTCCGCGACCAACATCGCCGTGACCGATCGCGTCAACTCGCTCGCCGCCGGCGCCGACAGCTTCCTGGTCGAGCCGGTCGAGCCGGAAGAGCTGGAAGCGGTCTCGCGCGCGCTGCTGCGGTTGCATCGGAGCGAGGCGGCCTTACGACGCACGCTGGCCGAGCGCGACCTGCTGCTCAAGGAAGTGAACCATCGCGTCAAGAACAGCCTGCAGCTGGTGCTCAGCATGCTCAGCCTGCAGGGACACGGCTTCAAGGATGCCGAGACGCGCGCGTTGTTCACGAAAGCGATCTCGCGCGTTACGGCGATCGCGGCGATTCACGAGCGCCTGTACCAGGACCAGGATCCGCTCACGGTGGAGATGCACACGTACCTGACCGGACTGTGTGCAGAGCTGGTGCGGGCCTCGGGGCTGGAGGACAACGCACAGGCGACGCTGCAGATCGAAGTCGAAGAGATGCGACTGCCCACGGAGCACGGCGTCGCGGTGGCTCTGGTCGTGAACGAGCTCGTGATGAATGCGCTCAAGCACGCGCAACCGGCAAGCGGGGCGGCGGTGATCACCGTGCGGCTCGTGCGTCACGGCGCCGGGCAGGTACGCCTGACCGTGTCGGACAACGGTGCAGCGCCCGAGTCGGCTTCCGAGGTCGCTGGCCTCGGCACGCAACTGATCAAGATGCTGGCGCGGCAGTTGAACGGCACCGTCGGCATAGAGCGTGCCGCCGGCACCTACGCCGTCCACGTGACCTTCCCGCTCCAGTCAGCGGTGTCATGGCGGCCACCGTACTGATCGTCGAAGACCAGATGCTCATCGCGTGGCACCTCAGCGATCTGATCGAAGGGGCCGGCCACCGGGTCCTGGCCATCGCGCGCGATCCTGCCGAGGCCATGGAGGCCGCGGCGAAGCAGCGGCCCGACTTTGCGCTCATGGACATCCGCCTCCATGGCGGCACCAGCGGCGTGGAAGCCGCGCGCATGCTGTTCGAATGCTGGGGCGTGCGCTCGATCTATCTCAGCGCAAATCTCGATGCCGCGACGCGCGCCCAGACGGAGCCGCTGCAACCGCTGGGCTACGTCGGCAAGCCATTCCTGCCCGCCGAAGTGCTGGCGGCAGTCGAACGAGCGGTGATGAAGACGGTGCCGGGAGAAAAAAGCGGGGGAAACTGAGCGGTGCAGCGAATGATGCGCTGCTCAGTTTCCCCCGTTTTTCTCTCCCGGCACCGTTAGTTCAGCGAGGTGCTCGGTCGCGCCAGGTCCTCGGAGAATTGCGCGAGCTCGGCGGCGACCTGTTCCATCGCCAGCGCGCTGCAGCCGATCTGTTCGGACCAGCCCTGCAGCTCGAACTCTTCTTCGATCGCGCGCAGCGAGTTGAGCAGCAGTAATGCATCCAGCATCGGCATCGTCAGGCGCAAAGTGTCTTCGCCGTCCACGCAGTGCAGAGTGACTGTGCCGCAGATTGCCGGCTGATGGTCCGGCACTTCCGCGGTGGCGGCGGCGGTGATGACTTCGTGCGTCCCGAGAACATCTGCCAGGCACATGAGGTGCCTCCTGACGAGCAATCGGCCGAAGTAGGGCCTGTGACTGCAACGCGCGGCTGCGGCCCCGAGGTCCGTGTCGTGGCGAGCCCGTCGCAACTGACGTTTTTTGTGTTTTTAATCAGCTACTTAGGTATTTGTCGAGCAGCCGCGAGATCAGCGCCTGCGCGCGTTGCGCACGTTGCGCTTCCCAAAGCTGCTCGGTCGCTTCGTTCATGTACGCACGCCGTGCCAGCTCGAGCTGTACCGCGTACACGCCGTTCGCGGGATCGCCGTAGTGATCCGTGATGTAGCCGCCCTTGAAGCGACCATCGAGCACGGCGCCGAACTCGCCATCGCGCGTGATGATCTGCAGCAGTGCTTCGCTGACGGCACGCGGACAGCTCTTGCCATCGCGCGTGCCGAAATTGAATTCCGGCAGCACGCCCGCGAACAGAGCCGGAATCTCGCTCGCGATCGAATGCGCATCCCACAGCAATGCCCGGCCCTGCGCGGTCCGCATCGCTGCGAGCTCGGTCGCAATGCGCTGGTGATAGGGCCGCCAGTACTGATCGATGCGTGCGGCGATCTCGCCATCGTCCGGCTCGTGCCCGGCCATGTAGATGAAGGAGCCACCGAACGTCTCTATCGGGCACACTGGCGAAGTCGCATGACCGACATACAACGCGGCGGAATCCGGCGAGCGGTTGAGATCGACCACGTAGCGCGAATAATTCGCTTTGATGATCGACGCGCCGAGCTCGCGCGCGAAGTCGTACAACAGGTGCACGTGCCAATCGGTATCGGGCAGCGTGCGACCGACGACCGTGAGCCGGTGCGCGAGCGCTTCCGGCACTTCGGTGCCCGAATGCGGAATGCTGATCAGCAACGGCGCGGTGCCGCGATGAAACTCGTAGACGCTCATAGCATCGGCAGCTTCAGGCCGTTGGCGCGCGCGCAGTCGATCGCCTCCTGGTAGCCCGCGTCGGCGTGGCGCGCAACACCGATCGCTGGATCGTTCCACAGCACCCGTTCGATACGCTTCGCGGCGGCCTGTGTCCCGTCGCACACGATCACGACGCCGGCATGCTGCGAGTACCCCATGCCGACGCCGCCGCCGTGGTGAAATGAAACCCACGTCGCGCCGCCGGCGGTGTTGAGCAGCGCGTTCAGCAGCGGCCAGTCGGAGACCGCATCCGAGCCGTCTTTCATGCCTTCGGTCTCGCGGTTGGGACTGGCGACCGAGCCGGAGTCGAGATGATCGCGGCCGATCACGATCGGCGCCTTGAGCTCGCCGGAGGCCACCATCTCGTTGAACGCGAGGCCGAGCCGGTGCCGCTGGCCCAGACCGACCCAGCAGATGCGCGCGGGTAGTCCCTGGAAGCTGATGCGCTCGCGCGCCATGTCGAGCCAGTGATGCAGATGCTTGTCCTCGGGGATCAGCTGCTTCACCTTGGCATCGGTGCGATAGATGTCCTCGGGATCACCCGACAGCGCAACCCAGCGGAATGGACCGACGCCGCGGCAGAACAGCGGACGAATGTATGCCGGCACGAAGCCGGGAAATGCGAACGCGTCCTTGACGCCTTCGTCGTACGCGACCTGGCGGATGTTGTTGCCGTAGTCGAACGTCGGGATGCCCATCGCGTGATAGTCGAGCATGGCCTTGACGTGAACGGCCGCCGACTTCTGTGCCGCGGCCGTGACTGCAGCCGGATCGCGCGTACGCATCTCCAGCCACTTCTCCACCGTCCAGCCGATCGGCAGATAGCCGTTGACCAGGTCGTGCGCCGAAGTCTGATCGGTGACCGCGTCCGGCCGGATGCCGCGCCGGACCATCTCGGGCACGATCTCGGCGGCATTGCCGAGCACGGCGACGGAAATTGCGCGTCCCGCTGTTTTCGCGTCCGCAAGCATCTTCAGTGCCGCATCGAGCGACGGCGCCTGCGCGTCGAGATAACGCGTATCGAGGCGCTTCTGAATGCGGCTCTGCTGGCATTCGATGCACAGCATGCTCGCGCCGGCCATCGTCGCCGCGAGCGGCTGCGCGCCGCCCATGCCGCCGAGACCGGCGGTGAGGATCCAGCGGCCCTGCAGCTCGCCGCCGAAATGACGCCGGCCCATCTCCACGAACGTCTCGTGCGTGCCCTGCACGATGCCCTGGCTGCCGATGTAGATCCACGACCCCGCCGTCATCTGGCCGAACATCATCAGGCCCTTGCGGTCGAGCTCGTTGAAGTGCTCCCAGGTCGACCACTTCGGCACCAGATTCGAATTGGCCAGCAGCACGCGCGGCGCATCCTCGTGCGTGCGGAACACGCCGACCGGCTTGCCGGACTGGATCAGCAGCGTCTCGTCGGCCTTGAGCGCGCGCAGCGTCTCGACGATGCGATCGAAGCATTCCCAGTTGCGCGCGGCGCGCCCGATGCCGCCGTACACCACCAGCTCGTCGGGATTCTCCGCGACCTCGGGATCGAGGTTGTTCATCAGCATGCGCAGCGGCGCTTCGGTCAGCCAGCTCTTCGCTGTGCGCTGCGTGCCGCGCGGCGCTTTGACGGTGCGCGCGCCGTGGCGGCGGTCGTCTGCGGGCAGGGTGCGGGCGTTCATCGATGCTTACTCCAGGATCTTGCTCATTGCGCGCTTGTAGCCGGCGGCGATCGCAGTCTCGGCGAAGTGCCGCCCTTCCTGCACCAGCCAGCGGCCCGCGACCATGACGTCGCGCACCTCGTGGCCCGTGCCGGCGAATATGAAAGTGTCCATCAGCTCGTCGTCCTCGCGGCCGGCGAACAACGGTCCGTTGGTATCGAGCACGACGATGTCGGCGCGCCGGCCGGCCTCGATCGCGCCGATGTTGCGCGCGGCTGCGCGCGTTCCGGCAGAGCACGCGCGTCGCCACAGCATCGTGCCGGTCGACGCTTCGCTCTCGGTCGCAAGGACATTGCGGTGCTTGCTGCTCAACCTGGCCTGGTATTCGAGCCAGCGCAACTCTTCGACCGGCGACAGCGAGATGTGACTGTCGGAGCCGATCGCGAAGGCGCCGCCCGCCGCGAGCCACACGGGCAATGCAAACTGGCCGTCGCCAAGATTCGCTTCGGTCGTCGGGCACAGCACGATCACCGCGCCCGCAGTCGCAACCGCCTTGAGCTCGGAGTGCGTCGAGTGCGTCGCGTGCACGAGGCACCATCGTCGATCGACACGCGCGTGCTCGAGCAGCCACTCGATCGGCCGCGCGCTCAAGTGCTGCTGCGACGCTGTAACCTCGCGCTCCTGCTCCGCGATGTGGATGTGAATCGTCCGCACCGCCGGCAGCGAGTCGAGCACGGTGCGCAGCGCATCGGCTGGCACCGCGCGCAGGCTGTGCAACGCGATGCCGATCTCGACTTGCGCGGATTGGGCATGGGCCCGCGACAGCTCGTCGATCAGATCGAGATAGCGATCGGTCGGCAGCACGAACTGACGTTGCCGCTCGGTCGGCGGCGCGCCACCGAAGTCCGAGCTCTGGTACAGCGTCGGCAGCAGCGTCAGGCCGATCCCGGACGTCGCAGCCGCGTCGATCAGTGCCTGGCACATGGTGGCGCGCTCGGCGTAGGGCGTGCCGTCCGGCTGGTTGTGCAGATAGTGGAACTCGCACACCGCGGTGTAGCCGGCCTTGAGCATCTCCGCATAGCATTGCGCCGCGACAGCGTTCAGGCATTCCGGCGACATGCGGCTGGCGTGCTCGTACATGGTCTCGCGCCAGGTCCAGAAGCTGTCGGCATGAGCCGTGCGACGCTCCGACAGCCCGGCCATCGAGCGCTGGAATGCGTGACTGTGTACATTCGGCATGCCGGGAATCGCCGCGCCGCTGACCAGACGCGCGGTCGTGACGACGTCGTCCGGCGACACGTCGACGATGTCGCCCGCCGGGTCGACCGAGACCACGACGTTGCGCCGCCAGCCGTCGGGCAACCAGGCGGCGGTGAAGCGGTAGCGGGATTGCAGGGACATGGGCCGAGTATAAAGGAATGGGGACATTCCTCATTTCTGCCGGAGCGCGAAGGTTGAACCGATGACTGAAGAAATGAGGAATGTCCCCATTCCCTGGGACCGAGTGTGGGTCGGCGCCGACCTTGCGACCCTGGACGAGGACGGCGGCATCGGGCACGTGCCAGACGGCGTGCTCGCGATTCGCGACGGCCGCATCGCCTGGGTCGGCACGACCGCGCAGCTCGACTCGCTTTCGTGGTCGGCCGAAGTGGCCACCGACGCGCACGGCCTGTGGATCACTCCGGGCCTGATCGAATGCCACACGCACCTGGTGTATGCGGGCGATCGCAGCAACGAGTTTGCAGCGCGTCTGCGCGGTGCGACCTACGAAGATATCGCCCGCGCCGGCGGCGGCATCGTCTCGACGATGCGAGCCACTCGCGCGGCGAGCGAAGAGCAGCTGCTGGCGAATTCGCTGCCGCGCGCCCAGGCGCTGGCCGCCGAAGGCGTGACCACGCTGGAAGTGAAATCGGGTTACGGGCTGGATCTCGGCAGCGAGCTCAAGATGCTGCGCGTCGCGCGGCAGCTCGGCGAGCAGCTCGATATCGATGTGGTCAGGACGTTCCTCGGCGCGCATGCGCTGCCGCCTGAGTTCGCGAATCGGCCGGACGAATACGTGCGTCATGTCTGCGACGACATGCTGCCGGCGGTCGCGGCGGAACAGCTCGCGGCAGCCGCGGACGTGTTCTGCGAACGGATCGCGTTCACGCGCGAGCAGACAGAGCGTGTGTTCGAGCGTGCGCGCAGTCTCGGCTTGGCGTTACGCCTGCACGCCGACCAACTCAGCGACGGCGGCGGCGGCGAGCTCGCGGCGCGCTACGGCGCGCTCTCGGCCGATCATCTCGAATACACCTCGGCCGCTTCACTGCAGCTCATGGCAGAACGTGGCGTGGTCGCGGGCCTGTTGCCCGGCGCATTTTATTTTCTGCGCGAGACGCGCCTGCCGCCGATCGAGCAGATGCGTGCGCTGAACATTCCAATGGCGGTCTCGACCGACTGCAACCCCGGCACTTCGCCGATCTCTTCGCTGTTGCTGGCGATGAACATGGCCTGCGTGCTGTTCCGCATGACTGCAGTCGAGGTGCTGCGCGGCGTGACCGTGAATGCAGCGCGTGCGCTCGGATTGGGTGACGACCGCGGGATGTTGCGTGCGGGCATGCGCGCCGACCTGGTCGTCTGGCGTCTGCGCCACCCGGAGCAGCTCTGCGCCGAGGTCGGCGCTCACCGCCCCGTCGAGGTCGTCACTGCGGAGAGAAGATAAGAGCCAGGAATCTTCAGAAAGAAACGGTGACGTTGAGCATCGCCATATCGACGTCGGCCTCGTCCAGCGTCTGGTCGTCGCCGGCGTCGAAGACGCGCACGTACTCCAGGCGCAGGTTGTAGATCTCCGCGATGCTGAAGCTGATGCCGGCGCCGGCGAGCAGATCGAAGCCGCTCTGGGTGCCGCGGGATTTCGCGGTGTTGCCCAGGTCGTTGGCGATGAAGATGCTCTCGACGCTGTTCGAGATCAGCACGCCGGCGCGGCCGAACACTTCCCAGCGATAGCTCAGCGGCAGGATGCCCAGCGCCGACAGCTGGATGCCGCTGGTGCCGGAATCGATGTTCTGCTGCAGGGTCCCCGCCCGCGGCGGCCCCGGCGGATCCGTCCCCGAGAGAAACTGGCCTTCGCTGTGCTCGCGATAGCTGACGTCACCGAGGTCCATGTAGCCGCCTTCGAAGGCGAGGTGCTCCGACATGCGCCAGCCGACCACGAACCCATAGGAGGTGTCCTCGGAATCGAACGACGCCGTCGTGCTCTGCGGCTCGAACAGGACCAGCTGGTCGACGATCAGGGCCTCGTTCTCGAAGGCGCTGCGGGTCGCGTCCTTCTTGGCCATCGCGAAGGAGGCCCCGGCGTAGACACCGAGCTCGGCAGCACGCACGGGGGCCACGGCGGCGATGCCGGCCACGGCGACGAATGCAATAATCGCGGCTCTCATGATGGTGGGGCTTCCTGGCGTCGTAGTGAGAGGGACTGTACCGGAAAACGGTTCTGTTCGAAGCATGACCAGCACAGAAATCATCGGCGCGGTCGCTGCCACCCTGACGACCATCGCGTTCATCCCCCAGGCCCACAAGGTGCTGGTCTACAAGGACACGCACTCCCTGTCGCTGGGGATGTACCTGATCTTCACCACCGGCGTGGTGCTGTGGGCAGTCTACGGCTACCTGCGGGCGGACTGGGTGATCATCACGGCCAACGCGATCACCGCCGTGCTGTGCATGGCGATCCTGATCATGAAGCTGCGCAACGACGTCTTGGGTCGCATCAGCCGATGAAGCCGATGCCGCGCGCCATCAGCGCCGCGCACAGCATGATCAGGAACAGCAGGGTCAGCTCAGTGTGAATGATCATGCGCACGCGCCGCCGCGTCGCGTCGTCCAGCGTCGGCGCCTGGCCCGCCTTCAGCGCCTTGCGCCAGCCGAGGAACTGCACGGTCGGCATGATCGACAGCAGACCGACGACGACGAACAGCGCGAGCTTCGCGAGAAACGTGCCGCTGTGGAAGTAATAGGCCGCGCCCTTCTCCGTATAGAAGACGCGAATGAAGCCGACGATCAGCAGCACGACCGCACACAGCCCATACACGGAGTCCATGCGCAGCAGCGTGCGAGCTGATGCGACCGTCAGCTCGCCGCGCATCAGCACGAGCTCGACGGTGACGACGGCGACCAGCAGGAATGCGGCCGCGTGATGCAGGAAAGCGAACAGAGCCGATGAAGTCATGGGCGCCCCGGTGCGTGACTGCAAGGCCTCAAGTATCGCTCATTCCCTTCCTGGCGCGCACCGTATCGGGATGCTGCTCGCCGAGCGTTTCGACCAGGTTGCTCACGGCCTGCGCATAAGCGCGCTGCGCCTCGTCGGCGTGCCCGCGGGCCTGTTCGATCTGCGCGAGCATCAGCCACGCCTCGCCTGTGGTCGACGATGACGGCAGCTGGCCCTGCGCCGTCTGCGCGAATTTCAGCGCTTCCTCGGCGTCGCGCGCGGCCAGCTCGAGTTGCCGGTCCTTGAATCGCACGGTCGCGCGCGCGACCAATACCTGTGAGCGCGGGCCGCTACAGCAGTCGAGTCGCGTGTAACTGTCGAGCACGCCAGTGAATGCAGTCACCGCGTCGGCCGACCGGCCCTGCGCTGCCCAGATCTGCGCCTGCACGAGCCGGTGCACGAGGGCGCCGGTAGCGCCTTCGTCGACGTGTCGCTCGCGCATCGTCGCTGCGGCCTCGTCCAGCAGCTGCTGCGCATTCTCGAGCCGCCCCTGCAACACGGCGACGCGGGCCTTGCTGACGATGGCATACACCTCGGCTTGAGGATCCGGCTTCGCACCGAGCGCGATGTCGTATGCAGCGTCGGCTTCCGGGTAGCGCCCCAGCGCTCGCAACACACTGCCCAGGCTCGAGCTCGTGTATTGCTGCTGTTCCCCGGTCAACGAGCGCCGCCGATCGATGTCGATCGATCGCTGCAGCAGATCGTAAGCGCGCAGCGGATTGCCGGCAGCGAACAGCGCGACGCCCCAGTTGCTGAGCAGCGCGCTCGCGTCGAGCGAGTCGCCACGGCCGAGACGCTCGAGCAGATCGAACGATTGCTGGTAGTACTCCTGGGCGCGATCCGGCAAGCCTTTGAGCGCGTACGCGGAGGCGACCTGCCCCAGCAGGCTCGACTTCTGGCGGACGGATTGCTGGCCGGTGATCTCGAAGTGCTGCAGCGCCTGCAGCGCATACGTCAGCGCGTGACGGCCATCGTTGAGACTGACAGCGAGGCTGGCGCGCTGGTCGAGGCACGTCGAGAGCGCGGGATCGTCGGACGCGTGGCGCGCGATCTCCTGATCGATCGCGGCTGCCGCCTCGTCGGCGTGGCCGAGCTGCGAGCGCGCGTACGCGCGATTGCAGATCAGCGAAGATCGCACCGGCAAGCTTTGCGGCAGCGAGTCGATCACTCGCGTCAACACTTTGTCTGCGCGATCGAACTGATCGTGCGCGATGTACCACCAGGCGACGAAGTCGCTCGCCACCGCGCGAGTGCGGGGATCGCCTTTGCCCAGCTGCTCCGCGAGCGCCTCGCTGCGCGCGTACAGCTCGTCGATCGTCAGCGTCTCCTCGTTGCTCACGCCGTCCCTGAGCACCGCGCGCATGAAATCCAGCGTCGCCTCCGAGTTCGCCAGCATTTCGACGGCTATCGCGCGATGCCTTTCCGCTCGCTGCCCTTGCCACAGGGCCGCACCGAACCCGACGCCGAGCGCCAGCACCGCGGCTGCCGCGGCCGTGACCTGGACCTTGTGACGCGCGATGAACCGGCGCGAGCGATACCAGCCGCTGTCCGGCCGCGCGCTCACCGGCATGCTAGCGAGATAGTTGGCGATGTCCTGCGCGAAGGCGCCCACGGACAGATAGCGTTCGACCGGCGCCCTCTTCAGCGCCTTCAGCACGATCGTGTCGAGATCGCCTCGCAGGGTTTGCGCGAGCCGGCGAGGCGTCGTGTGACGCGCAGCCGCGACGGTTTCGCTTGCCGCCACCTGGCTCGGCCGCTGCGGATCCTTGGTGAGGATCGCTTCTTCGAGCTGCCGCCGCGACACACGCCCGGCGCCGAACGTGCGGCTGCCGACCAGCAACTCGTGCAGCACGACGCCGAGCGAGTAGATATCGGATGCCGTGCCGACCGGCTGCGCGCCGAGCTGCTCGGGCGATGCGTAGTCGGGCGTGAGCGGGCCCTCCGCGAACTGCGTGATCGGATCGGGCGCGAGCGTGCCGCCGGGCAACGCACCCGTCGACAGCAGCTTCGCGATGCCGAAATCGAGCAGCACGACCCGTGCCTGCGGCGTCACGAGGATGTTCGAGGGCTTCAGATCCCGGTGCAGCACCAGCTGCGAATGCGCGAACTCGACAGCGGCGAGCACCTGCAGAAACAAGCGCAACCGCTCGCGAATCGTCAGCCGGCGGTCGTCGCAATAAGCGGTCAGCGACTTGCCGTCGACGTGCTCCATCGCCAGGTACGGCTGTCCGGACGCGGTGACGCCCGCGTCATACAGCGTGGCGAGATTGGGATGCGTGAGCGTCGCGAGGATGTCGCGCTCGCGCCGGAAGCGCTCGACGAACTCGGCCTGACGCGAGCCCTGAAACGGCAGCTTGAGCGCGACGTCGCGCTGCAATTGCCCGTCGCAGCGCTGTGCGAGCCAGACCGAGCTCATGCCGCCGCGGCCGATCTCGCGAATCAGCCGGTAACTGCCGACCTGGTCGCCGACGACCGCGCTCTGCCGCAGCAGCGCCTGGCGCACCGGACTGAGCACCGGGGCAGCGAGAAAGCCGCGATGCTGGAGGTCGGCGTGCTCCTGCAGCAGCTTGCGAACGGCGTCCGCAATGTCGGTGTGTTGCCGGCCCAGCTCCGTCAGCCAGTGCTCGCGTTCCGCGGCCGGCAGATCCAGTGCCTGATCCAGGTAGGGTGCAATACGTTGCCATTGCCCGGCCTCGGGCGGCGCTGAGCCCATGACTCACTCCGTTTGCTATCCCCTGCGGGAGTACAGCAGAGCGGGCTCCGCGCCACAACCATCCTTGGTCAGGCAGCGACGGCCGAGCGCTTCAGCCCCATATATTCCAGATCGGCGAGCACCAGCACACCTGCGGCCTGCGCGAGGACGACAGCATAGCCGAGCACATTTGGCGCGACCCAGCCGGTGAACAGCAGCACGACGCTGTCGACGACCCACACCGCGTTCAGCGCGATGACGATCCAGACGGCGAAGCGTGCCGGCTCGCTGCGCGAAGCGATGAAGCCGACGAACGCCGCGAACGGCAGCAGCACGATGCCTGCTTCGCTGACCAGTTCGACCGGCAGTTGCAGCAGGTTCGCGAACAGCTCCGCGAACGCGATCATGGCGATGCCGCTCACGCCGCTGAATACGGCGTCGACGGTCAGGACACGGCGCAGAAAGGCAGAAGAGCGAATGGCAGTCATGGCGCGATCCTCATTCAGGAAGTTTGCAAGCGCGCTCATGATGGCGGCCGCGCCGGCGCAGCGTCGATTACCTGACAGGTAATGGAGATGGCAGCAGCAGCTGCGTTATCGTCGCGCCATGAATACGAGCATGCACGGAAGGGTATCGATGAGCCGTCCGGTCGGCGATCTGCTGCGCGAATGGCGGCAGCGGCGCCGGCTGAGCCAGCTGGATTTCTCCGTCGAAGCGGAGATCTCCTCGAAGCACCTGAGTTTCCTGGAGACCGGCCGCTCGCAGCCGAGCCGCGAGATGGTGCTGCACCTCGCGGAGCTGCTGGACGTGCCGTTGCGCGAGCGCAATTCACTGCTGATCGCCGCGGGCTTCGCGCCGATGTTCAAGGAGCACGCGCTGAGCGATCCGGCGCTGCAGCCAGCGCGCGAAGCGGTCGATCTCGTGCTCAAAGGCCATGAGCCGTATCCGGCCATCGCCGTCGATCGTCACTGGCAGCTGATCGCTGCCAATGCGCCCGCGCGCTATTTCATGACCGGCGTTGCACCGGCGTTGCTGACGCCGCCGCTGAATGTGCTGCGTCTCACGCTGCACCCGGACGGCATGGCGCCGCGTATCGTGAATCTCGCCGAATGGCGCTCGCACCTGCTGGCGCGCCTGCGGCGGCAGATCGAAGTCTCGGCCGATCCCGTGCTCGCCGACCTCTACAAGGAGCTCAGCGCATACCCGGCGCCTGCTCACACTGCAGAATCTCCGGCGAGCGCCGTGTCGTATGCGGTGCCCTTCCGGCTCGCGACGGACGCCGGCGTGCTGAGCTTCATCAGCACCATCACGGTTTTCGGCACTCCCGTCGACGTAACTCTGTCAGAATTGGCGCTCGAGTCGTTCTTCCCCGCGGACCCCGCGACCGCAGCCGCCTTGCGAGCCCTCGCCCAGCAATGACCTTCCTGTATCGCGTCGAGCAGGACACAGCATTCGCCACGCAATTCACCGCCGGTCCGTGGGATCCGGGATTGCAGCACGGCGGCGCGCCGACGGCGCTGATCGCGTGGGCCGCGGAGCGCATCCCGACGCGCGAGCCGATGCAGGTCGTGCGCATCACTGTCGATCTGCTGCGGCCGGTGCCGATCGCAGCGTTGCAATTGCGTGCGGAGGTGGTGCGTGAGGGACGCAAGATTCAGCTGTGCGCGGTGACGCTGCTGCACGAGGACGTCGTCGTCGTGCGCGCAACGGTGCTGAAGATCCGGCGCCTCGAGTTGAGTCTGCCGCCGACCGCGATCGAGGAAAAGATCGCCCTGCCCGGCCCGGAAGCCGGTCAGCCCGCGGATGTGCCCAACACCGACACGTCGAATGCGTTCATTCGCGGCATGACGATGCGCGTCGTGCAGGGGCAATTTCGCCAACCCGGTCCGGCCGCGATCTGGTTCCGCCCCGATCGGCCGCTGTTCGCCGACGAGGTGGCGACGCCGCTGCAACGCGTGGCGATGGTCGCCGACTTCTGCAACGGCGTGTCCACCGTGCTCGAGTGGGGCAAGTGGACGTTCATCAACGGCGACCTGACCATCAGCCTGGCACGAATGCCGGTCGGCGAGTGGCTACTGCTCGACGCGCAGAGCTGGCTTGGTGACGGCGGCACCGGCATCGCCTTCGCGAAACTCGGCGACCGGCGCGGCTACTTCGGCCGCGCCGTGCAGAGCCTCGTCATCGAGCCGCGCTCGTAGGTCGGGCCTGTAGGTCGGGCTTCAGCCCGACTCTTTCTTCTTCTCCTCTTCCCGCTGCCGCTCCCGGCGAATGGTCAGCACGACCGTCAGGAACGCGAACGCGAGCAGCCCGATGAACGCGGCCATGAGAAACACCAGGCCGCCCGCCAGGCGCCAGCCTTCATAGAGACCGATCGCCAGCCCGATCGGCGTGGTGATCAACAGCAGCGGTTTGCCGATTCTCAAGTTGCGATTCTCAGGGCGGACCTTCGACAGCGCGCTTCAACTTGCCCAGTGCATGATCCCACTGCTGCTCGATCAGCTCCAGCGAGCGGCGCGCTCCCTCGATCCGCGCCGGCTCCAGCTCCCATAAACGCTCGCGTCCGGCGCGGACGTCCCGCACCAGGCCTGCATTCGCCAGCACCTGTAGGTGTTTCGTCACGGCCTGGCGCGTGATGTCCGTACCGGACGTCAGCTGCGCGATCGACTTCGCGCCGCTGCTGCACAGGAATGCGACCAGCCGCAGCCGTGTTTCATCGCCGAGCGCGGCGAATACGGGGGCGGCGTTGCGGAACCCGGCGCTGCGCAGCGGCGGGCTAACGCGCAGCGACATGTTTTGCAATGTTCTGCATCTGCTCTTCCCACCCGCTGCTGTTCATCCGGAACGCATCGAGACGCCGGTGCGGCGGGATCTTGTCGAAGCCTGATTCTACGACGGACAGCAGCGTGCCGCCCTCCGCGTCCTGCAGCTCGAACGTCACCAGCGTGGTCGGCTCGGACGAATAGTCGACGCCCTGCTCGATCGCGTACGGATGCCAGCGGAAGGACATCAGCTTTTCCGGCTCCAGGCGCTCGATCCACACCTCGAAGACGACGTGCTCGTAGCCCGGATACGTGATCTGGCCCTGCGTGCGCTGGCCCGGCGCGAACGTCTTGCCGCGCAGCTGCACGCCGAACCAGTTGCCGAACTCTTCGGCATTGGACAGCGCCCGCCATACGCGCGCCCGCGGCGCCTGCAGCAGGATCTTGCGTTCGATGCGATCGGTGATCTGTCTCATAGGCAACCTCCTGGTTGCATGATAGCGCCAGCCCGCTCAAATGCAACCCGGCGGTTGCCTATCGGGTTTGTGGGTATGATGCCCACATGCCCTTGATCGCCCTGCGCAATGCCGAGCTGGCCTACGGCCTGCATCCGCTGCTCGACCTTGCGAGCCTGTCGGTCGACGCCGGCGAGCGCGTCGGCCTGATCGGCCGCAACGGCACCGGCAAGTCCTCGCTGCTGCAGGCGATCGCCGGCAAGATCGCGCTCGACGACGGCGAGATCGCGCGCCAGGACGGGTTGCGCATCGTGCTGGTCGAGCAGGAGCCGGAGCTGCCGCCGGCAGCGACGCTGCGCGACAGCCTGATCGCGCGCGGGCAGACCGATCGCCTGCCGGACGAGCGCGAGCGCTGGCGCATCGATGCGCGGCTCACGGAATTTCTGCACCGGCTCGGCGTCGATGCGCAGCGCACGCCGGATACCGCATCCGGCGGTGAGCGCAAGCGCGCGGCACTGGCTCTCGCGCTGGCGTTGCAACCTGACTTGCTGCTGCTCGACGAGCCGACCAATCACCTCGACATCGACGGCATCGCCGCGCTCGAAGAGCTGCTGCTCAAAGGTCCCTCGCTGATCGTCATCACGCACGACCGCGCGTTTCTCGACCGCGTCGTCACGCGCATCATCGAGCTCGATCGCGGCCTGCTGCGCAGCTACCCCGGCAACTTCGCAGCGTACGAGGCGCGCAAGGGCGAGCAGCTTGCCGCCGAAGAGATCGCGAATCGCAAATTCGACAAGTTCTGGGCGCAGGAAGAAGTCTGGATCCGCCGCGGCATCGAAGCGCGCCGCACGCGCAACGAAGGTCGAGTGCGCCGGCTGGAAGCGTTGCGCGCCGAGCGTGCAGCGCGCCGCGAGCGCCTGGGAGATCTCAAGCTCACGCTCGATGCGGGCGAGCGCTCCGGCAAGCTGGTCGCCGAGCTCCTCGACGTCGACAAGAGCTTCGGGGAACGGTCGATCGTCAAAGGCCTGTCGCTGCGCTTGCAGCGCGGCGATCGGCTCGGACTGATCGGCCCGAACGGCGCCGGCAAGTCGACGCTCATCCGCCTCATTCTCGGGCTGCTGGAGCCGGACGCCGGCACGGTGCGGCTCGGCGCGAACGTGCAGGTCGCGTATTTCGACCAGATGCGCGAGCAGCTGGATCCCGAGAAGTCCGTGATCGAGACGATCAGCCCGGGCTCGGACTGGATCGAGATCGGTCGCGAGCGCAAGCACGTCGTCACGTACCTGAGCGACTTCCTGTTCTCCTCGCAGCGCGCGAACTCACCGGTGAAGGCACTGTCGGGCGGCGAGCGCAATCGCCTGCTGCTCGCGAGACTGTTCGCGCGCACAGCGAACGTTCTTGTAATGGATGAACCGACAAACGACCTCGACATCGAATCGCTGGAATTGCTGGAAGCGACGCTGCAGAGCTATGCGGGCACGCTGCTGCTGGTCAGCCACGATCGCGCGTTTCTCGACAACGTCGTGACGCAGACGCTCGTCGCCGAAGGCAATGGCAAGTGGCAGGAGTACGTCGGCGGCTACAGCGACTGGCTCACCCAACGGCGTCCGATCGCCGCAGCAGCGCCGAAGCCGAAGGCGAGCCGGAGCGATGACACGCCCCGTGCCGCGCCAACCAAGATGAGCTACAAGGAGACGCGCGAGCTGGCGCAGCTGCCCGCGGAAATCGAAGCACTGGAACAGCAGCAACACGAGCTCACGGCACGGATGAGCAGCGGCGACTATCACAAGCTGGGCGGCGAGCAGATCAAGGCCGACCGGCAACTTGCCGGCGACCTCGAGCGCCAGCTGGCGGAAAAGTTTGCGCGCTGGGAGGCATTGGAAGCGAAGAAGGGGCAATTGTGATTCCGACCTACGGGACGGCAAAAGTTCGCTGTGCCGGCTGCCCGCCCTCTGCTACTTTGGCCGCGCCACAATGAAACTGCACTGCCCGGCCGACGAGCCGGACAGGCCATCGGGGGTCGT
>DATBKP010000102.1:0-93011 GCA_036555785.1 Steroidobacteraceae bacterium
CCTGGCACGTGGTCCAGCTGGACACCGGTCGGCTGGGGTTCGCACCGACGCTCGTGCAGTTCAACGGCGATGACGGCGAGGACGTTCGTGCCCACGGGCTCAGGTATGCACAGATCCATGCAGGAAGGCCCAGCCTCATCATCCAATTCGATCCCGCTGGCGATCTGGGCGCGGAGTGGTCGGCCCAAGACCGCGCGCAGCTGAAGGCTTTCAGTCCCGGCGCCTTTGTGTTCTGCGATCGTTCCGATTAGCGATCTCGCGAAGAACTTCATGACGCGTTCTTCATTCGCCGCTGTGAGGGAAACGCTCGTCCCGCGTCGCTACAACTAGTAAACAGCACGTCGCATTCGCGGCGTTCGGCGGGGTTGTATGGATACAAGAACAAGCACGCGGATCGCGTTGTTCCTCCTGATTGTTGTCGTTCCGTCGCAGGCTATCGGCGCAGTCGGCAAGACTGCCGGGTCTGCGGACGTCTCGCAGACCGGCGAGGCCAACTACTCCATTCCGATCTTCGCGCCGCCCGGCACGCACGGCATGACGCCGCAGCTGGCGCTCGTGTATGGCCATCGCAACCCGGACACGTTGCTGGGTGTGGGCTGGAGCATCGCCGGACTTTCCGCAATTTCGCGCTGCCCAAAGATCTGGGCAGCCGATGGGCAGGCACGCGACGTCCGCAACGACACTTCGGATCGCTTCTGCCTGAATGGCAACAAGTTGCGACTCGTGTCCGGCACTTATGGCAGCGCCGGTGCGACCTACCAAACTGAGATCGAGACGTTCGCCCGCATCACTTCTCTCGGCACGGCCGGCAATGGACCTGCGAGTTTCACCGTCGAAGGCAAGGACGGACTCATCTACGAGTACGGCAACACGGCCGACTCGCGCATCGAATCGGTCGGGCAGACGACTGCGCGAACCTGGGCGCTCAACAAGATTCGCGATCGCTCGGGCAACGCGATCACTTTCACTTATTTCGAAGACGCAGCCAACGGCGGCTTTCGAATCGACCTCATTCAATACACGAGCAACCCAGGACAGGGACTGAGCAGCGCATACGACATCGACTTCGTCTGGGAAACGAAACCCTCCAACGAAATCGACACCGGATACATCGCCGGCAGCGTGGTCAAGCAGATCACACGACTCGATCGCGTCGACGTGAAATACAACACGACGACACTCGTGCGACGTTACGAGCTGACGTACGAAGGTGCGCTGTCCTCGACCTTCAAGAGCCGCCTGGCGTCCATTCAGGAGTGCGCAGGGGCGACTCCCGATTGTTATCCGGCGACGACGTTCAGCTACCAGAACGGAACGAGCGGGGTGGGTACCGAAGTCAACACTGCTGTGGCGTTGCCGACTGCGCCCTATGCGATCGACGTCAATGCCGACGGACGTGATGACCTGGTGTATTCCTCGAGCACGGGCGCCGGCACCTGGATGGTAATGTTCGCCAATAGCTCGGGCGGCTACAACACCCCGATCAACACGGGCGTCGCCAACACTAACTACGCCGGCGCTATTCCCATCGACTACGACGCCAACGGCTTCGGCGACCTGCTGGTCCCGCTCGCTGGAGGCACGTGGGGAGTGATGCTAGGCAGCGCCAGCGGACTCGCGGCGCCGGTGAATACTTCGGCACCGGCTACCGCGACGGGCAACGCCGCGCGCGCCATGGATATCGATGGTGACGGGCGTGACGACCTCGTTTGGGCGGACCTCATCGGTTACGCAGGCGGCGATGCTATCCGATACAGATTGCGTACCCCCGGAGGTCCGACGGGCTTCTCCTCCACCATCTCGACCCTGTTTGGGCCGTACGCGGCTGACCACAAGATCGAGGCGGGCGTGTTCGAAGGCAATACAGAACCGCAGGCGCGGAGGATACCCGACTTCAACGGTGACGGGCGCGGGGACATCACGTTTCGCCACACGCAGCGCCAATTGATCGACGGCACAAGTCCGCCGCAATACACCTTCATCCGGCGCATCGAAGTCGTGTGCCCTGGCGGGTTCACCTTCCCGGTCACAACGCCGAATGCTGCAGGCTCGCTGTCATGGGGAGACTTCAACGGCGACGGCAAGACTGACCTTTTCTACCTGAACCAAAGTGCCAACCTCGTTGTGCGGTTCAGCACCGGCACTTCACTTACCGGAGAGATCCCGGTTACCGGCCTCGGCTCATACAGCGCATGGCGCGTTTTCGATTGGGACCAGGACGGCTACGATGACATTCTCCTGCAGAATGCAACCGGACAGTTCGTCGCACGCTCCACCGGTGAGAGTTTCGCAACGCCAGTATCCGCAGGCTTCACTGGCGGAAGCCTGATCTCTGATGTCAACGGCGACGGGCTCGACGACATCGGTGGCACCATCAGCGGTACGTGGCGCTTCCGGTTGCACTCGGGCTCTGCGCCCGACCGGCTGCAAACAGCAACGGACGGCTTCGGCAGCACGGCCACCTTCAGCTACACGCCCATCACGCAAGGCAGCTACACGAAGAGCTCCGGTGCGACGTTCCCTGAAGTGGACTATCAGGGACCCGTGCACGTCGTGAGCAGCCTCGTTGCGAGCAACGGGATTGGCGGCACGTTCACGCAGACATTCTGGTACTACTACGCCCGCATCCATCTGCAAGGGCGTGGCTCCGAAGGCTTCAACGCTCGGCGAACGACGGACAGTCGGACGGGCATTCAGGTTCTTCAATACCGGGAGCGACTGTTTCCGTACACCGGCATGCCAAAGGAGATGGTCGTACTGCAGCCGAGCAGCACTGAGATCACCCGCTCGACCAATACGCTGCAAACATACTCGTACGGCTCGGGATTCGAGACGCGATCATTTCCGTTCGTCAACCAGACGACGACTACCGAACGAGAAGTAGGCGGCACGTACAACGGTGCCGTCATTCGCACGACGGTGCAGCAGACTCTTGTCGATTCGGCCACGGGCACCCCTTACGACATCACGACGACGACCACCGAACCTGCCTCGGGCGCGAACGGCGTCCAGCCGGGTGCCTCCTACGTGCACCGTGTCTTCAGCCCCACTGCATCGTTCTCGGATACGCCGAGCAGCTGGTGTCGGGGTCGACCGGGCGAGACACAGGTGATCAATTCGCACAATCAATTCGGTGGCAGCGCGATCACCCGCACTACGAACATCACCTGGGACACGACCGCATGCCGACCGACGCAGATCGTCGAAGAATCTGGCGATTCGTTGCTGCAGGTCACGCGCACACTCGGCTATGACGGGTTCGGCAACGTCAACTCCGACAGCGTCACCGGCATCGGGATGGCAGCGCGCACGACCACCGCGAACTGGGGCACGACCGGTCAGTTTCCAACGTCGGTGACCAACGCGTTATCCCAAATTACCAACAAGACCTGGAACTACGCGTTTGGGGCTCCTGCCAGTGAGACAGATCCGAACGGCATTCAGATGAGCTGGCAGTACGACGATTTCGGTCGGCCCACTCGCGAGAACCGACCGGACGGCACGGCCACGACTTGGGCGCTGACTGCGTGCACGTCGCCGTCGTTCTGCGGTGATATCAAGCTGCGCTATAGCTTGCAGGTTGCCCAGCGAAATACCTCGAACGGCATCGAAGGTGACGTGGTGCAGTACTTCGATGCATTTGGTCGGCTGCTCTACAACGAGCCGGAGCTGGTCGACGGCGGGCGATCCATCGTCATAACGAGCTATGACGCTGTGGGGCGCGTGGCACAGCGCAGCGCCCCCTATTTCTCGGGCGGCAGCGTCTTCTGGACGACGTTTGCCTATGACGTGGTTAGTCGGCCAACCTCTGCGACGACTCCAATCTCCGACTCCACCGCGACGACGAAGACGATCAACTTTTACTACGAGGGACTCACCAGTCGTGTCGTCGATCCACAGAGCAAGCAGACGACGAAGGTGGGCAACGTCGCCGGCAGCCTTGCGCGCTCTATCGATCACGACGGCTACTACCAGAGCTTCGACTACGACGGATTCGGCAACGTTCTGCGCGTAATGGATAGTTCGAGCGACATTTTGCAGTCGAACACCTTCAACATTCGCGGCATGCGCACCGCGCAGACCGATATGGACGCCGGCAGCTGGACGTCTACGCCGGACGCACTTGGCGAGGTTACTTCGCAGACGGACGCGAAGAGCCAGAACACGACTTTCGTCTACGACAAGCTAGGGCGGCTGACCTCACGGGCCGAGTTCGAGGGCACGTCCACGTTCACGTTCGGCACCTCGGCTGCATCCAAGAACATCGGTCGCCTCGCGTCGATGTCAGGACCGGGTTACTCGGAAAACTACACGTACGACAGCATCGGAAGACTGCAAACGCGCTCGATCACATCGGATGCCACATACGCATACGACTACACCTACAACGCCATCGGCGCGATCGACACGCTGACGTATCCGGTCAGCACGTCCAGCTACCGGCTGAAGCTGCAGTACGACTACCAGAACAGTCAGTTGCTGAAGGTAAAGGATTTCAACGCGCCGACAACGGTCTTCTGGCAAGCGAATGCCGCAGACGCCTGGGGCAACATCATCGATGAGACGCTCGGCAACGGCGTGAAGACGGTGCGGGGGTTCGACATGGCGGTCGGCGTGCTCGACTACATTCAGTCGGGTCCCAGCGGCGGCACTTCGTTGCAGGACCTGAGCTATACATGGGACCTCGCGGGCAATCTCACGCAGCGACAGCACGTTGGATTGGGCCTCACCGAAGGCTTCGGCTACGACAATTTGTATCGGCTCACATCCATCACCGGGCCCGATCCGATGACGATCGGCTACGACTTGCTCGGCAACATCACATCGAAAACTGGTGTGGGTGCGTATACCTATCACGCGTCCAAGAAGCATCAGGTGACGGCCGCTGGCTCGAATACGTACGGGTACGACGCCAACGGCAACATGAACAGCCGCAATGGCCTGTCCGTCAGCTGGTACAGCTACAACCTGCCGAATACGATCAACGGCCCGAGCAGCAACTCGAGCCAGTTCTTCTATGGACCGGATCGCGCACGGTGGAAGCAGGTTGCGAGCTATGGCGGCACGAGCGAACAGACGATCTATGTCGGCGGACTGCTCGAAAAGGTCACGCTCGGCACTGATACCCATTGGAAGCACTACATTGCCGGTGGCACGGGCGTAGTTGCTGAGTACATCCGGCACAGCACGGGTACCAACGAGACGGTGTACCCGCTGAGGGATCACCTCGGTTCAACCGAGATGATCACCGACTCCAGCGGTGCTCAGATGTCGAGGCTGTCGTTCGACGCATGGGGCCGCCGCCGCAATGGTGGAACGTGGAACGGCAATCCCGCGGCGTCTGCCTGGACCACGATCACCAACACGACGCGTCACGGCTTCACTTCGCACGAGATGCTCGACAATCTGAATCTCGTGAATATGAACGGCCGCGTGTATGACCAGATCGTTGGCAGGTTCATGAGTGCTGATCCGATCATCGATGGCGCCGGGAGTACACAGGGTTGGAACCGATACTCGTATGTCGCCAACAATCCGCTGAGTGCGACGGATCCTAGTGGCTACACCAGGACAGAGCGCGGAACCGTCCGACCCATAGATGGCGGGTCACGGTGCGGCAGTGACTGGAGTGGTGGTGACGGTCCAGTACAGATGATCTCGCCGTGCGCCGAGGCCGCCTTCCAAGCAGGAGCGTTGGCTTGGCAGTTGCAGTGGGGCGAAATGATGGGCAGCTGTCATTGCGCGCCAATGCAAAGCTTCTCAGGTCAAGGCTGGTTCCAGTTCATGCACATGAGCGGCTTCCAAGGTCCCACGGGCGCCGTGCGGCCGCGCAGTCCAACGGCTCTGGTGTGGACGCCAGGTGGTCAGTCGAACATCACGGAAGCCGATGGTTCGCCTGCGTATCAGCAAGTCGGATCCGGCAATGGTTTTTGGACGGCGATCCAGAGCCTATGGAATTCTCTCGGAGTGAACGCTCCCCCCAACCTCTCAACCCGAGGTGGCACAAACGGAGTGTTCCACGCTTGTGCGGACGGAGTTCCCACGGCATGCATCATTTTGAAACAACGCAATGATGACGACCTTGAGGCTGTGGAGGCCTTTCTCCGCAGAAACTATTCCGATGAGATCGGCGACATGCCGGCCATAGAGTTCAATACGGATGTCGACTTTTGGAAAGAGAAAAGGGGCACAACCGGCCTTTTTTCCGGCGACATCCAACTCGCCGCCAACTATCTCTCCAGAGCCGACCTGGCGGGCACTTTGTTTCACGAGCTGCTGCATTCGAGAAGTCACATTTGGGGCCGTTGGTGGGTAGCTTTCACGGACTTCTACTTTCCCCTTGAGGATTCAACCCTCGGAGCACCTCATACGGCCATAATGCAGCGCGGCCTGGAGGTCGCAGATGCATATCGAAAGGAGGAGGGTGAATGAGTACCGACGCTGCTGTGAGAGGTGATGGCTGGGCATTAGCTGCGCTGAGACACATTGGACCGGCGGTAGTGTTCATTGCGCTCGCATCAATTGCCGTCCTTGCAGCGGGGGCAGTGCGGACGATGCAAACCGGTCTCCAGGATCTGCGTCAAGCGCATGCCATAGTTTCCAAGCAGAACGACAGCGCAGTCGAGCAAATGCTTTTCGCGGCCGGTGAGCGGATGCGATCTGGAACACTCGACGCGGTCCACGTTGCAGGGGCGATTGGTGGACTCGCTTTCCTCGGCGCCATAGTTTTCGCGATAGTGGGTAGCGCGAGCAGATGGTTGAGACTATCCAGCTTGGCTATCGTGATACTGCTTCTCATCCGGGCCTTTTTCTGGGGAGTCACATAAGCCACACGAATGTTCTGGATGGGCCACGTTAGCGCGTGGTAACTCAAAGCGTCTAAAATAGCGACTTGGGGCAATCCACGACGTCGCACCGTGCATGGCGTTAGCGAACGGCGTGTCACTTATGATGCGACAGCTGCGGTGGATCGCGATCGCGATCCTGGGCGGAATTGCTTTGTCGGCTGGTCTGTACTTCTCCGCCTCGCAGAGCGAACCCTATCGGTTTTCTGAGCGGTGGCTGCGCCAGTCCGCAGAAGTCCGCGAGAAGGTGGGTGAGATTCAGGAGACGCGCCTGAGTACTACTTCACAGGTTTTCTCTGACGAGATGCACGGCAACGTGCGTGAAGCTCGCGTGTCGGTGCTAGTACATGGCACGAAGGGTTCGCTAATCGCGAAACTACGACTGCAAAAGAGCAGCGGCAGTGACTGGATCGTCAAGCGCTGCCAACTGGAGGCGCAGGACTAGTAGGTTGTTGAAGGAACGCACGCGCGGAATGGTCATGACTAAGTTGGCCTACAACCTTCATAGACTTTTCGCATTGCTCTTCTTGCTGCTAGAGCTTTTTGCAGGAGCCGACTATTACTGGATCTCGGCTTCTTTGGCCACCGCATCTCCAAGGTCATCTGGTAGCTTTAATAGCGGCGATGGTGGTCTATGGAAGCTTCTTCGCCCTACCCGTCAGGATATGCGCGAACACAAACAGAAAGGGAACAGGGCAAAAGAGTCATAGATGCGAACATGCGTGTGACATCCCAGGCAGCACAATAGTGCAATGACCGAACCATCACTCACGACGAGACGGGTAGCCGTGGGCATCGCGCTCGCGGCGTGTTTGCTTTGCCTGGCAAACTATTGGCTCGGGTTCGGCGTATTCGGACGCTTCGACAAGATGTTTCTAGTTATCAGCTTTGGTGTCCTGGGCGCAGCTCTGATCTTCGCCCGTCCCAGTGTGCGGGAACTGGAGGAGTATCGGGACAACAAGCGGAATTCGTCTTCCTCAGGAGTGGGTGGTCGTGAGCGCTAGCGACCTGAAGACGAGCGCCACAGTTCCTTGCGCGCAGTCCCCACATTCCCGAGCTGATACACCACCAGCGCAGCGACCTTGAATTGCATCGGCTTGAAGTCGCTTGCCGGCGGTGAGTCGCTGATGCCCGCGGTGATGTGGGGCTTGAAGTTCTCACCGGTCTGCTTCTCGACAAACGTTCGCACGTAGTCGATCGTTTGATCGCCGACGGCCGTCTCGCCACCTGTAGTAACAAACGCATCGGCTCCGCCCGACTCCACTGCGTACGGACGCAAGGCCGCGACGAGCTCATCCTGTAGCGCACTCAGCTCCGGCGTCTTCTGCACTTTGATGCTCGTGACCTGATGCCCCTCCCACGGCGAAGATTCCAGGCCGCTGGCAGTCAGCGTGACGCCGACCGGCGAGTGCTTCGTAGCGACCTGCTCGACCGCGGCGAACACCTGCGGCAACGTTTCAGCTGAAACGTATCGATGCAGAATCGAGATGTGCGGCACGTGACTCGCGTCGAGCGCGAAACCTTGAGGGTAGCTCTGCCGCAACTGACCGTTGATCTCCTTCGCCCGCCGGCTCATCGACTGGTCGGGCAGCAGCAGCACATTGATCGCAACGACCTTCGCAGTCTTCATCGCCGCACCACTCTGCATATTGCGAGACGCACCGTACAGGGCGAACGTCCCGAGCCAGTGACTACCGACGTAGTGCTCGCTGGTCACAGATCCAAGCGAAGCATTCCGATGCAAGGCGGCGCTTGCGCGCAACGCGCCGCGGCGTGCATCCGCGGCAGGCAATCCTTCAGCGATTCCCTCCAGCATCCACGCGCGGCTCAGATTCAAGCGGTCCAGGTGCGCTAGCTTGGGATCGCTGCGATCTGTGATACGCGCAGCTTGGAGCCACGCCGTCGAGCCATCCTTGGGAATTTGCGGCAGGAAAGCAGTCAGCCACTGCGCGAACTGAGCCGGTGCGAGCACACGCCTGACGAAATCCGCTTCGGCGAGGCACGGCGAGAGAAAGTCCTGACCGGACGGCTCGTACGCCAATGGACAGTTCTTGTCTCCAAGATAGAACTGCTTGGCCTTCTCGCGCAGCAGCGCTTCCATCTCACTGTTCTTAGTCGCTCGCGCCCAGTCCCAGGTCAGGCCGAATGCGAACGCGGTCTGGTCATGCTCGCCGATGCGGATGGGATAGCTGAGCTTGGGAAGCCAGGTCGTGAGCTTCTTCGCCGCCGCTGCTTCCAGCGGCGCCAGATTTGCTGACCATTCTTGGAATTGCCGATCATCCGTGCTGCGCAGTTCGGCCGCGAGCTGCAGCAGCCACGCGAGGCCGTACGGCCGTTCGAACGACTCGCGTCCCGGCGCCGTGATGTACGCAACCTCGGCGGCGATGTTCTGCTGCGTCAAGCTCAACGCCAGTGCGGCGCGCGCCTTCTGCGCGACCGCAGAGTGCGGGAACAGTTTGATCACGCGAGCAAGCAGCCAGTGGCCATGCACCGTCGAGTGCCAGTCGTAGCAGCCATAGAACGCGGGCGTCAGCTGCCGCGGCGGCTTCAGATCGGCATCGCTCGTCATGTAATGCGCGATCTTGTTCGGATACTCCTTGTGCACGCAGTCGAGCGCGAGTTGCGCGAAGCGGGCAGCCGCGGCTTCGTCGAGCCCTTCTGCGCGAGCGACGCCGCTCAGACCCACGCAGACGATCAAGGCGATGAGCAGTCGGTGCATGGCAACGCTTCAGTAGTTTTTGCCAAGGTATTCGACGATGCGCTTCGCATCGTCTTCGCTGATGGGTGCGCCGAAGGTGTCGATCATCTTGCGCACGCTCTTCTGCCAGCCGGCGCGATCGAACACCGGCGCATTCATGGGAACGTAGTCGACGCTATGACAGACGGAACACCGCGCCACCACCAGGTCGCGATCGGGCGCGTCCTGCAACTGAATCGCTTCCTCACCGGCCGCCGCCGCGACGGTCGCGGACGCCGCCGCGCAGATCGCCAGCAAGCCACGCAGCGCGGCGTTCATGCGACCTCCAGGTCCAAGGTCTGGATGATGTTGTGGTGATAGCCCGCAGGATTCGGCGTCAGGCTCTCCGGCTGTCGAGCCCCATTGCGACCGGTCGCGCGCACTGAGATATGCAGCGGACCAGCCTTCGAGGTATCGAGCGCGGCGCTGAATCCGCGCCACGAGTAGCTACTCGGCTCTTCGCCGAGCTTCGCTGCTCGCCACGACTGGCCTTCGTTCAGCGAGATCTCGACTGCTTCGATGCCGCTGCCGCCGTCCCAGGCCCACCCTGCAAGCTCCGCCGGCCGGCCGCGCGCGAGGCGATCGCCATTGCTGTGACTGGTCACGAGCGAATTGATCAGGATCTCCGTGATCGGCGTCGTCTCCGCATTCTCCTGGCTCGCGAAGCGCACACCCGGAAACTTGCCCGTCGGGATGCGGTAAGCATTCTTCATCCAGAAGCCGTCGAACGCTTGCGGCTCGGCGCGGATCGACGTCAGGTGCTTCACCCAATAGGTCGCCGTCCAGCCGGGCACGACGAGGCGCGCCGGCGCGCCGTTCCAGCGGGGCAGGGGCTGGCCGTTCATTTCGAACGCGATCAGCGTATGTTCGTCGAGCGCGCGCTCCGTCGGGATGCTCTTCGCGAAGTCCGGGGTTCCGGGCAGCGCCGGCTGATCCTCGCCGTCGAGCACGACTTCGAGAGCATTGCCGTTGATCCCCGCGCGATTCAGCACGTCGCGCAGGCGCACGCCGCTCCACATCGCGTTACCCATCGCGCCGTAAGTCCACTGCACGCCACCGGCCCGCGGTGTGAACAGACCGCGGCGATTGCCGGAGCACTGGTTCACGGCGGCGAGGCTGACGCGCTCGAACTCGCGCTTCAGGTCGTTCAACGAGAGCTCCAGCGGGCGCTTGACGCTCGCGCCCGCGACGCGCAAGCGCCAAGTTCGCGCGTCGACCTCCGGAATCGACGCCAGGTGATAGCGCACGAAGAATGCGTCGTTGGCGGTGAATTGCTGGCGCAACTCCGCCAGCGGTGTTTCGAAGTTCGGCGGCCGAAAAGTACGCTTGATGAGCGGCCGCTTGCCCGGCAACGCGATCAGCGGCTCATCGGCGGCCTCGTCGGCCGCGAAGGCGAAGCCGCCAGCCCCGGCCAGCAGCAGCGCGCCGGCGGAGCCTGCAACGACCCGGCGTCTGGTAATCATCGGTCCCCCGCAATCAGTGCGTCAGTACGTGACCCGGCTTGGCGCCCGTCGGGCGGCCCTCGTTCCATACCATTTCGCCGTTGACGAAAACCGTCTGGATGCCGACCGGCAGCTCCTGCGGCTGCGCGAACGTGGCACGGTCGATTACCGTCTGCGGATCGAACAACACGAGGTCGGCAAAGGTTCCCTCGCGCAGCGTGCCGCGGTCGCGCAGCCCGAGCCGCTGCGCGGGCAGCGAGGTCATCTTGCGGATCGCCTCGGGCAGCGTCAGCCAGTGCTTCTCGCGCACGAATCGGCCGAGCACGCGCGGGAACGTGCCGGCGCCGCGCGGATGCGCGCCGTCGATGCCGCCGTCGCTCGCGACCATGACCCACGGCTGTTTGTAGAACGCCTCGATATCGGCATCGGTCATCGACTTGGCGATGACGCCCGCGTCTTCGTTCGCCGCGTTACCCTCGCGGATGATCCTGATGAACATCTCGATGGGATCGATGCTCTCGGCCTGCGCCAGCTGCTCGATCGTCTGCTGCTCGTAGCGTTTGTTCGGTGGGAAGGTGGCGATCGTTACGTTGCCAGCGCCGCCCACCGCAGCGAGCGCTTCTTTCACGCTGGCCGGCGACTCGTACTGCTTGTCGGGCACGAGCACCTTGATCGTGGAGTACCACGCATCGTACGGATAGCAGTCGGCGAGATAGTCGACGCCGCTCTTGCGCGCTGCTTCGATGATGCGGATGTACTCCGCGGCCCGGTTCCAGACCTTGACCGTGCCCAGCTTGATGTGTGAATGCTCGATGGGAATGTGCGCGCGCTTGCCGATCGTGACCACTTCGTCGAGCGCCTCGAACGAGCGGTCCGCCTCGTCGCGGATGTGGGTCATATAGAAGCCGCCGTGTTTCGCGGCCGCGGCGGCCACTGCGACCATCTCGTCCGTATTGCTGTAGCTGGCGACGTCGTACTCGAGGCCGCTCGAGAGCCCGATCGCGCCTTCGCTCATCGCTTGCTCCACGAGCTTGGCCATCGCCGCGACCTCTGTCGGACGCGCTACGCGCCGGAAGTCTTTCTGCATCACCTGTTCGCGAATCGTCGCGTGCCCGGCGGTGACCGCGAGATTGAACGACACCGGACTCTTGCGACGCGCTTCGAGCCACGGACCGATCGGCCACGGCGAGTCGCCGTCCGCGCCGAGCAGCACCGTGGTGATGCCTTGCGCGATCTGCGTCGTCGCGAGCGGATCGTGCTCCAGGCCCTCGGTCGAATGGTTGTGCACGTCGATGAAACCGGGTGCGAGCACCAGGCCGTGCGCGTCGATCACGCGATCGGTCGCCGCAGGCTTCAGGTCGCCGATGGCAGCGATGTGGTCGTCGGTGATGCGGACGTTCGCCTTCCGCAGCGGTGCGCCGGTGCCGTCTGCGACCTGTGCGTTGATGATGATGGTGCTGGCGAGCGCGACGAGGAGTGTATGCATGGGGCCGCAGTGTACTCGACAGGTGCCAAACGTAGGCAGCCGGTCCCTACCCGGGCGGGTGGAGCCGCGCCCGGTCGGCTAAGATGGCGCGGTGACGTCCAGAATCGTCATCGCGGCACTGCTGATCGCCATCGGCCTGGGGTTGGGCGCATTCACCTGGCACGCCGAGACCGCAGCTCGTGACGCCCGCATCAAGAGGCGCACTGAGCTGCTCATTCCGCCTAGCTCGACGTTGCGGGAGACCGATCACTACCGCATCCACTACACGGCCACGGCGGAACAGGCGGAACTGGTCGGCAGCGCAGTCGAGAAGCTGTATGCGGCGTACGCTGGCGTGTTTCCGCCGCCCACGTCCGCACGGGAAAAGCTCGAGCTCGTGCTGTACAAGGACCGGGCGGAGTTCAAGGCGAACAATCGCAGCAGCGCCTGGGCCGAGGCGTACTACTTGAACCCGGCGTGCTACGCGTACTTCGAGGCCGGCGCGGAGAATCCCTACCACTGGATGATGCACGAGGCGACGCACCAGCTGGCGCGGCAACTGTCCGGGTTTCGTCGCAATCGCTGGATCGACGAAGGCCTCGCGAGCTACTTCTCCACCAGCAAGCTGGATGCGAGCGGCCTGCAGCTGGGGGCGATCGATGCGAAGGCGTATCCGATCTGGTGGGTCGGGCACTTCCAGCTCACGGGCGACGCGGCGCGGGATGGCGCGGCCGGGAAATTCATTCCGATCGAAGTGCTGCTGACGGGCCGCGGCGGACCGGACGTGAATCAGAAGTTCAACCTGTACTACGTCGATGCGTGGAGCCTGACGCACTTCATGTTCCACTACGAGAACGGCAAGTACGCGCAGGCGTATCGGCAGTTTCTCGGCCGTGGCGCGACGCTCGACGACTTCGTCACCGCGATCGGTCCGATCGACAAGATCCAGGCCGAGTGGTATCCCTACCTGCAGGCGCAGGCGCGCGCCCAGCCACCGCCATTTCCGCTCCGCTAGTCGGGAACTTGCTCCTCAGCCGGGAATTTTCGGGCATGGACCAGCAACTCTATCGGCGTCACGCCTGGCCGGTCCGGCTGACTCACTGGATCAACGCAGTCGCATTGACGTTGCTGTTGATGAGCGGGCTGCAGATCTTCAACGCGCACCCGAGCCTGTACTGGGGCGATTCCTCCTACAGCGGCGCAGGCCCGATCCTCGCGTTGCAAGGCTTTCCCTCGTGGCTGACGGTGCCATCGAGCCAGTGGCTCGCAATGGGCCGCCGTTGGCACTTTTTCTGCGCGTGGGTACTGGTCATCAATGCCGCAGCGTATCTGGCGTACACCATCACGAGCGGGCATCTCACTCGCGACATGGCCGTACGGCGCGCGGATTGGCGGTCGATTGGCCGCTCGTTCCGTGAGCACTTGCGCTTGCACCGCCCGCGAGGCGAGGACGCCACCCGCTACAACGTCCTGCAGAAGCTCAGCTACCTGCTCGTGATCTTCGTGCTGCTACCGCTCATGGTGCTGACGGGCATGGCGATGTCGCCGCGGCTGGATTCGTTGCTGCCAGGATGGGTCGATCTGCTCGGCGGCCGCCAGTCGGCGCGCACGCTGCATTTCGTCACCGCGTGGCTGCTGGTGCTGTTTGCAGCCATCCACGTGTTCGAAGTGATCGTGACGGGATTCTGGAACAACCTGCGCTCGATGATCACCGGCCGCTATCGCATCCCGCGGGCGGAGGGACAGCCATGACGACGAAGCACAACACCTCGCGACGGAGTTTCCTGCGCCGCGCCGGCGTGGCAGCGACCGGAATGCTCGTCGCCGGTTGCGATGCGTTGTCGCAGAGCCCGGGCTTCGTCAAGTTGCTCGGCGCCGCGGAGCATGTGAGCCACAGCGTGCAACGCGCGCTCACGCCGCGCAGGTCGATGGCTCAGGAATTCTCCGAAGCCGATCTCTCGCCTTCCTTTCGCAGCAACGGCACGGACGATCCCGACGATGCCCGCTACCAGTCGCTGGCGCAGAACGGTTTCGCGGACTGGCGGCTCGAAGTCGACGGCCTGGTCGAGCAGTCGGCGCAGTTGTCCATCGAGCAGCTGCGTGCGATGCGCAGTCGTACCCAGATCACTCGTCACGATTGCGTCGAGGGCTGGAGCGCCATTGGCAAATGGAAGGGCGTGCCGCTCGGTAAGGTGCTCGCGCTCGTGCGTCCCAAGCCGGCGGCGCGCTACGTGGTGTTCCACTGCGCCGATCCGATGGACTCGGCCGGCACGCGCTATTACGAAAGCATCGACATGGAAGATGCGTACCACCCGCAGACGATCCTGGCCTACGAGCTCAATGACGCACCGCTGCCAATTGCGAATGGAGCGCCACTGCGGGTGCGCATCGAGCGTCAGCTCGGCTACAAGATGGCGAAATACATCATGCGCCTCGAAGTCGTCGAGAGCTTCGCGCACATCGGCGCTGGTCGCGGCGGATTTTGGGAGGACCAGGGCTACGAGTGGTACGCAGGCATCTGAGCCGTTGCCGCCGTCCTCGTGATGAAGAATGCCAGCACGAACAGCGCGCCCAGCACGAAGTCGATGCAGCCGAAGACCAGTGTCGATGCCGCGAGACGCTGCTGCGCGAACAGGATGAGTGCCGGCACGCCGAAGGCAAGCTTCTCCAGCACCGAAACGAGCATCAGCGGACGATGACGGACTGGATCGCGCGCAATTACCAGGAAAACGAGCTGCCAGGCCACGGTCACACCGACGAACCCGTAGAAGAATTCCGCATGGGTGATTGCCGGCGGATTGTCCCGCGCAATGTTCGCTTCGGCGAAGTACAGCGGCGTGACGAACAGGATGCCGTAAACACCGGCGATGCCGAATATCCAGCGCGCGACCTTCATGAGCTCTCCTCCGGGTCGCAATGGTAGCGCGACCTGCCGCGTCGTTTCACGGTGTCACAGACCGCCCGGGTCGCTCGTCTGACGGGTGAGGAGGCGGACAGCCATGACTGACCATCGAATAGTGATCGCTGGAGCGGGATATGCAGGCGTGAGTTGCGCATTGCGCCTGGCGCGGCGCGCGCCGGCCGGTACGACCATCACGCTCGTCAGCGCTACGGACCGATTCGTCGAGCGCATCCGCCTGCATCAGCGGGCGACGGGGCAGAACGTCGGCGACAGCAGTCTGCCGGCGCTCATTCGCGGCACGGGCATCCAGCTGCGCGTCGGTCAGATCGAGCGGCTCGACCACAGCCGCCGCGTGCTGTCGGTGGGAGACGAGCGGCTCGAGTTCGACACACTCGTCCTCGCGCTCGGCTCGAACGTCGATATCGATAGCGTCAAAGGCGTGCGCGAGCATGCCATGGCGGTGGAATTCGGTTCCGTGTCCGGGATTCACTGGGCCTTGCAGAAGGCAGCGGCGAATCGCGGGCGAGTGACCGTCGTCGGCGGCGGCCTGACCGGCATCGAGCTGGCCTCCGAGATCGCGGAGTCGTTCGAGGATCTGCAGGTCTCGCTCGTGACCCAGACCAAGCTCGCCGAGACCTGGTCCGGCGCCGCGCGCATTCATGCGCTCGGAGCGCTGCAACGCCTCGGCGTGCAGGTCGAGGAAGGCCCGCACATCCGGGCCGTGCATGAAAAGCGGCTGGAGACCGATCGCGGCGATCTGCCGTTCGACCTGTGCATCTGGGCCGGCGGTTTCATCGGCCATCCGCTCGCGTGGAACAGCGGGCTGAAGGTCAACCAGCAAGGCCAGGCGCTGGTGGACGCGCAGCTGCGCTCGGTTTCGCATCCGCACGTACACGTCATCGGCGACCTCGGCACGATCGCACCGGGGCTGACGCCGCAGATGCCGATGGGCTGCAAGAGCGCAATGCCTGCGGGCGCGTGGGCTGCCGAGAACATTGCGCGACGTTTGCGGGGTCTGCCGGAGCAACCGCTGCAATACGGCGTGCCGTTCTACTGCGTCAGCCTCGGCCGGCGCGACGGCCTGATCCAGATGGCCGCGCGCGACGGCACGATGACCGGCCGCGTACTCACTCACCGGCGCGGAGCGTGGTTCAAGGAGCTGATCTGTCGCAGCACGATCTGGGCGCTGAAGATGGAGCGGGTCGGCATTTCCGGCATCGTCTGGGTGCGCGGTCGCACGGAGGGCCAATCGCCGGCGTTTTCCAGCTCCTGAGCGCGCGGCGCGAGTAGAATTCGACCCCACAAAAAGGGGTCTCGAATGAAAAGCTCGCTCGCGATTGCCAGTCTGCTAGCGGTTGCTGCTGTGTCTCACGCGCAGTCGGACCTGGCGGTGCGCGTCAAGGCGATGGCCGAAATTCCGAGTACCAGCGGCGCCGTGTACTCGCCGGACGGCAAGCGGATTGCGTTCGTCAGCAATCGCAGCGGGACGCCGCAGGTGTGGGTCGTCGACGCGTCCGGCGGCACGCCGCAGCAGGTTACGAAAGGAACCGATCCGGTCGGCTCCGTGGAGTGGTCGCCCGTCGAGGACCGGATCGCTTACGACGTGGCGCGCGGCGGCGGCTTCAACTCGCAGATCTTCTACAGCAAGCCTGACGGCAGCGACGTCAAGCGCATCACCAGCGGCGGCAAGGAAGACAACTTCTCCGGCGACTTCGCGCCCGACGGCCGCTACTGGTTCCGCTCCGCGCAGCGCGACCCGCAGTCGCCCGATTCGTGGATCTTCGACCCGAAGGCCGGCAAGGCGGCGATCGCAATCCAGTACGACGGCGGCTTCGGCGACATCGACGACATTCAGAAGCCGGGCAACCGCGCGCTGGTCGGCCGCCTGGTCACGCGCGGCAATACCAACGTGTATCTGCACGATCTGCAGACGCACAAAGAAATCCTGCTGACTCCGCACGAAGGTCCGGCGCTTGCGTCCGGCGTGTTCGCACCCGATGGCAGCGCCGCCTATCTGGTGCACAACATCGGTCGCGATCGCCAGGTGGTCTCGCGCATTCCGATCGATGCCGCGGGCAAGCCGGGCGCGATGACCTTGTTCGCCGCGCGCGATGATGCCGAAGCCGATTCGCTCACGATCAGCGAGGACGGGCGCCGCGCGGTATTGAGCTGGAACGTCGGTGGGCGCAGCGAGCTAGAGCTCGTATCGTTGCCGGACGGCAAGCGAGCGCCGTTGCGGCCGCCGCCGGGCGAAGTGGTCAGCATCAGCGATTTCTCGCCGGACGGCACTCGCGTCGCGCTGACAGTCACTGGCGCGGCGCAGCCGACGAGCGCGTGGCAGTACAACTTCTCCTCGCAGCGCTACACGCCGATAGCGCCGGTCGCGACGCCCAACGTCGATCTCTCTTCGCTCGTAAAGCCCGAGCTGCGCAAGTACAAGGCACAGGACGGGCTGGAGCTGTCGGGCTGGTTGTACCTGCCGCAAGGCTTCAAGCAGCCCGGACCGGTCGTGCTGAGTTTTCACGGCGGACCGGAAGGGCAGGAACGTCCGGTCTTTCGCGCCGACTACCAGGCGATCCTGGCGCAGGGCATCGGCGTGTTCGCGCCGAACATCCGCGGCTCGGCCGGCTTCGGCAAGGCGTTCCTCGCGCTCGACAATCATGAGAAGCGCTTCGACGCGAATCGCGACGTCTACGATTCCGCGAGCTATCTCATTCAATCCGGCGTGGGTGCGAAGGGACGTCTCGGCATCGTCGGCGGCTCGTACGGTGGTTACGTCGTGATGATGGCGGTCACGGAGTATCCGGATACGTTCGCTGCGGGCGCCGACCTGTACGGCATCGTCAACTTCGAAACCTTCTTCGCGCAATCGACGCCGTGGATGGGCGCGATCTCCGGCGGCGAGTACGGCGATCCGAAAACGCAGGCGGACCTGCTGCGGCGCCTGTCACCGATTCACAAGCTCGACCGCGTGCGCGCGGCGATGCTGGTGATGCACGGCGCGAACGATACCAACGTGCCGTTCGTCGAGGCGCAGCAGGTCGTCGACACGCTGAAGAAGAACGGCCGCGAGGTCGAGTTCCTGGTGTTTGCCGACGAAGGTCACGGCTGGCGCAAAATCCCGAACCGGGTCAAGTCGACGATGACGCTTGCGGACTTCTTCCGTCGTCATCTGGTCGAGCAGAGTCGCCAGGCGGCCTGGTGATGCGCCACACGCCGATCGTCAGCACCGGGATGATCAGCAGCACGATGAAGGCGTAGGTGAGCCAGCCGTAGCCCTTCTCGATCAGCGTGATCAGCCCGATCGCGCTGGCGGCGTAAACCGAGATCACCATGACGGTGAGCGCGATCGCCGGGCGCATTGCGCGCGGCATCTCACGGCCGCGCTCCTCGTAGACCTTCGCTACACGCTCGTTGATCGCGTGCAGGATCGGCACGCCGGTGTCGACCAGCGTCAGCAGCACCGCGAGCTGGAACGCCCACGCGAACCAGGGCGCACCGAGCTTGTCGAGCAGGAACGCGGAGGGCAGGGCGACGTTCGCGATCTGGTCCTGGTAGCCGACCATCGCGATGAAGAACACGATGCCCGGCAGCATGCCGAGCGGGCCGCCGAGGAATCCTGCGACCAGCGCCTCGCGTGGGCGTGTCAGATGCCGGATGCAGAAGAACACCGCCGGAACCGTAGCAACGTTGTAGCCCGCATAGGTGATGCCGGCCTTGAACCAACCGTCGCCTACCGGTTGGGCGAAAGCCGCTTCGATGCGATCGCCGAACGCGATCAGGCTCCAGACGAAGAACACGACGTACACGAGGTACAGGTAGCCGACCGACAACGCCAGGAATTTCTCGATCGCCGCGCTGCTGTAGAACACCATCAGACCGGTCGCCGCGATCATCGCCATGGACCCGATCAGGCGCGGCAGGCCGAACAGGTCGTGCGCGATCTCGCCCGCCGCCGCGCCCATGACCGCGAACACGATCACGATGAGCAGGAAGTAGGCGATCTCGTAGAGGAACCAGCCCGGCCCGAGCAGCAGCTTGAAGAACGTGCGGTAATCGAAGGCCCGGGCCCGGCGCGCCAGCTCGAAGCTGACCATGAGCACGGCGCTCCAGAACAGCATCGCGATGATCATGCCGAGCAGCCCGCCCCACGGCCCGGCGGGCAGGAAGAACTGCACCAGCTCGCGGCCGGTGGCGTAGCCGCCGGCGATGACGGCGGACTCGAACACGAAGCCCGGCAGCAGGTAACGCTGGAAAAAATCCTTCATGCAGCTTGCCTCGACGTACCTTTGAGAAGTCCCAGTTGCAGCAGGCTTGCGGCACTGGCGACGATGGCGTCCTCGGAGGAGCGCGGCTTCCAGCCGAGCAGGCCGCGCGCTTTCGCGTTCGTGCCGTTCTTGTGCTTGCCCAGCTCGGGCACGAGCTGCTTCAGCGCCGGATCGCGCAGCGCCGCCAGACGCACCAGCCAGTTCGGCAGCTGCCGCGCCGGCACCTTCGCCGCCGCTGCACCCATGCGCGCCTTGAGCACCTGTGCAATCTCGAGCATCGACATGAAATCGCCCGCCGTACACAGGAAACGCTCGCCGCGCGCGGCGGGATGAGTCATCGCGCGTATGTGCAGCTCAGCAACATCGCGCACGTCGACCACGCCGAACCAGCGCTGCGGGCAGCCCGGGATCATGCCGTCCAGCATGCGCTGGACGATCATGATCGAAGGCGAGTAGTCCGCCCCGAGCACCGGCCCGAAGATCGCCACCGGGTTGACCACCGACAGCTCCGGACCGCCTTCTTTCGCGACGAAATCCCAGGCCGCACGCTCCGCTATGGTCTTCGACTTCACGTACGGCGTGGCGCCAGAGCCGTTGACGTCGGTCCAGTTCGTTTCGTCATACGGCGCGCTCTGCGGCTTCTGCCCGTAGCCGATTGCCGCGAACGAGGAAGTGAGCACGACACGCTTCACTCCGGCCGCCCGTGCGGCGCGCAGCACGCGCAACGCGCCTTCGCGCGCCGGCGCGATCAGCTCGTTCTCGTCTTTCGGCACGGCCACCGGGATCGGCGACGCCACGTGCAGGACGTAGTCGCAGCCCGCCACGGCCTCGGCCCAGCCCGCATCGTTTTCGAGATCCGCTGCGAAGAAGGACAACCTGTCACCTGCGTCGACGCCGCCCGTCTTTATCATGGAGCGCACGTCCGTCTCGCGTTTTAAATGACGAACGGTCGTGCGAACCGTGTGACCGGCCGCCAATAGCTGCAGGATGCAATGACTGCCGACGAAGCCAGATCCACCGGTCACCAGCACTGCGCTCATCGTCGCCTCGGCTCGAGTGTGTGGAGGAATTCGGTACGGCATCTTCGGCTAGAATTGCGCACATGTCACGCGAGCATTCCCCTGTATTCCGGCTCGTCGACCTGCGCAAGGTATACGGGCAGGGCGATGCGGCCGTGCACGCGCTGCGTGGCGTCGACCTGGAAATCGCGGAAGGGGAACTGCTGGTGTTGCTCGGGCCGTCGGGCTCAGGCAAATCGACCCTGCTGAACGTGCTCGGCGGGCTCGACCGGCCGACCGGCGGCAGCTGCTTCTTTCGCGACATCGATCTGGCCAGCGCCGCCGACGCGGACGTCACACAGTATCGCCGGCAGCACGTGGGATTCGTCTTCCAGTTCTATAACCTCATCGCCAGCCTGACTGCACAGGAAAACGTCGAGCTGGTGACCGAGGTCGCACCGGAACCGATGCCGGCGTCGGAAGCGCTCGAGCTGGTGGGCCTCGGCAAGCGTCTGCATCACTTCCCGGCGCAGCTGTCGGGCGGCGAGCAGCAACGCGTCGCGATCGCGCGGGCGATTGCCAAACGGCCGACGGTGTTACTGTGTGATGAGCCGACCGGCGCGCTGGACGTGGCGACCGGCGTGCACGTGCTGGAAGCCATCGTCACCGCGAACGACAAGCTGCGCACGACTACCTTGCTGATCACGCACAACGCCGACATCGCGCGCATCGGCGACCGAGTGGTGCGGTTCGCGGACGGTCACATCCGCTCGATCGACCCCAACGCGCAGCGCATTCCGCCTGCCGAGCTGAGCTGGTGATGCGCCTAGCGACGCTCGATCGCAAGTTGCTGCGCGACCTGAAGCGGTTGCGGACGCAGGCGATTGCCGTCTCCTCGGTGCTCGCTTGCGGCGTGGCGCTGTTCGTCATGGCCACCGGCATGTACGACTCGCTCGAGCGTTCGCGCGACACGTATTACGACTCGGCACGCATGGCGGATGTCGCCGTATCGGTGGTGCGCGCGCCCGATCCCGTCGCCAACGATCTCGCGGAACTGCCGGGAGTGAATGCGCTGGAGGCACGGGTCTCCGGTATCGGTCTGCTCGATCTCGCCGGCAAATCGGATCCGGTGTCGGCGCGGCTGGTGTCGCTGCCGGCCGATCGGCACCCGCGCGTCAATGACGTGCTGCTGCGCGCCGGACGCTGGCCCGATCCGACGCGCGACAATGAAGTGCTGATCAACGAGGCGTTCGCGGAAGCGAACTACCTCGCGCCGGGCGCGCAGCTGCGCGCTCTGATCTACGGCCGCTATCGCATGCTCGACGTCGTGGGCATCGCCAGCAGCCCGGAGTTCGTGTTCGCCGTCGCGCCCGGTGCGATGCTGCCGGAGCCGGAGCGCTTCGGCGTGGTCTGGATGGGGCGCGAGGCGCTGGGTCGCGCATTCAACGTGGACGGTGCGTTCAACGACGTCGTGTTCCGGCTGGCGCCCGGCGCCGACGCGCGCGAGACGATCTTCGCAATCGACACGCGTCTCGCGCGTCACGGCGGCCGCGGCGCCTACGCGCGCGACCGGATGCTGTCGGCGCAGTTCCTGGCGGACGAGCTGAGCTCGCTCCGCACCATGGCCTCGATCCTGCCGCCGATCTTCCTGCTGGTCGCAGTGTTCCTGCTGAACGTCTCGCTGTCGCGGCTCGTGGCGACCGAGCGCTCGAACATCGGCCTGCTCAAGTCGTTCGGCTACGGCAATGTCTCGATCGCGATTCACTACGCCAAGTTCGCGATCGTGTTCGCGCTGCTCGGTGCGGCGCTCGGCGTGCTGGTCGGCCGCTACCTGGGCGGCTACATGGCTGCGATCTATACCAAGATCTATCGCATCCCGAACCTGGCGTTCGATGCAAAGCTGCATGTCTATGTCTGGGCGGTCGCCGTTTCTCTGTTCGCCGCGTTGCTGGGAGCGGCGCAGGCGGTCATGCGAGCGGTGCGATTGCCGCCGGCTGCAGCGTTGGCTCCGCCCGCGCCCGTGAGCTTCGGGCGGCTGGGGCAGGGAATCGAGAACGCCGCGCGCAACCTCGACGGCAAGACCCGCATGGTTGCGCGTCGCATCGCCCGCTTTCCGCGGCGCTCGGCGACGACCGTCGTCGGCATCATGCTGGCGCTCGCGCTGCTCATCACCTCGCAGCACTTCCCGATCTCGATGAATCACATCGTCGACGTGACGTTCGGCGTCGCGCAACGCATGGACGCGACGCTGACGTTCGCGGAGACCGCGGACGATCGGATCCTCGCGGAAGTGGGGCGACTGCCCGGCGTCGTTTCGGTCGAGCCGCTGCGCGCCGCGGAAGTCGTACTCACGGCCGGCAGTCGCAAGCGTCGCGATACGCTCATGGGACTGACGGAGGGCGCGTACCTGTATCGGCTGCTCGACCAGAACATGGACGCCGTCGACGTGCGCCCGGATGGCATCACGCTGTCGCAGAATCTCGCGAACAAGCTCGGCGTGCGAGTCGGAGACGTCGTGAGCGTGCAGGCGACCGACGGTCATCGCGCCCGCGCAGATCTCACGGTCGTTGCTGTCGTGAAGCCGTATCTCGCCGGCGCCGCCTACATGGAGCTGGATGCGTTCAGCCGCGCGCTGCGCGAGCCGGGCCGCGTCAGCGCTGCGTATGTATTGATGGACCACAACGCGCGCGATGCGCTGAACCGCGAAGTGAAGGAGACGCCGATGATTGCGGGCGTCTCGTTCCTCGACAACGCCTCGGCCTCGATGCGCAAGATGCTCAACGAGGGCAGCGGCTTTTTCGCGTACATGTTCGTGGTTTTTTCGTGCCTGATGGCCGGCGGCGTTGCATACTCCGCGGCGCGCGTGACGTTCGCGGAGCAGGAGCGGGACCTCGCGACGTTGCGTGTGCTCGGCTTCAGCCGGCGCGAAGTTTCCTATGTCCTGCTCGCGGAGATCGGCGCACTGCTGTTGATCGCGCTGCCCGCGGGCGCCGTGCTCGGCGCGTTGCTGTCGCGCTGGTTGATGGCGCAGTTCCAGACCGAGCTGTTCACGTTTCCGTACATCACGCAGGCCTCGGCATACGGCCGCTCTGCATTGTTCGTCGCCGCTGCCGTCATCGGCGCGGCGCTGGCGGTGCGACGCGGTGTGGACCGCCTGGACCTCGTGGGTGTGCTCAAGTCGAGAGAATAAGAATGCCGAACGAAGAGCTTCAGCGGCGCTCGCGCCGGGTGCGCATAGTCTGGATCGTGGCGGCCGCCGTGGTCGTCATCGCGATCGCGCTGTCCCTGCTTCCCGACGCGGTCGAGGCGGACCTGGCGAAGGCCGATCGCGGTGACGTGCGAGTCGAAGTCGTGGACGAAGGCAAGACCCGCATGCACGACATCTACGTCATCAGCGCGCCGGTCACCGGTCGGGTGCTGCGCGTCGAAGTCGAGCCCGGCGATGAGGTTGCGGCAGGGGCAGTCGTGGCGCGGATGTCGCGGGCGGCGGCAGGCTTTCTCGATACACGCAGCGATCTGCAGGCGCGTGCGGCGGTCACCGCAGCGGAGGCGCAGCTGCGGTCGGCGGAGGCCGATCTGGCGCTCGCCGAGCGTGAGCATCGTCGCAACACCGAGCTGGTCGTGGCGAATCTGATTTCCAAGGCGGCGGCCGATCAGAGCGAGGCGCGACGCGACGCCGCGCGTGCGGCTCGCGATGCGGCCAAGGCCGAAGTCTCCCGCGCGCGCAGTGCGCTGACGGATCCGTCGCGGATGGAGAGCGGCCTGGTGAATGTCACGAGCCCGAGCGCGGGACGGGTGCTGCGCCGGCCGCAAGAGAGCGAGGCAGTGATCACCATCGGCACGCCGATCGTCGAAGTCGGCGATCCGCGGCACATCGAGGTCTACGCGGAATTCCTGTCGCAGGACGCGGTGAAGATGCAGCCGGGCGCCGCGGCGCAGATCGAGAACTGGGGCGGGCCGCCGCTGCCGGCGGTCGTCGATCGCGTCGAACCGGTCGCGCACACCAAGATCTCCGCGCTCGGCGTCGAAGAGCAACGCACCTTCGTGATCCTGCAATTCAAGGACCCGCCGAGCGGACCGCTGCAGGCGCACGATTTCCGCGTCGACGTTCGCGTCGTGGTGGGCGAGGCGAAGAACGCCGTGCGAATTCCGCTGGGCGCACTGTTCCGCCACGGCGACGGCTGGGCGGTCTACAAGGTCGTGGACGGCAAGGCCGTGCTCACGCAGGTACGGGTCGCCGAGGCCGACCCGCACTTCCGCGCGATCACGTCGGGCATCGCAGAGGGCGACTCCGTCATCGTGTTCCCGAGCAGCACGATCTCCGACGGCACCCGCATCAAGCCCCGGAAGTAGGTGCCGGGAGAAGAAAACGGGGGAAACTCAGCAGCGCAGCATCCGTGGCCGCCGTTCCGGCCAATCATGTTGCACTGCTGAGTTTCCCCTCTTTTTCTCTCCCGGCACCGCAAGATTCTCCAAGTCCGGGGCGTGCCTCGCGGCTATGATTCCTGCCCTGTCCGGCAACGAATCGGAGCTGCATATGCGTTCGTCGACTCTGGGTTTTGCGTTGACTGCGGCCACGCTGCTGACTGCGTCGGCAGCTGCCGTGGCCTCTCCTGATGACCGCGCGACGGTCGCGGCGCTCGACACCAAGTATCAGGAGGCGGTGAAGCGCAATGATGCCGAGACGATGGGCCAGATCCTGCACGAGGATTTCATCCTGGTGCTCGGCAGCGGCAAGACGGCGACGCGTGCCGACCTGCTGAACGAAGCGCGCGGCGGCAAGATCCAGTACGAAAAGCAGGACGAAGATCCCGGCACGCAGACGGTGCGGATCTACGGCGACACCGCGATCGTCACCGCCCGGCTGTGGCTCAAGTACACCTACGAAGGCAAGGCGGCCGAGCGCCGCCTGTGGTTCAGCGACACGTACGTGCGCACGCCGAAGGGCTGGCGCTATGTGTTCGGCCAGGCGTCGCTGCCGTTGCCGGCGGAAGAGAAGAAATAGCCGCTAGACGTCGAGGCCGATCGAGCGCATCAGCTCCAGGCCGTTGCTCTTGGTCACGATGCCTGCGTGCAGCTTGAAGTCGAACTTCATGCGGCCCTCGACCAGCTCGTCCTGGAAATGCAGGTTGCGCACGCCGGCGCCGACCTCGATCTCCGTCAGCGCGAGGTCGTGCGTGCTGACCAGCCCGATCGCGCCGCGATGGAGCAGCGCGCGGATCACGCCCTGGGCGCCGATGAAGCGATCCTTCGAATTCGTGCCCTGCAGGACTTCGTCCAACAGGAACAGCAGCGAAGGTGTGCGCGTCGCAAGCTCATTGAGCTGGCGCAAGCGCGTGATTTCCGCGTAGAAGCGCGAGCTGCCTTCGTGCAGCGAATCGTTGATGCGGATGTTCGCGCCGACCTGCAGCGGCGACAGTCGCAGTCGCTGCGCTCGCACTGGCGCGCCCGCCATCGCGAGCACCGTGTTGATGCCGACCGTGCGTAGCAGCGTGCTCTTCCCGGACATGTTGGAGCCGCTGATCAGCAGGACCCGCGTATCGTCGGCGATGCTCACGTCATTGCGCACGCATGTAGCGCCGGGCAGCAGCGGATGCCCGATCGAGACGGCTTCGAAAGATGCTTCGTCCGGGACGATCTCGGGGAACGGATCGTCCGGGTGCTCGTAGCTGTAGCCCGACAGCGAGATCAGTGCTTCGATGTCGCCGATCGTCTGCAGCCACACGCGCACCGCCTGGCCGTGATGGCGGCGCCAGCGTTCCGCGGCGAGGGCAGCATGCACGCTGTAGAGCAACGGCAGATCGAGGATAGCGATGATGAAGTTGCGTCGCGACTCGACGAACTGGACCACGGTGCCGAGGCGGCCGATCGCGCGCGAGGCCCGCATTCCTTCGGATGACAATTGCGCGACCAGGCGTTTCGCGAGGGCCGACTCGACCGGTTCGCGCTCCAGCCGCTCCGTGAGCGCAGCGAGCAGCCGCAGACCATCGAAGGCTTGTTCGGTGCTGCGGAACACTTCGGCCAGATGCTCGCGAAGCGAGCGCATCACGGCGTATTCCAGCGCGAGCACCACGACCAGTGGCGCCACGAGTCCATAGCTTTTCCCGATGACAGCAGCGACGATCAGCAGCAGCGGCAACAACAGCGCGACCGGCAGAATCCAGCCGGCGGTCAGCCGATTCGGCGACTCCGCCCAGCGCACGAGCTCCGCGGGCTGGACTCCGACGCCCGCAGTCTCGCCGAGCACCGCCAGGTCTTCGCGCAGATCCAGCCGGTCGCGCAGCTCGGCGCTGCTCTGCTGACGCTCCTGAATCGTTGCGACTTCAGCCGGCGACAGCAACCACGCCGCCAGCGCGTTCTCGCCCATGCGCGTGCGCGCGATCGACAGCAGCTCGAACAGGTTGCCGGGCCCGAACAGATCGAGGTCGGCCGCGTATACGTGATGCGGATCGTCGAAGCGCGTGCCGGGATTGCCACGCCCGCTCCAGCGATCCTCGATACGTGCGATGCCGCTGCGATAGTGAGCGGCGGCGCGCTCGGCACGCCCGTGAGCCCGACGCACGCGCGAGTGATACATCACGGCAAAGATGAACAGCACGAGCGGTACGACCCACCAGTAGTCGAACGAAGCGGACCGCGCGCTCCACCAGGCTGCGGCTACGAACGCGACTGCCAGACCGACGCGGATGTTGGAGATGCGCGCAGACGTGCGGTCGAGCTCAGCGACTCGCGCTTCACGATCCTGCAGGCGCCGCTTGTATTCCGCGGAAGGCGTCATGGCTGCGGCTTCGGTTCCGGCGGCAATCCAGCCGCGACGTATTCGCTCACGTCGTGGATCTGCTGCTCGGTCAGAGACGATTGCATTGCAGGCATCTGGACGCCGCCCTTCGTCACCCTCTGGCGGATCTTGGCAGTATCGCGCACCGACGTCAGCGCAGGCGGGCCGCCGGCGACCCCTTCGCCGCCGCGGCCATGGCAGATCGCACAGTAGGTCGCGAAGATCTGCCGGCCATTGCGCAGCTCAGGCGTGTCCGGTTGAGCGACCGGTGCCGGTGCAGTCGTTGGCGGCGGCGCAGACGAATCGGGCGCAGCGGGCGGCGATCGCGCTGCATCCGGCAATGCGAGCGCAATCAGTTCGCCCGGATGCTCGCGTGTAGCGACCGCGACGACGATGTACTGCCTGCCTTCGTACATGTACGTCATCGGCGCACCGGTCGCCTTCGACGGCAGCTCGATCTCGGCGACCGTTGCGCCGCTTGCCTTGTCGTAAGCACGGAACATCCTGCCGCCGGGATCGCCGCTCAGCGCCCCGGACTCGCCGAGAAACAGCAGCGTCTTCGTGAGCAGCGGACTGGGACGGACGCCGACCTGTCCCATGTTCGCGAAGTCGAGCTTCAGCCCGCGCAGGTCGGGGTGATTCTTCACGAAATCGGACGCCGGGCCGATCGAATGGCTCCAGCGGTGCTCGCCCGTGTTCATGTCGGTCGCAGTGATGCGGCTCCACGGCGGCTTCACGATCGGCAGTCCGCGCGGTCCCGGCACGATCGCGGTCGCGGCGCGAACATAGTCGAAGTCCGTGAGCGCATGATCGGCGGGCGTCAGCGCCGCGACCATCGGCTGGTTGCGCGTCGGCACGTACAGCATGCCGGTCTCGGGATCGAACGCGCCGCCGTTCCAGTTCGCACCACCGCCGTAGCCCGGATTTACCCACGTGCCCTGGGTGCCGCCTGCGACGACGCGGGTGATCGGCGTGTAGATCGGCCCGCGCACGTACTGCTTCGCGATGTCGAGCGCTTCGCTGCGGATCCAGGGCGTGAAGTCGATCAGATCTTCCTCGTGATAGCCGAGCTTCTCGTAGGGCGCTGGCCGCGTCGGGAACGGTTGCGTCAGCGACAGGCGCTCGCCGGGCACGTCGGAGGCGGGGACCGGGCGCTCCTCGATCGGCCACACCGGCTTGCCGGTCTTGCGATCGAACACGAACGACATCGCCTGCTTCGTGAGCAGCGTAACCGAGCGGATCTTGCGTCCGTTCACTTCGATGTCGCCAAGGATCGGCGCCGCAGGCGGATCGTAGTCCCACACGCCGTGATGCACGACCTGGAAATGCCACACGCGCTTGCCGGTCTTCGCGTTCAGACAGACGATGCTCTCCGCGTAGAGATTGTTGCCGAGGCGATGGCCGCCGTAGAAATCGTGCGACGGCGTTTCGATCGGCAGGTACACGTAACCGAGCTGCGGATCGGCGCTCATCATCGTCCACACGCCGGTGTTGCCGGTGTAGGCCCACGAATCCTTTTCCCAGGTTTCGACGCCGGGCTCGCCGCGTTGAGGAATCGTGTGGAAGATCCACAGGCGTTTGCCGGTGCGCACGTCGTAGCCGCGGATGTGGCCGGGCACTGCCTCTTTGTTCGTCGCTGCGACTTCGGACACCGTCTGCACCACGACCACGTTGCCGACGACGAGCGGCGGCGACGACGAGCCGACCATCGGCACGGGCCGATCGGTCAGCTGTTCCTTGAGCAGCACGGTGCCGTTCGTGCCGAACTTCGGGTCGGCTTTGCCGGTACGGGCATCGATCGAGATGAGTCGACCGTCGAGCGTATTGAGGAACACGCGCTTCTCGCGGCCGTCGCTCCAGTAAGCAACGCCGCGGCCGCTCGGCGGCACGCCGCCGCGACCAGTGATCTTCGGCGGATCGGGTGTGAACACCCACAGCGTCGTGCCGGTCTTCGGATCGATCGCGGCGGCTTGGTGCACGCCGGCGCTCGTGTACAGCACGCCGTCGATCATCAGCGGCGTTGCTTTCAAGTTGGAGTCCGGCTCGCCGTCGCCCGGCAACGATTGCCAGCGCCACGCAATCTGCAGATCGCGCGCGTTGGTCGCGTTGATTTGATCGAGGGCGGAGTAGCGCGTCGAGCCGGCATCGCCGCCCCAATAGCGCCACTCGCCGCCGCGCATCCCTTGTTGGGCGTGCGCGAGCGAGCAGAAGGCGAGGGCGGTTGCCGGCAGTACCGCTTGGGCGATCTTCATTGTTGTGGAATCGGCGGATAATCCGGTTCGAGCTGCACCCCGAGGCTGTTGATCGCGAGCGCCGTCATCGTGTAGCCGCCGCTCGTGAAGATGATCTCGATGAGCCGCTTGGTGTCGTAGTGCTTCGACAGTGCCTGCCACGTCCGGTCGCTCACGAAAGCTTCGCGCCGCAATTCGTCGACAGCGCGCAGCACCGCCGCGTGTTCCTCGCTCCAGCCCGGCGCGTCCGGACCAGCGGCGATGCGTTGGATGTCCTGGTCCGAAAAGCCAGCCTTTCTGGCGAAATCGACGTGATGGCCCCATTCGTATTCCGCGTGCGTCAGCCATGCAGTGCGCATGATGACCAGCTCGCGAGTTTTCGGTGGCAGCAGCGAGTCGCGTTGCAGGTACGTGCCGAACTTCAGCCGTGGACCGTACAGGACGGGGTGATTGAGCATCGTTGCGTACAGATTCATGACCGGTTGACTCGGATCGACGTGCGCGGAGATCAACTTGCGTTGCTCGTCCGTCCATTCCTTGGGATGCAGCGGCGGCACGCGGGGTTGCTTCAGGCGCGGCGACTTCGGCGCCGCTGCGAGCGCAGGCAGGGGAACGTCCTTCGGGAAGCGCTCTTCGAGTCCTGGATCCAGCTGCACGCCGAGGCTGTTGAGCGCCATCGAGACGAGTTGATACTGCGAAGCGGTGTACGTCGCCTCTATGACCTGCTGCACAGAGTACTTCGTGCGCAGTGACTGCCAGGTGGCGTCGCTGATCATCGTGTCGTAGCGCAGCTCGTCGACCATGCGCAGCAGAGTGCGATCGAACTCGGACCCACCCGCGGCTGTGGATCCTTCGGCGATGCGGTGGATGTCCTCGTTCGTCAGACCTGCCTGTTCCTTCGCGATGCGTGCGTGCTGCGCCCACTCGTATTCGGATTGGCAGAGCCAGCCCATGCGCAGCATCACGATCTCGCGGTCGTGCGGCGGCAGGCTCGAGCCCCTCATGACGAAGGCGCCGAGCGGGCTCCAGCGGTTGTAGAGCTCTGGATCCTGCGCGAGCGTCTTGTAGACGTTGTAGTCAGGACGGCTCGACAGAATTTCTTCCTGTGCCGGCGTGCGCTGCTCTTTGGTCAGCGGGGCGACGCGCGGAGTGCGCAAGCGTGGCGTGAAGGCCTCCTCCGCGCTGGACGCGGCGGCGGACACCATCGTTGCACATACAGCGAGCAGCGCGATCGTGCTCTTGGTACGGGCTCGCATGAGCTCTCCTCGCATAGGGCGTTCAGCGCTGCGCGATGTTCGCGCTGAGCACGGGTTTGACGTCGACGATGGGCGTGCCGTCGATCGCCTCGAGGCCGTGCACGCGCAGGCGCGAACCTTCGACGGCGGTCACGTGAACATCATGCAGCCCGAGCGGATTCGGACGATGCGGCGAGCGCGTGCTGAAAACGCCCTCGGCGGGCCGCGAGACGTCGCCGCGCGGATGAACCGTCAGGACGTCGCGGCGCGCGCGATCGAGCCAGGTGATCAGCACGAGATCGTCGCCCACTCGAACGTTGCGCAGCGCCGGGATCACCTCCGGGTCGAACACCAGCCAGGCTTCAGGAGCGCCCTCGTCGGCCTGTCGAGGGGCGGCCTCGAGCGTCGCGAGGCTGGAGGACACTGCACCGATCGACGTGATCTCGAAAGTGCTCATGCACTGCTCCACAAGTGACTTTTGTCAGGGCCGCGGTCGCCCGATAGGTCAGGCCGGCTTCGCGTACCTTGGGTGCTGCGTTGAACGTAGATGGACCCGCGCGGGAACATAACCGGGTTCAACGGGCAGACGCCGGGGCAATTGCGCCGGACGCTCGGTCATTCGGAATGGCCGCGTCTGCCGGTACACTGTCCGCCAATTTTGCGGTCTTGCGACCAGGTTCTGGAGGAGTCAAACAGATCATGACGAATGCACGTTACACCGGCCGCTGCTTCTGCGGCGAGGTCGAGTTCGAAGTCACCGGCGCACCGGCCGCGATGGGCTACTGCCATTGCGAGTCCTGCCGCCACTGGTCCGCGGGACCCGTCAACGCGTTCACCTTGTGGAATCCGCAAGCCCTGCGGGTCACCAAGGGCGCCACCAGCATCGGCACCTACAACAAGACGCCGGTCAGCTACCGCAAGTGGTGCACCAAGTGCGGCGGTCATCTGTTCACCGACCATCCGCCGCTGCAGCTCGTCGACGTCTATGCGGCGATGCTGCCGCAGCTGAAGTTCGAGCCGGCCGTGCACGTGAACTATCAGGAGACCGTGCTGCGCATCAAGGACGGCAAGCCCAAGATGAAGGACTTCCCGAAGGAAATGGGCGGCTCCGGAGTCGTGTTGCCGGAATAGTTTAATATGGCGCCATGGCTACCGGTTGGGCCGGCGACGGCGCAGTACAGGATCAGATCGACGCGACAGTGAAGGACGGCGTGAGCCGGGCGCAGCAGCGCCTGGCCACCGGCCCTGGCCTGGCGCATTGTGCGGAGTGCGGCGCGCCGATTCCCGAGGCGCGTCGCCAGGCCATGCCAGGCGTGCGCCTGTGCGTGACATGCCAGGAAGCGGACGACAGGGAAGCCGCGCAGTTCAGCGGTTACAACCGGCGCGGCAGCAAGGACAGCCAGCTGCGCTGATCCGACCCGCAGTCAATTCAGCTCCGGATCGTTCTTCTTCACGCCGCGCAGATTCAGCGCGAACAAGCCGACCTGCAGCCCGATGAGCGCGTAGGCCGCGTCGTGCAGTCCCCACACGATCCACAGGATGTTGCTCGCGATGAAGCACCAGAATCCCACGGTGCGCTTGCGACTCGAGCGTGACGCGACCAGCCACGCCGCCGTCAGCGTGACGATCATCGCCGGCCATTGCAGCGCGTTCAGCAGCGCGTCCATCAGGGCGGGGAACGTTTCATCCTCGTGGCCGGTTCCCTGACGTGGGCACGATCCATTGCTAGCATTGCTTGCATCGTCAATCGCAGCGCTGATAGCATTGCTATCAGCTAACGACGGAGCGGGACAATGGCGCAATTGGTCGTCCGCAATCTGCCGGAGGAACTCGTGAAAGCATTGAAGCAACGTGCAGCGAAGCACAATCGAAGTGCTGAGCAGGAGCACAGGGAAATTCTGCGAGCCGCCTTGCGCGGCCCTCGCCGACGGCATCTTGCAGAAGTCCTGGCGGCGATGCCGAATGTCGGCCGGGATGAGGATTTCAGCCGGAAGCAGACGGATCGTCGGGGGTAGCGCATGTACCTGATCGACACGGACGTTGTCAGCGAAGCCAGGAAGGGCGACAAGGCAAATCCCGGGGTGAGAGCATTCTTCAGCGATGCCGCCCGCGATGACGCCGAGCTATATATCTCAGCAGTGACAATCGGCGAGCTACGCCAGGGCGTGGAGGCCTTGCGTCACCGTGGCGATGCGCCGCAGGCGAAGCGGCTCGAGCGTTGGCTGGATCGGGTGTCCGGCGATTTCAGAGAAACGATCCTGCCATTCGACCAGGAAGCGGCCCATGTCTGGGGTCGTCTGCGCGTTCCGAATTGCGAGAATCCGCTCGATAAGCAGATCGCCGCAACGGCGCTGATCCACGACTTGGTCGTAGTCACCCGCAATGTTGCGCATTACCAAGCTACTGGCGTTCGCATTTTGAATCCTTTCGTCTAGCGTCAGCGGGTGCGCTGATCTCGCTCCAGGGTGCGAGCGGCTTCGAGCATGAAGCGCAGCGAATAGTTCCCCTCGTGGCAGGCGAATTCAGGATCCTCGACGGTGAACGCGCTGGCACTATGCGCCGCCCGGCGCGGATCGCCAATTCGTCTTTCGGCTGTCGGTGGGTTCGCGCTAGAGTCGCGGTGCACTGCGATTGCTTGGGAAGAGGAGATTCGGATGGCCGTTTACAAGCTCGGCGAGCACGCGCCGAAAATCCACGAGACCGCGTGGATCGCCGAAAGCGCCGAGGTGATCGGGCGAGTGGAGATGGCCGAGGGCGCGAGCGTGTGGTTCGGCGTGGTTGTTCGCGGCGACGTCGAAGACATTCGCATCGGCCGCAATTCGAACATTCAGGACAACTCGGTCCTGCACGCCGACCACGGCATTCCGTTGTCGATCGGCGAGAACGTCACGGTGGGGCATCACGTGATGCTGCACGGCTGCACGGTCGGGGACGGCGCGCTGATCGGAATCAGAGCCGTGGTGCTCAACGGCGCGAAGATCGGCCGCAACTGCATCGTCGGCGCCGGCAGCGTGGTGACGGAAGGCAAGAGTTTCCCGGACGGAACGCTGATCATAGGCGCGCCTGCGAAAGTCGTGCGTGAGCTCAGTCCGGAACAGATCACGATGATGCAGCAGGGAGCGACGCACTACGTCGGCAATGCGCAGCGGTTTCGCAAGGAGCTGCAGCGCATCCGGTGACGCGAGCGTAGCTAACGCTGAGTCGACGGCGCGGCAACCGTCCCATACCGAGCGCCCGCGACTGCGCCTTGCGTGAACGCCGCTTCGAGCCGATCGATGTCCGCTTCGTCGAGTCCAATCGACAGCGCCCCTAGATTCTCCTCCAGTCGCTGCAGCTTCTTCGTTCCCGGGATCGGCACGATGTCGTCGCCCTGCGCGAGCAACCACGCGAGCGCAATCTGCGCCGGTGTCGCCCCACGTTCCTCAGCGAGCGCTTCCACCGTGGCGACCAGCTGCAGATTCTTCTCAAAGTTTCCGCTCTGGAAGCGCGGGCTGTTGTGACGCCAGTCCGTCGCATCGAGATCGGCAGGCGAGCGGATTCGCCCGGTGAGGAAACCGCGGCCCAACGGGCTATAGGGCACGAACCCCACACCCAGCTCGCGCAGCGCTGGAAGAATGTCCTGCTCGGGCTCGCGATAGAACAAGGAGTACTCGGACTGCACAGCCGCGATGGGGTGCACGCGATGCGCGCGTTGCAGTGTATCGGGACCGATCTCGCACAGGCCCAGATGAGCGACTTTGCCGGCGCGGACGAGATCGGCCATCGCGCCGACGGTCTCCTCGATCGGCACGTTCGGATCGAGACGATGCTGGTAGAACAGGTCGATGCGTTCGACGCCGAGCCGACGCAGGGAGTCCTCGCACGAAGCCTTCACCGTTGCCGGCCTGCTATCGAGACGTCGCGCGTTCGGATCCTGCGGGTCGCGCTCCACGCCGAACTTGGTCGCAAGCACGACCTGTTCGCGCCGTCCGCGGATCGCGCGCCCGACGAGCTCCTCGTTGATGAATGGCCCGTACATCGGCGCGGTGTCGAGCAGCGTGAGACCGAGGTCGAGCGCACGCGCGATCGTTTCGAGCGATTGCGCATCGTCGCGCGTGCCGTAGAACTCGCTCATGCCCATGCAGCCCAGGCCGAGCGCGGAGACTGTCAGCCCTTGCGATCCCAGCGTCCGCTTTTCCATCACGCACCTCCTCGTCACTGTCGTCATGACAAAGTAGCGGCGCAGGTGTCTCGCGAGAATCCGTCTTTTGCTTAATGCCGCGTCAATTCCAACTACACAATCGGCTTAGAACCGCAACTCGAGCGGCGACCCGTCCCAGTCGCGGATCACGATGGGCTTTTCAGTATCGGAGTTGATGGAGAATGTGCTGCCGGCCAGCGCGCCCGGAATGAGCCCGATGCCATTGCGATCGAGCGGAATCCAGTAGTAGATCGATCGGGAGTTGCTCCCCAGTTTTTCGGATACATAGAAGCCGCGTTGCGGCTCCTCCTTGGAGGATTGCAGCACTCGCACCTCCACGCCACCGCCCTGACGCAGACGAATGGTCTTGTTGGTGATCGGTGAGGAGTAGGCGAGCTTCTCACGATAGATGTCATATCCGGGCTTGTACACGATGATCTCGATGTCGCCCAGTTCGACTCCAGTCAGCTTGAACTGACCGAAGTGGTCGCTCTCCCTGTGCCCGTCCACCCCGGCAGTCGCAGCATCGACGCCTCGAACGTAGACATCGGCGCCGACGACAGGCACGGCGCCTTCGTCTTCGAGCACGCGGCCCTCCAGCTGGACCAACGGGATCTCGATGTTCAATACGGCGTCGCCGGCGATGGTGATGGACCGGACAATGTCCTCCTCGGCCTGCAAGCGATACTCGCCGGGAAGCAGTCCTTCGATTTCGTACTGACCCTCTGCCGAGGTCGTGGCCCGGTAGCCCGTATCCGCGTGCGGATCGGCTGAGTTCATCCAGACCGTCTCGTTCGCAAAGGGCTTGCCGCCGCGGGTGACGCGGCCGGACAGTCGCGCACCAGCGGGAAAGACAATGTCGAACACCATGTCCCGGTCTGCGGGAACGTCGACCGTCTTCTGCACATGGCGCCCGCCCGCCCGGATCTCCAGGGTTACCTGCCCCGGCGGCAAACCGTTCAGCGCGTACGCTCCCTGCTCGTCGACCATGGCGAAGAAATATTGTCGTTGCGATCGCGCCGAGACATTGACGTCCTTAAGTTGTTCAGGACGCAGGCCGCGAAGCGTACCGCGCAGCGTGCGCCCCGCCATGACCGTGAGAATCATGTCCGATCTGCGCTCTCCGGGCGCCAGCTCGATCTCCTGTTTGACGCGTCCGGCGGCCGTCGCGCCGGTGAGCGCGTAGCTTCCGGCGGGCAGGTGACTGTACGAGAACACGCCGTCGTCTTTGGTTCCATATAGCCCTCCGCCGGGACCGTCCAGCGAGAGCAGGGCCTGGATGGGCGCACCGGCCGAGGTCACGACGCGTCCCGAGATTTCGCCGCCGCCCGCCTGCGAGAGGCCGACGTCCAGCGGCGGTGTCTCATCATTCACGAGCACTTCGACGCTGCGTGCGGAATGTGTTTTCGAACTCACCGACAGCGTCTGATCGCCCCCGGGAAGGCCGCGGAACTCGAACGTACCGTCCGGTTTCGACCGCGTGTACGGCTGGTTGAAGTTGTCGCCGTGATAGGCAGCGTCCGGCGGCTCGAAAGAAATATACGCGTCGGCGATGCCCTCGCCGGTGGTGTCGTCGAAAACGCGGCCACGCAGGGTGAAGCCGTGCAACAGCGGCATCGTAAGGTCCGGCAGAGCCGTGCCGGCCTCGACGTTGAATTCGTCCAGATCGAATCGTTGGTAGCCGCGCGCGGAGATCCACGCGATCCAGGTCCCCGCCTGCATGTCGGTCCATGCGAAGCGGCCCGTGCTGGATTGGAATGTCCGAGTCAGCGGGTCTTCCTGCCGATAGATGTGATCGTCGTGGTGAACCCGTATCAGCTGAACCTCGAAGGTGCGGACCGGCTTGCGCGTGACTGCATCGATGACTCGGCCACGGAAGGTGACACCGATCGCCGCAGAGAGAGCTGCAGGCGCGAGCTCGCTCGGCGCAGCTGCGACGGGAGCCGATGCGACGTCGTGGGTTTCGCGCGCGCTTTCGTGCGTTGCGACAGCACGTGCGGGCGCACGAACCGGTTCGCTCGACCCGGGCACCCACTGCCGGCCGAGCAGCACCAGCACGCCGCAGACGAGCAAGACTCCGAGGGCAATGAACCAGCGATGCTTCGGACGATCCATGACGCGAGCTGTCGCAACTGGTTACGGTGTATCTTCAGAATGCTCCGATAGCATGCGTACTGCAATCCTCCTGGTGATCGCCTGTCTTGCGCTCACGGCCTGTTCGGGCGAGCGAACGGCCGCGGATTCAGAGCGCTCGCAAGTCGTGTACGTGGTGCGGCGCGGCTGGCACACGGGTGTCGCGGTTGCCACGGCCGACTGGCCGCAGCGCGAGTGGCCGCTGCTCTCGTCTTTCTCCGATGCGCGTTATCTCGAGTTCGGCTGGGGCGACGCTGAGTTCTATCAGGCTGACAAGCCGACCGTGCGCATGGCGCTCGCGGCCGTGCTCTGGCCGAGCGCGACAGTGATGGAGGTCGTGCCGCTGCAAGCAGCGCCGCCGCCTGGCGCCGGCGACTTCGAGTCAGTCGCCGTGCACGTATCGAACGCGGAGCTCGAGGCGATCGCATCGTCGCTCGACGCTTCGTTCGCGCAGCCGATCAGCCCGACGGGCAAGACATACTCGACCGCCGGCGGCGAGGCGCGCTTCTATCACGCGCGCGGCCAGTTCTACCTGTTTCGAATGTGCAATCGCTGGACGTCGGAGGTGCTGGAGCGCGCGGGCTGCGCTGTGAGTCCGCGGTTGGCGATGACCGCTGGGCAGGTCGTCAAAGCTGCAAAAAAATGCGACGCCGAATCACTGCGAGCGGGCGGTTAGCGCACTCGGCACGTCGAGCTCGCCCCAGCCATAGGTCGCATCGCGACCCGGCGCACCGAGATCGCGTGCCTCGCTCTGCAACGAAGCGATGACCCCTTGCACTCCCGCTGAGCTCTCGAGCCTGCGCGCAATCACTGCTGCGACGACGGGCGACGCGAACGACGTGCCCGATATCGTCTTCGCGGTCTTCGACGAGCTGGACTCGTATTCGGACTCGACACGTACTCCGCGCGCGGCGAACGCAATGTAGTCGCCGCGATTGGCGCGTCGATAGACTTGTCCCTTCTCGTCGACCGCAGTGACTGCGATTACGCCGGGATAGGCGGCGGGAAACGCGGGCGCTGCGCCGGGCCCGCCATTACCGGCAGCGGCGACGATCGCGATATCAGCAGCCAGCGCACGCTTGATGACATGAGCAAGCACGAGATTGTCCGGGCCTTCGATGCTGATGTTGATCACCCGCATGTGATTCTCTACCAGCCAGTCGATTGCACTAGCAATCGCTGCAGCGGGTGCGATCAGGCGATTGTCGGCGTCCAGGCCGAATACGTCGGCGACCGTGAGGCGTGCGCCGCTGCGCGCGACGATCTCCGAAACGAGCGTGCCGTGCGCGCGCGAAGTGTAGCCGCCGTCCGCGAAACCTTCTGTCTGCACGATCGAGCGAGTCAGCGCGGGCCATGAAGTGTCCGCGCCGGTGTCGATGACGCCGACGTGAGCGTTGCCCCCACCCTGGCCCTCCCCCGCAAGCGGGGCAGGGGACGCAGAGGAAGGAACAGCTTCGTCGCCCGAAGGACGGAACAGATGATGAGGTGCGATGCCCGCCAGGGGTGCGAGCGCCTGCAGCTCCGAGATGACTTGTTCGACGGAGCGTCCCGGTCGCACTCGAATGCGGGCAAGGGTCTCGTTGAATGCAGTCAGCGGCCGCTCGGCGATGATCGTGAAACCCGCATTGCGAACTGTGTCGATGGAGTTACGGTCCGCGACCATCAGCACTTCGCGGCGCACGCGCTCGTGGCCCGCCCTGTCGCGCTCCACGTCGAAGCGTGCGGCGGATCCTCTGCCGCTGTCGTCGCGACCGCGTCGATCTTCATCGCGATCATCAGAGCCCGAGCTATCGCTGCCCGGACCCGAGTTGTCCGTGCGCACTTCGGTCTCGCGACCCCCGTCGCGGCCGCTGCGGTCTTCGCGGGTCTCGTGGCGATCCTCGCGCCGCTCGCGATCGCGCGGCTCGTTCTCCTCGTGCGACCACGACGCGGTCGCGAACAGCGGCAACGGAAACAGCAGCACGGCGAGCGCTTTACGGAATCTTCGGCCGGGACGACCCATAATCTGCACCCTACAGAAAGATCCGGCAGGAGGGAATAATCTTCCTGTGAGATCGTTGTCAGACGGAGACAGGTTCAACACATGCCGGAGTTCAGGCGCGAGCTCGTAGAACTGCTGCCGCGGCTGCGTCGCTTTGCGTCCGTGCTGACGAGGTCGCACGATGACGCGGAGGACGTAGTGCAAGCGGCGGTCGAGCGTGCGCTGCGCCATGCCGCTTCGTGGCAGCAGGGCTCACGGCTGGACAGCTGGTTGTACCGAATCATGCAGAACCTCTGGCGCGACGAATTGCGGGCTCATCGGCGGCGCGCGGAGCCGCTGGAATCGCACGCCGACATTGCAGGTGCGGACGGGCGCGACGTGACGGTCCGACACATCCAATCCAACGAAGCGCGGCGGGCGCTCGACGAGTTGCCGGAAGAGCAGCGCCTCGTGATTGCGCTGGTCGTGCTCGAAGGCATGTCGTATCAGCAAACGGCGGACATTCTCGAAGTGCCCGTCGGCACGGTGATGAGCCGCCTGGCACGCGCGCGGGCCCGGCTCGCAGCCAGCCTGGGCGAAGGTCCACAGCGTGTGAGAGCCGCAAAGTGAGCGAACGTTTCGAACTCAACGACGAGCTGCTGTGCGCATACATGGACAACGAGCTCGATCCCGAGATGCGTGTCCGCGTCGAGCAGGCATTGATCGACGACGCCGGCGCACGCGTGCGGCTCGAACGAATGCGCGTGGCGGACGAGCGTTTGAAGACGGAGATTCCGGTGCCGGCGGTGCAGCCGGACGATCCGCTGTCGGAGCGAATTCTCAGCGGCAAGCCGGTGCCGCGTGCTTCACCCCCGACGCGCCGCTGGGCCGTCGCGATCAGTGCGCTGGCCGCGGGAATCAGTGGCGTGCTCATGGGGTTCGTCCTCGCACGATCGCAGAAACCCGAGGAGGCTCCGGTCGTAGCCTCGGTGACGTCGACATCGACCTCGCTGAGCGGAGCTTCCTCGAACTCGTTGCTGATCGCGACGCTGGAGAACGGCGAGAGCGGCAAGGCGGCGGTCGAAGGTGCTCGAGCGGTGCAGATCATTCTCACGTTCGAGTCGGACGACGGGCGGTACTGCCGCGCGTTCGGCGCACGCGATGCGAGCGCATCGGCCGAAGGCGTCGCCTGTCGCACCGGCGGGCAGTGGCAAGTCGTGGCGTGGGATGGCACTGCCGATCCCGATGAAGGTTTCCACGCGGCCGGCGCGAGCGAGCTGCTCGACGATGTGATGGATCGCCTCGGCGGCAGCCCCGCCCTCGAAGTCGGCGACGAGCGCGAGCTCATCGAGCGACACTGGCAAGCGAACTAGCGTTTCGCGTTGCGCCAGATGAGCGTGAGTCCGGCGGTGTAGTCGGCGCTGGAATCGGCAAGGCCGACGCCGCCGTTCAACTCGATTTTCCAGGCGTCGTTCACACGCCAGCTCACATACGCTTCGACCGAGCTCGGGTCTTCGCCGCCGCTCACCGAAGAATCGCGCCAGTCGTAATAGGCACCGATGACTGCTGAATCGCTGACGTTGACCCAGCCGCCGGCGGAGGCCTGCCAGCCGTCGACGCGATCGAAGGCATCGACGTCGCCGAGGAAGCGCCGGCCGGCGCTCACGAATACGCCGCCGGGCTCGCCGTCCCAGCCGAGTTCGGTGAGTGCGATGTAGTCCGTCGCGCCGACGCCGAGGCCCTTGTCCTCGTCGCCGGTCGGAAAACGCACACGACCTGTGAAATCGACATAGGCGGGCGAGTCGCCGAGCGAATCGATCGAGTAAGTCAGCGCGAGGCTGGCATCGCCGATGCCCGACACGCTGCGAGCGCTGGAACCGATGGTGTCGCCACCGCCGCTTCCGCTTCCATCGTCGCCGCCGCCACTGCCACTACCGCTGCTTCCGCTTCCGCTGCCCGAGCCCGAGCTTCCGGAACCACTGCTCGATCCGCGCCCGCTCGAGTCGTCGATGATTTCGCTGACGTCGGCCGGTCCGTCGACGCTGACGAATGGAACCGATGCACGAATCGACCACGACCCGAACGTGGCGCGGACCGAGAACGGCACGACGATCGCACTGGTGCTCGTCGTATCGCCGTACTTGCCGTCGGAATACTGCACGCCGCTCGAAGCCTGCACGCGCGTATCGGCGGCGTAAGCGGCACTGCACTGGGCGAGCACGGCGACGATGGCCCCGGCCAGCAGGGAGTTGGAAGTAATCATGGTGGGCGATGTACTCCGGGCTCAGGCGTGGACTGCGACTACCCCTGTCCGTGACCGGAATTCCCATGATGGTTCTCCCGGCCGCTGCGGTCGTTGGGGCCGCTGCGATCCGCATGGCGATCTTCGCGTCGGTCTTCCCGACGATCCTCACGACGGTCTTCACGACGCGGCGGTTCGTTGGGCTCGCGGGCCACGGCAGCCGCCGAGAGCAATGTGCTGGTCACGAACAAGGCGCCAAACAACTGTGACAATCGGATCATTGCAGACTCCTCGAATTGAAGGCGCGGCAGCCGGCTGGCCACCGCTTTGACAATAACGATCGGTCGCCGCGCTTATTCCGGGCCGCGGCCGGAATATTCGACGCGCTGGCCCGTTGTCGGTGTATCTCAGCGGGAGTCCACACCATGAAGCGAACACTCTGGACGAAGGCCGTCGTCACCGCGGCCGCAGCGGTGGGCCTCGCCGCCTGCGGTGGCGGCGGTTCTTCCAACGGCACTACGCCGCCGGCGGCAGCGGTCAACACACCGGTGATTTCGAGCGGCGCGATTACCGGATTCGGCAGCGTATTCGTCAACGGCGTGCGCTTCGATACGAGCAGCGCCACGTTCACGATCAACGGCAAAGCCGGCACGCAGGCCGATCTGCGCGTCGGTCACGTCGTCACCGTGCACGGGCATCACGACGACAACGGTCATTCGACCGCGGATCGCATCGATTTCGACGACGCGGTGAAAGGTCCAGTCGACAGCATCGACGCCGCGGCGGGCACTCTCGTAGTGATGGGGCAGACGGTGCTGACTGATGCCGACACTTCCTTCGACGACAACATTCCGGGCGCATCGCTCGCCGGTCTGAACGTCGGCGACATCGTCGAAGTCAGCGGCATGCGTCGCGCGGACGGCGACATTCAGGCGACCCGCATCGAAGCCAAGCCGGCCGGCACGGCATTCGAAGTGACCGGGGTTGTATCGAATGTCGATACCGCTGCGCACAAGCTCAATGTGAATGCGCTCGTCGTCGACTACTCGGCCGCGACGGTGCGGGACTTCCCGAACGGTCAGCCGGCCAACGGCGATCTCCTCGAGGCGAAGGGCAGCTCGGTCAATGGTGCGGGCGAGCTCGTGGCGAGCTCGATCGAGCTGAAGCGCGATGACGACGATGCGAGTGACGGCATGGAGCTCGAACTCGAAGGGCTGATCACGCGGTTCGTGTCGGCGACCGACTTCGACGTGGCCGGCAAGCCCGTGACGACGAATTCTTCCACCCGGTTCGAGAACGGTTCGGCCGCCGACCTGGCACTCAATGTCAAGGTCGAAGCCGAGGGACAGGTGGATGCGAACGGCGTGCTGGTGGCGAACAAAGTGGAGTTCAAGCGCCAGGCGAGCTCGCGGATCGAGGCGCCCGTCGACGCCGTCGATGTTGCGGCGAACAAGCTGGTCGTGCTCGGGATCGACGTGACCGTGAATGCGAACACGCGGGTGGAAGACAAGGGCGATGCACGCGTCCCGAGCTTCAACGTGGGCAGCATTGTCGCGGGCGACTTCGTCGAAGTGCGCGGCTCCGAGCTTCCCGCCGAAAGCAACGACGTCGTCGCCTCGCGGCTCGAACGCCGTCGTGCCGAGGACGAAGTGCGTCTGCGCGGCGTAGTCGACGCCGCGACGGCGCCGAGCTTCTCGATCCTCGGCGTCACGATCCAGACGAACGCCGGGACGGAATTCGAGAACTCGGGCGAAGGCTCGATCGGAGCGGACGACTTCTTCGCCGAGGCCGTTGGCCGCAACGTGGAAGTGAAGGGCACCGTGAGCGGCGGCGTGTTCACCGCGCGCGAGGTCGAGTTCGAAGACGACTAAGCGAACGTGATGGCGGCAACTTCCCGGTCAGCCGCCGTTGCGCCCTGGGGGGCACTCAACCCGCGCAGCTCATACCTGCGCGGGTTGCTGTGTCTCCGTGCTGAGCGGCGCTGGAGCAAGCGAACTGAGCCGCACGCGCAGCTGCTTTTGCAGCAGCACGAAGCTGACGATCGTCTGCAGGATCACGGTTGCGACCGATAGATACCAGACGTGGTGCAGCTCGAACCACGGCTGGTTCGACACCCAGATGAGCGGCACGCTGTAGGTGATCAATCGCGTCGCAGAGCTGAACAGCGAGGGCAGGGTGTTGCCCATCGCCTGGAACATGCTCGAGCAGGTGAAGATCACGCCTGACAGCACGAAATTCCAGGAGATGATGTGCAGGAACTGCGAGCCGACGTCGATGACTGCGGGATCGGTCGAGAACACGCGGATCATCGCGTCCGGTCGCCACTGACACAGCAGCATCAGCACGAACATCAAGGCCGTGCACATCTTCACCGCCGAGCGGAACGTTTCGCGCACGCGATCCGGCTGGCGCGCGCCGAAGTTCTGACCTGCCACGGGCGCAGCCGAAAACGCGATCGCCATCACCGGCAGGAAGATGCCCTGCATGATTCGCCCGCCGATGCCGAACCCCGCCTGCGCGGCTGCGCCGAAGTGACGCAGCGCCCAGTATGTGACTGCCGTGAACACGAACATCAGGGCGAACTCACCGCCGGCGGGCAGGCCGATGTTGAGCATGCGCTTCCAGACAGCGAAGCGCGGCTGCCACTGCTCCTTGTGGAACGAAACGTACTTTTCGAGGCGCACGAAGTAGATGGTCAGGATGATCACGCCGATCACGATCGCGATCGTGCTCGCGAGACCCGCGCCGGCGACGCCCATCGGCCGACCGGTGCCCACGCCCGCGATCAGAATCGGCGCGAGGATCGTGTTGATCAGCAGCGTGAGGATCTGCACGATCATCGTCGGTTTCACGATGCCCGTGCCGCGCAGCGCCGAGCCCATCGCCACCATCGCGAATTGCAGGGCCATGCCCGGCATGAACGCATATAGATATGTGACGCCCGCCTGGACCGTCGCCTCGTCCGCCGCAATCGAGCGCACGTACGCAATGGAGCCCGTGTAGCCGACGAGCAGCGTCAGCACGCCGCACAGCGCCGCGATCAGCAGCGACTGATTGAAGATGAGGTTCGCATCGGGCTGATCTTTGCGGCCGACCGCGTGCGAGATGAGCGCGACCGTGCCGACACCCAGCACCTGCGTCAGGGCAAGGATGATGAACATCGCGTTACCGGCCGTGCTCACGCCTGCGACGGCCGCGTCGCCGAGCTTCGCGACGAAGTACAGGTCGACGAAGTAGTAGAGCGTCTGGAAGATCATCCCGGCCGCCATCGGCACTGCCATCGCAATGAGATGGCTGGAGATCGATCCCTTGGTAAGATCTTTCATGAGCACGAACCTGTTCGAACTGTAGGTCGGGCTTCAGCCCGACTCAGCAGCTCGGCATAGAGATGAGAGAAAACAGCGGGAAAAGATGAGCAAGCCAACTATAGCACTGGTCACAGCCGCAGCGGCACGTGATCTGGACGAGGATCTGCCGCCGCTCGAATCCGCCCTGCGCAACGCAGGCGCCGCGGTTGTTATTGCGGAGTGGGACCGGCCGCACGACTGGAGCCGCTTCGACATCGCCCTGCTGCGCTCGACCTGGGACTACCCGCAACGGCTTGCGGAGTTCTTCGACTGGGCCGGGGAGGTGAGCACGAAGACGAAGTTGCTGAACCCGCTGTCAGTAGTGAAGTGGAGCTCGGACAAGCACTACTTGAGTGAATTGGTGCGGGCAGGCGTGCCGACCGTGCTGACGAAGTTCATCGAGCCGGGCGAGAACGCTGTCGCGAGAATTGGAGAGTTCCCCGGTGAGTTCGTCGTAAAACCGGCGATCGGCGCCGGGTCCCGCGATGCTCAGCGGTTTGGACCGGAAGAGCAGGACGATGCGGCCGAACATGCTCAGCGGATGCTGAGCGAGAAGCGCAGCGTCATGGTGCAACCGTATCTGAGTCAGGTCGACGAATACGGCGAGACGGCGCTGATCTATTTCGAGGGCAAGTTCAGTCACGCCATTCGCAAGGGGCCGCTCTTGAAAAGGAAAGAGGGACCGACCACGGAATTGTTCGCGAAGGAGACGATCACGGCGCGAGTGCCGGATGCGGCGGAGTTGCGCGTGGGCGCGAGAGCGATTCAGGCGATGCCGTTTGAAACGCCGCTGTATGCGCGGGTGGATCTGATACGAGATCAGAAGGGCGAGCCGGTGGTGCTGGAGCTGGAGCTGATCGAGCCGAGTTTGTTCTTTCCGTTTGCGGGCGGGAGTGCGGAGAGGTTTGCTGGAGCCGCGATTCGACGGGCAGACTTTGGAGACTAGCCTTACATCAATGCAACGGAACTGATGATGAACCGAAGCGGCGGTCGACGGTGCTACTAACACCGCCGAACGCCTGACCACAGCCAACCTACAAAGGAGGTGTGCCATGGCTGACACGGATGATACGTCGAAGGTCCGGCCGAGCCGAAATCCATCCGCTCGAGCTCGACTAGAACAAACCATCGAAGGAGAGCGAGAACAGCTGTTGCAGGCGCACGGCGTGCTCACGTGCCTGTACGAAGTGCTGCTGCACGCGGAAGGTGACGATGCCGTCACCTACGCGCAGACCGCGCATGCAGCCGCGTGTCTCATCAATCGCACTATCGAGCGCCTCGACAGCGTGCGGCTTAAGCCGTTGCTCGATGCGATGGAGAATTGGATTGCGGAGTACGGTGATGCCGTGAGGGAGCCGCAGCTCGCGTACCGGCGGTAGGCGTACGGACACCCTTCCTCGCTGTGCAGGGGAGGGTGTCTGCTCTAGTCATAGGATGACTATCATAGGATATCCGGTCATTCCTGATGTACGTCGTAGGAGGAACATGCGATGGACGCTGAGAAGTACAACCGAACGATCTCTATGCTGTGTCCAACTTGTGGGGGTACGCAGTTCGCCCAAAGCAAGTCAGATGCCGGACCGATTGAAACCTGTGCGAGATGCGGCAGGTCCGTTAGCCGAGAAGAACTGATTCGCGAGAACAGCGAGAACATTGCGGAGCATGTGAATGAGGTCAAGCGAGAAGTAGTGAAGGACGCCCAGAAGGAGATAAGAGACATGCTCAAGAAATCTTTTGGGCGTAACAAGAACTTGCGAATCCGATGAGCATCAATGTCGACCTGGGCGATGTGGTTACGGCGCTCGCGCTGCTGCTCTCGATCTATGCGACCATGAAGACAGTACGATTCAACGAGAAACAGAAGTCCCTGATTGAGAGCCAAGAAAGACTGAATAATTTGCTGTTGGAAAAGGAGGCGCACGAGTCCAGCAATGACAAAATGGCGAATCTTGGTGCGTCATTCATCAAGCTTGGAAGCAATAAGTATCGCCTGAAGATCTGGAACATGGGCAAGGCGGTCGCACGAAACATCGTGCTTGAGTTTCCGGAAGGGAACGATGTAGTCCTGAAATCTGAACTTGATGAGAAGTTCCCGATGGAGGTATTGGATGTCCATCAGTCTGTCGAGCTGATCGCCGCTGTGCACATGGGAAGCAAGCTTAAGCTTCCCGTACGAATAGTTTGGGCCGATGACTTCAGCGATCGTAACGAGAAGTTGACTTATCCAACCCTGTAACCGTGGGCGTGCAGAAGGCCATTGTGTATTGCGATTTTCGTCTAGCTGGATGATCATACAGTAATGGCCCGAGACTCCGGAATTGAATGGACGCACCATACCTTCAATCCGTGGTGGGGTTGCGTAAAGTTGTCACCGGCTTGTGCGCACTGCTATGCAGAGACTTGGGCGCGGCGAGTTGGCATGAGTCTCTGGGGTGGCGATGCCCCGCGTCGCTTCTTTGGCGAGAACCACTGGCGTGAGCCACTGCGATGGAATGCTGAGGCGGCGCGGGTAGGCAAGCGGACACGCGTGTTTTGTGCCTCCATGGCGGATGTTTTCGAGCCGCGGGGAGATCTCGATCCATGGCGGGACAAACTCTGGGATCTCATCGAAAGAACCCCCTACCTGGATTGGCTGCTTCTGACCAAGCGCCCGGGTCACATCAAGAACGTCTACCCGTGGGCATTTCTGCCGCGTGAGAACGTGTGGCTTGGGACCACTGCGGAGAATCAGCGATGGGCTAACCGTCGTATTGAGCGGCTGCTCAGTGTGGCTGCGCACCTTCGCTTCTTATCCTGTGAGCCGCTGCTATCCGCAATTGACCTGACGCAATGGTTGAGGACCTGGCAGATCGGCTGGGTCATAGCTGGGGGCGAGAGTGGTGGCGCCGCGCGACCCACGCATCCGAATTGGATCCGCTCACTACGCGACCAGTGCCAAGCGCATGGTGTGCCCTTCCATTTCAAGCAATGGGGACACTGGAGTCCGGAAACAGAGGGTGAACGGGCAGCCAAAACTGTCGAACTGCGTGATGACGCGGGACGACTGGAGCGTCTCTCGTGGCGACCCAAGAAGAAAAGCGGACGACTCTTGGACGGCAAGACGTGGGACGGATACCCACTCATTCGTAATTCCAAGGATGAGGATTCACATGCGCCATGCATCCCGTGATTTGCCCATACCTCCGGATTCGTGTCCGGGTCTCGTCGTGGAGCGCGGTCCGAATGACGAGGGCGTCGGAAGCTGGGTTCCCACGCAGAAACATCGCCTGCTTCGAGAATATCTCCATGCAACCCGGGGTGCATGGAGGAAGTGGCCGCGCAGGATCTTCATCGATCCGTTCGCTGGTCCTGGGCGCATTCAAGTAAAGGGTGAATCATTCACTCGGGATGGCGGCGCTGTAGTCGCGTGGCGCGCGCTCGCTGAGTATGCGCCATTCACGAGCATGCTCATCGGTGACCTACACGCAAATCGCGTGGCTGCGTGCAAAAGCCGTCTTGAAGCGGTAGGCGCCTCTGTATCGCCCTTCGTGGGTCCTGCGGTCGAGACTACCAAGGCAATGGTCGCCGCGGTTCCATCACGATCTCTATGCATGGCGTACATCGACCCCTACAGTTTGGAACTGCTGTCGTTCACAATTCTGCAGGAACTTGCCAAGCTGAAGGTCGACCTCGCCATCAACTTCTGCACGATGGATCTTCAGCGCAACCTTGAACTTGAGTTCGACCCGAGGCGTGCGCGCTTTGACGGTACAGCGCCTGGATGGCGCCACGATCCCGCGGTACTTGCGGCAAGCAAGCCGAATCGCAAGCTTGCATTCTTCCGCTTCTGGTGTGATCTCGTCCGAGGGCTCGGATTTGATTTCAGCCAGGAGATGCCGTTGGTGGAGAACGACCAAGGTCACGCGATCTATCGCCTGGTGTTCTTTGCGCGAAGCAAGCTGCCCACGCGCATCTGGGGGGATGTGGCTCGCGGCCCCAATCGGTCACTCCCTTTCGATGACTGAAGTTCGTCTTATCAAGAGACCTGCACGGCATAGTCCGGAAATGAAGAGGGCCACTCGAAGGTGGCCCTGAGCAGGGTCGGTGACTGCCGCTAAAGACAGGCCAACCAAGCGACCGCAAGAATGCGATCACGGTAGAGCGAAGTCAACGCTGGAGCAATGGTTGCCGAAGCTGGTAGCGAATCGCACAAGAGCGACTGTAGCTGCTAACCCGATCGATACACCTCGGTGCTCAAATACCTGAGCCCGGAGTCGATCATGATCGTCGCCACGGTCGCATCGGGTCCGAGCCGCTCCGCAACTCGGAGCGCAACGATCACATTCAATCCCGACGAAGTGCCCGCGAAGATTGCTTCCTCTCGCGCCAGGCGACGGCACATCGCCATCGCTTCTTCCGTGGTCGCGGATTGAATTTCGTCGACTTCACCGGGTCGCCAATGCGGCGGGAGGAAGCCAATGCCGATGCCTTCGATCTTGTGCGGACCTTTCGACTTTCCGGAGAGCACAGCCGCTTCCGCCGGCTCGGCGGCAACAACTCGAAGCTGCGGATTCCGCTCGCGCAGAACTTTCGCGACACCGTTGAGCGAATGCGCAGTGCCGACTGCCTGCACGAAGGCATCGACCTTGCCGCCGGACTGCCGCCAGATTTCCTCGCCCATCCCGTAATACCCGCCCGCGGCATCGTTGTTGTTGAGCTGGTTGAACCACCAATGCCCCGGCTCGGCGCCGATCTGCTGCGCGACCTCCACCATCTTGCGGATCAGCTGCTCCGTGATCTTCTTGCCATCGCTAGGGACGAGCGTGATCTCCGCGCCGAACGCCTGCGCCGTTCTCGTCTTCTCCTCGCTGAAGGCATCCGACGTCACGATCTTGCAGCGATAGCCCTTCGCCGCACACACGAGTGCAAGCGACGGACCCGTCGAGCCGCCCGTGTATTCGACCACCGTGCCGCCGGGCTGCAGCCGTCCGTCCTTCTCCGCGGCTTCGATGGCTGTCTTCGCCATCCGGTCCTTCATGTTGCCCGTCGGATTGGCTCCCTCCAGCTTGACGACGACGCGCGCCGAACCCGGCGGCACGATCTTCCGCAGCTGGACGAGCGGCGTACCGCCGATGGAGTCGAGTACGTTCAGGGTGGTCATGGGCCGATTCTAGCGAGAGGCGATATCATGCGGCCACCGCATGACGTCGCCAATTCGAACAACAACGACTCTCGTCGCCCTGCTTGCGGTCGCGATCTTCATCAACTATGTGGATCGCGGCAATCTGGCGACGGCCGCGCCGCTGCTGCTGGAGGATCTGCATCTCGATCCGGCGCACATCGGCATCCTGCTGTCGGCTTTCTACTGGACCTACACGCCGACGCAATTGGCGGTCGGCTGGGCTGTAGAGCGATTTGGTGCGCGCTGGCTGCTCGCCGGAGGGGTAGCGATCTGGTCGTTGGCCACATTGGCGACCGGCTTCGTCGGCACCTTTGCCGCGTTGCTGATGCTTCGCCTGCTGCTGGGCCTGGGCGAGAGCGTCGTGTTTCCGTCCAGCTCCAGCTTGCTGGCCCAGAACGTTTCGATCGCTCAGCGGGGTCGCGCGAACTCGGCGATTGCCGTCGGCACTGCGCTCGGTCCTGCGGTCGGCACGTTCCTCGGTGGGATCATGATGGCCAACGGCAACTGGCGCATCGTGTTCATCACGTTCGGGCTGATCTCGCTCGTGTGGATCCTGCCCTGGCTGACACTCACGACAGCCGCCAGCAACAGACCGGCTGCAGTGCGGGATCCGACAGCGCCCGGCTGGTTGCGGATTCTTGCGCAACGCTCGGCGTGGGGCGCCGCGCTGGGTCACTTCTGCTCCAATTACGCGCTCTACTTCGTGCTCTCGTGGCTGCCGGCGTATCTGGTCAAGGACCGTGGATTCTCGATGACGTCGATGGCACAAGCCGGCCTCGCGATCTACCTGCTGCAGGCAGCTGGCGCGACCGGTGCGGGCTGGTTGCTCGACCAATTCGTCGCGCGCGGACATAGCGCGAATCGCGTCTACAAGAGCGTGATGGTGTGTTCACTACTGTGTGTCAGCGTGTGTTTTGTCGCGTGCGCCATGGGCAGCTCGTTCGTGGCGCTCGCCTGTCTGCTGATCGCAGGAAGCATGCTCGGGATCGGCTCATCGGGAATTTTTTCGATCGCGCAAACACTGGCCGGACCGCACGCGGCGGGTCGCTGGGTCGGATTCCAGAATTGCATTGCGAATCTTTCCGGCATCCTCGCGCCGGCGATCACGGGTTTGCTGGTGCAACGAACGCATTCGTTCGCGGCGGCATTCGTATTGGCTGCCGGCGTCGCCGTTGTCGGCGCAATCGGCTGGGGCGCTATCATCCGCTCCGTCAGTCCGATCGAGTGGAGCAAGCAATGAGCAACACGGCCATACGCGGCAGCTGTCTGTGCGGCGGCGTGACATTCGAGATCGATCGGGCGCACGGTCCTGCAGAATTCTGTCACTGCAATCGCTGCAGAAAGCTGTCGGGCAGCTCGGCGCTGCTGACGATAGTCGTGAATACGACGGACTATCGGTTCCTCACGGGCCGCGAGCTGGTGAAGTCGTACGACGCACCGATCCTCTACGCACCGCCCGCGTACCGATCCTTCTTCTGCTCGAACTGCGGCAGTCCAGTGCCGGAGCCCGAACCGGCGGGCGAGTCGCTGGAAATTCCGGCGGGCCTGTTCGACGACGATTTCGGCATCCGTCCCGATAAGCACATCTTCGTCGACTTCATGCCGGCGTGGGACGACCTGCACCGGCAATTGCCGGCCTATACGGCGAAACAGCTGTATGAGCTGCGTACCGGACGAACGCTGCCTGCGGATTTCGTGCCTCGCTCGCATGGGTCGCCCCAGTCCTAGCCGGTGTGATAGCTTCTACGCGCGGCCACCCAAGTCTTCCAAGAATGGCCGCGGATAACTAAAGAAGCCGGGGCACGGAACATGGCTCGATTCTTTCAACACGTGGTGGTCGTGTGTGCGGCCGCGCTGCTGGCTGCCTGCAGCGCTGGAGCGGGAGGCAAGTCCGGCGGATCCGGCCCGCCGCCCGGCGCAGGCGGGAATCCGCCCCCACCGCCGACCAACCACTTCCCGATCGTGCGTACGGCCGACACTTTCGTGTTCCCCAAGGCCATCGCCGGCCATCCTCTGGACTACGATGTCGCGCAGAACTTCTCGGATGAAGACGGCGATCCGCTCACCTTTACGGTCACTCTCAATGGCGTCGACGCGACGGGAGAGTGGCGTGGGCTGCGGGTTTCAGGCAGTCACATCGTGGGGACCCCAACGCTTCCGCCGTTCAGTACCGTCGAGCAAACCGGCTTCTGGATGGTCGCCAGCGACGGCCGAGGGGGCAGCGTGGAAACCGGCACTGTCATCACGATCCAGCCCAACGCAACACCGGTCGTCACCCGAGCCGGCGAGGATCGAATCCTCGGCCTCGGCGCCAGCGTCGATCTCGAAACGCTGCAAGCGACGACGTTCGAGGACGCCGACGGCGACCCGCTGACGATCACGGTCTCGCTACTCCCGCTCGCACGCGGCCTGCACGTGGAGGGCACGAGCGTTCGTGGAGTGATCGATTCGAACGGCGCAGTATTCGTGCACGTCAAAGCTGATGATGGATTCGGCGGTACCGCGGAAGACGTGTTTGCGCTGGCTGCGCCCGCCGACGAAACGCGGCGGCCGACGCTTCCCGCTACGTCCTTCATCTACGACGACGCGCAGCTCACGATGCCGCAGATCGCCAGGTTTGCGCGGCAATTCTTTGCGCCGCTTTGGGATACCACGGAAGATTCGCAGAACATCACGAGCAATGCAGGTGCGACGCTCGGCCGTGTCCTCTTCTACGACAAGCGCCTTTCCATCACGAACATGGGCTCCTGTGGGTCCTGTCACCTGCAGCAGCATGGATTCGCCTCGCCCGAGGCTTTCACCGCAGGGCCGCAGGGGGAGCTCACGAAGCGCAATGTCATGGGCCTGACCGGGGTGCGCTACAACCTCGACAACCTGTACTTTGGCGATCGACGCGCCTTCGGCCTGGAGAACCTGGTGCTGCTGCCGATCCAGGAGCCCACCGAGCTCGGCAATTCGCTCGAGCTGCTGATACCGAAGCTCGCCGCGACAGACTTCTATCCGCCGCTGTTCGAGGCTGCGTTCGGCACGCCGGAGATCACGCCGGAGCGGATCGCCCAGGCGCTCGCTCAGTTCCTGCGCTCGATGATCGCGTTCAATACGCGGTTCGATCATGCCTATCAGCCCGTGAACGAGGGTGAGGAGGCGCATCCCGAGCTGGTGCTCACGGCGCAGGAACTGCAGGGCGCTGATATCTTCAATCAGCATTGCTCGCGCTGTCACTCGCAGGGAGCACAGACCATGGACGTTTCGGCCAACAACGGCCTCGATCTCGTGCCTGCGGATCCGGGATCGGGAGAGGGCAGATTCCGAGCAGCTTCATTGCGCAACGTTGCAGTTACCGCGCCGTACATGCACGACGGTCGCTTCGCCACGCTGCGAGATGTCATCGAGCACTACAGCTCGGGTGTGGTCGATGGACCTCTGACGGACCCGCGCATGCGCAGCAACGTGCTGTCGAATTCGGTGAACCGCAACTTCACCGAAGACGAGAAGGCTGCACTCGAGGCGTTCCTCGATACGTTCACCGACGAGGAGTTCCTCACGAACCCCAAGTTCTCCGATCCGTTCCAGTAGGCGCAGATTTCAGCTGAAACCGATTTGACACACATTTGAAATTGCAGTCGCCGGGCGGGGGCGCTAGGCTCAGCCGTCCCTCGATTTCATGGATCGATCGCCCGGAGGCTTCCCTTGAACACGCCCATCTGCAGTGCCTGCGCGCGACCCCAACGGGGAATCGTCGAGTTTCGGTGGTCGGAGGGCGCAGTCGTCTACGAGTGCGTGCACTGCGGGAAATTCAACGAAGTGTCGGAAGTTCACCGGCACGCACAGGGCTTCGCCGGACTGCGGACGCGGGTCTCGCGCCCGTGGCCCCCACAGCGCCCCGCGGCCAACCTGCCGCGGATCACGGGCTAGCACTTCGCCCGCGGATTCCAGTCCGCGAAGATTCCGGACGGATTCCACTCCCAGATCCACGCGTGGAGATACCAGATGGCCTGGTTCTCCTCGCGGCGCATTTTCTGGCCCAGCAGCAGCGGCGGCTCGTCGTGCATCCACGCGGAGAGCGGCACGACGTATTCGACGCCATTCAGTCTGAGCGTACCGTCCGGCAGCCGCTGGTAGAGCAGGATCTCGGGACGCTCGAGGTCCGGCGTCGCATCGCGCAGCGCCATATTCTTGAAGTGCAGTCCCATCACACCGTGAGCGGGGTGCTGCACGCAGTAATCCGTCGCAACGTATCCGGCCGCGAGTGCGGTATCGACGTCCTTGAACCGTTCCGTCGCGGCGCGAACCCGTTCGACGTCGCGATCGACCGCTTCGCCGAGTCCCGTCGGCAGGACCTCATCGGCATATGCGAGGCCGTTTCGCAGCAGTGAGATCGTCACCACCACGCGCAGTAACTGTTTCATCGAACAGATTCTAGGGAGTGGAACACAGGGTCGCGAAGCGCGAGCTATGATTCCATCCAGCCATATGTGCTCGATGCAGCTCAACGTGACGAATGACACCCCTGTCGCAAAGTCCTCGTCGCTGCCGTGGGCGGGGCGGGTAGTCGCGGCACTGCTGATCGTGGGTGCGTGTGCGAGCGGTGCGAGCTGCCTTTCTCTGCTATTCCCGCAATCTGCGTTGCGACACATCTGGCGCTTGAATCCGGAGGCGGGACCTCAGTTGTTGGCGCTTGGCGCTGCGGGAATCTTGTTGATGGGCGCCGTCTGCGTGGCCTGCACTCTCGCCAGCGCCGGACTGCTGCGCCAGAGACGCTGGGGATATACGCTCGCGCTGGCGATTCTGGCCGTAAATGTCACGGCGGATGCGGTGAGTGCATTCGTTCGCGACGACATGCGCACGCTCATCGGCGTGCCAATCGGTGTCGCGTTGATCGTCTGGCTGCTACCGGCATTCCGGCGCGTAGTCCGCGATTCGTAGTGGGAGGAGCAATGGTCAGCGCAGTGCTGTTCGCGAAAGACCTTCGCCGGGTCGCAACCTTCTACGTGCGCGTGTTCGCTGTGCAGGTCCTGCAGGAAGACGCACATCATGCAGAGCTGGACTGCAGCGGGTTCCGGCTCGTCGTGCACCAGATCCCCGAGCAGTTTGCGAGGAACGTAGTCGTGACGACTCCGCCGCACCGGCGGGAGCACGGAGCGATACGGCTGAATTTTCCCGTCCGCGACGTGCCGGGATCGCGGGCGCTGGCCCGCTCGCTCGGCGGCGAGATCGACGATCAACCACCGCCCTGGGCCGGCGGCGACACGAGCTTCCACCTCGGCCACGACCCGGAGGGCAACGTGTTCGGGGCGCAGTCGGCCTGAGCTGCGCGCGCCGCAAGTCCAGTCCGAAATCTGGACCGTGGCGCTTGTCATCGCGACGCGGTCCATCGCAAGCTACGGTGCATGCGTGGCGAATACGGGCAATTCTGTCCTGTGGCGCTGGCTTCGGAAGTGCTGGCGGAGCGCTGGACGTTGCTCATCATCCGCGAGCTGCTCGCCGGCTCGCGACGCTTCAACCAGATCCGCCGCGGCGTGCCGCGCCTTTCCGGCACATTGCTGAAGCAACGGCTGGCGACGCTCGAGTGCGCCGGCATCGTCGCGCACTCCAGCGCGCCGGACGGCGGTGAATATCGGCTGACGTCCGCCGGCGAGGAGCTGAAGCCGATCGTTCGCTCCATCGGGGAATGGGGTCAGCGCTGGGCGCGCGACCTCGACACCAGCGATCTCGATCCGAGCTGGCTCGTCTGGAGCATGCACCGGCGCTTGAACGTCGCGGCGATGCCGCCGGGGCGCACGGTGATCGAAATCGAGTTCGTCGATGCGCCGGCACGCTGTCGCCGCTTCTGGCTGGTCCACTGCGACGGCAAGGTCGAGGTCTGTCTGAAGGATCCGGGCTTCGAAACCGCCGTACGCATGGCGACTCGCGTGCGCACTCTTGCGGAGGTCTGGCGCGGCGAGCGCACGCTGCGCGGCGAAGTCAGAGCAGGCACCGTGACCCTGCAAGGCCCCACTGACTACCGGCGCGCGTTTCCGCAATGGCTGTTGTTGAGCGCATACGCGCATATCAAGCGAGCACATTCGGCCAAGGACTAGCTGTTTTCGCCGCTACTCATCGCGGGTTGCCGAACCTACAATGAGGTCAGTGATGGATCGCCGGGGGATGGAATGGCGACACTGGCTGCGCGGCACGCATCGCTACTGGCGTTGGGAGTGGCCGCCACGCTGCTGATCAACGCGGGCCGCGCCGAAGCGGCGGGGCCGTATTGGCGCTGCGAGATGGATCGCGTGACCGTGATCGCGAACGGCAGCGCCAACCGCTGCGGAGTCCTGCTTCGCGCGACCGTTCGATATGAGCAACTGCTGACGGAGCTCGTCCGCTGGGATGCGGAGACGATCTTCAAACCGCTGCGGTTGTATTCGCTGACACGCGGCGATGCTCGCGAGGTGATGTACACCGAGAAGGAGCTCGCCGAGCGCACGTTCCCCGGCATCCGCAGCAAGTACCTGCCGGACTCGGACTCGAACGTCGCCACCATTGTCGACGTCGGTGGCGACGATCCCCTGCAATCCGTGCTGTTCCTTTACGGGCAATCGCTGCTGTCGAACGGCCCGATGCGCACTTATCCGGCGTGGTACCGGCTCGGCATCGCCAATCTGCTGAACGGTCTGGTGCTTCGTCCCGATGGCACGGCAGTGCTCAATCGCAGTCCGCGGTTCGCAGCGGTCGTCGGCACCAACGACCGGGCCAGCGAACGCCTGGATCTGCCGGCGCTGCTCGATGCGAAGCATGCCCGCACGCCGGCCGACTTCAACGAGCTCGCGCGCCGCTCGCACGTCTGGGCCCAGTTCGGATTGCTGACCACGGAGGAGCACCGCCGGCAGTATCGCGAGCTGGCAATCCTGATGCGCCAGGGAACGCCGGCGGCGGAAGCCGTGCAGACGGTGTTCGGCAGCTCGCTCGCCGAGCTCACCGACCAGTTCGAGCGCGGTGCGTGGCGCAAAGACGTGTCGTATCGCATCCCGGCGCCCATGGATGCTGCGGACGTTGCGCCCGCGATCGAGATGGATGCGGCTTCTGTCGACGCGCAGCTCAAGGCGCTGCGGGATCTGGTCGTCGAAATCGGCGACATCTGAGCTCGCGCCATGATGCAACCCGTCGCACGCATGCATGATAACGACGCCAGCGCGGTCGCAGGGCGCGTGGTGTGGAGCCCGGCCAAGTCGCTGTGGAACATGTCCATGCTCGCGTGCGCGATCGTCTTTGCGCCCGTGTGGACTACGCCCAGCGCGGTACTGCTGTTCATCGCAACGACGTATTGTTCGCTGCTGCTCGGCCATTCGGTCGGCATGCATCGGCGCTTCATTCATCGCAGCTACGACTGCCGGAAGTGGCTCGAGCGCACGCTCGTCTATGTCGGCGTGCTGGTTGGCGTCGCCGGGCCATTCGGCATCCTGCGCGTGCACGACGAGCGGGACTGGGCCCAGCGCCAGGACACTTGCCACGACTTCTTCGCGCATCGCCGCTCGCCATTCGTGGACCTGTTCTGGCAACTCAATTGTCGCTTTCGCTTCGACCGCCCGCCGCGGTTCGCAGTCGAACCCGAGTTCGCTGACGACCCGTGGTATCGCTTTCTGCAAAGAACCTGGATGCTGCAGCAGTTGCCGATCGCGCTCGCGTGTTACGCGCTTGGCGGCCGGAGCTGGCTCGTGTGGGGCGTTGCGGTGCGCGTATGCATCAGCGTGATCGGGCACTGGAGCATCACGTACTGGTGTCACAACCCTGGGCCGGGGCGATGGCACGTGAAGGGCGCTGCCGTCCAGGCGTCGAATCTGCGCGGTCTCGGCCTGCTGACCTACGGCGAATGCTGGCACAACAACCATCATGCGTTTCCGGAATCGGCGCGTATCGGGCTCGAGCGCGATCAGGCCGATCCCGCCGCGCGGATCATCGAATGGTTTGCGAAGCTGGGTTGGGCCTGGAATCTGGGTACGCCGCGGCCGGCAACTCAGCGTGAGGACCTAGTTGACGTCAGTGTCCCGGGATAGTGTCCGCGCGACGCGGATGCCGATCGAGTCGTCGCGGTGCGTGGGCGCATATGGAATGCGCTCCGCGATGCGCGCGTTGTGGGCGAGGGAGCCCCAGGAGCCGCCCTTGATGAAGCGGCGTGTGCACGCCTGGTCGAAGCAGTCCCCGACCCACTCGGCGACGTTGCCGATGATGTCGTAGACACCGAAGCCGTTCGGCTGCAACGCGCCGACGGGTGAGGTGTTGAACAGCCCGTCTTCGCAATTCATCGGGTCGAACGCCTTGTAGCCGCTCGTGTCCATGCCCGCGTACCGCGTCATCATCGTGCGATCGAACAGGTTCGCGAACGGACAGCCTCGAGCGGCATCGTTACCCCACGGGTACACGAGGTTCTGCGTCGCGCCGCCTCGGGCGACGTATTCCCACTCGACTTCGGTGAGCATTCGATAGCCACCGCCGGTCTGCGTGTTGAGCCAGGCAATGTACGCCTGTGCCTCCTCCCAATTCACGCATGCGACCGGATGATTCCCGGCTTGTGCGAAGCCGGGATCGCGGAAGGTCGTGTTCGCGTCGAGCTGCCAGTCGCCACGCTTGACCCGATCGGTGAGGCAATCGCCGCCGACCGGCCGGTTCGTGGCGCGCACGAAGGCCTCGTACTGATCGCGCGTGATTTCGTAGCGACTTACGGCGAACGGCTCGCGAATCGTAGAACGGCGTTCCGGCAGCTCGTCGGGGTTGCGAAAGGGATCGTCGGCTGCGGCGCCCAGGATTGCAGTGCCGGCGGGAATGACCACCATCTCGGGGCAGTACTCGCAATCGCGCACGGCGTCCTGAACACTAGGCGAAGTGCACGCCGCCAAGGCGGCCAGACAGAAAATAGCGGGCAGGCGCGTCATGCGGGCTAGTCTAGCCAAACACTGGGATATGATGCCGCCATGAAAACAACACTGCTGCTGCTTTTCCGCCTGTTCCTGCTCGCCTTGACCGTACCTGCCGCATTCGGTGCGACAGGCGACGCGACAACCTCGGACACCGAGGAGTCACAGCGCGTGAAACAGGACGTGCTGTGGGGTCACATGGAGAATGCGATCCGCGGCATCGTGCACGAGACCGACGCCGTCGTGGGCGTCGCGATCGTCGATCTCACGGACCAGCGCTCGTTCTATCTGAATGCGGATGCGGTCTATCCGACGGCGAGCACGATCAAGATCTCAGTGCTCGCGGAGCTGTATCGACAGAACGAGCGCGGCTCCGGCGCGAAGCTCGGCGACCTGTACACCGTCAACGCGAAGGACGGCGTCGGCACCGAGGGAATCCTGCAGTCGATGAGTGCCGGCGTCTCGCGCATCACCAATCACGATCTGGCGCTGCTCATGGTCTCGCTCAGCGACAACTCCGCGACCAACGTGCTCATCGACCGCGTCGGCATGGACAACGTGAATGCGTGGCTCACGCAATTGGGACTGGAGCACACCCGCCTGCGACGTCACATGCTGGACGTCAAAGCGGCGCAGGAAGGACGGGAGAACACCTCCACGCCGCGCGAGCTGGTGACGATGCTGCAGGCTCTGCACGGCGGACGCGTCTTCGGTAGGGCGACGACCGACGACTTCTTCAAGATGCTGAGCACGCAGAAGTCGAGCTACATTCCGCGGCTGCTGCCGGCGGATCTGATGATCGCCAACAAACCGGGCAGCCTCGACGCCGTGCGCAATGACGCGGCCATCGTCTTCGTTCCAGGCCGTCCGTTCGCGATCGCCGTGATGACCACCTTTGCACACGACGAGCTCGACGCGGAGCAGAGCATCGCGCGCATCGCTCGCGCCGCATGGAGCTACTTCGACCGCGTCGGCAAGAGCTCACCGCTCGGACGCATCGTGCGCTAGACTAAGCAACAGTCGTAGCGAAGGGTACGCGGGCCCCTCGGCACCGCGCGGCGGAACAATGCCACTGCCCACACTGCAGCCAGGCACGGACACTGCAGCGGCCCAGCCGAAGGCATGCCGCATCTTCGTTTCCTATTCTCACAAGGACAAGAATGACGCGCTGACCTTCATGAAGTACCTGCGCCTCAAGCTCAAGGCGCTGCAGCTCGGCATCGAGCCGGAGCAGGTGTACGTCGAGCGGCAGAAGCTGCTGGCGGGCGACGAGTGGGATGCGGGGATTCAGCTGGCGCTCGACGAAGCCGAGTACTTCGTGTTCCTGGTGAGCGTCGATTCGCTCAGCTCGGAGTACTGCGTCAAGCGCGAGCTGGCCTTTGCGGTGCAGCGAGGCATCCCGGTGCTGCCGATCATCCTCAAGCCGTGTCCGTGGGACGGTCAGCCGATCGTGGGCGACCCGCAGAATCGCAAGCTGGGCGTGTTCGCCGCGATTCCCAAGGACGAGGCGTTCGACCTGATCGAAATTTCGAAGTGGCAGGGTGGCGTGGACGATGCGTGGAACACGGTGGTGCAGCAGCTCGGCGAAAGACTGGTGCGCGACAAAGCGCGAGCCGTCGTGCCCGCATCGATCACGCAGACGACGCAGCCGCCGCCACGCGTGTCCTCGCTCCTGCCGTACTTCTGCAACCAGGTCCCGACCCTGAATGAATTCGACGGTCAGATCAGGAAGTGGGAGAGCAGTGCCCTGCTGGTCCTGTCCCGCGGACTCTACGACGACAACGTGCCGCGCTTCTGGGAGCGGCTGCGCATCAAGAATCTCAAGGACTACCTGACGGTTCGCAACGGACAGATGCTGGAGCCGCGGCCGCTGGTCTGGCCGTACGATGGCTCGCGCCGCGGCGGCAAGGAACAGCTCGCGACCAACATGCTGGGAGCAGTGTCCAATGCGCTCACGCGCAACGCCTTTCAACTGCAGAACGCGACTGCGCTCAGCGAATGGCTCGTGGGACTGAACGGCGTCCAGCCGCTGGTGACGACGCTGCCCCGGCAGAAGAAGGCAGAGCAGGCAGCCGGGATCAGGACGCTGCTCGATCTGCTCGAACAGTGCGCCGCGCTGCAGGCGCCGTTGCAGAAGCTGGTCGTCGCAGCCTTCATCACGGACAAGGAGTTGCAGAGCGAAGGCTTCGGCGCGGCGCTCAAGCCCGGCAACTATCCGCACACGCTGGTCATCGATCTCGCGCCGCTGATCGAGATCGATGAGCAGGACATTCGCAGCTGGCACCGCGACCAGGAGATCGAGAGCCTGTGTCGCGTCGTCGAAGAGGACTTCGTGAAGCAGATCTTCGTCGAGCCGCAGCCCGCATCGCTGCGCCTGGGCACATTCGAGGAAAGGGCGAAACCGATACTGAAGTATTGACAGGGGAGCAGGGCATGACATTCGAACGCTTTCGCGGCCGCGGCCCGATTCCGTCCGCCGACAACAACCCGTTGATCACGGGTGCCGATGCGCTGCGCGATCCACGCGGGTACCGCGCCGGACCCGAGCTCGCGAATGCCGTGAACGTGGCGCTGGCCCTGCAGATGCCGCTGGTCGTGACCGGCGAGCCCGGCACCGGCAAGACGCAGCTCGCATACCGCCTTGCCGCCGAGCTCGGCAAGACCGAGGTGCTGCGCTTCGACACCAAGTCCTCGAGTCTGGCGAACGAGCTGTTCTACCAGTTCGACTCGATCCGGCAGTTCTCGCAGTCGCAGCTGAACGCAGCGGCACAGAAGCCATTGCCGGAGGCGCGCGAGTTCCTGCGTATCAATGCGATGGGGCAGGCGATCCTGCGCACGCTCGATCCTGCAAAAGTGACGGACAAGCTGGGCCCGGTCGTGCGGCACACCGAGCCGGTCTCGTCGGTCGTGATGATCGACGAGATCGACAAGGCGCCGCGGGATTTTCCGAACGACCTGCTGAACCAGATCGAGAACCTCGAGTTCACCATCCCGGAGCTCGGCGCCTCGTTTCGCGCCGACCGGAAGTTCGCGCCCATCGTCGTCATCACCAGCAACTCTGAGAAGCAGCTGCCGGAGCCGTTCCTGCGTCGCTGCGTCTATCATCACATCGAGTTTCCCACCGATCAGACGGAGATCGAGGAGATCCTGGGTGCGCGTCTGGAGCGCACGAATCTCACCGGCGTGGCGTATCGGGAGGCATTGGCGTTTTTCTTCCGGCTGCGCGCCCATGCGACGCTGGTGAAAAAGCCTTCCACGTCCGAGCTGCTGGACTGGCTGCGTGCGCTGTCGGTCGCGGGACTCACGACTGACAAGAGCCTTGCCGAGCAACGGCCGGTGCTCGAAACCTGTCTCGGCACGCTGCTGAAGATTTCCGATGACGTGAAGATCGCCAAGACGTTGCTCGCCGCATAGAGCAAACCATGTCCGCCGCGCCTGCGCAGTTCGGCGACTCGCTTGCGGCCTGGGTCGATCGTCTCGACCAGGCGGGCTACCACATCGGCGTGCGCGAGCGCCTGCTCGTGCAGTCGCTGCTCGCGCGACTGGCTGCGGACGGCGAATTGCCGAAGTCCGTGACGCTCGAGCAGACGCTGCGCATCGTTCGACCGATCCTGTGCATTCAGCCGGAACAGCAGCGTCGCTACGACACGCTGCTGCGGCAATTCATCGATGAGCGACGCGCGGCTAAGGAACGCGGCATTCGCAAGTTGCTCCAGCCCGCCGGCCCCGACAGCGCGATTGTTTCGCGGCGCCTTCGCTGGCTGATCGTTGCCGGAGTGGCGGCAGCCGTCGTCGCGCTTGCGGTATCGGCGTGGTGGTGGAAGACGCACCACGATGCAATTCCGAGCGACACGGGCACGGACGATTCCACGATGATGGTTGACAGCCCGCGAGTCCCCACGCCGGCGGTGAGGTCGGTTGCTCAGCCGATCTACGTACCGGTCGGCAGTCTCGCGATCGATCGAGCGCGGGCAATACCGCAATGGGCCGCTCCGCTTCGAACAACGCTCCTCGGAATCGGCGGTGCTTCCTTGCTCGGGCTATGCTGGCTTGGAGTCGCACGCTGGCGTCGACACCTCTACCTTCGCGGCGTACGCACGGATAAAGAGGTGGACGAGAAACTCCTGTCCGATCCCGATCCGATCAGCATCGAACCGCCGGCGCCGCTTGCCCGGCGTGCGGCCCGCTCGCTACGGCAACGCTATGCCGGTGAGGCGCTCGCGCTCGATATCAGGGCAACGCTACGGGCAACGGTCGCCGCGTGCGGCGCCTTCTCGCCGAGCTATTCGGTCGTGAAGCAGACGCCCGAGTACCTGATCCTGATCGATCGCCGGCATGTGTTCGATCATCACGCGATCTATTGCGAAGCGTTGGTTGCGGCATTGGTGCGCAACGGCGTCGACGTGCAGGTTTACTACTTCGAGGGATCGCCGCAGTCCGGCTGCTGGCGGGCACAACCAGCACAGCAGCTCGCGCGCCGCTACGCGTTCACGAGCTTCTCGGAACTTGCCAGGCGTAATGCCGGAAATCGTCTCGTGGTGCTTGCAGAGACGCGCGCGCTCGCAGACGAGGCGACCGGTGCACCGCATGCCTGGGCGAACCACCTGAATGCGTTCCCGCAACGAGCGTGGCTGACGCCTATGCCGCTCGCTTCATGGGGCCTGACGGAGCAGATCGCGGATTCGCAGGGGTTCCTCGTTCTGCCCGTGCAGCATGAAGCGTTGCGCACGCTCGCCGATTGGTTCTCTTCCGAGCGGCTCGGGCTCGAGGTCGCACCCGACTGGCCGCTGAGTTTTCCTGCTCTGCTGCAGTCGAACGCCGTCGTGTGGGTCACGTTCGTGGACCCGCCGCCGCAACCCGCGCTCGACGAACTGCTATTTCAGCTGCGCGCATATCTCGGCGCGATGCGTTTCCAGTGGCTGTGTGCGTGCGCGATCTTCCCTGCGATCTCACCCGCCGTGACGCTCGCGCTCGGGCGCGAGTTGACACAAGACGCGCGCGAGCTTGCTCTCGGATTTGCCGCGATCGGCGCGCTACCGTGGTTCCGTCACGGCTTCATGCCGTCGTGGCTGCGATTGAAATTGATCGAGCAGCTCGAGCCGCGCCACGAGGCAAGCTTTCGCACAGTCATCGAGCAGCGCCTCACGACTGCAATCGAAGGCAAGGGAATGGGGCTGGCCAGCGTCGCACAGCGCAAGAACCGGCTCGCCGCCTGGCTACGCAGAGGACGCGGTCCGGCGCGCGATATCGTGCTCGTCGATTTCCTTACGCGTTCGGGACTGACGCGGCTTGCACAGCGTCTGCCGGACGCGCTGCGTCGCCGCGTGTTCCGCGATGGCGTGCCGACGTATGGATTGCGATCGGGAGTCATCGCGGTTTTGCCGGTCGGCGTCCTGATCGCAGCGGGCGCGACATCCGGTTTTTGGGATCGTGCCGTCACGCCCGCTGTCCCGCCCGCGGTGGCAATGATCTCGAGCCTGAACGCCAACGAGGGGCAGATTCGAGTCGTCGCTTTCAGTCCGGATGGCAGGCGAGTGCTCAGTGCCGGCCAGGACGGGTGGACAGTGTGGGACGTTCGCAGCCATGCGCAGGTCTACAAGCAGAACGGCGACGTGCTCAGCGCGGCCTTCAGTCCTGACGGTGCGCGCATCGCGAGCGGCAACCGCGACTCGACTCTGCAATTGTGGAACGCGAAGACCGGCGCAGCCATCGGCGAAGCGTTGCAGGGACCCGGGGGCACGGTGACGTTCAGTCCGGACGGATCGCAGATCGCGAGCGGAGGTCCGAACGCCGGCCTAGTGGTGTGGGGTGCGGGAGGTGCAACGACGATGTTTGACACCTCACCGTCATCGCCATCGCGCAGGCTGCCGGACCCAGTCGGCAGCATTGCGTTCAGTCCCGATGGCAAGCTGCTCGCGATCAGCGCGGGACCGCGGGTTCTCTTCCGGAATCTGGAACGCAGCACGACCTTCGATAGCGACGCACCGTCGGGCGCACGCGCCGTTAGCGGCCTGGCGTTCAGTCCGGATGGCAGAGCACTTGCCGTCACGACTCTCGAGGGACTCTGGTTGTGGGATACGAACGGTCAGAGGCGCGGTACAACACCGCTCGCGGCCGGTTCCTTCAGCAGCGTCGCATTCAGTCCCGATGGCAACCAGATCCTTACTGGTGGAACCGACGGGGCACTGCGCCTGTGGAGCGCCCCCGACGGCCAGGCAATCGGCGCACCGATGGTCGGGCACGCGGGTGTAGTGCAGAGCGTTCGCTTCAGTCCCGATGGTAAGCGCATCGTCAGCGGTGGTGCCGACGGCACAGTGCGTCTCTGGGGCGAGCCGCTGGGCGCATCGGTCGACGTGGTCGATTGCAGAGCGGCGACTGCGGTGTCCGAACAGACGCGACGAGCTGCCGATCAGATTGCGGCCGATCAGATTGCTGGAGACCTACCCAGTCTGGCACCCGTGGCGTACGCAGAGCGGCCTCCAGGAGCAACGGTCGATCGCAGCAACTCCGCCAATGCCAATGTCGGCGCTGTGCTAGTCGGTCCCGAAGGCAACAGCGACATGGGGACACAGCTGGCGAGCCGCCTGCAGCGCGCTCTGCCGCAGCTTGCTACGGTGAGCTCAGGAGTCGTGCCGGCGCCGATCGGTGGCTACACGACCGGGTCAGTGTTCGCGTACGTAGTCGACCTTCCGTGCCCGACGGACTCCGCGATTCGCGACAAGAATCCGAAGGACAAGGCGAAGCCAAAGGAAAAGTCGCCTAAAGCAGATAAGGCAGACAAGGCGCCCGATAAGACGCCTGACAAGGCGGCCGACAAGACCGACGCTGCTGCGCTGACGGACGTGAGGCAAACACAAGCTTCGCCACCCGAAGCGAGCGGCCAGACGTACGAACAACAGCGCCAGGACACGGCAAAGCCCGCGACGTCGCAAGAAGAGCGGGCACCGACACGGATCTCCAACGATGGCTATGAAAATGTCTCGACTACGTGGCTGGCGAGGAGCACCCGACCCGATGCGGAGCTGTACGCGGTTTGGGTGACCTTCACCAGCAAAGCGGGCCGCTCTTACACCGCAGTGCACGTACCTCGGCAGGGTGACCCATACATCCTGCTGACGAGCAGCAACAAGGACCAGAGCGATTTCAGGTATGTCGCGCAGATCCTGGAAAAGGAATACCGGGGCACCGGCCAAGACGCCGTCACGGATCGAGGCGATGACATCAGCATGGTCATCTCGGTTCCTGGCGGCTTTACGCAGAAGGGCATCGCGGCGGAAGTCGAGCAGTTCTTCCGGACCGTGTTCTCCAACGTCAACATCTCCAAGGTTTACTACGAAGATTCCAAAAAAGGCGCTACCACTAATTGAGCGCCAGACCGATTGACTGGATATCCACCCAGTCCCTGCGTTACGCTGCTCCCATGAGCCGCGTACGCAGCCGCTACGACCCGGAAGACTCCGGCTGGATCGGGATCACTAATCCGTGGGGTGTGCTGGCGCACATCGATTGCCGCAAGGGCGGCGCGCAGCGCGCGTTCGCGGAGTTGTGCCAGAATTTCGAGCGCGCGGGCTGGCAGCTCGAAGGCCGCAAGTTCGACTGGCAGTTCGTGCACAAGGGCACGCTGCGCTGGGAGATTCGCATCGGCGTGCTGGCGCCCGGGAGTTCACGCAGTCCATGATGCCGTTCGTGATCGCGATAACCCTCATGACGTTGAGCACGCTCGTGATCCTGACGCTCGGCGTGCTGCACCTGATCTACACCTTCCGGGGTCCGAAACTCACGCCGCGCGATCATGAACTGCAAGCCCGCATGAGCGAAGTGCATCTCGTGATCACGCGGCAGACGACCATGTGGCGCGCCTGGATCGGCTTCAACGCGAGTCACAGCATGGGCGCGATCCTGTTCGGGCTGGTCTATGGATTCCTGGCAAATGCCTACCCGGAGCTGTTGTTCAATTCGCCATTCCTGCTCATCGTCGGCCTGGCGATGCTCGGCGGTCTCGCGGTGCTCGGGAAGGTCTATTGGTTTCGCGTGCCCTTCGCCGGCATCGTGGTCTCGCTGATCGGGTACCTGCTCAGCGTCGTCGCCTGGCATGTCGGCTGACGCCGTGTTCATTCGTCTTCAATGCAACCGCGCACTGGTGCGCCGAGTTGTATCGATCCGCCCCCATCAACCTTGAAGGAGCACATCAATGACTTACGTCGATGGTTTCGTGATCGCCGTTCCCAAGGCCAACAAGCAGAAGTTCATCGAGCACGCAAACAAGGGCGACAGCGTCTTCACCGAGCTCGGCGCCACCCGCGTCCTGGAATGCTGGGGCGATGACGTGCCGGACGGCAAAGTCACCGATTTCCGCCGCGCGGTGCAGGCAAACGACGACGAGGTCGTCGTGTTTTCGTGGATCGAGTGGCCCGACAAGCCGACCCGCGACGCGGCGATGGGCCGCATGACCGAGCTGATGAAGAGCGACCCGCGCATGAATCCGGAGCAGAACCCGATGCCGTTCGACGGCAAGCGCATGATCTTCGGCGGCTTCGCGCCGATCGTGACGCTCGGCAAGTAACGCTCAGGGCTTGGCCCGCGAGTACTCGAAGATCTCCTCGCGCACGGTGCCGTCCTTGCGGTTCTCGATCGCGAGGTAGATCTTCACGCGGTCCATGCCGACGCGCTCGAACGTCATACCGTCGAAATACATCCGCCCGTCGCGTTTCGCGACGAGCGGGAAGCGCCGCGAATCGTCGCGCTCCTCCCAGCCGCGCAGGTCGGCGTGGAAGTGTTTCAGCTTCATGGCCAGCGAGCCGTTCTAGGTCCCCATCATCACGCCGTCGCGCGGCGGGCTCCAGAGTTGCTCGGTATAGCCGCCGAGTCCGCTGCCGGTCCAACGCCCGGCGTACCAATCCATGTCGGCGATGGTCGCGGCGGGCGGCTTCTGCTCGGACGATGCGCGCAGCGTATTCGCCGTCATTGCTTCTTCGGCGGGAGTGTTCGAAGCTAGCAGCAGCAAGGCGAGCGTCAGTTCGATTCGCATTGTTGTTCACCGCGTTGCCATGACAATAACTCTAACACGGCTGCTGCTGGGTGCCTGGATGGCCGCGGCCGCGACCGTGGCGCACGCGGATTCCCCGGCGCAGCTGCGCGAAGGCGAAGGTTCGATCGAGAGCAAGCTGCACGTTCCCAACGGACTCGAGCCCGGCCGCTATGACGTCTACTGCGAAGCGCGCGTCATCGAGAACGGCACTGCACGCAACTTCGTCTGTTATTCACCGGACGGCTCATCACCGTGGATGCTGGTGGACGCAATTCGCAAGGCCGGCCGGCTGGCGCGCTTCGTTCCTGCCACCCGCAACGGCAAGCCGGCACAGGTGTACATGGTGCTGATGGTCAGGACAGTGATCGCCGAGAACAGCGAGCCGTTAGTCCTGGTGCTGCCGAACAACGGCGTCGAGCACGCGCGGCTGGGGTTGTTCTACATCGCGCCACAGCGCTTCAATGAATTCACCTGGCGGTGGGTGAAGTACCACTTGCCGCACGTGAGATCCAACAAGGAGCCGAACGCCACGCTGATCTGGCAGGAGCTGTGGATCGACGAGCTCGGCAATATAAGAGATTCGAAGCTGACGAATGCGTCCGACGCTCCGCAGGAGATCGTCGATACGATCCGCCGCTCGGTCGACAACATGCAGTTCATGCCAGGCCGCGTCGATGGCAAACCCGTGGCGATGCGCTACGTCGAGCCGGCGTACTCGTATTAAGGCGATGCGCTCAGCGTTGCGAGGCGAAGGCAAGAGCGCGCTTCAGCGCTTCGAGGTCGACAGGTTTGACGAGGTGCGCATCGAAGCCTGCCGCCGCTGAGCGTTGCCGATCTTCCAGCTGCGCGTACCCGCTCAGTGCTATCACGTGTAACGCCGGCGCGATTGCTTTGAGCCTGCGCGCCACTTCGTAGCCGTCGAGGCCCGGCAGGCCGATGTCCAGCAGCACCAGCTGCGGATTGAATGGACGCAGCGCGCGCAGCGCTTCCTCTCCCGAATACGCGCTGAGCGTCTCGCGCCCTTCGAGGCGCAGCAGCATCGCGAGCGAATCGGCCGCGTCGCGGTTGTCGTCGACGATCAGCACGCGCTGCGACGTGTGCGGTTGTGGAGTTACGACTGGCGGCGCCGTCGCGGGCGGTTCTGCGAGCGGCAGGCGGATCGTGAACGTCGAGCCCCGGCCGACGCCCGCGCTGTTCGCGACGATGCTGCCGCCGTGCATCTCGACGACCTGCTTGCACACGGTCAAGCCGACGCCGAGTCCGCCCTGGGAGCGATCGAGACCGCGCTCGGACTGCGCGAACAGATCGAAGATGCGCGGCAGGAATTCGGGCGCGATGCCGATGCCGTTGTCCGCGATCTCGACCGCGGCGCCTTGTCCATCCAGATACGGCCGGATGCGAAGCTCGCCGCCGTCGTCGGTGTATTTCGCAGCATTGATCACTACGTTCGCGATGCATTGCGCCAGCCGCACCTTGTCGGCCGACACGTAGATCGGATCGAGCATCTGCGTGAGCGTCAGCTGATGCGCCTTGCTGCGGATCAGCGGCTCCGCGGTTTCGATTGCGAGACGCACGCACGCGACCACGTCGATTACTTCGCGTCGCAGCTCGATGCGGCCCTGTGTGATCCGCGCTACGTCGAGCAGATCGTCGAGCAGTCGCCCGAGGTGCACCGCCTGGCGCTGGATGATGCCGACCAGCGCCTGCTGATTCTGCAGCGGTACGAGACGCGACAGGACTTCGGCGGCGTTGGCGATCGGCGCGACCGGGTTGCGCAGTTCGTGCGCCAGCATGGCGAGGAACTCGTCCTTGCGCCGGTCGCTCTCCAGCAGCTCGCGCTGCAGCTTGCGCTGCTCGGTGGTGTCCTGTGCCGAGCTGACGACGTACTCGGTGCCGGCCGCGAACAGCGTCACGACCAGGTCGCGGCCGCCGAACTCGCTCTCGTAGCGCACGATCTCGCGCGATTCGAGCACGTGCTTGCAGGTTGCGAAGCCCTCGTCGGCGCGGTCCGGCACGATCTCGCTCATCCGCCTGCCGATGACATCCGAGCGCGGCCTGCCGAGCAGCACGCCGACGTTGCGATTGGCGTTGACGTAGATCCAATCGACGATGGCACCGGATGCGTCGCGTTCGGCCTTGAGGATGGCGTTGAGGTCGGTCGGGTGCTCGAACACCGCCTGCAGCTGCGCTTCCCGGTCGGCGAGCGCCTTCTCGTGCTCGGCTGTGAGCTGCGCGCGTGCTGCAGTCAGCTCCGCGTTGATCGCCTGCAGTTGTCCACGGCGTTGATACAGCTCGACCAGGACCGCGACCTTGCTGCGCAGGATTTCCGGGACGACCGGCACGGCGATGTAGTCGATCGCGCCGAGCTCATAGCCCTTCAGGCGATCGAGCTCGCTGACGTTCACTGCGGTCACGAAGATGATCGGTGTCCGCTCCAGCCGCGGATGCTCGCGCACCAGGCGCGCCACCTCGAAGCCGTCCATCTCCGGCATGTTCACGTCGAGCAGGATGGCTGCGAACTCCTGTTCGAGCAGCCGCTCCAGAGCCTGCCGCCCGGACAGCGCGCGCACGCATTGGACGCCGAGCCCGAGCAGGATCGCCTCGTAGGACAGGAGGCGCGCCGGCTGGTCGTCTACCAGCAGGATGTGGGCCCGCGGTGCGGACAGCGACAGCTCGCCAGCCGCCAGCGGGGCAACCCCGGCGGAAGACTGACCTGTCTGCAACGTATTCATGTAGCCGTGGTGTCCGTCGGGCGGGGTTGCCGGGTCGACCGGTTCTGGTTCGCCGGGACGGTAAATGCCCGGGCGGAGGAAAAGATCCGCCGCCGCCCTCGATTCGGGATGTTTTTATTCGACGGCCTTGGCGAACCGGGCGCCCGGCCGAGCGTTCATCTGCACCGCGCCGCGCCCGTAGGTCAGCACTCGCCAGAGATACTCCATCGGCCCGACCTGGAAGCGGCTCAGCCACCAGCGGGACAGCGGTACCTGGATGACGAAGAAGATCGCGACCGCGAGCACCAGGTCGAGCGCCGGTCCGACCTTGCCCCACAGATTGAAGCCCCAGTGATAGAAGAGCGTCACCGCGATCAGCGTCTGCAGCAGATAGTTGGTGAGCGGCATCCGACCGGCCAGCGTGATGGGCGCGATGCGCTCGCGCCAGCGCTCGTTACACACGGCGCGAATGATCGTCGCGACGTAGAAGACCATGATCGCGACCCGGCACAGCACGTAGCCCTCGGCGGCGAGAATGCGCCCGAGCGACGGCTCCCAGGGATTCGCGGAAAACGAGCGCCAGCTTGCGAAGCCGATGCCGCAGAGCAGCCCGATCCCCAGCGCCCACCACTGCACTCGGCGCACGAGCGGCAAATACGACGCTACATTCTGGAAGAACCGATGCCGGCCGAGCAGCAGGCCCAACAGCACAGTAGTGAAGAACTGCACGTATCCCCGGATCATGCCGGTGCTTTGCGGGTGCTCGTAGTAAGTGACCATGGCCGCGGTGCTGCGCCGGGCCGTGTCGAAAAAACTACCGTGCCCGAACGCAGCGTTGTCTGCGGCGATCGCCTGCCGCGTCATCTCCATGCTGGCCTGCAGGTCGTCCTGCGACGTGGTCGCGATCTGGATCGTGCCCATGATCGCGGGATAGAGCAGGCACCCGACGATCAGCGCAACGATTGCCCGATCGGGCAACCGGTGCAACAACAGCAGCAGCACGCCGAGCACCGCATACATGTGCAGCACGTCGCCCGCCCAGAAAACGCAGGCGTGAATCGCACCGAACACGAACAGCCAGAACAGCCGTCGCGCGTAGATCTGCGTCGCGCGCTCAGGCTGCCGCTCGCGCAGGCGCTCGAGCTGGATCGTGAACCCGACGGCGAACAGCATGCTGAACATGCTGTTGAACTTGCCGGAGAAAATGACGTCGCGGACGTTTTCCGTGCCGACGTCCCACCAGTGCGGCCAGGCAGGATCGCCGCCGAAACCCTGGAACAGCGAGGTGTTGAAGGCCGGCACGTTCATGATGAAGATGCCGAGCAACGCGAAGCCGCGGATCGCGTCGAGCACCTCGATGCGCTCGCGCAGAGGGATCGGGCTAGCCTGGGAGGCGCCGGCTTCGGTGTTCATGGAGCGCGTACACTATACGGGCAACACAGCCTCAAGGGTCCATCAATGCACAGCTTTCCAAGACGGGCCATCGTCCTGACGTTCCTTGCATTCCTCGCCGGAGCGGCGGCCGCTGCTGAGAGTACGCCGACGCCGACCCAGCTGCCACGTCTGGTGCGGCCGACGCACTACAACGTGACGATCGAGCCCGACGCGGCGGCGCTCAAGTTCCGCGGCGACGTGGCGATCGCGCTCGAGGTGCTCGCTCCGGTGCAGAGCATCACGCTCAATGCGCTAGACCTGCAGTTCGCGACGGTTCGTTTCACGGACAACACCGGCCGGGCCGTGGCGAGCGATCCCAAGATCACGATGGATGAGGCAGCGCAGACCGCGACGTTCGACTTCGGCAAGAAGATTCCGTCGGGCAACTACTGGCTGGCGCTCGACTACACCGGCAAGATCGGCACGCAGGCCGTCGGGCTATTCGCCATCGACTACGACACCGCGGCCGGCAAGAAGCGCGCGCTCTACACGCAATTCGAAGCGTCCGACGCGCGCCGCATGATCCCGTCCTGGGACGAGCCGGCCTACAAAGCGACGTTCGTGCTGGAAGCGATCGTGCCGAAGGAGCAGATGGCCGTCAGCAACATGCCGGTCGCGGAGCGTACCGAGCTCGCCGGCGGCCGTGCCCGCGTGCGCTTCCAGCAGTCGCCGAAGATGTCGACGTACCTGCTGTTCTTCGGGCTCGGCGAGTTCGAGCGCGCGACCGCCCGGCTCGGCCCGACCGAGCTCGGCGTGGTGACGCAGAAGGGCATGGCGAACCAGGCGAAGTTCGCGCTCGATTCGTCCGTGCAGGTGCTGCGCGAGTACAACGATTACTTCGGCATGCCGTACCCGTTGCCGAAGCTCGACAACATCGCCTCGCCCGGCAGCAGCCGCTTCTTCGGCGCGATGGAGAACTGGGGCGCGATCTACACGTTCGAGTACGCGATCCTGCTCGATCCCTCGATCTCCACCCAGGCGGACAAGCAGAGCGTCTTCGGCGTCGCGGCCCACGAAATAGCGCACATGTGGTTCGGCGACCTCGTGACGATGAGCTGGTGGGAAGATCTGTGGCTGAACGAAGGGTTCGCGTCGTGGATGGCGAGCCGCACCACACAGCGCCTGCATCCGGAGTGGAGCGCGGAGCTCAGTGCGGTGGGTTCGCGCGAGCGGGCGATCGATCGCGATTCGATCGCGACCACGCATCCGATCGTGCAGAAGATCGAGACGGTCGAGCAGGCGGCGCAGGCGTTCGACGCGATCAGCTATTCGAAAGGCCAGGCCGTCATCCACATGCTCGAAGCTTACGTAGGCGACGACGCCTGGCGCGATGGCGTGCGGCGCTACATGAAAGCGCACGCATACGGCAACACGGTTTCCGATGATCTGTGGCGCGAAGTCGAAGCGGCCGCAGGCCAGCCGATCACGGCGATTGCGCACGACTTCACGCTGCAGCCGGGCGTGCCGCTGATCCGCGTCACGTCCGCGACGTGTCAGAACGGCCAGACGACACTGCAGCTCGTGCAAGGCGAATTCACCAGCGACCGGCCGGACAAGAAGCCGCTCGCGTGGCGCGTGCCGGTGACGGCCAAGGCGCTTGGTGGGAAAGCGCCGGTGCGTCACGTCGTGACCGGCGGCAAGGCGACGCTGACCGTACCGGGTTGCGATCCGGTCATCGTCAATGCCGGCCAGAGCGGCTACTACCGCACGCTGTACGCGCCGGCGCAGTTCGGCGAGATCGCGAAGCGCTTCGCGTCCATCCCCGCGCTCGATCAGCTCGGCATTCTTTCCGACACGTGGGCGCTCGGGCTCGTCGGCCAGCAATCCTCGACGGATGCGCTGGCATTGGCGCTCGCGACGCCGGCGACTGCGGATCCGCAGGTGTGGGGCAAGCTCACCGGTGTGTTCAGCGGCCTCAATCGCTACTACGAAGGCGAGGGCGAGCGACTGCAACGACTGCGTGCATTCGCGATCTCGCGCCTCGAACCGGTGCTGACTCGCCTCGGCTGGGCGCCCGCCGCCAACGAGCTCGATACGGTCGCGATCCTGCGCGGGCAGCTGATCGAGACGTTGAGCGAGCTCGGCGATCAGAAGGTGATCGACGAAGCACGGCGCCGCTACGATGCCGGCGATGCTAAGTCGGTGCCGCCTGCGCTGCGCAAGACGATCGAAGACGTGGTAGCGCGTCACGCCGATGCCAAGACCTGGGATCGTCTGCACGCCGCCGCGCGCAAGGAGAAGACGCCGCTGGTCAAGGATCACCTGTATTCCCTGCTGGCCAAGACGGAAGACGAAGCGCTCGCGAAGCGCGCGCTGGACCTGTCGCTGACGGATGAGCCCGGCCCGACCAACACGCCGGCGATGATCGCGGACGTCGCCAGTCTGCATCCGGAGCTGGCGTTCGACTTCGCGCTGGCCCATGTGTCGGCGGTCAACGAGCGCGTCGATGCTTCGTCGCGCAGCTCCTACTTCCCGGCGCTCGCGTCGACGTCGCACGATCCGGCGATGATCGACAAGGTGGACGCATACGCCAAGAAGAATCTGGCGCCCACTGCGCGCCGTGTGGCAGAGACTGTAGTTGCCAGCATCAAGGACCACATCCGGGTCCGCCGCGATCGGCTCAAGGCGATCGACGAGTGGCTCGCGCATCGCAGTTGATACAGGGGAACGAATGACGACCGGTACCGATCTGTTCCGGCGGGCGCGCGACACGCTGATCGAGCATCGCACGGACTACGAGCGTGCGGTCGCTGCGTTCTCGTGGCCGCGGCCGGAAAAGTTCAACTGGGCGCTCGACTGGTTCGACGTCATCGCGCACAACAACTCGCGCCCCGGGCTGCGGATCGTCGGCGACGGCGGGCGCGACGTCAGCCTGTCGTTCGAGGAGCTGCGGCGGCGCTCGAACCGGCTCGCCAATCATTTGCGCGCGCTCGGGCTGCGCCGCGGCGATCGGATCCTGCTGATGCTCGGCAACGTACCGAACCTGTGGGAGCTGATGCTCGCGGCGATCAAGCTTTCCTGCCCGGTCATTCCCACGACGACACTGATGATGCCGGCCGATCTGCGCGATCGCGTGACGCGCGGCGGCGCGAAGGCAATCGTCACCGAAGCGGCATACGCCGATCGTTTCTCATGGCTCGACGGCTCACACCTGAAAGTGCTCGCAGCAGGGCAGCACGGCGGCTGGCATTCGCTGGAAGACAGCCACACGGCCGACGCCGAGTTCGTTGCGGATGCAGAGACCAGCGCGGAGGATTCGCTGCTGCTGTATTTCACTTCCGGCACGACGGCGAAGCCGAAGCTCGTGCAGCACACGCACCTGAGCTATCCCGCCGGCCATCTGTCGACGATGTACTGGCTCGGGCTGCGGCCCGGCGACGTGCACCTCAACCTGAGCAGCCCGGGCTGGGCGAAGCACGCCTGGAGCTCGTTCTTCGCGCCGTGGAATGCCGAGGCGACGATCGTCGCGATGAACACGGCGCGTTTCGATGCGGCACAACTAGTGCGCGAGCTCGAGCGCTGCGAAGTCACGAGCTTCTGCGCGCCGCCGACCGTGTGGCGCGCACTGATCCAGTTGCCGTTGAAAGATGCGAAGGTGAAGCTGCGGGAAGTGCTGAGCGCCGGCGAGCCGCTGAATCCCGAAGTCATCGCGCAGGTGCGCGCTGCCTGGGGTCTCACGATTCGCGATGGCTACGGCCAGACCGAAACGACGCTGCAGGTGGGTAACTTTCCGGGACAACCGGTCAAGGCGGGCTCGATGGGGCGCGCGGCGCCGGGCTATCGCATCGCGCTGCTCGACGACGACGGCCAGGAACGGGAGGAGGGCGAGATCTGCGTCGCACTCGCGGATCGTCCGGTCGCCGTGATGCCTGGCTACCTCGGCGATGTCGAGCGCACGGCCAACGTGATGCGGCATGGGCACTATCACACCGGCGACGTCGCGATGCGCGATGCGGACGGCTACTACACTTACGTCGGCCGCAACGACGACGTGTTCAAGTGCTCGGACTACCGCATCAGCCCATTCGAGCTCGAGAGCCTGCTGATCGAGCACGAATGCGTGATGGAAGCCGCCGTCGTGCCGAGTCCGGATCCGCAGCGTCTCGCCGTCCCCAAAGCATTCGTGGTGCTGCGGGCGGGGGTTGCTCCGACGCGCGAGACGGCGCTGTCGATCCTGCGCTTCGTGCGCACCCAGTGTTCGCCGTTCAAGCGCGTCCGCCGGCTCGAGTTCGCGGATCTGCCGAAAACTGTTTCCGGCAAGATCCGCCGCGTCGAGCTGCGCGGCGTCGAGCTGCAGCGGTCGCTGGACATGCGCCGTCCGCAGGAATTCTGGGAAGATGACTTCGCGGAGCTGAAGCGCGAGTAGCCGTCACGACAACAACCGGATCGCCGCAGTCACCAGGCGCACTGCATCGGCGCGGTCTGCAAGACCCAGCACGACGCGATCCGGGCGGACGATCAGCACAGTCCCGTTGCCCACGAGCTGCCCGGCGTAGCCGCCGGTTTCATCTTCGAGCACGCGCGACTGGATCTGCGGCAGCACCGCGAGATTCTGTTGACGTGCGCGCAGGAACAAGCAGCGGCCGCCGACACGCTGCCAGGCACTCAGAGTTTGCGCATCGAGCAGCCGTGCGGGATCGACACCGCAACCGATGAGGGTCAGCTCGTTCCCCAGTGCATCGTCGCTCCACATGAGCCTGCCGCCGGGTGCGCGTACGATTCCTTGCGGCAGCTGCGAGCCGGGCAGGATCCGGCTGTGTCGGGGTCGATCCGGTAGAAACAAGCCGCGCGCGAATGCGGCGTTCGGTTTCACTTTCCGCTCCTGCAGTGAGTCGCGCGGCGCGAGCGCACGCAGCATGCGTATCAGGTAGTCGCGGCAACGAGCGTAGTAGCGATTGGTCGGCATCAGCAGACGGCCAATCATGACGGCGAGCCGGATCATGCTGCGCACGTGAGGCAGCCGCTCCTGGTCGTAGCTGTCGAGGATCGCTTCGCCGGCGCGGCCGTGCAGAACCCAGGCGAGCTTCCAGCTCAGGTTGAAGGCGTCGCGCAAGCCGGAGCACAGTCCCTGACCGGCAAAGGGCGGCGTGAGGTGGGCCGCGTCACCCGCGAGCAGGACGCGGCCACACCGGATGCGCTCGGCAGTGCGCGCATGGAACCGATAGACCGCGGTCCGCAACACGCGCATGTCCGCGAGCTCGCCCCACGGTGCGATCAGGGAGCGGATGCGCTCGACGCCTTCGAGCTGCTCGCGAGTCTCGCCCGGCATCATCATGAACTCCCAGCGTTGCGACCCGGCCGGACCGGGGACGTGCACGTGCGGGCGCCACGGATCCGAGTAGAAGCGATACTGCTCGATGCGATCGCCCGGCGCATCGGCGACGTCGACGATCAGCCAGTCCTGCTGATAAGTGTGACCGCCGAAGCCGATGCCGCGAGCCTTGCGAACGAAGCTGTTGGCGCCGTCCGCGCCGATGACGTAGTCCGCCTGCACGATGCAGGTCGCACCGCCTGCAGTTCGCAGGTGCGCACGAACACCCCCGTGCTCCTCGACCAGCTCGACGCATTCGACTGCCTGGCGCAGCTCGATAGCGGGTAGTCGCGCGAGCGCCGCGCGCAGCACGCGCTCGAGCTGCGGTTGGGAGAAGGACACGAGCTTCGGATGGCCGTCGAGCACGCCCTGGGTGTCGATGTCGATCAGGTCGCCCACGTAGCGCGAGACGATGCGCCCGGCCGGGACGGCCGGCATGTGATCGCGCAGCAGCTCCATTACTCCGGCTGCCTGCAGGACGCGGAGCGCTTCGTAGTCGAGCGAGATCGCGCGCGGCAGCTCCATGATCCCGCTGGCGCGGTCCACGAGCAGCGTGCGCACGCCATGCTGGCCGAGCAGCAGGGCGCACAACGTCCCCACCGGCCCCGCACCGACGATCAAGACCTGGTAGCGCGGCTCCGCCTCCATCCTCGCAGCTCTCGATTTACATGGTATGATCTATCGTAACTGATAGAAGTATCAATTGACAGACAGGAGCGCCCCCATGCGTCCCGTAGCAGTAGTGACCGGCGGATCATCAGGTATCGGCGCAGCCTTCGTGGCGGCGTTGCACGAGGCGGGCTGGATGGTCGCGACTTGCGGTCGCGACCGCGCACGGCTCGAGCAGCTCGCGCAGCGCCACCCGGGAGTGCAGATACACGTGTGCGACGTGGCGGATCGCGATTCGGTCGCGCGCTTCGCGCGCGAGCTGCTGGCCGGCGTGACCGCCGTCGACCTGCTGGTGAACAACGCGGGCGGCCTGAGCGAGATCGATTTCACCCGCGCGGATCTCGCTGCCATGGATCTCACCGCGGATCTGCGCGTCAACCTGGAAGGAGCGATCAATGTGACCGCGGCATTGCTGCCCGCGCTCAAGGCCGCGCCCAGGGCGGACCTGGTGATGGTGACGTCGGGCTATGCGCTCGCGCCGGCTACGCGGGCGCCGGTGTATTCGGCCGCAAAATCGGGATTGCGATCCTTCACCAAGGCGCTGCGCCGGCAGTTGCGCTCGTCGACGATCGCGGTAACGGAAGTCGTGCCACCGCTCGTCGACACGCCCGCGGTGGCGCATCGCAAGGGCCCGAAGATTTCGGCGCAGCAGGTCGTCGCCGAGACACTCGCCGCGCTGCGCGCGCAGCGACTCGAAGTCTATCCCGGCCGCGCCCGCCTGCTGCCGCTGCTGCTGCGCCTGGCGCCGCGCCGGATCGAGGAAGTGCTCGCCCGAACCTGAGTAGCTTGGCTCAGGCGGCAGCGCTCACGACGCGATTGCGTTGCACGCCGAGGTCGATCGCTCCATCGGCGCTGCGAATGCGCGCCTCGACCACGTCGCCTGGCTGCAGATACTGCGGCCGGCGCGACTGCGCCTTCATGAACAGGTCCCAGCGCTTGCGCGCCGACAACAGCGCCGCGATGCGCTGTTTCGACGGCGGCGGGATGCTGAGCGCGCAGCCGGCGGGAGTCCCTGTTGCTATCAGGTCGCCGGCGAACAGGTCCTGCACGCCGGACAGCTCGGTGAGCGTCGCGGCCGGACGATGCACCAGGTTGCCCGTATCGTCGTTCTGCCGGACCTCGCCGTTGACCGTCAGCGTGAGCTGCAGCTTGCGCAGATACGCGAAGTCCTGCGGCTCGAGCAGGCACAGGTAGGGGCCGACCGGTCCGAAGGTGCGATAGCTCTTGCCCTTGTAGAACTGGCTCTGCGGAATCTGCACGTCGCGTGCGCTGTAGTCGTTCACGATCACGAGGCCGGCGATCGTCTCGTGCAGCGACTCATCGGTGACGCGAGTGGCTGCGGTGAGATCGGTCCGCAGCACGAGGCCGAGCTCGATCTCGTAGTCGAGGAACTTCACGAAAGAGGGCCGCACCACCTCGCTGTCCGCGGCGACGATGCAGCTCGACGCCTTGGTGAAGATCATGTTGAAGCTCTTGGCGTCCGGATCCATGCCGGATTCGATCATGTGCTGACGATAGTTCGCGCCCTGACAGACGAACTGCCGGTCGCGGGTGATGGGCGACAGCAGACGCACGGCGCTTTCCGCCAGTTGCGGCGCGTCGAGAGCTGCGAGCGCGGCGAACGAGGTGCCGCGCAGGAAATCTGCAGTGCTGCTGAAGTGGCCCGGGACCGGCGTGATCCTCCCCTGGCGGATGACGCCCCACTGGGCGCGCTGGTCATGCTGAAAGCGGATGACGTTGAGTGCCATGACTGATCCCGAAAATCAGGCGAACGCGCGCGCGAGCGTACGAAGCTTGCGAAGCGTGACGTCAGGGCTGTGGCGCAGATAGTGGAGCAGGGCAGCGATCGTCCGCAGAGTGAGGCGTGGCTTGGTGAAGCTCGCCGGCATGCGCTGGCCCCACTGCGCCATGCCGCTGCGGGTGAGCGGATGCACGCCTGTCGGTACATCGGCCGTGAAGACGTCGCCGTCGCAGTAGTGCTCGTGCTTCGCACCGCATGAATCTTCCCAGTAGTCGAACAGCTGGCTGCCGAGAATGTGCCGGCCCAGTCCCCATGCATGTTTCCAGCCGCTCTCGCGCAGCACGCGGTGCCCCATCCCGATCGCATCCGCATCGACGACCTCGTAGGCGCTGTGGCTGTAAGCGGGCATGAAGCCCTGCGCCAGCGCGAGCGTGTGGTGATCCGCAGGCGTCGCGCCGAGGTCCAGCCGCAGAAACGTGACGGCCGGCGTGCCATCCGGCAGCACCTGCACGTCGCTGGGAATGAAGCCGAAGTGTTGCGTGTACCAGGCGCAGGTGGCCTGGAAGTCGGCCACTTCGAGCACGACGTGACCGAGCTTCAGCACTTCCGGTGCAGTGGCGACCAGCCGCTGCGTAGCGTTGATCCGACGCGCCAGACCCGGCTCATTCAGCGGCAGGGGCGCCCGATGTGCCAGCATCGTGCTCTTTTCCTGGCCGCAGACGGCTTCGATTTCGAAGCCGGAGGGATCGGTGAGCCGGACCACTTCGCCGCCGCCCGGGAGCTGCAGCGGCTCGATCGCGCTGGCTCCCGGCAGCTGCGCCAGACGCTCGAGGTCGCTGCGTGCCGCGACGCGCAATGCGAAACCGACGAAGCGTGGCCGTAGTTCGCGCCGCACGACGTAGCAGAAGGGCGAATCGTCCGCGGCGCGCAGCAGCAATGCATCGGGCATGGCTGCGACGGTGCGCAGGCCGAAGTCCGTCAGGAATCGTTCGGCGGCAGCGAGATCCGGGCGCGCGAACGTGAGGTAGGCGAGCGATTGGGCGCGTACCGTGGGGGCGGCATGGCGGGCGGGTTGCGGCGTGGCGATGTGGATCATGTGAGCAGCGTAGTCATAACTGATATTTTCGTCAATTATGAATCTGGGCTAGAATGCGCGCCATGCCAGCAGCCAGCACTCGCAGATCGCAACGCTCCAGCGGCGCAACGCGCCGTAGTGCCGCCCAAGCTCCGGCGAAAGCAATCCCCGCGGTCGAGCCGCGCGGCGCGCGCCGCAAGCGTGAGACGCGACAGCGGCTGCTGCGCGCGGCCATGAACTTGATGGCGGAGCAGGGCGTGGGCGGCGTCGCGATCAATGAGATCACCGAGGCGGCCGACGTCGGCTTCGGCTCGTTCTACAACCACTTCGCATCGAAGGAAGCGATCTACGCCGAGCTGGTGACCGAGGTCGTCGAGCGCTTCGGCGAGGCGCTCGACCGGCTCAGCGAGCAGTTGCACGATCCGGCCGAGAAGATCGCGGCCAGCGTGCGCTTCACGTTATTGCGCGCGCGTCAGGATCGTGTGTGGGGGCGCTTCCTGGTACGCACCAGCCTGGCGGGCGACAACACCCATAGCGGACTGGGTCGCTTCCTGTTCCGCGATCTCAAGACTGGCCTGGCGCGCTCGCGCTTCAAAGCGGACGACGTCGCGATGACCTACGTGGCGCTCGGGGGCACGGCGCTCGGCGCGCTCACCGCCGAAGTTCGCGACGATCGCGGGGCGTTCGGTGCGGACTCCAAGGACATTCCCGAGCGCACGGCGTCGATGCTGTTGCGCATGCTGGGGCTCAGCGCCAAGGAAGCGGACACGATCGCACGGCGGCCACTGCCGGAAATTACCCTGCCGCCGAGCCATCTGTAATTTTCAGCGCTCGCGCGCAGCGAGTCCGTGCTGGCGCATGCGCCAGAGCAACGCTTCGAGCCGATCCTGGCCGAAGAACGGCTCATCCTGGAACACCATCGTCGGCACACCCCAGTGCCCGACTTCCTCGAGCCGGGCGTGACTTGCCTGGATGGCAGCTTCCAGTTGCTGCTCGCGCGTCGCGAGCGTGCGATCGAGCTCGGGCAGATCGAGCCCGGCGCGGGCCGTGGCCTGCGCCAGGTGATCGCCTCGATCCCAGCCGTCGACTTCGCCGCCCCAGATCAGCCGGCTGACCTCGAGGATGAAGGGCAGGGCGCGGCCGCGCTCCGCGGCCGCCTGACCCAGGTGCGTGAGGCGGCGGATGTAAGGCTGATCCGGTGGCACGTTGCCGGTCGCGAAGTCCATGACGATCGGGTCGGGGCGCGGCACGCCGAACGGGATACCCAGCATCTGCGCGATGCGCCGCGCATCGCGCGCGACATAGGCCGGCCAGCGACGATCCTGGCGCTTGAAGAAACCGTCCACGCGTACCGCCAGTGGATAGACCGGGCGAACTGCAATCTCGATGTCATAGCGCTCCGCCAGGTCCGCGAGCCGTGGCGTGGCCAGGTACGAGTACGGGCTGCGGAACGACCAGAAAACCTCGACTCGCAGTGTGCTCATGCATCACTCCCGGCGGCGCTGCTGCACGCCGCCTTGCATAACTGATAAAACTATCCAAGAATGATTACATTGTTCAATTAATAGATCCAGCATTCGCAATGCGCACCCGCCGTATCCTCGTCGCGCTCATCGGCCTGTTGTTCGCAGCCCTCGGCCTGCATTTCTGGCTGGCGCCGGGCGCTGCCGCGCTGCGCTTCCATCTCGCCGCGGTGGGCACCGCAGGCTACACCACGTTGCGGGCGGACCTGGGCGGTCTGTTCGTCGCGCTCGGGGTTCTTTGTCTCGCCGGTGCCTGGATGCGGCGGCGCGCGCTGCTGTTGTCGGCGGCGCTCGTGCTCGCAGCGATCGTTCTCGGCCGGACGATTGCGCTCGTCGCGGCAGGCGGCGCCGCGGACGTGCCTGCGTTCGCGATCGAGCTCGGCGCGATCGCCGCGCTATGGTTCTATGCACGCGGCCTGCGGATACCTGCCGACGGCGCAAGCAAACCGGTCGGGCGCCGAGCGCTGCTGATTGGGGCATCCGCATCGTTCGTGATCGTCGGACTCATTGCTGCCGGCCTCGATCATCGGGTCGAGACGGCGCTGTTCGACTCGGCGGCGCGCCGCCTGGTCGCGCTGAATCCTGCGTTGCTCGCCGACGACGCGCTTCGCGTCGTGATCTGCGGCACGTCCGGGCCACCGCCGAGTCCGCACCGGGCGAAGGCATGTGTCGCCGTATTCGCCGGCGGCAAGTTCTACGTCGTCGACGTCGGGCCGGAGTCGGTCGAGAACCTGGTGCTGTGGGGCGTGCCGCTCGGCGACATCGGCGGCGTGCTCCTCACGCATTTCCACTCCGATCACATCGGCGATCTCGGCGAGCTGAACCTGCAGACCTGGGTGCAGGGCCGGCCAGCGCCGCTGGCAGTCTACGGTGGCCCCGGCATCGAGCAGGTCGTGGACGGATTCAACCAGGCGTATCGACTCGACCAGGGTTACCGCACCGAGCACCACACCGCGAAACTGATGCCGCCCGAGACCTGGCCGCTCGTCGCACATCGCGTGGAGCCGGCCGGCGAACGTGCACCGCGCACCGCTATCGTCATGGATGACGGCGCGCTGCGGATCACCGCAATCGAAGTGGGGCACGGACCGGTGCATCCCGCGTATGCCTATCGCTTCGACTACAAGGGGCGCTCCGTGGTCGTGACCGGAGACATGGAGCCGTTTCCGCCGCTCGCGGAGGCGGCCGCCGGCGCGGACGTGCTGGTGTCCGAGGCGCTGGCGCGTCCGATGATCAAAACGCTCGAGGCGAGTTCCGCCGCCGGCGGGCGCGAGCGGATTGCCGCCCTCATGCATGACATCCAGGGCTACCACATCTCGCCGCTCGAAGTCGCGGAGATCGCCAATCGCGCACAGGTCCGGCTGCTGGTGCTGTATCACCTGCTGCCCGCGCCGGACAACCCGATCGCGCGCCGGCTGTTCGGGCACGGCGTCGCCGACGCGCGCAAGGGCGACTGGGAAATCGCGGAGGACGGAAGTCTCTATACGCTGCCGCTCGGGTCCGTCGACATTCACATTGGCGAGGTCGCAGCCCCCCAGTAAACGGGAGTACAGTCGGCGCACGATGCCGACGTTCGCCAAGCTCACCAGACCGAAGACGCATCGGGTCCTGCGCCGGGAACGCCTGTTCGCCCTCATCGAGCGAGCGCGCGAGCGGCCGCTCGTCTGGCTCTCCGGCCCGCCGGGCGCGGGCAAGTCGACGCTGGTCGCGAGCTACGTCGAGGCGCACAAGGGACGCGCGGCCTGGTATCACCTCGATCCGGGCGACGACGACATCGGCACGTTCTTTTATTACCTCGCGCAATCGTTGCCCGCGAGCGGCAAGAATGCCCCGCAGCTGCCGCAGTTCGGCCCCGAGCATCGCGCGAATCTCGCTGGCTACGCGCGACAATTCTTTCGCCAGTACTTCGCGCGGCCGGCGTTGCTCGTGCTCGACAACTATCACGAGTTGCCGGAAGGCTCCGCCGTGCACGAGGTGCTCGACTGCGCGGTCGCCGAGATCCCGGAAGGCAGCAATATCGCGGTGATCAGCCGCGGCGGGCCGCCGCGTCGGTTCGCGCGTCACAAGCTCGGCGAGAAGCTCGCGACGATCGACGGCGAGGAGCTGCGCACTTCCCTGGAGGAAACGCGCGCCATCGCGGCGCTGCGTCACGATCTGGATGAAGACGCCATAGCACGCGTCCATGAGCTGTCGCGTGGCTGGGCCGCCGGGCTCGCGCTGACGCTCGAGCGCGAGGAACAGATCCGCAGCGGACGGATCTCGCGCGACCGGCAGGCCGGCACCGAGGAGCTGTTCGAGTTCTTCGCGATCCAGGTGTTCGATTCGCTGCCCGCAGAGATGCAGCGCTTCCTACAGGTCTCGGCGCTGCTGCCGACGATGACAGCCACGATGGCTCAGCGCCTGACCGGGCGCGAGGACGCCGAAGCGGTGCTCGAAGATCTGTATCGGCGCGGCTTGTTCACCGACCGCCGTGCGACCGAGCCGCCGACGTACCAGTATCACGATCTGTTCCGCGCATTCCTGTCGCGACGTCACGAGAAGGCAGTTGCACCGGATGCCCTGGCCGCGGAGCTGCACCTCGCAGGCACGCTGCTGCAAGCTGCCAATCAAGCCGATCATGCCGTGCGTTTGTTTCTGCGTGCCGGCGACTGGCCTGCCGCCCGCGGCGCCATTCTCGGCATGGCCGGTGCGTTGGTGTCGCAAGGTCGAAGCGCTTCGCTGCGCGACTGGATCGCAGCGATCCCGCGCGACGTCATTGCCGCCGATCCGTGGCTCAACTTCTGGGCGGGAACCTCCGAGTTGCGCACCGATCCGGTGGCGGCGCGCGCGGGACTGATGGCGGCATTCCAGCTGTTCGAGTCGCAGGACGACGTCGTCGGGCAAGCACAGACGTGCGGCGCGCTGATTCACAGCCACATGTACGAGTTCACCGATGTCACGCCGCTGGATCGCTGGATCGACACGCTGACCGCCCTGCTCGAGCGCAAGCCGCGCTTTCGCACATCGGGCGCAGAACTGCAGGTACGCACGGCATTGCTGCTGGCATTGAGTTTCAGGCGGCCGAAGCGCGACTCGCTCGACAAGGTCATCGCGCAGATCACGGACTTGCTGGGCGCGGATGTTCCCGACGCCGACGCCGGCAGTGCCTGCGGTGCGCTGATGCTCCATTTCTTCAGCACCGGAGACGTGACGCGCGGCGAGCGTATCGCGACGCATCTGCGCAGGCTGCACGAGCGCGGCGTGCCGCCGGCGATCCATGCGCTGGGCTGCATCCAGGTCGGACGGCACTCTTTCGAGAAGTGCGACCACGCTGCCGGCCAGCAGGCTTTCGAGCTCGCGCTGGAGCTGGTGGCAAAACACGGCATCTCGCTGCCGGTCGTCACGGTGTATTCCCATATGGGTCTGGCGTTGATTGCGCTGGAGCGCGACGACCTGGCGCTTGCCGAGACGCACCGGCGGGAAGTCGCGAAATGGTGGCAGCCGCATCGGCGTATCGACGAGTTCATGGGCACGCGCCTGCAGATGTGGTTCGCGTTCCGGCGCGGTCACTGGGAGGCTGCACTCGACCTCGCGACGCGCCAGGTTCAATGCGCGAAAGACTGCGGCGTGTACTGGTTCGCGTTCGAGGCGGCGATTCAGCGGGCAATGGTGTTCGCCGAGCTCGACCGTCCGGAGGAATTCGCGGCGGCGCTGGCGCCGGTGCGGCCGATGCTCGCAGGCACGGGTTACGAGCTCTTCGAATACCAGGTGGAGCTCACGGAGGCGTACTACGCCCTGCTGCGCAACGATCGGGCTACGTGTCACGCGAAGCTTCGCTCCGGCTTGACTCGCGCCCGCGAGGAGCACGGCAAGCGAACTTTGCGTATGCATCCGAGTCTGCTGTCCCGCGTGCTCGCCGAAGCGTTGACGGCCGGCATCGATGCGGAGTACGCACAACAGGTGATTCGCGAGTTGCACCTGCGGCCGCCGGCGCGGGATGTGCAGAACTGGCCGTGGCCGCTGCGCATCTACACGTTCGGTCAGTTCGAGGTGCTACGCGACGGCCGGCCGCTCGAATACTCGCGCAAGGCGCCGAAGAAAACGATCGCATTGTTGAAGGCGATCATCGCGTTCGGCGGTGCGAACGTGCGCGAGCAACGGCTCGTCGACGCCTTCTGGTCGGACGAGGAGGGCGATGTCGCGACCCGCTCGCTCGGTGCGGCCCTGCATCGCTTGCGCAAGCTGATCGGCGACGCCGAGGCGATTGTTCAGCAGGGCAACACACTCTCGCTCGACAAGGCGCGCGTGTGGGTCGACGTGTGGGCGTTCGAAGATCTGCTGGCGCGGCCCGATGCCGACGCGACCGAAGTGATGAGCCTGTATCGCGGCGCGTTCCTCGCCGAGGACGACGGCGAGCCGTGGCCGGTCACGATGCGCGAGCGTCTGCGCGGGCGCTTCATTCACGAGGTAGCCGAGATCGGCAAGCGGCTCGAAGACAGCGATCGCGCCGACGCCGCGATCGAATGCTATCTGCGCGGTCTCGACGCCGACCCGGTCATCGAGCAGTTCTACCAGGGACTCATGCGCTGTTACGCTGCGCTCGAACGGCGCAGCGAAGCACTCAGTGCGTATCAGCGCCTGAAGCGCATGCTTTCGATCTCGCTCGGCGTCACGCCTTCGCCGCAGACCGAACGGCTGTATCAGAGTCTCAAGCGGGAAGCCGTCGGATAGGCTATCGATGGCAGAGAAAATCACCGCGGAGCGGCTGTCGGCGTTCTCCGATGCGGTGTTCGCGGTCATCGTGACCATCATGGTGCTGGAGCTCGAGGCGCCGGACGAGCCGACGTTCTCCGCGCTCCTGTCGCTGTGGCCCACGGCGATCAGCTATGCGGTGAGCTACCTCTTCATCGCCATCATCTGGATCAACCATCACTACCTGATGCGGTTCGTAGGTCCGCCGACGTTGCGGTTGATCTGGATCAACTTTGCGCATCTGTTCCTGGTGTCGTTGCTGCCGTTCGCAACGGCGTGGATCGCGCGCACACAGCTCGCATCGTCGCCCGTCGTCGTGTACGCGGGACTGTTCGTGTGCCTCGACATCGTCTACAACATCTTCGAGCGTCAGGTGCTGGCTGAGGCGGACGGCGCAGAGCTGTCACCGCGCTCGCGGCTATTCGCGCGTCGCAGATCGCTGATCGTTCTGACCGGCTTCATAGCGGCGATGGTCGTGGCGTTCTTTGTCCCGCGCGTCGGCTTCGGATTGATCTGCGCCTCGCTGCTGCTGCATCTGAGACCCGAAGTCCCGGACTTCGCCAAGCGCTAACGAGAAGGAGACTGCCGTGCAAGACTCGATGGTGACTACCGCACTGACGCTGCCGGGCTACGTCGTCGTTCGCAACTTCGGAGTCGTCCGGGGCATCACCGTTCGCTCGCGCTCCATCGTCGGTAATTTCTTCGGCGGGTTGCAATCGCTGTTCGGCGGCAACATCACGATCTACACGAAGCTGTGCGAGCAGGCGCGCGCCGAAACCTACGCCGAAATGTGCAGGCACGCGCAGAAGCTCGGAGCCAACGCGGTCGTCTCGATGCGCTATGACGCCACCGAGCTGATGCCGGGCTTGACGGAAGTGCTGTGCTACGGAACCGCGGTACAGGCCGAGCCGCAGAAAGCTAGCGCCTGACGCTCATCTGCTCGAGCGCCGCGCGAATCTTCGGCTTCGCGTCGGCCTGCGACCAGTGCGCCATTGTTTGCAGCGAATACTGCTTCGATAGCTCGCCGGCCACCAGGGCGCCCAACTCGTACCCGGCTCGCGCCGGCACGAACGCGTCCTTGCTGTTGGTGCCGTTGAAATACACCGTGGCATCCTTCGCGACGGTCGATTCGAATCGGCGCAGGAAATCGGCCGCGAGCTCGGCGCGTCGATCGTCGACCCGCTCGACCATTCCCAGCGGCACCATCCCGCGATCCAGCTCGCTGGCCGAAGGATTCAGCTCTTTGGCGACATAGGTCGCGAGGCCTTCTGCCCAGAGTGCGGTCCACAGCGGATAGGAGCCGGTCACCTCGAACTCGAAGAACGCGCGGTGATAGCGGTGGAACAACTCGTGATGCATGACGGGAATCGCGCTCTTCTGGCCGAACCCGGCCATCGCGTCGACGCCGAACAGCAGCGCACTGCGGCCCTGGATCGTCTGCGAGCGCCCGTCGAAGCAGAAACCGGAAGCCATGAAGTAGATGTCGCCGGCCCACTGCATGTCCGGGAACATCTGCAGGAAGCGGCGGTTGGCGGCGTCGAGCTGCTGACCGAGACCGGCCGAAATCGTCCGCATGGCCGGCACCACTTTCGGCAGCTCCGGCAGGTAGTGCGCGCGAAACCAGTCGTCGTTCCATTCGGGCTCGCAGTTCTGCGCCAGGTCGTCAAAGACTGTCTGGTGCTTCGCCACGTACAACTGTCGCCACAGTTGCGCTTGTCTCTCGAGCGGCTGGTTCTGCGCCGTCTCCCAGAACCGCCAGAAGTCCGGCGTGAAATCGTGGATCGCGAACGTCGCGGCCGCTGCTGCCGCAATGAGCAGGTTCATGAGAACAACGAGCCTCCGTTGACCGCGATCGTCTGGCCGGTGATGTAACCGTTGCTCACGAGCAGCAGCGCTGTCTGCGCAATCTCGTCCGGCGAGCCGGCGCGGCCCACGGGAATGCGCGCTGCGACGCCGGCGTCGAGCAGCGGCTGGCCCATCTCCGTCGCCACCAATCCGGGTGCGATCGCGTTGACCGTCACGCCGTCCGCCGCGAGCCGCAGCGCATAAGCGCGAGTCAAGCCTTCGACGCCCGCCTTGGCGGCGCCGTAAGCGACGCTGACTGACCCGGAACCGATGCGCGCACCGATGGAGGAAATGTTGACTATCCGGCCCCAACGTCGCGCTCGCATGCCCGGCACTACAGCCTGCGTGCAGAGAAAGGCGGATTTCAGATTGACTGCCAGTGCACGATCGAAATCGTCCTCGCTGATGTCGTCGAGGCTGCGCGTCGCCGCCATGCCGGCGTTGTTGACGAGAATGTCGATCGGGCCGAGTCGCTCCTCGATTTCACGGGCCATGCTTTGCACGGCGGCGCGCACCGAGACGTCGGCGCGGAACGCGACAGCGCGGCCGCGACTCGCACGAATGGCTTCACAGACACATTCGGCCTCGTCACCACGCTCGCGATAGTTGATGGCAACGGCAGCGCCCGAAGCAGCCAGCGCCCTCGCGATCGCACTGCCGATGCCGCGCGACGCACCGGTGACCAACGCAATCCGGCCTTGCAAGTCCTGCATTGGAACTCCTCCACACGGCCCCTTGCAACTGAGCGGAGCCGGGAAGAGTTCCGCCGGTCTATTTGCGCAACCGCCTCTGCAGGAAGATCAGGTTCTGGTGCGCGCCGTCGGCCAGGACCAGCTCATCGCCGCGCACCTCGTAGTCGAACACCAGCGCCGGATCGTCGATTTCGATCTGCCGGCGACTGGCGCCGAACTCGGACTCGCTTTCGAGCACGTGGACGCCGGCCTGCTTGCGATACAGGCGGAATTGCGCGTCCGGCGCGAACTCCAGGCGTTCGGTCGGCCGCAGGCTGGAGCGACCCTGAACGCTGCGCACTTCCCACAGACCCCAGAGTTTCGCGACCGGCGAGCGACGTTGCCGTGGTTCGTTCGTGTGACCGGAAAGGAATGCGAAGCGCTCCTCGAGTGCATAGACGAGCAGGCGTTCCTTGTCGAAGTCCGCGGCCCGATCGCTGCCCAGCCGGGCAGCGAGCTCGTGGACGAGACGATACGCGAGCTCCTGATCGTTCTCGCTGTAGTGTGCGGTCGTCGCCCGGCGCAGCACCGTGAATTCGTCGATGAGCGCATGACCGAGCCGCATCGCGTCGCTCGCTTGCGCCGCCGGTGCGAAGGCATCGATTCGATGCGACTGCAACGCGCCGGATTCCGGTGTGTATTGCAGCTGCACGGTGGCAAGCGGCGCGCCGTCCACAACGGGGCGAGCCGGCAGGTTCGCGTCTTCGCGGCTCTTGGCGAGCGCGACGAACAGTGCGCCGCCTTTCGAGCTGAGGAAGACGGTCGGCAGCGTGACCGTCACCGTGCGCTGATTCTGCCAGCCCATGAGCTGGTCCGGCACGCCATAGATGCCGGAGATGCTGTAGCCCGGCAGCGGCGTGATGCTGATCGTCAGGTCGTGCGCGAGCTCGCTCACCATGAAGTCGAACTCGTCGCGGAACACCTGCGTGACGTCGTCCTCATCGCGCATGAAGAACAGATTGCCGCCGCGCACGCTGCCGATCGTAGTTGCCAGCTCTGCATCGAACTGCACGCCGACCCCGATCGTGGTCAGGCCGATACCGTCGTGCGAGGCTTCGCGCGCCATGGTCATGAAGCCGAACTCGTGCGTGTTGCCGACGTTGGGCCGCTCGTCCGTGAACAGCATCACCCGCGTGATGCCGTCGAACTGCTTGCTGCTCTGGCGGGCGACTTCGTAGCCGAGCTGCAAACCGGCTTCCATGGCGGTCGAGCCGGCGCTTGCGATCTGCGCGATGCGCTCGCGCACCAGCGCGCGGTTCGCCGCAGTGATGAGGATGGGATCCAGGTGCACATGCGCGCGATCGCCGTATAGCACGATCGACAATTGATCGCCGTCGCGCAGGTGATCGAGCGCGGCGACCAGGCTGCTGCGCACGAGCGCCAGCGGCGGCCCGTTCATCGAGCCCGACTTGTCGACGACTGCGACCAGATTCAGCGGCTTCCTGCGCCAGCCGTCGCGCTCCACGTTGGTCGCAAAGCCGAGGCCGATCAGGTAGCGGGCTTCGGGTTGCGCGATCAGGCGCGCCTCGATGGAGTCCGCGACGATGCAGAACACCTGAGCGCACGGGGCAGAACTTTCGATGACGACACTGTGCTCGCTGATCAAGCCCTCGGCAGTGAAGGTATCCGGATGCGGGATGCGCGACTGCTCGACTTCGCCACGCAGATAGTTGACGTCCTTCGCGCCGCCTTGCGTGACGAAGGAACCGGTGACGATGACTTCCTGCACCGTGTCGTGACGATCGCGCTCCTCGGGAAACGCGAGCGCGGCAGGGGCAGCGCCGCCGCAACAGAGGGTGAGCGCCAATGTGATGGCGCGCGTGATGGACGCTCTCATCGTCGGCTCCCCGTTCTGGTTGTGATGGCAACGACTGTAGCGACCGGGAGCGCGGGCGGGATCAGGACAAGCAACGGCTCGGAACATGCTCCGCCGCCGTCGCCGTTCAGTGAGAGTTCATGACGGAAGTCGATCCACCGTCGGAATCTGCTCCAGCGCTCGATCCCAATCTGCTCGGCTGGCGCAGAAGATGTGCGCGTCGGGCCGGATGCGAACCGGCGTGTCGAGGCTGCCGGCCGGAACCTTCAACAGCGTGCCGTTCATCTGCAGATCCGGGAGTGCCGATCCGCAAGTCGCGCAGAAGCAGTGCCGGTGGCGAGTGCCTGGCAGGCTGAAGACGCGCACCTGGTCCTCGCCGCTGAGCCACTGCAGCGTCGCCGACGACGAGAACAGGTTGGCGCCGTGCGCCGACCCGCTGTCCTTACGGCAGTGCGAGCAGTGGCACAGGTAGAAGCGTTCGAAGTCGCCGTCGATCTCGAAACGCACCGCGCCGCACAGACACGAACCCGAGTGTTTGGTGCTCATAGGGCTATTCTAAACAATCACTTAGCGACGCCGCGCGGTGGCTGTGCGAATCCGTAGCCAATAAATAGGCCGGCGCCTTGCAAAGTGCCGGCCCATGACGAAGCCCACCCGCAACGAACCCCGCAGCTACGTGGTGCGCGTGTATCGCCGCACCGCCCGCTGGTTTGCCGGCCATGTCGAGGACGTCCGTTCCGGCCAGGTGCGCGCCTTTCGCTCGGCGCACGAGCTCTGGTCGGCCATCGGCGGTCCCGCGCGCCCGGCTCGCCGCCCGACAACCCATTCCAACGCTTCCCGTAAGGAGTCGTAGACCATGAGTTTGCTCCGCGCTTTCGCTCTTTCATTGCCGGCCGTGCTGCTCGCGGCCTGCGGCTCGAAACAGCCGCCGACCGACGACGTGCGCGTCGTGCGCACGATGACCGTCACCACCGACGACGGCGCGAATCGCTCCGACTACTCGGGTGAAGTCCGCGCTCGCTACGAGAGCACCGTCGGCTTTCGCGTCGCCGGGCGCATCTCGCAGCGCCTCGTCGAAGTCGGCACGCGAGTGCATCGCAATCAGCCGATCGCGAAGCTCGACGCCGTCGATGCCGAGCTAAACGTCGGCTCGGCGCGCGCGCAGCTCACGAGCGTGCGCAGCGAGTACGCGCAGGTCGAGCTGGACTTCCAACGCGCGCAGCGCTTGTTCGAGCGGCGCTTCATCAGCCAGGCCGAGTTCGATCGCGACCGCGTCCAGATGGAGAGCACGCGCGCCAAACTCACGGCCGCCGAAGCTGAGTTCGCGCTCGCAAGCAACCAGCATTCGTACACCGTGCTGCTCGCTCCGCAAGACGGCGTGGTCACCGATCTGCGTGCCGAATCCGGCGAGGTCGTTCAAGCCGGCCAGGCCGTTGCCACCATTGCTGCCGAGGGCGAGCGTGAAGTCGTCGTCGGAATTCCTGAGTCACGACTGGAGGAAATTCGCGCAGCCCGCGAGCTGCTGGTCGAGTTGTGGGCGCGTCCCGGCAAGCTGTATGCCGGGCGCGTCCGCGAGCTCGC
>DATBKP010000103.1:0-32173 GCA_036555785.1 Steroidobacteraceae bacterium
GCTCGTGACCGGCAGCAGATTGCGCAGAACGGACGCGCCGTTTTCAGTCACCTCGGTCGCGACCATATGCCAGTCGAAAGAGGTGAGAGGCTGATGATGCAAGGGCGTCATGTCAGCCGCCGGCGCGTTTGCTTGCGGCGCGTTCCGTGTCGAGCAGCACGCGCTTGCGCTGCACGCCCCAGCGATAGCCGCCGAGCTCGCCCGTGCCGCGCACGACGCGATGACACGGGATCAGCAGCGCGACGCTGTTCGATGCGCATGCGCGAGCAACTGCTCGCGCCGCGCTCGGCTTGCCGATTGCCTCGGCCACTTCCGAGTACGAGCGCACCTCGCCGTACGGCAGTTTCTGCAGGTAGCGCCACACGATCAGCTGGAACGCCGTGCCGCGCACGTCGAGCGGCAAATCCAGGCGCGGCTCGAGGCCGCGCAAATGCCGGTTCAGCGCCGCCATCCACGACTCGAACTGCTCCTCGTAGGTCGCGGGCATCGGCTGCACCGCCGCTGCCGGAAACTGCCGGCGCAGCTCAGTCTGGAGCGCGCGATCGCTGTCGCCGAACTGCAGGAAGCAGATGCCGCGATCGGTCGCGCCGATCATCAACAACCCGAGCGGCGTGCGGCCGCTCGCATACGAGATCGTGAGTCCCTTGCCGCCGCTGCGGTACTCGCTCGGCGTCATGCCGAGCTGGCCGTCGGCCTTCTCGTAAACGCGGCTGCCGGAGCCGAAGCCGGCCTGGTAGATCGCAGCGGATACCGGCGCATCCTTGCGCAGCTCCTGCTTCAAGGTGCGCAGGCGCGCGGCCGTCTGATATTCCTTCGGCGTGCTGCCGATGACCGCTTTGAAATTGCGCTGCAGATGAAACGGACTGTAGCCGGCGCGCTGCGCGAGCTGTGACAAGCGGAACGGCTGCTCGGGATTGGCTTCGATCTGCCGCGCGAGCTCGTGCACGACTGCATTGATGGGCGGCGCGGCAGCGCGGGACTTCGGCGCTTCGTCAGGGCGGCAGCGCTTGCACGCGCGATAGCCGTGGGCGCGCGCTTCCGCAGTGGTCGCGAAGAACTCCACGTTCTTGCGCAACGGGCGCCGCGAGGCACAGTTGGGCCGGCAGTAAACGCCCGTGGTTCTGACTGCATAGAAAAAATCGCCGGTGGCGGAGCTGTCGCGGCGGGCGACCGCGTCCCACAGCTTCGCTTCATTCCTGACGGGATCCGACATGGCAAGGCTCCTCGATGATGTGCCTGCCATTGTCCGGATCGGGCGGCGCGCCGAACTCCGTCTCTTGCGGTCGAATCGCGGACCCATACGACACCCTAGCGGCCGAGCAGCTGGTCCGCGAGCGGCACGGTCAGCAGCGACACCAGGATCCCGATGCCCAGCACACTGTTCGCGAGCTGCGGCTCGAGGTCATTCTGCTCGGCAAGGATGGTGGCGGAGATCATCGGGGCCATCGCGGATTGCAGCACTGCAATGGTGAGGATGGCGCCGGAGACGCCCATTGCAAGGCCGCCGAGCCAGACCAGGAGCGCCGCGAGCACCAGCTTCCAGCCGAGCGCGAGCAGCAGCGCCGCGCTCTGATCCCGCTGAAATTGCAGGCGGAACTGCAGGCCGACCGAAAACAGCGCGATCGGCACCAGCGTCGCGCCGAGCCGCTCGAAGATTGCATCGACAGGCTGCGGCCAGCCGCCGAGTAAGGCTGCGACGACGCCGACAACCAGCGCCACGAGCGGCGGGAACTGCACCACTTTGCGCGCCACGTCTGCGGCGCCGGCGCTCTTGCCCGAATACAGCGCCGCGACGATCGTTCCGCCGATCGCAAGCGCGAGAAAGGTGCCGAGCTGATCGGCGACCAGCGCGAGCTTCACTCCTTCGCGGCCGTGCAACGCTTCGATGAGCGGAAAGCCGATGAACGATGTATTGCCGAGCCCGCACACGAGCGTGAGCGCGCCGACACGCGCTCGCGGCCAGCGCAGCGCGCGGCCGACGGCAGCGAACACTGCCCACGCGCCGAAGAACACGAACCACATCGCTGCGACCAGGAACCAGAACTCCCAGTCGAACCGCAGCGTCGGGATCAGATGCAGCACGAGCGCGGAGAGCGCGACGTTGATCACCCACCAGTTCAGACCCTGCGACAGCAGCGCCGGCGGACGACCGACGCGCGCGACGATCGCGCCCAGAGCGAGGCAGGCAACGAGCAGCAGCAATGCGGACATTGCGCGCGAGTTTAGCTAGGGGTCTGTCGAAAGTCAGAGCGGCTTTCGAGCTTGCGTGAGTGGGCTGCAGCGCTGCGCCCGTCAATGATGATCGCCGGCTGCCTCGGTCGGATACTGCAGGAGAAATTCTCGATCCCCGGCTCTCCGCCGGCCGCTGGCAGCCGACTCTCCCCGCAGGCATCATAGCCGCCTCTCGATTCCGCGGAGGCCGCCCATGACACTGCATCGAGCACTGATCTTCGTGGCGGCGCTGCTGCCATTCGCTGCGCATGCCATCGAGCCGAGCTCGACGGTCAAAGTCACGCCGCTCCTCAAGACCACGCAGACCTGGAACGGCGCGCCGCTCCACTATCCCGAAGGTCAGGCCGAGGTCACCGGCCTGATGATCGAGATCGCGCCGGGCGGCGAGACCCATTGGCACGAGCATCCGTTTCCCTCGTTCGGCGTGCTGCTCGAAGGCTCGCTCGAGGTGAGCCTGACCGACGGCCGCAAGAAGCTGCTCAAGCCGGGTGAAGCGATCGCCGAGGTGATCGCGACTGCCCACAACGGGCGCAACGTCGGCACGACGCCGGTGAAGCTGATCGTGTTCTACGCGGGCGCGGCCGGCAAACCGGTGACGGTGCAGCGGCCGGACGCGAAGCCCCAAAAGTGACTGAGAAAGCCAACTGAGCGGTCGCGCCATGACAGTCTCCCGCCAGCAGATCGACAACATTCATGTCGTGCAGATCGAACGGCCGGAGCACCGCAATGCCGTCGATGCAGCCACTGCGCTGCAGCTCGCGGCAGCGTTTCGCGAGTTCGACGCGGATCCGCGCAGCGACGTCGCGATCCTGAGCGGCGCGGCGGGACATTTCTGCGCGGGCGCGGATCTCAAGGCCTACGCGCGCGGCGACCGACGCCAGGTCACCGCGGAAAGCGACGGTCCGATGGGCCCGACACGCCTGCGTCTGTCGAAGCCCGTGATCGCGGCGGTCGAAGGCTACGCGGTTGCCGGCGGTTGCGAGCTTGCGCTGTGGTGCGACCTGCGGGTGGCCTCGCAGAGCGCGATCTTCGGCATCTTCTGCCGGCGCTTCGGCGTACCGCTCATCGATCTCGGCACGATTCGCTTGCCGCGCCTGATCGGACACAGCCGGGCGATGGATCTCATCCTCACTGGACGCGAAGTACGCGCGCAGGAAGCGTTCGACATCGGGCTCGCGAACCGGCTCGTGCCGGCCGGCCAGGCGCTGAGCGCGGCGATCGAGCTCGCGCGTCAGATCGCGTCGTTCCCGCAGACCTGCATGCGCAATGACCGGCTCTCGGCCATCGAGCAGTGGGGCATGGAAGAGGATGCAGCCCTGCGCAACGAATTCCGGCATGGGACGCTCACGATGACGAGCGGCGAGAGCCTGGCGGGCGCGAGCGATTTCGCGAAGGGCGCCGGCCGGCACGGACGGGCGCGCAAATAAAGGTGAACCTGCGGCGCGCGGGTTGACAGCGCAAGCCCGGTCAATACACTCCTACCCTCATGACGCACATTTTCATTCACCTGCCGAACGACTGCGCCCGCGCGACTGCGCGACTGCGCGCCGCCGTTGATGGTGTGAACACGAACCGGTAGCTTTCTAGCATCAGTGCTGGAAGGCTGCGTGCCTTCCAGGACTCCAGTCAAAGACCCTGGTCGGCATGCCGATCGGGGTTTTTTGCTTTTGGAGCCGACGAAAGGGGAAACGACCATGACTACGCGTCTCACTATCGCGCAGTCCGAGCGAGCGCTGCTGTGGAGGCGGGGGCGATTCGCGGGCATTCTCGAGCCGGGCGTGAGCTGGATCTTCCAGCCGTTCGAGCGCATCGCCGTGCAGCTGTACGACGCGCGCGTGCCGGAGTTCGAGCATCCGCGTCTCGACGAGCTGCTGGCGCAGGCTCGCGCAACGATGGAGCGTCATTTCCACATCGTCGAGCTGGCCGAGCAGGAGCTGGGCGTCGTCTACAAGGACGGCCAGCTTTCGGGAACGCTCGCGCCGGGCAAACGGCAGCTCTACTGGAAAGGCACGACCGCGATTCGCGTGGAGAGGGTGCGCGCCCGCCGCTCAGCGGGCGCGCCCGAGAGAGGAGCTCAGTCCTTGGCCTTCTTGTAGTCGCTGGGGACTTCGAAGGACTGCGGGCTGACTGCGTCGTGGCTGATGGAGACGAGCTCGTTCGTCATGCTCATGAGCGGCATCAAGCCGCCGGCCATCGTCGCCGGCGGAGCGGCCGGCCGCTGCGCCTGTTCCTGCTGCTGCTTCTTCTTGCCGAACATGCCGCCCAGCGCGCCGCCCAATGCGCCGCCGAGGCTGGGCTGTGCCTGTTGCTCACCTTGCGCCTGCTGCTGTTGCGTGCTCTTGCATTGCGGGCCGCCGACGCCGAGGCTGAAGCCGGTCTTGACCGGATAGCCCTGCAGCTTGAGCGAGGCGAGCCGGGTCCCGAGCTCACCCCAGATGCCCTTGTAGCGGCCGAACATCGACTGCGCGCGCTCGGCAAAATCCCGAGACGAGGCGTTGCCGAGGCCGAGCTTCTCCGCGTAGGCGCGCTGATAATTCAGCGCCTCGCTGGACGCTTCGAGACCCGGCGCAACATATTCGTCGACGGCCAGGCCGAAGTCGCAGACGTCGCCGGTCTTCTTGTTGGTGCACGACTGCGTCGCGGTAACCGTGACGTGCTCCGCCTGGTAGCCGGCGATCAGTACCCTCTCGCCGGTCCGCTTCACTTCCGACTTCGGCTCCGACCACTCGCATTCGGATTCATCGACGCCGGAAGTCGCCTGCTGCTGCGAAGCCTGGCTCTTGTTCATCTGGTCCATCGCCTGCTGCATCTTGGCGCGCTGTTCGGCGAAGGTGGTTTCGGTGTAGGTCTTTTTGCTCGGGTTCAGGGCGTAGATCTTGTCCTGGTCGAGACGCACGATCTCGACGTGCGGCCCGCCGGCGCCGCGCGCGAAGGTGCGCATCAGCCCGGACTCGAACTGCATGTTGCTTTCGGTGCGGGCGCGATCGCCGGAAATGACGGTGCTGGTCGTACCGCTCATGTTCGCCATCTTCATCATGCCGGCGCCGCTCATGCTCATCTGCTGCTGCATGGTGACATCGGCCTGGGCCGCGGCGCTGACCAGCACGCCCGCAACACAGCACGACAGGAAACCCGATCGGAAGGCGGTCGCCATGAGAGTCATCCTCCGGTTATGCAGTTTTTGATCTCGGCGCGGGCGCTCATGCTAGCAGCGCGCGGGCCGGCGAGGGAGCGGCCCTTTCGGACGAGGCGACGCGGCGCGTTATTTGCCGATGCAGAAGCTGGCAAAGATCCGGCCGAGCAGGTCGTCGGACGTAAATGCGCCGGTGATTTCCGCGAGCGCCTGCTGCGCCTGCCGCAACTCTTCTGCCATGAGCTCTCCGGCGCGTCGATCGAGGAGCTGCCGGCGCGCTTCCACCAGATGCCGATCGGTGCGCTCGAGCGCGTCGAGATGCCGGCGCCGGGCCGAGACGGTGCCCGAGTCGGCTCCCTGGAATCCCATGCATTCCTTCAAATGCTCGCGCAACAGGTCCACGCCTTCCCCGGTCGTCGCCGACAGGTACAGGCGCGGCGGTTGCGACTGCTCGTAGCGCGAGCTCAGCCCGAGCAGGTCGATCTTGTTCACGACCAGGGTGGCCGGAATGTCGGGCGGCAACGTCGCCAGCTCGCGCTCGATTTCTTCGGCTTCGAGTCCGCGCTCGCCGTCGATGACGTAGAGGATGCGATCCGCGCGGCTCATCTCCTGGCGCGCGCGGCGAATGCCCTCGGCTTCGACGACATCCGCTTCTTCGCGCAGACCCGCGGTGTCCGCGACGTGCAGCGGCATGCCGTCGATCGCGATGCGCTCGCGCAGCACGTCGCGGGTCGTACCGGGAATCGCGGTGACGATCGCGGCGTCGTAACCCGCGAGACGATTCAGCAAGCTGGACTTGCCGGCGTTCGGGCGGCCGGCGATGACGACTGTCATGCCCTCCCGCAGCAGCGCACCTTGGCGAGCATTCGCGGCGATCTGCGCGCACAGCTCGATTGCGCCATCGATACGGTTGCGCAGCACGGTGTCCGCCAGGAAATCGATTTCCTCTTCGGGAAAGTCGATCGCCGCTTCGACGTGCAGGCGCGTTTCCGTGACCGCTTCGGTCAACGAATGCACAGCGACGGAAAACTCGCCCTGCATCGAGCGCAACGCCGCCCGCGCGGCTTCGACCGAGCCGCTGTCGATGAGATCGGCGATGGCTTCCGCCTGCGCAAGATCGAGCTTGTCGTTGAGAAATGCGCGGCGCGAGAACTCGCCCGCTTCGGCCATGCGAGCACCGAGCTGCAGTGTGCGCGCGAGCAGCATGTCCATCACGACTGGTCCGCCGTGGCCATGCAACTCGAGCACATCTTCGCCAGTGAACGATGCCGGTGCCGCGAAATACAGCGCCAAGCCGGTGTCGAGCGCGCGCCCGTCGCCATCGCGAAAAGGCCGCAGCAGTGCGCGTCGCGGCCGCGGCAGCTCACCCAGAATTTCTCGCGCGATCGTCGCAGCCAGCGGACCGGACACACGGATCACCCCGATGCCGCCACGCCCGGGCGGCGTGGCAAGCGCGGCGATCGTTTCAGTCGCGACTCGGCGATCCACGGCTTCCTACGTTTTCTGCTGCTCCGCTGCCACGAGCTTGTTGATGCGGTATTGCTGCGCGATCGACAGCAGCGTGTTCGTCAGCCAGTAGAGGACGAGACCGGCCGGGAACCACGCCATGGTCACCGACATGATCACCGGCATGAACGCGAACACCTTTGCCTGCATCGGGTCGGTGCTCGGCATCGGCTGCAGCTTGAACTGCGCGAACATCGCGCTGCCCATCAGGATCGGCAGGATGAAGTACGGATCGCGCGAGCTGAGATCGTTGATCCACGCGAAGAAGGGCGCCTGCCGCATCTCCACGCTCTCGAGCAGCACGCGATAGAACGCGAAGAAGAACGGCACCTGGATCAGCATCGGCAGGCAGCCGGCGAGCGGATTGATCTTCTCGCGCTTGTACAGCTCCATCATCTGGCGGCCGAGCTGCTCGCGATCGTCCTTGTAGCGTTCCTGGATCGCCTTGATGCGCGGCGCGACGTTGCGCATCTTCGCTGCCGAGCGGCCGCTCGCCGCGGTCAGCTTGTAGAACGCGAGCTTGATCAGGAACGTGACGATGATGATCGCGACGCCCCAGTTGCGCACGCCCTTGTAGACCCACTCGAGCAACACGAACAGCGGCTGTGCGATCGGCGCGAGCCAACCGTAGTCGGTGACCTTTACCAGCAGCGGGGCTGTCGCCTCGAGCTGCTCCGTCAACTTCGGTCCGACGAACAGTTCCTCCTTGAATGTCTGCGTGCCGCCCGCCGGCACGGTCGTCAGCGGCCCGCGATACGAGAGCGTGAAGTCGTTGCGCGCATTGAGACTGAGCTGATAGTCGTACGCTTCCTTCGCCGGCGGCACTGCCGCGGCTACGAAATGATGCTGGAGCGCCGCGAGCCAGCCGTTGCTGATGGTCTGCTTGAAGGCGCGGTCTTCTTCCTTCTCGACGTTGAGCTTGCGGTAGCGCGTGCCGTCGGAGACCGCGGGTCCGCGATAGGCGTAGGTTTCGACCTTGAAATACGAGCGCTCCACATGCTCGTAGTGACGCACGAGCTGCACGTACGACGCCGCTTTCCAGTCGCTGCCGCTGGTGTTCACGACGTTGTAGCTGAGGTCGATGCGATAGCTGCCGGGATGGAACGTGTAGGTCTTGGTGACCGTGATGCCGCCTTCGCTCCAGGTCAGCGGCACGACGAGCTGCTGCTCGCCCGCCTTCAGCTGAAATTCGCTGGCGCTCGCCTTGAACAGCGCACGGTGATCGGGCTGCGGACTCTTGTCGCCCGCGATCAGACCCGACTGCGCGACGTAACGCGGATTGTCCGGATTGAACAGACGTACCGGCACGTCGGGCCGATTCTTCACCTGCGCATACTTCAGCAGATCGGCGCGCACGAGATCGCCGCCGCGCGTGCTGATGTCGATCGAGAGAACGTCCGTAGCGACGTGCACGACAGCTGCGGTGGTGTCCGCTGCCTCGACGGGCTGCTCGGGCGCGGGCGTTGCGGCGGCAGGCTTCGGCGTCGAAGTTTCGCTCGGCAATCCAGGCAGCGAGTCCGTCGGAGCTGGATTGGAAGCTGTCGCGGACGGCTGCGCAGCCGCGGGCGGTGCGTGCGGCGGCGCGTAATCGCGTTGCCAGGTCTCGTAGTTCAGGTACAGAGCCACAGCGAGTGCGGCCCAGACGAAGAGGCGTTGGTTATCCATGTGACGCAGGCTTTATCGAAGGAGGCGGCGGCACCGGGTCGTACCCGCCGGGATGCCACGGATGGCAGCGCAGGATGCGCCGCGCGGTGAGATAGCTGCCGCGCACGCTGCCGTGATGCTCGATCGCTTCCTCGGCGTAGCAGGAGCAGCTCGGATAGAAACGGCAATTCGGCCCGAGCATCGGGCTGACGAAGTAGCGATACAGCCGGATCAGGCCTTTCAGGACGACGCGCATTGTTTGACTACCGTGCGCCAATGCCGCTCGAGACTGCGCGTGATCGCTGCGTTGTCCGCATCTCGCGCGCCCGAGCGCGCGTTGACTACGAGATCCACTGCGGGCAACTCATGCTGATGCTGGCGAAACGATTCCCGGACCAGGCGCTTGATGCGATTGCGGCGCACCGCATTTCCCACGATGCGGGCGGCGATCGCCAATCCAAGCCGGGGAACGGCCGCGCCGGTGTTCCGCGCAAATATCGCGAACAAAGCGTCGGCCGAGCGGCGCGCGTCACGATACACGCGATCGAATTCAGATTTTTGCCGGAGGCGTTGCGCGGGTTTGAACGGCCGAGCGGAAGACAAGCGCGGGAGACAAGCAGATGTGAGCGAGCCGGCGGCGCGCCAGGCGCGCAGCGGCTCAGACAGTGAGACGCTTGCGACCTTTCGCGCGGCGCCGGGCGAGGACCTGACGGCCGGCACGCGTAGCCATGCGGGCGCGAAAGCCGTGAGTGCGCTGACGATGCAGATTGCTCGGTTGGTAAGTACGCTTCATACGGGTTCTCGTCAGCTTACGAAAGTTGCGCTAAAACAAGCACATGCCGGGGCGAAAAGAAGGGCGGCAAGGGTACGCAGCGCCTCCCGCAGTGTCAAGCGCAGCGCGCTTGCCGACCCTCATCCAGGCGTCAGAAACATCGCTCGCGCAGGCTGTGGATAACCCTCGGTGCATCGGTATAGACTCGCCCTCCTTCCGCGTAGCCCGCGCAGAACAATTCTTTCGACTTGGCTTTAACGTAGGGGACGAAACCGTGCAGGGTTCGTTATGGCGCCGCTGTCTTGCTCACCTCGAGGCGGAGCTGCCGGAGGCCCAATTCAACACCTGGATCCGGCCGCTACAGGCTGTCGAAGACGGGCACACGCTGCGCCTGCTCGCCCCGAACCGGTTCGTGGTCGATTGGGTGAACGAGAACGTCGTCAGTCGGATCTCCGAGCTCGTTGACGCTGTCGGCTCGCCGCCGGCGCCGTCCGTCGTGCTCGAAGTCGGCTCTCGCGCCGTTGCGCCAGCACCCGTCGCAGTGCTGCCCCAGAACGGACGTGCGCCGGTCAAGGATCTGCCCTCGCTGCTCGGCAGCCGGCTGAACCCGGACTTCACGTTCACGAGCTTCGTCGAGGGCAAGAGCAATCAGCTGGCGCGCGCGGCGGCCGTGCAGGTCGCCGAAAATCCTGGGCGCGCCTACAACCCGCTGTTCATCTACGGCGGCGTCGGGTTGGGCAAGACGCACCTGATGCACGCGGTCGGCAACATGATCCGCGGCCGCAACGAGCGGGCGCGCGTAGCGTACGTTCACTCTGAGCGTTTCGTCGGCGACATGGTGAAGGCGCTCCAGCACAACACCATCAACGATTTCAAAACCGCGTATCGCTCGCTGGATGCGCTGATGATCGACGACATCCAGTTCTTCGCCGGCAAGGACCGCTCGCAGGAAGAGTTCTTCCACACGTTCAACGCGCTGTTCGAAGGCCAGCAGCAGATCATCCTCACCTGCGACCGCTATCCGAAAGAGGTCGAAGGCCTGGAAGAACGGCTGAAATCCCGCTTCGGCTGGGGTTTGACCGTCGCCATCGAGCCGCCCGAGCTCGAAACCTGCGTCGCGATTCTCATGAGCAAGGCCGCGCAGACACGCGTGGATTTGCCGGAAGAAGTGGCGTTTTTCATCGCGAAGCGCATTCGCTCCAACGTCCGCGAGCTCGAAGGCGCGCTGCGCCGCGTGGTCGCGAATTCGCAGTTCACCGGCCGCGCGATCACGATGGATTTTGCGAAGGAAGCACTGCGCGATCTGCTGGCGTTGCAGGATCGCCTGGTGACGATCGAGAACATCCAGAAGACCGTTGCGGAGTACTACAAGATTCGCGTCGCGGATCTGCTCTCGAAGCGACGCAGCCGCTCGATTGCGCGGCCACGCCAGGTCGCGATGGCGCTCGCGAAAGAGCTGACGAGCCATAGCCTGCCGGAGATCGGCGACGCGTTCGGCGGCCGCGACCACACCACCGTGCTGCACGCGTGCCGCGTGATCAAGGAGCTCCGTGAATCGAACACTCGCACCAGCGAGGACTATTCGAACCTGTTGAGAACCCTCGCTGGATGACTGTGGATATAGTGTGCAGCAGCTGAGGACCGTATTGATCCACAAAAAGCTAACAGCTTAAGGACATCTCCCGACGGCGTTGCCCCGAGGGTCCCGCAAGCTGCAGCGTGTTGAACGGATTGGCGATAAAGCACTTATTCACAGAGACGTGTCGCGTTCATAGTTACTACAATTCTTAAATATCATTTATCTAATTAAGAATTCGGACAGGTGGAAAGATGAAGTTCAGCGCAGAGCGGGAAACGATCCTCGCCCCCTTGCAGGCAGTCATCGGCGTAGTCGAGCGACGGCAGACCATGCCGATCCTCGCGAACGTGCTCGTGGTAGGTCGGGGCGAGCAGCTGTCGATCACGGCTACCGATCTCGAAGTCGAGCTCGTCGCCCGTACGAACGTGACCCTGCAGCAGGCTGGCGAGGTGACGCTGCCCGGACGCAAGCTGCTCGACATCGTGCGGGCATTGCCGGATAAGACGCAGGTTACGGTCTCGATCGAGGGCGAACGTGCGACGATCCGCTCCGGCAAGAGCCGCTTTACGCTGGCTACACTCCCGGCATCTGACTTCCCGACCGTCGAAGACATCCGCGCGCAGCAAACACTGACTGTTGCCCAGCCTGCGCTCAAGCGCCTGTTGGACAAGACTCATTTCTCGATGGCGCAGCAGGACGTGCGGTACTACTTGAACGGCATGTTGCTCGAATCGGATGGCAAATCGCTGCGAACTGTGGCGACTGACGGCCATCGGCTCGCGTTCTGCGAATCTGCGCTCGACAGTCAGTCAAGCTCGTCGCAGCAGGTTATCGTGCCGCGCAAGGGTGTGTTGGAGCTGCAGCGCCTGCTAGGGAACGAAGGCAACGTGGAGCTGGCCATCGGCAGCAACCACATTCGTGCACAGATCGGCGATATTCGCTTTACTTCGAAGCTCATTGACGGCCGATTCCCGGAATATGGGCGCGTCATTCCTGCCAGCCCCCCGAAAAAGATCCTGGCGGATCGCGACATTCTGCGGGCTGCGCTTCAACGCGCTGCCATTCTGTCGAACGAGAAGTATCGCGGGATTCGTCTGGCCGTGAAGACCGGCGTGCTGACGCTGCAGTCTCACAATCCGGAGCAGGAGGAGGCGGAAGAGGAGCTGGAAATCAGCTACTCGGGTGATGAGTTCGAGATCGGTTTCAACGTCAATTACCTGCTCGACGCGTTGGCGGCTGTCGATGTCGGCCAGGTGGAGCTTGGCCTGACGGATGCCAACAGCAGCTGCCTGGTCACCGCAAGCTCGACGCCGCAGGCCAAGTACGTGGTGATGCCGATGCGGCTCTGAGCGCGCCGCTTTCCCATGTGCTGACCACGATCGATATCGAGAATTTCCGCTGCATCCGTTCTGCGCGTCTCGAGCTCGACCCTCGCGCGACCGGCATCGTGGGTGAGAACGGCTCGGGCAAGACGAGCCTGCTCGAAGCGATCTACTTTCTGGCCCACGGCCGGTCATTTCGCACGAATCAGCGCGAGAAGCTGCAGGCGCCGCACACCGAATTCCTGCGCGTCGTGGGCCGCATCGATACGCCCCGCGGAGTGCTCGTGGCGGGCATCGAGTACGGCAGGCAAGGCACCCGCGCCAATCTGGCCGGCCAAGGCGTTTCCGGCATCGCAGAGATCGCAGAGATCTTGCCTGTGCAAGTGATCGATCCCGGTGTCCACCGCTTGATCGAGGAAGGGTCCGCTCGCCGTCGCCGGCTGCTCGACTGGGGTGTGTTTCACGTGAAACACGAGTTCCTCGCTGTCTGGCGCCGGTACCAACGCGCCCTGCATCAGCGGAACGCCGCCCTCAGAGCGGCCGGTGCTGAGCCAGTATTCGCCGCCTGGGAGCGAGAGCTGAGCATTGCAGGACATCGCGTCGACGAGCTTCGCAGCGAGTACGCGGCGCAGCTGCTGCCGTACTTCGTGAGCGTCGCAGACCAGCTTCTGGGCGCGCAGGGAGCGCGCTTCACATATCGCCGGGGTTGGGCGGCGGACCATGACTTGGGCGCGGCGCTGCTCGAGTCACGGCCTCGCGACCAGCGACTCCGGACGACGACTGTCGGCGCTCATCGCGCCGACGTGTCTTTCTTCTTCGAGGGCGCGCCCGCACGAGATCGCGTATCGCGCGGCCAGCAAAAGCTGCTTGCGGCGGCCTTCATCCTCGGTCAGCTAGCGTTCCAGTCTGCTCGCGGTGCGCCGCCCGCTTGCCTGATGCTGGATGATCCGGCGGCCGAGCTGGATGTGGATAATTTGGGGAAACTGTTGGCCGCCGTCGCTGCGATTCCGGCGCAGCTCATCATCACCTCCGTGCATGAAAGCGGTCTTGAAGGCGTGAAACTCGGCCGAAAGTTTCACGTGAAACAGGGCAATTTCTTATAATTCCGCACCTCATTTTCCAGGCTGGGCCATGACAGATTCCGACGTTTACGACTCAAGCAAAATCAAGGTTTTGAAGGGTCTCGACGCCGTCCGAAAACGGCCCGGTATGTACATCGGAGACACGGATGACGGCACCGGTCTTCACCACATGGTTTTTGAGGTCGTCGACAACTCGATCGACGAGGCGCTGGCCGGCTATTGCTCGCAGGTGACCGTCACCGTTCACGCCGATGAGTCCGTCACCGTCGCCGACGACGGGCGTGGAATTCCTGTGGATATCCACCCGGAGGAGGGACGCTCGGCCGCCGAGGTCATCATGACCGTCCTGCACTCGGGCGGTAAGTTCGATGACTCCTCCTACAAGGTCTCCGGCGGCCTCCATGGCGTCGGCGTCTCGGTCGTCAATGCCTTGTCCGAGTACCTGCTGCTGACCATCCACCGTGACGGGAAGCTGCATCAGCAGGAGTACCGGATGGGCGAGCCGGTGGCGCCGCTGGCGGCGATCGGCACGACGGACAAGCGCGGCACCATCATTCGCTTCAAGCCCAGCGCCACCATCTTTACGAACATCGAGTTCAACTACGACGTTCTGGCAAAGCGGCTGCGCGAGCTGTCCTTCCTGAACTCCGGTGTCCGCATCGAGCTGATCGACGAGCGGGACGACAAACGCGAGGTCTTTCAGTACGAGGGCGGTATCCGCGAATTCGTCCGCTTCCTCAACCGCAACCAGACTGCCATCCACGAGACGATCATCTGGTTCCGGACGCAGCAGGACGCCGTCACGGTCGAGCTCGGCGTGCAGTGGAACGACTCGTACCAGGAGAGCATGTACGCGTACACGAACAACATCCCGCAGAAGGATGGCGGCACCCACCTGGCCGGCTTCCGCAGCGCTTTGACGCGCACCCTGAACAACTACATCGAGAAACAGTTCGCGGCGAAGGACAAGATTCCGACCTCCGGCGAGGACGCGCGCGAAGGCCTGACCGCCATCCTCTCGGTGAAGATGCCCGATCCGAAGTTCTCCTCGCAGACGAAAGACAAGCTGGTCTCGTCGGAGATCAAGGGCATCGTCGAGTCCGCCGTCGGGACCAAGCTCGACGAATTTCTCCAGGAACATCCGCAGCAGGCGAAGGCCGTCGCGACCAAGGTTCTCGAGGCCGCCCGCGCCCGCGAAGCCGCGCGCAAAGCGCGCGAGATGACCCGTCGCAAAGGAGCGCTCGACCTGGCCGGATTACCCGGCAAGCTCGCCGACTGTCAGGAACGCGATCCGGCGCTCTCCGAGATGTTCCTGGTCGAGGGCGACTCGGCGGGTGGCTCCGCGAAGCAGGGGCGCGATCGGCGTACGCAGGCGATCCTGCCGCTCAAGGGCAAGATCCTGAACGTCGAGAAGGCCCGCTTCGACAAGATGCTGTCGTCCGCAGAGGTCGGCACGCTCATCACGGCGCTCGGCACCGGGATCGGCGCGGATGACTTCGATCTTTCGAAGCTGCGCTATCACCGCGTGATCGTGATGACCGACGCCGACGTCGACGGTTCGCACATCCGCACGCTGCTGTTGACGTTCTTCTATCGACAGATGCCGCAGCTGATCGAGAACGGCCACATCTACATCGCGCAGCCGCCGCTCTACAAACTCAAGAAGGGCAAGGCCGAGCACTACCTCAAGGACGAAGCGGAGCTCAACGCAATGCTGCTGAAGCAGGCGCTCGAAGACGCTGAGCTCTTCGGCGATCCCGCGCAGCCGCCAATGGTGGGCTCGGCGCTCGAGACCCTGGCGCGGCGCTGGATGGAAGTGGCCGCGATCCTGCGGCGCTCATCGCGTCGCTACGATCAGCGCGTCCTGGAGCAGCTGCTGTACATGCCTGAGGTGACCCAGGCTGATCACGATCGCATCGACTGGCTGACGCAATGGGGACGCACGCTCGAGGCGCAGCTCAACTCCCAGGACGACTCGGCGCGGCGCTATCGCGTGCGCACGATCGGGAGCACCGACGGCGGCACGCCACGGTTGCTCGTTGCGCGCAGCGAGCACGGCACTACGACGGAGAAGCACATCCACCGCGAGTTCTTCGAGTCGGCCGAGTACCGCCGCATTGCCGAGCTCGGCAAGACGCTCGCCGGGCTGCTGCAGCCTGGCGCGTACGTCGTGAAGGGCGATCAGCGGCAGGAAGTGAGCAGCTTCAAGCAGACCATCGAATGGCTGCTCGACCAGGCGCGCCGCGGCCAGCTGATCCAGCGCTACAAAGGTCTGGGTGAGATGAATCCCGAACAGCTCTGGGACACGACCATCAATCCGGCCACACGGCGGCTGGTCCAGGTGCGGATCGAGGACGCGCTCGCGGCCAACGACATCTTCGCCACGCTGATGGGCGACCAGGTCGAGCCGCGGCGGGAGTTCATCGAAAAGAACGCGCTCGCCGTTGCCAACCTGGACATTTAGAATTTTCTAATTGAATGTGCCTCGCATAGAGGCACATAGCGTGCGATCGGAAACTTTCTTTAACTGGCTGGCGGCGCTATCGCGGTGATCTGGTCCTCGATCCACGTGCGCACTTCGTCATTGAGCTCGCGCGGATCGCGTCCGGCGGCCTCGATCGGCGGACCAATCACAACGCGAATGACGCCGGGCTTTTTCAGCCACCCGCGCCGCGGCCAGTAGTAACCCGCGTTGTGCGCGACCGGCACGATCTTGCAGCCGGCGCGCGAGGCGAGCAGGGCGCCGCTCACTCCGTACTTGCGCGTCTCGCCCACGGCGACGCGCGTGCCTTCGGGAAAGATCAGGATCCACATTCCTTCGCGCAGCCGCTGCGTTCCCTGCTCGATGACCTGCGACACAGCTGCCGCGCCGGCCTTGCGATTGATGGCGATTGGCTTGAGACGACTGACTGCCCAGCCGACCAGCGGGATCCACATCAGCTCGCGCTTCAACACCCAGGATTGCGGCGGAAAGAGCGCCGCCTGCGCGATCGTTTCCCACGCCGACGAGTGTTTCCACATCGAGACGTGCGAGCCGGGCGGGATGTTCGAGCTGCCTTCGACCGTATGGCTCAAGCCGCACAGCGTCTTCAGCAACCATAGATGAAACCGCGCCCAGCTGCGCGCAACACCGTACAGCCTGTGATTCGGCAGCCAGCTCAACGCGACGACGGCGACCGCATACAGCAGCGTGCCGAGGAACAAGCACGTCGTGAACAGCACCGATCGCAGCAGCTGCAAGCAGGCCTCCGCTCAGCCAGGCAGCCGCGACAGATCGGCGAACTGCAGGAACAGGCCGCGCAGACGCAGCAGCAGTCCGAGCCGGTTCGCGCGAACGTCCGCGTCCTCGGCCATCACCATCACCGAGTCGAAGAAGCGATCGACGTCGTCGCGCAGACTCGCGAGCTGAGTGAGCGCTTGCGCGTAGTCGCGGCGCGCGAATAGCGGATTCACGGCGCGCTCCATCGACAGCACATGATCGAACAGCTGGCGCTCCGGGCCGTCCTGCAAACGACTCGTATCGACTGCGCCGGTGAGATCGCCGGGCGCCTTGCGCAGAATGTTCGCGATGCGCTTGTTCGCCGCGGCGAGGCTGTCCGCCTCCGCCATCTTCAGGAAGCGCTCGAGCGCACGCAGGCGCACATCGATATCGAGCACCGACTGCGTGCGGCTCGCCAGTACAGCGTCGAACATCTCGGTCGTGACCGTGCGGCCGGTTTCACCTTCGAGATACGAGCTGCGCAACCGCTCGATCACGTAGGTCCACACCTCTTCGGCGACGGCCGGCGCTTTCTCGACTGGCTGCGCCGCCACGGCGGTCTCGATCAGCTGTCGCAGATCGAGATCGAGTTGCCGTTCGAGGATCGTGCGCAGCACGCCGAGCGCCGCGCGGCGCAGGCCGAACGGGTCGCGCGTGCCGGTCGGCTTCTGCCCGATCGCAAAGATGCCGGCCAGCGTGTCGAGCTTGTCTGCCAGCGCGAGCGCGATACCGGTGCGCGTCTGCGGAACGTGGTCGCCTGCGAAGCGCGGCCAGTATTGTTCTTCGAGCGCCGCGCAGACTTCCGACGGCTCGCCGTCGTGCTGCGCGTAGTACTTGCCCATCAATCCCTGCAGCTCCGGAAACTCGCCGACCATCAGTGTGAGCAGGTCGCACTTGCTGAGCTCGGCGGCGCGACGCGCAAGCGCCGCATCCGCGCCGAGCGCTTCGGCGATGCGCACTGCGAGCCGGCCGACGCGTTCGACCTTGTCATGCAGTGAGCCGAGCTTCGCCTGGAACGTCACCGTCTTCAGCGACGCGCGTCGGCTGTCGAGCGACGTGCGCCGGTCCGTTTCCCAGAAGAACGACGCGTCCGCGAGCCGCGGCCGCACGACGCGCTCGTTGCCGTCGCGCACCTTCTCGGGCGCGCGGCTCTCGATGTTGGCGACTGCAATGAACTCGTTGCGCAATTTGCCCTGCGGATCGCGCACGGGGAAATAGCGCTGATGATCCTGCAGCGTCGCGATCGGCACTTCCTGCGGCAGCTCGAGATAGCGTGCGTCGAAACGACCCACCAGCGGCACCGGCCACTCCACCAGTGCCGTGACCTCATCGAGCAACGCATCCTCGATGACTGCCTGACCGCCACTCGCTTGCGCCAGCGCCACCGCTACGCTGCGAATTCGTTCGCGACGCTCGCTGACGTTCGCCATCACGTGCGCTTTCTGCAGCGTCTCGACGTACTTCGCCGGGCTCGCAATCGGCAGCGGATTGGGAGCGTGAAAGCGGTGGCCTCGCGAATGCTTGCCGGCAGCGATGCCGAGAATCTCGCAGTCCACGACCGTCGTACCGAGCAGCATGACGACCCAATGCACCGGCCGGACGAACTCGGCATCGCCCGCGCCCCAGCGCATGCGCTTCGCGATCGGCAATGCGTCGAGCGACCCTTTGACGATGCCCGGCAGCAGCGCGGCCGTCGGCTCGCCTTTGCGCGTGCCGGCGAACATCAGCACGCGTCCCTTGGGACCATCGACCTGCTGCAGTTGATCGACGCTCACGCCGCACGACGCTGCGAAGCCGGCGGCGGCCTTGGTCGGCTGGCCGGCCGCATCGAATGCAGTGGCGAGCGCCGGTCCTTGCCGTTTGATTTCCTGGTCCGGCTGCCGGTCGGCCATCGCGTGTACGCGCACCGCGAGCCGGCGCGGCGTGGCGAACCACTCGACTTCGGCGTGCGCGATCGCGGCTGCAGCCAATCCTTTCTCGATGCCATCGGCCAGCGCGCGCGCCAGCGTGAACAGCGATTTCGGCGGCAGCTCTTCGGTGCCGAGCTCGAACAGGAAGTCGCGCTTGCCATGCCCCTGGGTCACGCGCTCGCTCCCTTTGCTGCGCTCTTCAGCATCGGGAAGCCGAGCGCCTCGCGGCTCGCGTAGTACGCTTGCGCGACGGCCTTGGCGAGCTCGCGCACGCGCAGGATGAAACGTTGCCGCTCGGTGACGGAGATCGCCTTGCGCGCATCGAGCAGGTTGAACGTGTGCGACGTGCGCAGCATCTGCTCGTAGGCCGGCAGCGCGAGCCCGTTCGCAAGCAGCGCGCGGCAGTTCGCTGCGTGGTCCTCGAAATGGCGGAACAACTGCGCGGTGTCGGCGAGCTCGAAGTTGTACTTCGACTGTTCGACTTCGTTCTGGTGATAGACGTCGCCGTACGTGACGCGGCCGAGCGGACCGTCGGTCCACAGGACGTCGTACATGCTTTCGACGCCCTGCAGGTACATGGCGAGCCGCTCCAGGCCGTAAGTGATTTCGCCCATCACCGGCCGGCAGTCGAGCCCGCCGACCTGCTGGAAGTACGTGAACTGCGTGACCTCCATGCCGTTCAACCAGATCTCCCAGCCGAGGCCCCACGCGCCGAGCGTCGGCGATTCCCAGTTGTCCTCGACCAGGCGGATGTCGTGCGTCAGCGGGTCGAAACCGAGCGCGGCCAGCGAGCCGATGTACAGATCGACCATGTCCGGCGGCGAAGGCTTGAGGACGACCTGAAACTGGTAGTAGTGCTGACCCCGGAACGGGTTGTCGCCGTAGCGCCCGTCCGCGGGCCGGCGCGACGGTTGGACGTATGCCGCGCTCCACGGCTCCGGTCCGACCGCGCGCAGCAGCGTGGCGGTGTGGAACGTACCGGCGCCCATCTCCATGTCGTACGGCTGCAGGATGACGCAGCCCTGCTTCGACCAGTACTGCTGCAGGGCGAAGATCAGGTCCTGGAAAGTCCGGGGCGGCGCGACTGCTTTCGATGAGGGCATGCGGAGTTCGTCAGCGCAAAGGCGCGGGAGTATAGCGAGAGAGCCTAGAGCCTACAGCCTTGCACGGTTATAGTGCGGCGGGCTCGCATCGGCGCCCCGCGACGGGGCGGTGCGAGCCGGTCACCGCGCGGCGCCGGGCGACGTATCAAGCGCTTGGCCACGCGGTGTCAGTGGCATAGATCCTGCAAACTCGCGAGCACTCAATAACCACCGGCATCGCAGCGGCGAGCGGCCGGTGATCAGCAATTTTGCCGCCAAACCGGAGGAGAACTCATGACGACGCCCGCTGAAGTCCTCAGCATGTTGAAAGAAAAGGAGGTCAAGTTCGTGGACCTGCGCTTCACGGACACACGCGGCAAGGAACAGCACGTCACTGTGCCGTCCCACACCATCGACAGTGGCTTCTTCGACGACGGCAAGATGTTCGACGGCTCATCGATCGCCGGCTGGAAGGGCATCAACGAGTCCGACATGGTGCTGATGCCGGACGCCTCCACGGCGGTGCTCGATCCGTTCTTCGAAGAGACCACGCTGATCCTGCGTTGCGACGTGCTCGAGCCGTCGACCATGCAGGGCTACGACCGCGATCCGCGCTCGCTCGCGAAGCGCGCCGAGGCGTACCTGAAGTCGACCGGCATCGGCGACCGTGCGCTGTTCGGCCCGGAGAACGAGTTCTTCATCTTCGACAACGTGCGCTACGGCACGACCATGGCCGGCTCGTTCTTCGAGATCGACTCGATCGAAGCGGCGTGGAGCTCGGGCAAGCAGTACGAGGAAGGCAACAAGGCGCATCGCCCCGGCGTCAAGGGCGGCTATTTCCCGGTGCCGCCGGTCGATTCCTTCCAGGACCTGCGCTCGGCCATGTGCCTGGCGCTGGAAGAGCTCGGCATGAAGGCCGAAGTGCATCACCACGAAGTGGCGACTGCCGGCCAGTGCGAGATCGGCGTCAACGCCAACACGCTCGTGCGCAAGGCCGATGAAGTGCAGATGCTGAAGTACGCCGTGCACAACGTCGCGCACGCTTACGGCAAGACGGTCACCTTCATGCCGAAGCCGATCGTCGGCGACAACGGCAACGGCATGCACGTGCACCAGTCGATCTCGAAAGAAGGCAAGCCGCTGTTCGCCGGCGACAAGTACGCGGGCCTGTCGGATCTCGCGCTGTATTACATCGGCGGCATCATCAAGCACGCGAAGGCGATCAACGCATTCACCAACGCTGCGACCAACAGCTACAAGCGACTGGTGCCCGGCTTCGAAGCGCCGGTGATGCTCGCGTACTCGGCGCGCAATCGCTCGGCCTCGATCCGCATTCCGTGGGTCGCGAACCCGAAGGGCCGGCGCATCGAAGTGCGCTTCCCGGATTCGACTGCGAATCCGTACCTCGGCTTCGCGGCGATGCTGATGGCCGGCATCGACGGCATCCAGAACAAGATCCACCCGGGCGATCCCGCGGACAAGGATCTGTACGACCTGCCGCCGGAAGAGGCCAAGCACATTCCGGAGGTCTGCTATTCGCTGGAACAGGCGCTGCAGTCGCTGGACGCCGATCGCGGCTTCCTCAAGGCCGGCGGCGTGTTCACCGACGATGTGATCGACGCGTACATCGCACTGAAGATGCAGGAAGTGACCAAGGTGCGCATGTCGACGCATCCGCTGGAATTCGAGTTGTACTACAGCGTGTGACCGCAACGGCGTGCCGGGTCCTCCGGCCCGGCATCGCCACGCACGCCGTAGCCTGCGGTGACGGAGTTCACAGCCCGTCACCGTTTTTGTCCGTGAGTTTGGTCACCTATGGGCGAAGCGGCTATGCTCTGGCCTCATGCGTACGGCGCTCCTGACACTGATCGCGCTGGCGGCTGCGGGCTCGTCCGCCGCCGCCGTGGCGAGCGACGTCTGGAAATGGGTGGACGAGAAGGGCGTCACGCACTACTCGGACCAGCCGGTGCCGGGTGCCGCCAAGATCGAAGTGCGCACCGGCAACGTCGTGGGCACGCAGCCGCAGAACACGTTCATCCCGGCCCCCGACACCGCGACGACGCCTGCAGACGCAGGACCGATCTATCGCAACTTCCAGATCGTGCGGCCGCAGGAGCAGCAGGCCTTCATCAATACGGCCGGTGTGGTCGGTGTCGAGATCGTCATCGAGCCGTTCGTCAAGCAGCAGCACACGCTCAATCTGCTGCTGGACGGCCAGGCAGTGCAGGGATTTCCGCGCAATGCCCAGAGCTACGACCTGAAGGGCGTGCCGCGTGGCACGCACAGCGTGAGCGCGACCGTGACCGATCAAAACGGCGCGGTGATCGCCCGTACTGGTTCCGTTACATTCACGGTGCGGCAGGAATCGATCGCGCAGCCGCCGGTCGGTCCGTCGTTGCGTCCGCCGCCCAAGCCGACCAAGAAGACGACTGCGAACAAGGTCCTCACCACGCAGCCGACCTACGGCGCGTTGAACGGCGGCCGCCCACCCATCGACCCGGCGACCAATCTGCCGGTCGTGCAGAAGCCGGCGCCCAAACCCAAGAAGCCCTGACGGCTGATGCCGCCGGTCCGTGGAGGTGCGGCTAACGATGGCCGCGTTGCCTTCGTCCTTCGCCGCTGCGACCGCCATGGCCGATCCCGGACGCATTCTCGACAGCCTCAGCACCAGCGTGCTGATCGTCGATCGCAAGCGCGCCCTCCTGTATCTGAACGTCGCCGCGGAGACCTTGTTCGGCACGAGCCGCAACCAGGCGCGCGGCCGGCCGCTCGATGAATTGTTCGTGGACGCGACCGCGTTGAGCGCAATCGTCGAGCGCGCGCTGCAAAGCTCGCGGCCGTTCCTGCGGCGCGAGCTCGCGCTGCGGCCGGTGAACGGCGAAGGCGAGCTGATCGTGGATTGTGTAGTCGCGCCCTACGAGGAATCGACGGCGCCGGCGATCATGATCGAGATCAGCGACACGACCCAGCACCAGCGCATCTCGCGCGAGACCGCGCTGCTGACGCAGATCGACGGCAGCCGCCTGATGATTCGGCAGCTCGCGCACGAGATCAAGAATCCGCTCGGCGGCCTGCGCGGCGCGGCGCAGCTGCTCGCTCGCGAGTTACCCGACGCACGCTTGCGCGAGTACACGTCGGTGATCATCAGCGAGGCCGATCGTCTTGCGGCACTCGTCGACGCGTTGCTCGGCCCGGGACATGCCCCGCAACGCGAGCCGACGAACATCCACGAGCTGTTGCAGCACGTGCGGCACCTGCTCGCCGCCGATGCGCCGCCGGCGGTGACGATCGAGCGCGACTACGATCCGAGCCTGCCGCCGCTGCCGCTCGATCGCAATCTCATCATCCAGGCGATGCTGAATCTCGGCCGCAATGCGCTGCAGGCGATCGCGCAGAACGCGGGCGGCAAGGGCCGCATCGTGCTGCGTACGCGCGCGCTGACCAACGTCAACATCGGCGCGCGGCGTCATCGGCTCGTCGCCAGCGTGCAGTTCGAAGACAACGGGCCGGGCGTGCCCGAGCACTTGCGCGAGACGCTGTTCTATCCGCTCGTCACCGGGCGCGCGGACGGCACCGGGCTCGGTCTGGCGGTCGCGCAGGACCTGGTCAGTCGTCACGACGGCCTGATCGAATTCGACAGCCGCCCCGGCCTCACTCAATTCACGATCCTGTTGCCCTTCCATGTCGTCCACCTCAGTGAAGCCTCTTAACGTCTGGCTCGTCGACGACGACGCCTCGATCCGCTGGGTGCTCGAGCGAGCGCTGCGTCAGGGCGGCATGGCGCCGATGGCGTTCGACCAGGCGGACGCCGCGCTCGCAGCCTTGCGGCGCGAGCGCCCCGACGTGCTGATCACCGATATCCGCATGCCCGGCCGCAGCGGACTGGAGCTGCTGACGCAGATTCGCGCGAGCCAGCCGGAGCTGCCGGTCATCGTCATGACCGCGCACTCGGATCTGGACAGCGCAGTTGCGGCTTACCAGGGCGGCGCGTTCGAATATCTGCCGAAGCCTTTCGATATCGACCAGGCCGTCGACCTGGTGCGGCGCGCGGCGCAGCAGCGCGTCGCGGCGCCGGAGCCTGCGCCGGAGTCGCGCCGTATCCCTGAGATGCTCGGGCAGGCGCCGGCAATGCAGGAAGTCTTCCGCGCGATCGGCCGGCTGTCGCGCTCGAGCATGACGGTGCTGATCACCGGCGAGTCGGGCACCGGCAAGGAGCTCGTCGCCCGCGCGTTGCATCGTCACAGCCCGCGCGCAGCCAAGGCGTTCATCGCGCTCAATACGTCGGCGTTCACGGCGGACTTGCTGGAATCGGAATTGTTCGGTCACGAGAAGGGCTCGTTCACCGGCGCGGATCAACAGCGGCGCGGGCGCTTCGAGCAGGCCGACGGCGGCACGCTGTTTCTCGACGAGATCGGCGACATGTCGCCGCAATTGCAGACGCGGCTGCTGCGCGTGCTGGCGGAGAACGAGTTCTATCGCGTCGGCGGACAGATCCCGGTGCGCGTCGACGTGCGCGTCATCGCCGCGACCCATCAGGACCTGGCAGAGCGCGTGCGGCAAGGTCAGTTCCGCGAGGACCTGCTGCATCGACTCAATGTGATCCGCATCGAAGTGCCGCCGCTGCGCGCGCGTCGCGAAGACATCGCCGAGTTGCTGATTCACTATCTCGGCGCCGCCGCGCTGGAGCTCGGTGTCGAGCCGAAGACGCTGACGTCCGAGGCCGCCGCTGCGCTCTCGAACTTCGACTGGCCGGGCAACGTGCGACAACTCGTCAACGCGTGCCGCAGGCTGACCGCGACCGCGCCCGGACGCGAGATCAAGGTCGAGGACATTCCCGCAGACCTCGGCGGCACACCCGGCGCGGCGAGGCTGCAGGACGAATGGACGCGTCAGCTGACTCAGTGGGCGGAGAAGCGTCTCGCGGCCGGTGAGACTCCATTGCTCGACGACGCGCTGCCGGAGTTCGAGCGCGCGCTGATCCGCGCGGCGCTGCGTAAGGCGCAAGGCGGCCGGCAGGAAGCCGCGCGGCTGCTCGGCTGGGGCCGCAATACGCTCACGCGCAAGCTGAAAGAGTTGACGATGGACGACGAGTGATGCTCGTCACCCCGTGACTCCGTGACTGCGTGACTCGTCCGCCGGAGGGTGACCACTCGACGTGCCGACCAGCTCGCTCACCGACGGTATCTGGTGCTTCGCCAGGTACGCGGCGATGCCTTCGTTGATCTTCTTGCACGCCAGCGGATCGTAGAACAGCGCCGTGCCGACGCCGACGGTCGCGGCGCCGGCGATCAGAAACTCCAGCGCGTCGTTGGCCGAAGCGATGCCGCCCTGGCCGATGATCGGCACGTTGTGCCGCCGCGCCACCTCGTACACCTGATGCACCTTCAGCAACGCGATCGGCTTGATCGCGGGCCCGGACAAGCCGCCCTGGATGTTGCCGATGATCGGCCGGCGCGTGTGCACGTCGATGGCCATGCCCGTCACGGTGTTGATCACCGCGAGCGCGTCCGCTCCGGCCTCGATGCAGTAGCGCGCGTTCTCGCGGATGTCCGTCTGGTTCGGCGACAGCTTCACGATCAGCGGCTTCTTGGTCGCCGCGCGGCAGGCCGCGGTGACCCTGCCCGACATCTGCGGGTAGTTGCCGAACTGCACGCCGCCTTCCTTGATGTTCGGGCACGAGATGTTGACTTCGATGGCGTCGATCGGCGAATCGTCGAAGCGGCGCGTGACCTCGATGTAATCCTCGAGGGTCGAGCCGCAGACGTTGGCGATGAAGCGCGTCTCGCTGAAATCCAGCGATGGCAGGATCTGCGTGATCACGTGCTCGACGCCGGGATTCTGCAGCCCGATCGCGTTGAGCATGCCCATCGGCGTCTCGTACACGCGGTGCGGCGGGTTGCCGAGGCGCGGCTCGCGCGTGGTGCCCTTCAGCACGATCGCGCCGGCGTCGCGGTTGCTGAAGCCCTCGACGCGGGTGTACTCCTCCCCGAAGCCGACGCAGCCCGACAGCAGCACGATCGGCGAATCGAGCTCGAGGCCGCAGAAATCGGTGGACAGGCTCGCGGGCAGCATGGGCCGATAGTTTACCCTTCCAGCGTATGTTCCACGTCATCCTGTACCAGCCGGAGATACCGCCGAACACCGGCAACGTCATCCGCATGTGCGCCAATTCGGGTGCGCGGCTGCATCTGATCGCGCCGCTCGGCTTCGACATCGACGAGAAGGCGGTGCGCCGCGCAGGCATGGACTACGCCGAGCTTGCGGAGGTGAAGGTGTGGCAGAGCCTGACGCAGTGCCTGGAGGCGCTCGGTCAACCGCGCTGGTTCGCGGTGTCGACGCGCGGCGCGACCCAGTACGACACGGTGCAATTCGCGGACGGCGATGCGTTCGTGTTCGGACCGGAAACCCGCGGCCTGCCGCAGGCGGTGCTCGAGGAATGTCCGTCGCAGCGGCGTCTGCGCATCCCGATGCGCCCGGGCAATCGCAGCCTGAATCTGTCGAACGCCGCCGCGGTGGTGATCTACGAAGCGTGGCGGCAGCAGGGATTTGTCTAACCCGACTCTTCTATCTCCGCCTTCAAGGTTCGGTTCATCAGCTCTTTGACCGCGTCCTTCGGGTGCGCGCCCTCGTGCACGACACGGTAGACCTGCTCGCAGATCGGCATCTCGACCGCGAGCTTCGCCGCCACGTCGCGGACCGCGCGTGCGGCCTGCACACCTTCGACGACCTGGCCGATCGCTTTCTGCGCAGCTGCGGCAGTCGTGCCTGCGGCCAGCGCCAGACCGAAGCGGCGGTTGCGCGACAGGTTGTCCGTGCACGTCAGCACCAGGTCGCCGAGCCCGGCGAGACCCATGAACGTCTCCTTGCGTGCGCCGAGCGCGACGCCGAGCCGGGTCATCTCCACCAGGCCGCGCGTGATGAGCGCGATACGCGTGTTGGCGCCGAAGCCGAGTCCGTCGGAGATGCCGGCGCCGATTGCGAGCACGTTCTTGATCGCGCCGCCGGTTTCGACGCCGACCATGTCGCTCGAGGTGTAGGCGCGAAAGTTGAGGCCCGACAAGCGTTGCGCCAGGTCGCTCGCAAAGGTGGCATCGCTCGCAGCGACGGTCATCGCAGTCGGCAAGCCGGCGCCGACTTCTTTTGCGAAGGTCGGGCCAGAGACCACCGCTGTCGGCACCCGATCGCCTAGCACCTGGTGCACGACTTCATGCGGCAGCAATCCGCTGTCGAGCTCGAAGCCTTTGGTCGCCCAGCTGACGCGCGCACCGGCGGCCAGATGCGGCGCGAGCTCTTGCAGCAGCGAGCGCAGCGCGTGACTCGGTACTGCGATGAGCAGATCGCGCGCAGAGCGTACGGCGGTCGCGAGATCCGTCTCGACGCGCAGCGTGTCGGGAAAAGCAGCCTGGGGCAGATAGCGCTCGTTGCTGCGCTCACGAGCGAGCGCAGCGGTATGCGTGCGATCGCGACCCCACAACACGGCGGGGCGCGACAGTCGGGCGAGCTGGATGGCGAGTGCCGTGCCCCAGGAGCCGGCGCCCAGCACGACGCAGGATGAAAGTGACGAAGTCACGGAGTCACGCGCGTCACGAGTTTCGTCACTTCGTGACATCGTGACTCTCGTTACTTTGCCTTCAGTTCACCGAGGCCGCGGGCGATTGCGGCTGCTGCTGCGCGCGCGTCGCAGCCTGATTGAACAGCGCCTCGAAGTTCACCGGCGGCAGCAGGAACGGCGGGAAGCCGCCTTTCGTCAGCAGATCCGAAATCACCTCGCGCGCATACGGCAGCAGATAGTTCGGGCAGAAGATGCCCAGCAGCCGCTGCGTGTCCTGCGCCGGCACGTTGCGAATGCCGAACGCCCCCGCCTGCTGTACTTCCACCAGCCAGACGGTCTTGTCCGCGGCCTTCGCTTCCACGCGCACCGTCAGCACGACTTCCTTCATGTCGCCGCCGAGGTCGCTGACCGAGGTATTGAGGTTGAGATTGATCGTCGGATTGGGCGCATTCGCCGCGATGCGCGGGCCTGCCGGCGCTTCGAACGACGCGTCCTTCACGTACACCGCCTGCGGCGCGAACTGCGGCGCGTTCGGGTCGACGTTCTGGTCGTTGGGGATGGAAGCTTCGTCAGCCATGATGCGGATCCTCTCTCACGATCTATTCGCGGGCCAGGCCCAGCAGTTTGTTCAGTTCGCCGGAGCGTTCGAGGGCGGCCAGCTCATCATAACCCCCGACGTGCAGCTCACCGATAGAGATTTGCGGCACGCTGCGCAGCCCGCCGGTTCGCTGCAGCATCACCGGCCGTTGCTCGGGCTCGTCGTCGAGCTTGACGTCGCGCACGGCGATGCCCTTGCGCTCGAACACATTGCGCGCCCGCTGGCAGAACCCGCACCAGTTGGTCGAGTACATGACCACTTCGGGCGGCTTCAATGCTTACCATCCTTGCGCACCGCGCCCTTCACCAGCGGCAGATTGTCCTGGCGCCAGCTCTGCAGCCCGCCGCGCAGCGTCACGACCTTGTTGAAGCCGGCATCGCGCAACGTGCGCGCCGCCGCGCCGGAAGCTGCGCCGGTCTCGCAATAGACGATGACCGGCTTTTCCTTGTATTTCTTCAACGTCTCGGCCTTGGCGCCGAGCTCGGCAGCCGGCAGGCTGCGCGCCTCGATGATGTGCCCGGCCTCGTATTCCTGGGCGTCGCGCACATCGAGCAGCAGCGCGCCGGCGTTGGCGAGCCGCACGGCGTCGGCGGGAGGCACAGCATTGCTGGCGCGTGCGCGATGCCGAAGCTCGAACACGACCGCGATAACGGCGAGAATCGCCGCAGCCGCGACCAGGAACGGATGATGAACGACGTATTCGAAGAAGCGATTCATTGCGTGCAGTGCCCGGACCTGCCGCCGGCAATACGCCGACGGTTCCCACAGAAGGCCGCCCAAAAGGCCGCGAAGTATAGCAGCGGATCGCGGCAGGCCTCGTGAGCGACGCCGACACGTTGCTGCGGAGGGTCTTTGTGGCCGCCGCTTATGTACTGTTGCTGTACTCGACGGCTTTTCAAGCCTGCGCGGCCGGGGTCGATGCCAAAGAGGCGGAGCTGCGCCAGGTGCGCACGCGCATCGAGGCCATCCGCAAGCAGATCCATGCCGACGCCGAACGCCGCGACGCCCTGACCGGCCAGCTGCAGCAGGCGGACCTGCAGATCCAATCGGCGCGCGAGCGCCTGGCCGAAGTGCGCAGCCGGCGCGTCGAGTCCGAGCAGAAGCTCGCCGGACTGAAGAACGAGCAGGCGCAGACCCAGCGTGCGGTCGTCGACGAGCGCGACGAGCTCGGCGCGGAGCTGCGGGTCGCGTACATGAACGGGCGGCAGGAGCAGCTGAAGCTGCTGCTCAATCAGCAAGACCCCGCGGCCGTCGGTCGCATGCTGGCGTACTACGGCTATTTCGGCCGCGCTCGTGCGGAGAGGATCACGTCGATCACCGAGCACCTCGCGCACCTGGAGCTGCTGGGCGACAGCATCGCCGCGGAAACCGCACGGCTGCGCGACCTCGAGGCCGAAAACGCACGCGACGTGAAGGCGCTCGCCGGCGCCCGCGAGCGGCGCGCGCAGACGCTCGCGGAGGTCCAGGCAAAACTGCGGACCCGCAACGATCAGCTCGCAAAGCTGCAGTCGGACGCGCAAGCGCTGGAAAAGCTGGTCGAGCAGCTGCGCCGAGCGATCGAGGAGTTTCCCGAGCTGGCCGAACAGCCGTTCCAGCGCGTGAAGGGCAAGCTGCCGTGGCCCGTCAAAGGCGGACTGCTGGCGAAGTACGGGCAGCTGCGAGCCGGCGGGCCTCTGAAATGGCAGGGTGTGGTCATAGCGGCCGAGCGCGGCGCCCAGGTGCGGGCGCCCTACTACGGCCGGGTGGTCTACGCGGACTGGCTGCCGGGGCTGGGGCTGCTGGTGGTCCTTGACCACGGCGGCGGCTACATGAGCCTGTACGGGCACAACGAGCAGGTCTATCGTCGCGTCGGCGATCGGGTCGCTCCGGGCGATGCACTGGCAGCCGTCGGGGAGGCGGCCGGGCTCGGCCGGCCGGGTCTGTACCTGGAAATCCGCAAGGGCAAGCAGACGCTCGATCCGCAGGAGTGGCTGGGCAAGCCCTAGGAAGGTGACGTGGGTCACGGGGGTGACGCCGGTCACGGTTCTGCCGCGCTGCAGGGCCTCCAAAACTGCGGCCAGCATCAAGGAACCGATCCCGGACGGGACCGATGATGGCATTCCAGGCTGGGAAAAAACGCCGGAAATCAGCAGGTCGTAACCCTTGTCCGCAGGCACCATTCTCGACGACGAAGACACGATAGAAGCGCAGGCTCTGTCGACGTCGCTCGATCCTTATGGCCAGCTGGTCAAGATGCTGATGCCGCGGGCGAGCTGCATCGCCATCTACGATCGCACCGGCACGCCGCTGTGGCTCTCGGACGGCTGCGACGGGCCGGACCTGACGCATCTCATGGAAGAGGCGCTCACGACTGCGAACGGTGGCGAAGTGGATCCTGAAGAGCGCGAGGGCTTCGCGCGTTCCTGGAGCGGCGATACCGCCTACGTTTTCATTCTTCGCGACGGCGACACTCTGCTTGGCGCGCTCGGCGTGTCGTGCGAGGACGGCAGCGGCGGTGCGCGGCCGTTCTCTCTCATGCAGGGGCTGCTGCGGCCCGCATTGCAGGTGCTGAGTCGCGAGCTCGCCAGTCAATACACCGTCGGCTTCATGCGCCAGGAGCAGGCGCCGCCCGCGCGCGACGCGGATCTTGAGCTGCTGCTCGACGCGAGCGTTCCGGAGCACAACGACAGCGACGATCTCGAGCAGCTGGTGCGCAGCTGCGTTACGCATCTGCAGTGCTCTGCGGGTGCGCTGCTGGTGCCCGACAAGAAGCTGTCGATCCTGCACGCGGCCAAGCCGTTGAGCGCCGCGGAGCGCGAGCTGCTCGACAAGACGCAGCGCAATCTGTTTGCGTGGGTGCAGGTCCAGCGCCGCACGCTGATCCTCAACAAGCTGCCGCCCAACAATCCGATGGGCAGCCTGCAGTACAAGATGCTGGCCTGCCCGATTCGTCACGGCACGCAGCACGTGGTCGGCCTGCTGATGCTGCTCAAGCCGCTCACCAGCAGCGACTTCGACACGCGCCAGGTGCGCGTGATCGAGATGATGACGCGGCACATCGCGTACGTGGTGCAGAATGCCTACGATCCCGGCACCGGCCTGCTGACGCGTCCCGCGTTGGAGCAGCGCGCGCTCGCGCAGCTCGCGGCCGATGCCGGCGCCGGCGAGCATTGCATCGCCTACGCCGACATCGATCGCCTGCACGTCATCAACGAGAACCACGGCATGCACGTCGGCGACGCCGCAATCGTGCGTATCGCGGCGACTATCGCCGGCGCGCTGCCCGACAATGTCGCGGCCGCGCACATCTCGGGCGATCGCTTCGCGCTGTTCTTTGCGAACGAGAGCCTCGACGCCGCCCGCACTTTCCTCGGCAGCCTGTGCTCGACGCTCGACGGGCTCGACTTCAACCATGAAGGCAAGCCGATCGCGCTGTCGGCCAGCTTCGGTCTCGCGGCGATCGCGAGCACGAAGTTTCCGCTGTCGCACGCACTGGCCGCAGCTGAAGCTGCGTGCAAGGCGGCGAAGGATCGCGGCCGCGGCCGGGTCGAGCTGTACCAGGACGCCGACCGCAGCATCGTGCGCCGCTACGAGGACGTCACGATCGTCGGCGACCTGCGCGAGGCGATCGCCAACGACCGCTTCCGCATGGACGCGCAGCCGATCGTCGAGTTCGCCCATGCGGGCGGCGCGCGGCGCTTCGAGCTCCTGCTGCGCATGATCGATCCTGCGGGCGAGTGCGTCGCGCCGGACAAATTCCTCACGGCCGCGGAGCGCTATCAGCTCGCGACCGACATCGATCGCTGGGTGGTGCAGTACGCGCTGGAGATTCTCTCGTCGGCCGCGCCGCGGCTCGCAGCCATGGACGCGCACTTCGCGATCAACATCTCCGGCCAGTCGCTCGGCGACGAGCAGTTCCCGACTTACCTGGAACAGAAGCTGCGCGAGTACGAGTTGCCCGCCGGCCTGCTGTCGTTCGAGATCACCGAGACGGCGGCGGTTGCCAACATCGTGCGCGCCGAGACGCTCATCCGGCGCTTGCAGGACCTGGGCCATTCGATCGCGCTCGACGACTTCGGCCGCGGGCTGTCGTCGCTGACGTATCTCAAGGCACTGCCGGTCTCGCATCTGAAGATCGACGGCGGACTGGTGCGCGATCTCGCCGGCAACGCGCGCTCGCGCGCGGCGGTCACCGCGATCGTGCAGCTGTCGCAGGCGATGAAGCTGGAAACGACTGCCGAATGCGTCGAGAGCGAATCGATCCTCGCTGCGGTCGGCCAGCTTGGCGTGACCTACGGGCAGGGATTCGCGATCGGCCGGCCGCGGCCGCTGGAGATCGTCCTACAGGAGCTGCTGCGCTCCGGTCCGGCGCCGCGCAGCGGCTCGTCGCGACCGTCGCGCATCGGCCTTTAGTCTTCCGCCGCATTGGCCGACCCCTGACTGTGTACTATGCTTTCTGCGCCCCCTGCCAACGACCAGAATCCCTCAGCCCGCGAATTCTCAGCAATGTCACGCCTGGGCAC
>DATBKP010000104.1:0-30720 GCA_036555785.1 Steroidobacteraceae bacterium
CTGCATCAGCTTGATAGCTTGTTCGCGTTCCATGTTCTCTCCCCGCAGCTTCTGACTGACGCGCCCGGCGGGCGCGTCAGAACGCGTCCTTGTTCTGGGCGCGGAAGCGCGCTTCTTCCTTCGTCACGACGCCTTTCTGCAGCAACTCGGTCAGGCACTGGTCGAGCGTCTGCATGCCGTCCTTCTGCCCGGTCTGGATCGAGGAATACATCTGCGCGATCTTGCCTTCGCGGATCAGGTTACGGATCGCCGGGGTTCCGATCATGATTTCGTGCGCGGCGATGCGGCCGCCGCCGATGCGCTTGAGCAGGCTCTGCGAGATCGCCGCGCGGAGCGATTCGGAGAGCATGGTGCGCACCATTTCTTTCTCGGCCGACGGGAACACGTCGACGATACGGTCGATGGTCTTGGCGGCGGAGCTGGTGTGCAGCGTGCCGAACACGAGGTGGCCGGTTTCCGCGGCGGTCAGCGCCAGGCGGATCGTCTCCAGGTCGCGCATTTCGCCGACCAGCACCACGTCGGGGTCTTCGCGCAGCGCCGAGCGCAACGCCTCGCTGAAGCCGAGCGTGTCGCGGTGAACTTCGCGCTGATTCACCAGCGAGCGCTTGCTCTCGTGCACGAACTCGATCGGATCCTCGATCGTGATGATGTGATCGGGCTTGTTGTCGTTGACGTAGTTGACCATCGCCGCGAGCGTGGTCGACTTGCCGGAGCCGGTCGGGCCGGTCACCAGCACCAGGCCGCGCGGCTGCATCGCCAGGTCCTTGAAGATCTTCGGCGCGTTCAGGTCGTCGAGCGACATGATCAGCGACGGGATCGTGCGGAACACCGCGGCGGCGCCGCGGCTCTGGTTGAAGGCGTTGACGCGGAAGCGCGCCAGCTTGGGAATCTCGAAGGAAAAGTCGGTTTCGAAGAACTCCTCGTAAGCCTTGCGCTGCTTGTCGTTCATGATGTCGTACACCATGCTGTGCACTTCCTTGTGGGTCAGTGCAGGCATGTTGACGCGCTTCATGTCGCCGTCGACACGGATCATCGGCGGCACGCCCGCGGACAAATGCAGGTCGGACGCGTTGTTCTTGACGGCGAAAGCCAGCAGCTGCGCAATGTCGACAGGCATGAATTCCTACCTTGAGAAATCGCCCACGGCTCCTGGCGAAGCGCAGTTTGCGCACCTTGAGCACAATGAGGTCACGAGTATAACGGAGCGATGTCGAGCTCAATATGTTAACTGGTCCGCACTTTTCGGCTGATCAGGCCGGTGGCGCGGCCGCCAGCAATGTACGGGAGCGACTGCTCGAAACACGGAACCGCATCTCATCCGCTGCAATGCGGTACGGACGCGAAGCGGATTCCGTGCGGCTCATCGCCGTCTCGAAGACACAGCCTGCCGACGCCGTGCGCGCCGTCGCGCAACTCGGCCAGGCGGACTTCGCCGAGAACTACCTGCAGGAGGCGCTGCCGAAGCTCGCGGCGCTCGCCGACCTGCCGTTGACCTGGCACTTCATCGGCCAGCTGCAGGCGAACAAGACCCGCGCTGTCGCCGAGCACTTCCACTGGGTGCACACGCTCGATCGCGAGCGCATCGCGGTCCGGCTCAACGAACAGCGCGGCGCGCACGCACCGCCGCTCAATGTGTGCATCCAGGTGCGGCTCGCAGACGAGCCCGGCAAGGGCGGAATATCCAAGACGGAGCTCGCGCCGCTGGCGCGGCGCGTGCTCGAGTTGCCGCGGCTGCGGCTGCGCGGTCTGATGTGCATCCCGCCGCCGCGCGAGGGCTTCGAAGCGCAGCGGCAGTTGTTCGCACAGCTCGCGGACTGCGCGCGGGAGCTGCGCGCACAGGGCATGCCGCTGGACACGCTGTCGATGGGCATGTCGGGAGATCTCGAAGCGGCCGTGGCCGCCGGTGCGACCTGCGTGCGCATCGGCACCGCGATTTTCGGAGAGAGGAAGTGATCATCGCGTTCATCGGCGGCGGCAACATGGCGCGCAGCCTGATCGGCGGCCTGCTTGCGCGTGACTGGCGTGCGCAGCAGATCGTAGTCGCTGAGCCGATACCGGCACAGCGCGACGCATTGCGCACGCAGCTCGGAGTGCGGGTCACCGATGACAACGCCACTGCTGCGCGCGAAGCGGACATCGTGGTGCTCGCAGTGAAGCCGCAGGAGATGCAGCACGCCGCTCTCGGCATCAAGGATGCAATCGCCGCCCGACGCCCGCTGCTGATCTCGGTCGCGGCCGGCATTCGCGCGTCGGACATTCAGCGCTGGCTGCCCGGCGTACCGATCGTGCGCTCGATGCCGAACCGTCCGGCGCTGCAGGGCTGCGGGATGACCGGCCTCTATGCCACGGCAGATGTCTCCAGCGAGCGACGTGCACAGGCCGAACAGATCCTCGGCGCAGTCGGCGCGACGCTGTGGCTGGAGCGCGAGCAGCACATGGACATCGTCACGGCCGTATCGGCAAGCGGCCCGGCCTACTTCTTCCTGCTGATCGAGATGCTGGAGCACGCAGGGGTCGCTCAAGGCCTGGCGCCGGAGGTGAGCCGCAGGCTGGCGATCGAAACGGCCTACGGATCGGGCGCGATGGCGCATGCGGCCAGCGAGTCGCCGGCTGTGTTGCGCCAGCAAGTCACCTCGAAGGGCGGCACCACGGAGGCGGCGCTGCAGGTACTCGAAGAGCGGCACATCCGCGAGGCCTTCGACGCAGCGGTCGCGGCCGCGACGCGCCGCGCCGCCCGACTGGCCGACGAATTCGGCGCGGATCAGCAGCCCCTGTAGACTCTCGCGCCGGCGTAGTCAAAATACGCGGTCATGCGAGCAATCATCTTTGTCGTCGGCGCGCTGCTGCAGCTGGTGGTCACCATCTTCCTGCTGCGCGTGTTGCTGCCGCTGGCGCGCGCCGACGCGCGCAACCAACTGTCGCAGGCCGTTATCCGCCTGACCAATCGCGTCGTGCTGCCGCTGCGCAAGCTCCTGCCGCCGATCGGCAAGATCGACACCGCGTCGCTCGTGGCTCTCGTGCTGGTGCAGCTGGCCGCGACCGGCATCCTGTGGTCGCTGCGGGAGTATCCGTGGGTCCTCACGCCGCCGCAGTTCTTCCTGGTGGCGCTGGCCAGCCTGCTCAGCACGATCCTGATGTTCTATATCTTCGCGCTGCTGCTCTACGTGCTGCTCAGCTGGGTGGCTCCGGGCACCTACAGCCCCGCTTCGGTGGTGGTTTCGAGCCTGTGCGAGCCGCTGCTGGCGCCGGTGCGCCGCGTGATACCGCCGCTCGGCGGCATCGATTTCTCCGCGGCCTTCGTCATCATTGCGCTGTATGCGCTCAACATCGCCGTCCGGGAATATCTGATGCTGCCGGGCTATTGAACCGGCCGCGCGCGGCGCATAGTCTTGCCCGGTCGCTCTCTCGAAGGGAGAAAACGTCGGTGCCATCAGCAACACGGACACTCGCAGCGCTCGCGGCGTGCGCTGCGCTGGCGAGCGCATGCGACATGGGGCCGCAGCACCAGGTGCCGACGGCGCAGCCGAGCGAGGACTCGTTCAAGGACTTCGGCAGCTACGAGGTGCACTACAACGCCGTGCGCACCGACGCGCTCACCCCCGAGATCGCGCGCAACTACGGCATCCAGCGCAGCGCCAACCGCGTGATGCTCAACGTCACCGTGCTCCACAAGGAAGCAGGCGCGCGCAAGCCGGTCCCTGCCGAGGTGAAAGTCGACGCACGCAACTTGAACGAGCAGCTGAAGGACATTGAGTTGCGTCGTATTTCCGAGGGCGAAGCGATCTACTACATCGGCGAAGTTTCGATCAGCGGCACCGAGATCCTGGTGTTCGACATCGCCGTGACGCCGGAAGGAACGCAGACGCCGCTGTCGGTCAAGTTCACGCGCGAGTTCGTCTCGACCTGACGCGCGCGCTCGCGAGGCGCGTCCGAGGCTGAAAAAACCGGCAAAAAAATGTCGTGCGCTAGTTAATCCCCGGCGAATCTTGTGCTATTTTCCCGCGCGCCTTGCAGGTTTCACGCGACCGCTCCTCGTTCCAAGACGGCAGACGGCGCGACTCGTTACAACGTACAGGAGATTACAAATGGCAAAAAAGAACGCAGCGCCGACCAAGTCGGAAATCCTCGCTCAGATTTCCAAAGACACCGGCCTTGCCAAGAAGCAGGTTGCTGATGTGTTCGATTCCCTGAGCGGCGTGATCAAGAAGAGCCTGAAAGGGCCGGGACTGTTCACGTTGCCGGGCACGCTGAAGATGAAGGTGGTCAAGAAGCCCGCCACCAAGGCGCGTGAAGGCGTCAATCCCTTCACCGGCGAGAAGATGACGTTCAAGGCCAAGCCGGCCAGCAAGAAAGTGCGCATCGCGGCGCTGAAGAACCTCAAGGAAATGGTGAACTGATCACCTGGCGCGCGGCGCCGAGCGGCACTGCCGCCCGGCACGCGCGCTGTTCTCCGCCGCCTCAGTCGTCGAGCCGTCCGGCCATGACGACCTTCAGTTTCAGCCGCACGCGGTCGCGATCCGAGATGTGCAGCAACCCCGCGATCCGCTGGATCAGCTGCTCTTCGTGCTTGTCGATGTGACCGTCGGCGTGACTGACACGCCACAGCATCTCCACGATCCCCAGCTTCTCGCTCTCCGGCAGCTCGGTGTTGAGCCGGTGGGTGAACTCGTGCAGCGAGACGGCATCGTCGGCGCGCCGCGCAGCCTCGGCGAGCAGCTTTTCGACCGCATCGGCGGCGAGGCCGAAGCGCTTCTGCAGCAGCTGGCGGATCGCGTCCAGCTCGCTCGAAGCTTCGGAGAAGTCCGAGCGCGCCAGCTCGATCAGTAACGCCGCCGTGGCCAGCTCGATCGGCTCGCGCTGCTCCAGCAGCCCCTGCGCGGCGGGCTGGCCCGCGAACATCCGCTTCAACGTCTCGATCATGAGTCAGCCCCGATGGCGTCCAGCCACTCCAGCACGACAGCGCGCAGCTCGTTGAGCCGCCCGTGAAAGAAATGATCGACGCCCGGCAGCAGCGCGAGCTGCGGCGGAGAAGCAAGCGTCGCCACCCATCGTTGGATCTCGCCGGCATCGACCAGTTCATCGCGGTCGCCCTGCACGAGCAGCCACGGACAGCGCGGCAGCTCCGCGCCGCTGACAGCGAACCGGTGAACTGCCGGCGCTACCGTGACCAGGCGTTGCGCAGCGCGCGCCACGGCAGCACGGACTGCGATCGCGCCGCCGAAGGAGAAACCTGCAGCCCACAGCGCTGCGCCGGGCCAGCGCTGCTGGGCCCAATCGCAGGCCGCGAGCGCGTCCTGCGTCTCGCCCTCGCCTTCGTCGTAGCTGCCGGCGCTGGCGCCCACGCCGCGGAAATTGAAGCGCAACGACGGCACGCCGCGCTCGTTGAACGCCTTCGCCAGCATGTGCACGACCTTGTTGGTCATGGTGCCGCCATGGACCGGATGCGGGTGGCAGATCACGGCCACGCGCGTGCCGTCCGCGCCCGCTGGGATCTCCAGCAGCGCTTCCAGGCTCCCTGCGGGGCCTGCGATCGTCGTGCGCTCGGTGGTGGGACGGATGAGGTTGGCGGACATGGTCGCGGCGATACTATACGAGGGAACATCGCACCACGCCCGGTGTTGATGCAGACATCAGTATTCGCCCGAGGGGAGACCGAATCATGCAGCTCACCTCCGCCAGCTTTCTCGCGGATCAGCCGATCCCGGAGCAATTCGCCTTCGGCGCGCCCGATCCGGTGCTGCACATCCGTCTCGCGGCGAACAACAACCCGCAGCTGAAGTGGAGCGCCGCGCCCGCGGCAACGCGCTCGTTCGCGCTGATCTGCGTCGACGGCGACGTGCCGACGAAACCGGACGACGTCAACAAGGAAGGACGCGTCGTGCCCGCGAGCCTGCCGCGCGGCAAGTTCTATCACTGGGTGATGGTCGACATTCCGGCGGCAGTGACCGAGATCGGTGCAGGCGAGTGCTCCAACGGCGTGGTCGCGGGCGGCAAGAAGGAGCTGCGCGGGCCGCGCGGCTCACGCCAGGGCGTCAACGACTACACCGGCTGGTTCGCCAACGATGCCGACATGGCGGGAACGTATCGCGGCTACGACGGGCCGTGTCCGCCGTGGAACGACATGCGGGTTCATCGCTACAACTTCACGGTCTATGCACTGCGCTGCGAGCGCGTGCCCGTCGAAGGCGACTTCACAGCCCCGCAGGTGCTGGAAGCGATCCGCCAGCACGTGCTCGCTGAAGCGACGCTGGTCGGCACCTACTCACTGAATCCTGAAGCGACGCGGTAGTTACTTCGGCTCTTCGATCGCCAGCAGCTCGACGTCGAACACCAGCGTGGCACCCGGCGGAATCACGCCGCCGGCGCCGCGCTCGCCGTAGCCCAGGTCCGGCGGAATCACCAGGCGCCGTTGACCGCCGGGCTGCATGCCCTGCACGCCTTCATCCCAGCCGCGAATCACCTGGCCCGCACCGATCGCGAACTTGAACGGCTCGCCGCGATCGCGCGAGCTGTCGAACTTCGTGCCTTTCTGCTCCGGCGCGGCAGGATCGTAGAGCCAGCCGGTGTAATGCACGACGGCCACCTGGCCGAGGGAGATCCCCTCGCCGGTGCCCTTCACGACATCCGTCTTCTGCAGCTCGGTGGGAGCCGGCACTGCAGCCGCGGGCGCGGGCGCAGCAGCAGTTTTCGGGCTGTCTTCTTTCTTGCCGCATGCGGCCACGAGGACCGACATCGCACACAGTGCGAGGAGGGGTAGCGCTTTCATCGGCGTAGAGTACCTCAATGCATCGTGAGCAGCAGCCGGTTGAGCCGCTGCACGAATGCCGCCGGCTCGGCCAGCTGGCCGCCGTCAGCCAGCGTCGCCTGCTCGAACAGCAGCATCGCGAGGTCGTCGAACGCCGCGCTCTCCGCGGTCGACTCGATTCGCTGCAGCAGCGGGTGCGTGACGTTGATCTCCAGCACCGGCTTCGCGACCGGCACTTTCTGGCCCGCCGCCTCCAGGATACGGCGCATCTGCGCGCCGAGATCGTGCTCGCCGAGCACCAGGCACGCGGGCGAATCGGCGAGCCGGTTGGTGACGCGCACGTCGCTGACGCGCTCCTGCAAGGATTTCTTGACGCGCTCCACCAGCGCGGCGTGCTCCTTGGACAGCGTCTCGCGCTGCTGCTTCTCGGCGTCGGACTGCACGGCGTCGATGTTCAACTCGCCGCGCGCGACGTTGCGCAGCTGCTTGCCGTCGAACTCCCGCAGATGATCGACCAGCCACTCATCCACCCGATCCGACAACAGCAGGACTTCGATCCCCTTGCCGCGCAGCACTTCCAGGTGCGGACTCGACCTGGCGGCCGCAAAGCTGTCGGCGATCACGAAGTAGATCTCGTTCTGACCCGGCTTCATGCGGGCGACGTAGTCCTCGAGGGTCACGTTCTGCTCGGCCTGGTCCGCATGCGTGCTGGAGAAGCGCAGCAGCCTGGCGATGCGCTCGCGGTTGGCGTGATCCTCCGCCGGCCCTTCCTTGAGCACGGTGCCGAACTCCTTCCAGAACGTTGCGTACTTCTCCGGCTCGTCCTTCGCCAGCTTTGCCAGCAGGTCGAGCACGCGCCGTGCGAGACCGGTGCGCATGCCGTCGATCGCCGCATCCTGCTGCAGCATCTCGCGCGAGATGTTCAACGGCAGGTCGGCCGAATCGACCACGCCCTTCACGAAGCGCAGGTACAGCGGCAGGAACTGTTCGGCGTCGTCCATGATGAAGACGCGCCGCACGTACAGCTTCAGCCCGCGGGCCGCTTCGCGATGCCACAGATCGAACGGCGCACGCGCCGGCACGTACAGCAGGCTGGTGTATTCCTTCTTGCCTTCGACCTTGCCGTGCGACCACGCCAGCGGATCGGTGAAGTCGTGGGTGATGTGGCGATAGAACTCCTTGTATTCCTCGTCCTGCACTTCGGTGCGCGGCCGGGTCCACAGCGCCTGCGCGTGATTGACGGTCTCGTACTCCTTTTCGCCCCGCATGCGCACCGGGAACGCGATGTGGTCGGAGTACTTGCGCACCAGCGAACGGATGCGATGGGCGTCGGCAAAGTCCTGCTCGTCTTGCTTGAGGTGCAGCACGATGCGCGTGCCGCGCTCCGCCAGCTCCAGCGTCGCGACGCTGAATTCGCCGTCACCGCTCGACTGCCAGTGCACGCCCGCGGCGGCATCGAGACCGGCGCGGCGCGAATAGACCTCGACGCGGTCCGCAACGATGAACGACGAGTAGAAGCCGACGCCGAACTGACCGATGAGCTGCGCATCCTGCTTCTGATCGCCGGTCATGCGCGCGAGAAACTCGGCGGTGCCGGACTTCGCGATCGTGCCGAGATGCTCGACCGCCTCGTCGCGGCTCATGCCGATGCCGTTGTCCGCGATCGTCAGGGTGCGCGCCTCGCGATCGGCCTCGATGGTGATGACCAGCTCGCCGCCTCCCTGCAGCAGGTCGGGCTGCGCCAGCGCCGCGAACCGCAGCTTGTCGAGCGCGTCGGAGGCGTTGGAAATCAGCTCACGCAGGAAGATTTCCTTGTGACTGTACAGCGAATGGATCATCAGCTTGAGCAGCTGCTTGACCTCCGCCTGGAAACCCATGGTCTGTGGCTGGGTGTGCGCCTGAGCCGCATCGCTCATCGTTCGAATACTCCGCGTCCGCGCCGGAAAGGGGCGCAATGATAAGGGGACGCGGGGCGTATGGGGACCCCGGACGGGGAATCAAGAGAGCAGGAGAGCCGGAGTCAGGCTTTGGCCTGACTGTCTCTGGCGCGACGGCGGCGCAGCGCCTCGAAGAGCGTGGCGGAGAGAATGACCGCGAGCGCGGCCAGCGTGCCGTGCGGCACGAGGATCAGCGCGAAGCCCGTGGCGGCGAACAGCGCGAGCGCGGCGATCAGACCGAGGATGCGCGGCGCATAGTGGCGCAGCACTCCCAGCGCATCGTCCAACTCGTCGGCCCACAGCAACAGAAATTCCATGCGCGCATTCCCCGTAAAGTCGGCGACGACTCTACGCACAAGATTCCCGGCGGGATGTGAGACGACTCACAGCGTCCGCCACCGCGACCAGTGAACATCGTCACAGCGCCGGCAAGGCAGCAACGCCCTGAAACCGTGCGTGCACCTTCGCCCTAAGGGCCGTGGAGCGTTGCCCTGATTGCCACTGAACTCTGCGAGAACACACTGCCGGGGGACAATGTTCATTCGTCACGATTACCCTTCTGTTGCAGCGGCTCGTACTGCTGCGTAGGCTTCCACTGTCAAATCGGCTCCTGCGGCTGGCATGCAGAAGATCGTCCTCCTCAATCCGAAAGGTGGTTCCGGCAAGACCACGATCGCGATCAATCTCGCCAGCTACTTCGCTGTCTGCGGGCTCAAGCCCACGTTAATGGATCTGGACGCTCAAGGTTCCAGCTCGCGCTGGCTGACCAAGCGCGCCAAGGGACAGCCGCCGATTCATGGCATCGCGGCGTATGAGCGCAACTCGCGCGTGACGCGCAGTTTCGCCACGCGTCTGCCCGCCGATACCGAGCGCCTGGTCGTCGACACGCCGGCGGCCATGGAATCGCAGGGTTTGCCGGACATCACCCGCAACGCGACCGCGGTGCTGGTGCCTGTACTCCCTTCGGATATCGACATCCACGCGGCCGCGAAATGTATTTCCGACCTGCTGCTGATCGCGAAGATCCGGCGCGAGGACCAGCGCATCGCGGTGATCGCCAACCGCGTGAAGAAGAACACGCTGGTCTACAAGGCACTGATGAAATTCCTGGAGACGCTCAACATCCCGGTGGTGGCGACGCTGCGCGACTCCCAGAATTACATCCGCGCTGCCGAATCGGGCCTGGGCCTGTTCGAGATGAAGCCGAACCAGGTGCGGGAAGACATGGAGCAGTGGCTGCCGCTGATCGGCTGGCTGGCGCAGCGCCGGCCGCTGAACATCCCGGCCGGTACGCCGGCGATCACTTCCGCGGCGAGCGTGAATTCGTTACCGATGGGTGCGGGCGGTCCGAATCCGATCACTTCGCCCGCAGCGGCTGCGATTGCAGCGGGCGTCTCGACTACCGCGCCGGCAGAGCCGACGCCCGCGCCGCCGACCACGCCCGAGGTCGGCTGAGCGGCTTACTTGCCGCTCTTGTCCTTGTCCCAGTTGCTGCGGACCTTGTCGGTCCAGCTCTTGTAGTTCGACCAGCTGTTCAGCGAGCGCGTGATCGCCGCGTGCCGCGGGTTCGCCGGCTGCGTCGAAGGATGGGCGCGGTCGAGCCAGTTGCGCTGCGGATCGCGCGGCGCTCCGGCACGCACGGCCGGGCCGGCAGTCTCGCCGGTCCAGGCGCGATGCGATCCGGTCGCGCTGAGCTCATCGCCTTTGTGCTCTGACATGGTCGTGCTCTCCTGTTGCACGCACCGTATCGACGCGACGCCTGATTAAGTGAGGAACTGCTTCACAGCGATCGCGCCTCGTCGCGGTAGTGCGACAGGCATCTCGCTAGCGCGCTGCAAGTGTGGAATTACGCAAGCGAATTTAACGGGCCGTTATTGATTATTGGAGCGCTCGCGAGGTTGCGCGCGCAAACCGCAGCGTGCGCAGATCACGCGCTCGGCGGTTCGTTCAACAGCGCTGCAAACGCAGGTTTGATCTCGGCGAGGATGTCGTGAATCGCAGCGGGCACGAGACTGCTGTAGACATCGAGCAGCACGATCGCATTCACGATCGCATCCTGGCGAGTGGCGGCGCGCAGCCGCTGCGCCATGCCGCGATTCACCGCATGCACGCCGCGATACACGCGGCCCAGATCCTCGAGCAGGAAATCGGCCTTGCCGCCGTCGCGAGTGCTGAAGTGCTGCGCCACCAGGTACATCGCAGCGACGCGATATGCAGTCTCCGATTCGCTGGAGAACGGCAAGTGGAACCGCGCCATCGGCCGGAATACCGCGGTGCGCGGGCAGCCGCTCGAGGCCATGATCAATCCCATCAGCGACGCCAGCGCCTGTTGTGCCGACAGCGTCGCAATGACGGAGCGCTCGTCGGTCTCGACGGTCACGCGCACCTTGTCGTAGGAGACCAGGTCGGTGAAGCCGTCGATCACCGTCGAAAGGTGCAGCGCCGCCGGGCAGTGCGAAACCTTGCTCTTCTCGAACGGGCAGCCGGTGCACTGGTGGAAGCCGAGCTCGGTCCAGGCCGGCGGTTCTGGGTTCGTATTCGGGGACAGCTCGGCGGTATCGCGATCGAGCTCCAGCTCGAAAGTGCGCTGACGCGAATCGGGAAATTCGAAGTGATACTTGAGCGCGACTTTGCTGGTCATGCAACCAGCCGATAGCACGGCCGGTACTCGCCGGCGAGCTTCATGCGCTTCTGCGCCACGAACGCGGACAACAGCTCGTCCATCAGTCGCATGAGCTCCTTCTCCCCGTGCAGCTCGAACGGCCCGCGCTCCTCGATGGCCCGGATGCCGTGCTCCTTGACGTTGCCGGCGACGATGCCGGAGAACGCGCGGCGCAGGTTGGCCGCCAGCACGTTCGGCGGCAGATTGCGATGCAGGTCGAGTCGCGCCATCGCTTCGTGCGTCGGCTCGAAGGGACGCTGGAAATCCGGCGGGATGCGCAGCAGCCAGTTGTAGTTGTAGGCGTCGCTCTTGGTGCGGCGGTACTCGCGTACGGCCTCCACGCCGCGCAGCACTTCGCGAGCCGCCTGCGCCGGATCGCCGATGACGATCTTGTAGCGCTTCTGCGCGTCCGCGCCGAGCGTCGCCGCAATGAAGCGGTCGATGTGGCCGAAGTACTCGGCCGCCGACGGCGGACCGGTGAAGACGATCGGCAGCGGTTGGTCGGCGTTCGCCGGATCGGTCAGGATGCCGAGCAGGTACAGGATCTCTTCCGCGGTGCCGGCGCCGCCGGGGAACACGACGATCGCGTGCGCGCAACGCACGAACGCCTCCAGGCGCTTCTCGATGTCCGGCATGATCACCAGCTGGTTGACGATCGGGTTCGGCGGCTCGGCGGCGATGATGCCGGGCTCGGTCATGCCGATGTAGCGGCCGTCGCGGATGCGCTGCTTGGCATGGCCGATGGTCGCGCCCTTCATCGGGCCTTTCATCGCGCCCGGGCCGCAGCCGGTGCACACGCTGAGCGCGCGCAGGCCGATCTCGTAGCCGACGCGCTTGGTGTAGTCGTACTCGGTCGAGCCGATCGAATGACCGCCCCAGCACACGACCAGGTCCGGCTTGCCGCGGTAGTCGAGGATCCGCGCGTTGCGCAGGATGTGATAGACGGCGTTGGTGACGCTCGCCGGATCGTTCATGTCGAAGCGATGCGTGCCGAGGATCGCGTCGTGGATGTAGACGATGTCGCGCAGCACCGCGAACAGGTGCTCCTTGATGCCGCGGATCATCGAGCCGTCGACGAAAGCGCTGGACGGCGCGTTCTTCACCTCCAGCTTCACGCCCCACGCCTGGCGGCCGAGGCGGATCTCGAAGTCCTTGTAGCGGTCGAAGATCGCGCGCACGTCGTCGGACTCGAGGCCGGAGGCGAGCACGGCCAGCGCGCAGCGGCGGAACATCTCGTAGACGCCGCCCTGTCCGGAGCTGAGCAGCTGCTGCACTTCGCGCTGGGAGAGATTCTCGAGGCTGCCGAGCGGAGAAACCCGCGCATCGACCAGGCCTTCCGCTTCCAGTTGAGTGACCGATGCGGAGGCCCGGACGTCGTTCTGACTCACGGTCACGGTCTGATCTCGATCGGCGTGTCCGGCGGGGTCATCAGCCAGATCTCGACCATGTCGGAGTTCGACACGGCGATGCAGCCCTCGGTCCAGTCGACGTTGCTGTAGTAATCGCGCGACTTGCGCGGCACGTTCGGCTGACCGTGGATCATGATCGCGCCACCCGGGCGGACGCCCTGGCGGCGCGCACGCGCGACGTCGCGGTCGTTGGGATAGTCGATCTGGATCGACAGGAAGTATTCGCTGTTCGGGTTGCGCCGGCTGAGGTGGTACAGGCCCTCCGGCGTGCGGAAGTCGCCTTCGTACTCCTTGTGCCCCTCGGGACGCAGGCCGAGCGCAATCTTGTAGGTCCGCAGCACTTCACCGTTACGCAGCAGCTGCAGCTTGCGTTCCGCTTTGCTGACGAGGACGCGGTCCGCCATCGGCAGCGCCGGCTCGACGCTCGGCGTCAGCAGCGCGGAGCTCGGCAACGGACTCTCGGCGCGGGCGGCGGTCGAGCCTGCGATCAGCGCGAGCGCCAATAGCAGCGAAGCGGTCAGCGGTTGGCGATGGGCGGTGGGTGAGATGCCGCAAGACATATTGGCGCGGATTATAGCTTGCTGCAGTTGCGCGTCCTGCGCGCTGTCAGAATTCCACCGTCTGAAGTGTGACCTGCGTGCACTCCCGCAGCCCGGGGCCGGTCTCCGCGACCAGCTTGTAGTGTCGTCCGGCGGAGACCTCGACGTCGATCGAGTGGCGACTGACGCTGCCGGTCTCGGCAATCTTGCAGTCGACCAGCAGGCGGTGCTTGCCCGGCAGGACCTCGACGCCGTTCTGACCGATGTTGAGCGGCGTATCGTCGACCTCGCGCAGCACCACCGTCAGCGGCGAGCCGGCGTTGATACGCAGGTCGCCGGTGATGCGCGCCACTTCGTCGGGGCTGCGGCGCTCGCCGTCGTACACCTGCGCAGTCGAGCAGCCACTGCAGGCTGCGACGAAGGCGAGCATGGCGAGCCGCAGCTTCATGCCGGCGCGGGTTCCGCGGGTGCGGTCGGCTCGACGATCGGGATCACGAGCTTCGTGCCCGGACGAATGTCGCCCAGGTCGAGATCGGGGTTGTACTGCCGCAGCAGCCAGATCGGGATGTTGTAGCGCTGCTGCGCCAGCACCCAGATCGATTCGCCCGGCTTCACGATGTGCGTAGTCGTGTCCTTGATGCGGAACTGCGTGAAGAAGGCTTCCTGCAGCTGGCGGTGATATTCCATGCGCCGCGCTTCGAACTGATCGTGCGTGACCTTGGCGAACGACAGCTTCACCTTGCGGCCGACGATGACCGGCGTCGCGAACGACATCTTGTTCAGCCGGCGCAGATCGCTGGCGCGTACGTCGAGCCACTCGGCATAGTGGCCGAGCGTTTCGGCCGCCTGCACGATGACCATGTCGCCTTCTGCCACCGAGTAGTCGGCAGGATCCGCGGAGTCCGCGGCCTGCGTGCCCGGTACCAGTGCCGGGCCGATCTCTTCGGCCTCGTGCTCCGACACCGGTTCGGCGGCTTCCGATTCCGCGGCCGGCTCGGGCACGGGCGCGGACGCGACGACTTCCACCGGTACTTCGGCTTCGACCGGCGGCGCAGCACGCGCCGCCCTGGCGAGCGCCAGCACCTGGCCTTCGTACACGAAGTTGCGGTTGCGGATGTCGTTGAGCTCCATCAGCTGCTCTTCGGTCAGTCCGTGCCGCGTAGCGATCTTGCCCAGCGTGTCGCCGCGCTTCACGACGTACCGCTCCTCGTCGCCGCCCACCACGCCCGTCGGTGGAGTCGGCGGCTTCAATGGCGCGGTAGCAGGTGCCGGCCGGTCGTTCGATGCGACGACCGCGACCGGCGCCTGAGCGCCGCGAGCGCCCGGCAACGCCAGCACCTGGCCGGCCCGAATGCGATAAGGCCGATCGAGATTGTTGAGTTCCGCGATTGCGTTGACGCTCACGCCGTAGCGCGATGCGATCGACGACAAGCTTTCGCCCCTGCCCACACGATGCTGCGTCTCGGCGACCTGCGCATCGTAGCGCTCGCCGGACGAGAGCTGACTGAGCACGGCGCTGAGGTCGATCGTGTTGGGCACGCGCAGCTCGAAGCCCCGTGGCACGTGTCGCGCGCCGCGCCACACAGACGGCAGCAGCGACGGATTCAGCCGCTTCAATTCGTCGCGATCGAGCTCGAGCACGTTCGCGATGCGGCTCGCCGGCAGGAACGCCGGCACTTCGAGGATGATGCTGCTATCCGGCGCATTGCGGCGGATCGAGCCGAAGAACTTGTCCGGATCCTGGTCGATCTCCAGCGCCGCGAGGAACGCGACGTAGAAGTTGCGCGACGCAAAGCCGAATGAGCGGCTGTTGTACTTGCGCACGATCGTCACGATGTCGCTGGTGCCGAGCTGCTCCTGCGCCCGCTTCATGCCGCCGGGGCCGTGGTTGTACGCCGTCACTGCCAACGGCCAGCTGCCGAGCACGATGTAGTTCTGCTCCATGAAGCTGGCGGCAGCCTCGGTCGAGCGATAAGGATCGAGGCGCTCGTCGACCGCCGCGTCGATGCGCAGGAAGCGGCGGCCCGTGCCGCGCATGAACTGCCACATGCCGGCGGCGCCGACTTTGGAATACGCATACGTGTTGAATGACGACTCGACGTGCGGCAGCGAGGCGAGCTCGGTCGGCAGGCCCATCTTCTTGAACTGGGCGGCAATGTGGTCACGCCAGGCGCCCGAGCGCACGATGCCTTCGCGGAATCGGTCGGCCTGCCCGAGCTGGAAGCGGATGCCTTCGGCCGCTTCCTCGAACCGCGAGCGGTGGGTGCCCTGCGGAAACAGATCGAATACGCGCTGCTCCTCCGCGCTCAGATCGGTGGCGCCGGCGGCGAGGCGGTCGAGGATGCGCGAGTACTTCTTCTTCTCGTCCTCGATGCGCTTCTGGCGCTGCCGCTGCGACAGGTCCGACGGCAGCTTCATCACTTCGTAGACGATGCTCAGGTCGTCCTCGTCGTGCAGCAGCCCGCCTTCGGTCGTGACCTCGGTGTAGATGCGCCGCCAGAACGCAATGTCCGGCTCGAGCGCGGCCGGGCGCACGAACGGACTTTCCTCCGCGACCGCGGTCAGCGGCGGCAGAGCGAAGGCGCAAGCGACCAGAAGAAGTGCGAAGCCGAGACGAACCTTGTTCATTGTCTGGAACAGACCATCGGATGGACCGGGAGTGCCGTTTAGACTATGTAAAACAGGTCGGTTTCGGCAGTGCTCCAGTTCGCATTTGGCGGTGTGCGGCGCAGTTGCAGGAGATGCCGTAGGCGGCTTACGTCGCTACTGAATCCGATAGACGATGAGGGACCGCGAGCGGCGGCAGCGCAACCGGGCTTTCGCGCAATCGTCCGTGCCCCGCCCCACCGCGGGAGCAAAGAAGCGGCTGTGACGGCAGGTGCTGCAGAGAACGCGAGCTGCCGGGCGGATCGAACCGCCCGTCAGGCAATGTGCGAGCACCTGCTTCATCACCCGCACTTCGAGTCGCCGCAGTTCAGGCACGTCATGCAGCCGTCCATGAGCACGACCGCGGCGGTGCTGCATTTGCCGCACAGCTGCGCGCCTTCGGGGAAGTGGTTCTTGGCGAACGCGTCGGTCTGCTTGTTGCGCGCCTCGAACTCCGCCTTCTTCTCCTCGATGAGCTTCTTGCGCGCGTCGTCGAGCTCCGGCGCCTTCAGCAGGCCGATCATCTGCAGGTGCTTTTCCACCACGTAGCCGAGCTCGGCGATGATCGACGGCATGAAGGTGCCGCCGGCCTGCCAGTAGCCGCCGCGCGGATCGAACACCGCCTTCATCTCGTCCACCAGGAACGTGACGTCGCCGCCCTTGCGGAACACGGCCGAGATGATGCGCGTCAGCGCCACGATCCACTGGAAGTGATCCAGGTTCTTCGAGTTGATGAAGATCTCGAACGGCCGGCGCTGCTCGTACGGCGTGCCTTCGTTCAGCACGATGTCGTTGATGGTCACGTACATCGCGTGATCGGAGACCGGCGTCTTGATCTTGTAGGTCGAGCCCAGCAGCATCTCCGGCCGCTCGACCTTCTCGTGCATCCAGACGACGTTCGATTCCTTGCGCGCCTCGACGACCGATGCCGCCTTTTCCTGCGCCGCCTTGTCCTCGGGTTTCTCGACCCGGTACTTGACGATGCGCTTGTCGATTTTCGTGGTGCTCATGCTCAGAACTTCCCGTAATAGCCTTCTTTCAGCGCATCGAAGAGGTTGGCGGCGGTGTGCATCTCGCCGTCGTACTCGATCTCCTCGTCGCCCTTCACTTTCATTTCCGTGCCGTCTTCCAGCGTGAAGACGTAGGTCGTGTTCTTCAGGTCCTCTTCCTTCACCAGCACCCCCTGGAATGCTTCCGGGTTGAAGCGGAAGGTCGTGCAGCCCTTCAGCCCCTGCTCGTAGGCGTACAGGTAGATGTCCTTGAAGTCCTCGTAGTTGTAGTCGGTCGGCACGTTCGCGGTCTTGGAGATCGACGAGTCGATCCACAGCTGCGAGGCCGCCTGGATGTCCACGTGCTCGCGCGGCGTGATGTCGTCCGCGGTCGTGAAGTAGTCCGGCAGCTTCTCCGCCGCGTTCGTCGAGTTGGGCATCGCGCGCGGGTTCACCAGCTCGCGGTACGCCAGCAGCTCGAACGAGAACACGTCGATCTTCTCCTTCGACTTCTTGCCCTCGCGGATCACGTTGCGGAAATAGTGATGCGCGAACGAGGGCTCGATGCCGTTCGAGGCATTGTTCGCCAGCGACAGCGAGATCGTGCCGGTCGGCGCGATCGAGCTGTGATGCGTGAAGCGGCCGCCCACCTCGGCGAGCTCATCGACCAGCTCCGGCGCGGCCTCGGCGACGCGCTGCATGTAGCGGCTGTACTTCGCGTGCAGGATGCGGCCCGGCACGTTCTGGCCGATGCGCCAGCCGTCGCGCGCCATCTCCGGCCGCTTGCGCAACATCTCGGCGGTGACCGGAAACTCTTCGAGCATGATCGGCGCGGGACCCTTCTCCCTCGCCAGCTCGAGCGCGGCTTCCCAGCCCGCGATCGCCATCTCGCGCGAGACGTTCTGCGTGAACGCGACCGACTTGCGCGAGCCGTACTTCATGCACTGCATGGTGATGGCCGAGCCGAGGCCCAGGAACCCCATGCCGTGACGGCGCTTGCGCAGGATCTCGTCGCGCTGCTCGCCGAGCGGCAGGCCGTTGATCTCGACCACGTTGTCGAGCATGCGCGTGAAGACCTTGATGACCTTGCGGAACTCTTCCCAGTCGAAGCGCGCGTGATCGGTGAACGGGTCGACCACGAAACGCGTGAGATTGACCGAGCCGAGCAGGCACGAGCCGTACGGCGGCAGCGGCTGCTCGCCGCACGGATTGGTGGCGCGGATGTTCTCGCACCACCAGTTGTTGTTCATCTCGTTGACGCGGTCGATCAGCACGAAGCCGGGCTCCGCGAAGTCGTAGGTGGAGGACATGATCACGTCCCACATGCGCCGCGCCGGCAGGGTCTTGTAGACCTTGCAGCAGACCAGGCCGGTCTCGTTCGCGACGTAATTGCGCGCCGTCGGCCACTCGCGCCACACGTATTTGGTGCGGTCGCTCAGGTCCTCGCCTTCCGCTTCGCGCGCCGTGATCGGAAATGCCAGCGTCCAGTCGGCGTTCGCCTTGACCGCCTGCATGAACTCGTCGGTGACCAGCAGCGACAGGTTGAACTGGCGCAGCCGGCCCGCCTCGCGCTTGGCGCGAATGAAATCCATCGCGTCGGGATGACCGATGTCGAACGTGCCCATCTGCGCGCCGCGGCGGCCGCCGGCCGAGGACACCGTGAAGCACATCTTGTCGTAGATATCCATGAACGACAGCGGCCCGGACGTGTATGCGCCGGCACCGGAGACGTACGCGCCGCGCGGTCGCATCGTCGAGAATTCGTAGCCGATGCCGCAGCCCGCTTTCAGGGTCAGCCCCGCCTCGTGCACCTTGGCGAGGATGTCGTCCATCGAGTCGTGAATCGTGCCGGAGACCGTGCAGTTGATCGTGGAGGTCGCAGGCTTGTGCTCCTGCGCGCCCGCGTTCGACATGATGCGGCCGGCGGGAATCGTGCCCTTGCGCAACGCCCACAGGAACTGCTCGTACCACTTGTCGCGCACGTCCTCGCGTTCCACGTCGGCGAGCGCGCGCGCCACGCGTTTGTAGGTCTCGTCCATCGAGCGGTCGAGCGGCGAGCCGTCTTTGGCCGTCAGCCGGTACTTCTTGTCCCAGATATCGAGCGAGGCCTCCTGAAAGGGAATGCTGTTGACGTCCATGGGCTCAAGCTGCACTGGAATAGCGGTCTTCATGCCGGATTGACTCTCTTCGATTTCGGTCGGGCGTCCCCATTCGACTCCTGCCCCGGCCGCGGCGGGTCTTTACGCCCGGACGCTGTCGTGACAGCCCACCTGACCACTCAGCGGCTGCGCTCCTGCGATGGATGTCTGCGGACGGGCCGCAGCCGTTTTTGTACATCGCGAAACACAACATATTGTGTCAGGGGTGCAAGCCTATGCCCGCCAGTTGCGAGCCGTCAAGAAATCTTCGGCCTGAAAACCGTCCTATTATCCTCTGCAATAACATAAGTTTACGAGATTCTGCTGACGAATTTCCCGCTACGATTTTTTCGCGCGGAAAATTGCCCGTGTACAGCCTACACACAAGATCTTGTGTCCCCCGGTTCCACACAAGTTACTCACACGATGCTCACTCGACTGCGCACAGGTTGTGCGCCGGCGGGGTGCCGTTCAGGGGGAAGCGGCCAAGCTTGCGGCTAGAATCGTGGCGCGAAGCCAGATCAGGATATGTGCATGAGACAGCAGGCGATCAAGACCCTTTCGTTCATCGGCGCGTTCGCGAGCGTGCTCTTCAGCGCCCAGGTCGGCGCTCAGCTGCCGGAAAAAGTAGGCGATACGCCCGTGCCCTCGCTGGCGCCGATCGTGAAGAAGGCGTCGCCGGCGGTGGTCAACATCGCGACACGCGGCACGCTGCGCGAGCAGCGCCGCAACCCGCTGCTCGAGGATCCCTTCTTCCGCCGCTTCTTCGACGCGCCGGACCTGGTGCCGCGCGAGCGGCAGTTTCAGAGCGCCGGCTCGGGCGTGATCGTCGACGCCAAACAGGGCTACATCATCACCAACGCGCACGTGGTCGAGAACGCCGATGAGATCACGGTGACGCTGCTCGACGACCGCCAGGTGAAAGCGAAGGTGATCGGCGCCGACAAGCCGTCCGACGTCGCGCTGCTGAAGATCGCCGCGAACAACCTGATCGAGATGCCGCTGGCGGACTCGAGCAAGGCGGAGGTCGGCGACTTCGTGCTCGCGATCGGCAATCCGTTCGCGCTCAGCCACACCGTGACCTCCGGCATCATCAGCGCGCTCGGCCGCTCCGACGGCAGCGCCGATTCCTACCAGGATTTCATTCAGACCGACGCGCCCATCAATCCCGGCAACTCCGGCGGCGCGCTCGTGGACCTGCGGGGCCAGCTGGTCGGCATCAACACCGCGATCTTCTCGGGCAGCGGCGGCAACATCGGCATCGGCTTCGCGATCCCGTCGAACATGGTCAAGGCGGTGATGACGCAGCTCGTGCAGTACGGCGAGGTCAAGCGCGGCATGCTCGGCGTGCAGCTGGCGAATCAATTCACGCCGGACATCGCGCAGAGCCTCGGCCTGGATAGCGCCAAAGGCGCGCTCGTTTCGGAAGTCGTCGAAGGGGGCGCAGCCGACAAGGCGGGGATCAAGGCCGGCGATGTGATCACCTCGATCAACAACCGCACGATCGCCAACGCTACGGAGCTGCGCAACAGCATCGGCTTGCTGCGCATCGGCGAAAAAGTCGAGATCGGCTTGCTGCGCGAAGGCAAGCCGCGGCGCGTGACTGCCGTCATCGGCGAGCGCAGCGCCACGGACGTCAACGCTGCCGAGCAGATTCACCCGGCGTTCGAAGGCGCGTCGCTGTCGAACGCGGACAACGGTGGCGGCGTGCTGATCCAGTCGGTCGCCGCAGGCAGCCCGGCGGCGCAGAGCGGACTGCGCGCGAACGACGTCATCCTCATGATCGGGCGCATGCCGATCAAGAACATCGACGAGCTGCGCGCGGCGCTGAAGAACGTGGATTCGTTCGCGATCACGATCCAGCGCGGTCGCTCACGGCTGGTGTTCCCGGTGGGCTGACCGCCCCGCAGACGGCTACAGCGCGCGCATCTTTGTCCATGCGCGCCAGCCGTTTCGCTGCTTCGTAGAAGCGCGGCAGGTCGCCGCCCGCTTCGCTCAGCACACGCCGCAATCCGGGCACGCAGCCGTAGTAGGTTGCCGCCGAGACCAGATTGGCGTTGTTGAGCGTGCGCTCGAACCAGCGGTCGTAGCCGCCATAGCCATGCCATTGCTGCTGCCGCAGCTGCGCGTATTCGAGCTTGAGCTCGCCGAACTCGTACTGCTTGCGGCTGCGCTTCTCGTCGTCCGGCAGGATCGACGCGTACAGCTCGCGCAACTTGTTCCGCGCACGTAACAGCAACGCAATGAATTGCGATTGCCGCTCGCGCTGCTGCTGCCACGCTGCCAGCTCTTGCTCCTGCTTGCGCATCGCCAGCCAGCGCTCCAGGCCGGCTTCCTCGACCACGGTCGCGAAGGATTCGTTGAACTCCGAGTCGCCCGGCACGTAGACGACCTGGTGCGCAAGCTCGTGGAACAGCGTCGAGGCGAGCTGCGCATCGCTCCAGCCGAGCATCGTGCTCAGCACCGGGTCCTTGAAGTGCCCGAGCGTCGAATACGCGGCGACGCCGCCGACCGCGACATCGTCGCCGCGGCGGCGCAGCTTGCGTGCATAGCGTTGTGCGGCTGCTTCCTTGAAATAGCCGCGATACACGACGCAGCCGGCGATCGGGAAGCACCAGCGCCGCGGCTCGACCGAGAACTCCGGCGCGGCGAACACGTTCCACACGACGTAGGGCCGGCCGAGATCCGCGTAGCTGCGGTACGACTCGTTGTCCGGCAGATCGAGCGCGCTGGACGCGAAGTCGCGCGCGGCCGCGACGTACGTCAACCGGTCGCGCAGCTGCTCGGGCGTGCCCGAATCCAGCAGTAGCTCCGCGATCGGCTCGCGCTTGGCAGCAATCGCCATCTGTCCGCCCGCGGCCTGCATCAGGTAACAGCCGGTCAGCGGCAGCGCGGCGGCGGCAATCGTCAGCAATCGGGCAATTCGATACAGTGACATGGCTATGCGAATTTATCTCGTCGGCGGCGCGGTGCGCGATGAGCTGCTCGGTCTGCCGGCGCGGGAGCGGGACTGGGTGGTCGTCGGCGCGCGCCCCGAGGAGCTGCTGGCGCAGGGCTACAAGCCCGTCGGCAAGGATTTCCCGGTGTTCCTGCATCCGCAGAGCGCGGAGGAATACGCGCTTGCCCGCACCGAGCGCAAGACCGGCGCGGGCTACCGCGGGTTTGAGACGCTGTTCTCGCCCGACGTGACGCTCGAGCAGGACCTGGAGCGCCGCGACCTGACGATCAACGCGATCGCCCGGGATCCCGCCAGCGGCGCGCTGATCGATCCTTTCAACGGACAGCGCGATCTGCGCGAGCGCTCGTTGCGCCACGTCTCGCCGGCGTTCGTCGAAGACCCGGTGCGCGTGCTGCGCGTCGCGCGCTTCGCCGCGCGGTTTGCGCCTCTTGGATTCAGCGTCGCGCCCGAGACGCTCGATGTGATGCGCGAGATCGCCGCGCGAGGCGAGCTCGACGCGCTGGTCAGCGAGCGCGTGTGGCAGGAAACGCAGCGCGCGCTCGAGATGCCCGCGCCCGCGCGCTTCTTCGAAGTGCTGCGCGCCGCGAACGCGTTGCCCGTGATCTTTCCGGAGCTGCACGCGTTGTTCGGCGTGCCGCAACCCGAGCGCTGGCATCCCGAGATCGATTCGGGCGTGCATACGCTGATGGTGCTGGAGCAAGCGGCGAAATTGAGCGACGACCCGGTCGTGCGCTTCGCCGCGCTTACGCACGATCTCGGCAAGGGCACGACTCCGCCGGAGCAATGGCCGCGGCACATCGCGCACGAGCAACGCGGCGTCGATCTCGTCAACGCACTCTGCGATCGCTTGCGGATTCCCAATGCGTATCGCGAGCTCGCCGTGCTCGTGTCGCGCTATCACCTCGACGCGCATCGCGTCGAAGAGCTGCGTCCCAGCACTCTGCTGGAGCTGCTGGAGCGTCTCGACGCGTTCCGACGCCCGGAGCGCTTCGAGCACTGGGTGCTGGCGTGCGAAGCGGATGCGCGCGGACGCAAGGGCCTGGAGAACCGCGACTACCCGCAAGCCGATCACCTGCGTCGCGCCCGCGCGGCGGCAGCGAAGGTCACGCTCGAACCTGCCGAGCGCGAGGGCCTGAGCGGCCAGCAGATCGCCGAGAAGCTGCGGCAGGCGCGGCTCGCTGCGCTGACGCAGCTCCGCAAGCAGCTATAGCGTCGCGGCCAGATCGCGGACGGCGAAACCGCGCAACGGCAGCTCGCAGCCGCGGCTCAGGCCGATCACCTTGAACCGTTCGCCCATTTCACCGGGCAGCGTCAACAGCATCGCCTGACGCGCCAGCTGCACACGCGACGCCAGCTCGCGGCCATCCGCGGGCGCGAGCAGCTGCTCCAGTCCATTGCCGATCAGGAAGTGGGCCTGGGTCGCGAAGCCTGCGACAGCCAGGTCAGCGGCGGACGCAGCTTCGGCAACCGCAGTGAAGTCGACCCAGGCGCCGATGTCCTGCACGCCGACATTGATCAACGGATCGTCGTGGAAGCGATGGCGGAAGTGACACAGCAACGTGCCCTCGCGCCGCTCGCTGCGATAGTACTGACGCTGCGGCAGCCCATAGTCGATGAACAGCGCGACGCCTTCGCGCAGCGCCGCCGCGACACTCGCGATCCAAGGCGTCAGCCGCAGGTTGATCTCCGACGTGTAGCCGTCCGGCAAGCGCTCGCCAGTGTTCGCCTCGATGCGACGCACTGCCGCTTCGAGCTCCGCATCCGCACGAGTCTCGGACCAGTCGAGCCGGCCGAGCTGCCAGGTCACGCCGAGCGCGTTCACCTGATCGCCGCGGATCCGGAAGCGCTGCACCGGCAGCGCGTCCAGGACTTCGTTCGCGAGCACGACGCCGCGGAATTCCTCCGGCAGGCGCTCGAGCCAGTCGACGCGCGCGGCGTGTGCCGGCGCCCGCTCCTGCAGCAACGCGCGCTGGCGTTCCCGCAGGTCCGCGCTCACTTCGAGAATCAGATAGCGCTCCGGCAAGCTGCCCTGGGCGCCGAGCTCGTTGAGCACGTCGGCCGCCATCACGCCGGAGCCCGCGCCGAGCTCGAGAATCGCGCCGCCGCTCACCTGGCGGAGGATTTCGCCGCACTGGGTGGCGAGGCAGCGGCTGAACAGCGGCGACACTTCCGGTGCAGTGACGAAGTCGCCGCCCGCGCCGAGCTTGACCGCGCCGGCGCTGTAATAACCGAGCCCGGGCTCGTACAGCGCCATCTCCATGAAGCGCTCGAAGCTGAGCCAGCCGCCGCGCGCGTCGATCTCTTCCCAGATGCGATTGACCAGCCGGCGGCTGTGAGCCGCCTCGTCGGCAGTGAGGGGCGGCAATGCGAGCGCGGAGCTCATGAATTTTCTAACATGTCGAACATGGACCCCCACACTCTGTCCGGCCGCGCCGTCCTGATCACCGGCGCGGCCCGGCGCATCGGCGCGGCGCTGGCCCGCGGCTTTCATGCGGCGGGCGCCGATATCTGCATTCATTGTCACCAATCTGTCGGCGAAGCGGAACGGCTGCGCGATGACCTCAACGGCCTGCGCGCACGTTCGGCGGTCATCGTGACGGCGGATGTACTCGATGTCGCCGCGCTACCGGGCGTCGTAGCGGGCGCGGTGACTGCGTTCGGCCGCCTCGACGCGCTCATCAACAACGCTTCGACCTTCTATCCGACGCCGCTCGGTAGCGTGTCGCCGGCGCAATGGGACGATCTCATGGGTACGAACCTGCGCGCGCCGTTTTTCCTCGCGCAGGCCGCGGCGCCGGAGCTGCGCAAGAGCCGCGGCGCGATCGTGAACATGCTCGACATTCACGGTCAGCGCCCGTTGCCGCGACATCCCGTGTACTCGGCCGCCAAGGCCGGACTCGCGATGCTGACGCGCGCGCTCGCGCGCGAGCTCGGCCCCGAGGTGCGCGTCAACGGCATTGCGCCGGGTCCGATCCTGTGGCCCGAAGCGGGCATGGATCCGCAGCTGCAGAACGAGATCGTCGCGAAGACGCTGCTGAAGCGCAGCGGTGCGCCGGACGATGTGGTGCGCGCCGCCCTGTTCTTCGTCAGGGACGCGCCGTATGTCACCGGCCAGATCCTGGCGGTCGATGGTGGCCGGAGCGTGGGATGGTGACCGCCACGAGCGGGTGATCGGCACCCGGGAACTGCGCCCAGAGCTCGCCGATGGTGCGGTGCTGCGTCGGATGCCGGAGCGCCGGCGCGAGCTCGGCCAACGGCTTCAGCATGAAGGCCCGGCGCAGCAGATCCGGCCGCGGCAGCACCAGTCCCGGCTCGTCGCTCACGAGCTGGTCGTACATGAGGATATCCAGGTCCATCGAGCGCGGCGCCCACTTCGGCGCGCTGCGCGGCCTGCCGCACAGCGCTTCGATTCTCTCCAGTTTCTGCTTCACCTGCGCCGGCGAGTCGGCCGTGCGAAAGCCGACGACGAGGTTGATGAAGTCCGCGCCGGCGAAGCCGACCGGCGGATTGCGATACGCCGGGGAAACAGCCAGAGCGCCGAACGCCTGCTCCAGCTGGTCGAGCGCGCGGGCGAGATGCGTCTCCGGCTCGACGTTGCTGCCCGCGGCGACGTAGACGTCAGCCATAGTCCGCCGCGCGCCGCTCGATCTCGATGCCGACGTCGCGCGCGCCGCGGATCGCGCCCTGCTTGTTGAGCCGCACTTTCACCCAGCTCACGCCGAACTCGGTGACGATGATCCGCGCGATCTGCTCGGTGAGCGTCTCGACCAGGTGGAACTGCGACTCGCCGACGAACGCCAGCAGGCGCTTCGCGACTTTCTTGTAGTCGATCGTGTCGTCGATGCGATCGCTGGCCGCGGCCCGGCGGATGTCGGCCGCCATCTCCAGGTCGATGATGACCGTCTGCTTGACCCGGCGCTCCCATTCCCAGATGCCGACGATGCATTCGACGGTGAGCGCGCTGAGAAAGATCTTGTCCATTCGTTGTGTCGATTCGCTACGAGCCCTGCGGCGGCGGCCGCAGAGTATCCAGCGGCCAGCGCGCGCTGGCGCGGATCCGCAGCTCGTCGTGCTCGCCGCCGGCCAGCCGGCGATAGCCAGCGTACGCGATCATCGCAGCGTTGTCCGTACAGAACTCCGGGCGCGGGTAGAGGATCTTCAGACCCGCGCGGCGCCCGAGCGCAGCGAGCTCGCTGCGCAGCTGCTCGTTCGCGCCGACGCCGCCGGCGACGACGAGCGTCGACAGGCCGGTCTGCATCGCTGCGCGAGCGCACTTCGCGACCAGCGTTTCGACGACGGCTTGCTGGAACTCGCGCGCAACGTCGGCGCGAGCCTGGTCGTCCAGCGCAACGTCGCGCGTGGCGACGACGACGGCGGTCTTGAGCCCGCTGAAACTGAAATCGAGACCCGGACGATCGAGCATCGGCCGCGGGAACTGGAACTTGCCTGGCCGGCCGCTGCGCGCCAGCGCCGCCAGCGCCGGGCCGCCCGGATACGGCAGTCCGAGGAGCTTTGCGGTCTTGTCGAATGCCTCGCCCGCGGCGTCGTCGAGCGACGAGCCGATGATCCGGTACTCGCCCAGTCCGCGCACGACGGCGAGCAGCGTGTGCCCGCCCGACACGAGCAGCGCCAGGAACGGAAACTCGGGCGGCGACGCTTCGAGCATCGGCGCCAGCAGATGGCCTTCGAGATGATGCACGCCGACCGCCGGCCGCCCCCACGCGAATGCGAGGCTGCGGGCGACGGCGCCGCCGACCAGCAGTGCGCCGACCAATCCGGGCCCCGCCGTGTAGGCGACGCCCTCGAGCTGTTCAGGCCGGGTGCCGGCGTCCTCGAGTGCGCAGTGGATCAGGGGCAACAGACGGCGCACGTGATCGCGCGAAGCCAGCTCGGGCACGACACCGCCGTATTCGGCATGCATCTGCACCTGGCTGTGCAGGCGATGGGAGAGCAGCCCGGCCCGGCCGTCGTACACGGCCGCGGCCGTCTCATCGCACGAGGTTTCGATGCCCAGGACCCGCATACCGTTGAAGTCTCAAGTTACCGTGCCTGCTTTGATTTTCGCCCCGTGCATCATTACACTGGCGCGCTCTTGAAAGCCTGTCCGGGCCTGCCATGGCCCTTCTGAACAGGTCATGTAATCAGATTAGGCCCGGGAATTCATAGAGGTAGCGATGCCGAGCGTTCGCGTCCGAGAAAACGAGTACTTCGATGCCGCCCTGCGGCGCTTCAAGCGCGCCTGCGAGAAGGCGGGAGTGCTGACCGAGCTGCGGCGGCGCGAATTCTACGAGAAGCCGACGCAGGAACGGAAACGCAAGAAAGCGGCGGCCGTGAAGCGCCACATGAAGCGCGTCACCCGCGACGTCAGCGGCGGCCGCGGCGCCCGTCCGGCCCGCTCCTACTAAAGGCTCCCTGCCCCCACCTCCACTCAAGTCCATGTCGCTCAAGGACCGCGTCACCGAAGACATGAAGGCGGCGATGCGCGCCAAGGACAGCGAGCGCCTCGGCACCATCCGCATGATCACCGCTGCCATCAAGCAGCGGGAAGTCGACGAGCGCATCACCCTGGACGACACGCAGGTGCTGTCTGTCATCGAGAAGATGATCAAGACGCGCAAGGAATCCGTCGTCCAGTTCAAGAGCGGCGGCCGGGAGGACCTGGTCGCGCGCGAGACCCGGGAAATCGAGCTGCTGCAGGGCTACCTGCCGAGCCAGCTGTCGGAAAGCGAAGTGGACGCCCTGATCCGTGAGGCGATTGCCGAGTCCGGCGCGACCTCGATCAAGGAAATGGGCAAGGCCATGGCGCTGCTGAAGCAGAAGGCGCAGGGCCGTACGGACATGGCGGCCGCCAGCGCCAAGCTGAAGGCGAAACTCACCGCTTGAATTCTCTGGGTCAGGCTTCAGCCTGACTCTTCTGTGCCCGATTCTTGCTTGCCTATGCCGGCGCGTTGCCGCGGCATATCCTTCGCGCGTTCCCTATGGCCGGCCGCATCCCACAACACTTCATCGACGAGCTCATCGCCCGCGCCGACATCGTCGAGCTGATCGGCAGCCGCGTGCCGCTCAAAAAAGCCGGCAAGGAATTCAAGGCCTGCTGTCCGTTCCACGGCGAGAAGACGCCGTCGTTCCACGTCGTTCCGGACAAGCAGTTCTATCACTGCTTCGGCTGCGGCGTGCACGGGACCGCGATCACCTTCCTGATGGACCACGACCATCTCAGCTTCGTGGAAGCGGTCGAGGATCTCGCTGCGCGCGTCGGGCTCGAAGTGCCGCGCGAGGAAGCTCCGGGAGCGCGCCAGGCGCCGCCGACCGACGCGTTGTTCGCGCTGCTCGACAAGACCGCGGACCTGTATCGCCGCGAGCTGCGGAGCTCGGAGCGCGCGAAGGATTACTTCAAAGCGCGCGGTCTCACCGGCGACACCGCGGCGAAGTTCTCGCTCGGTTACGCCCCCGACGCCTGGGACTGCGTATTGCAGCAGTTCGGCGCCAGCGAAGCGGAGCGGCTGAAACTGCTGCAGGTGGGGCTGGTGATCGAGCGCGAGCGCAAGCCCGGCGTGACACCCGGCTACTACGACCGCTTTCGCGATCGCGTGATGTTTCCGATCCGCGATGCGCGCGGCCGTACGATCGCGTTCGGCGGGCGCGTGCTCGACAAGGGCGAGCCGAAATACCTGAACTCGCCCGAGACCGAGCTCTTCCACAAGGGGCGCGAGCTGTACGGGCTGTACGAGGCGCGGCAGGCGTCGCGAACCCTGACGCGGCTGCTCATCGTTGAAGGCTACATGGACGTCGTACGCCTGCATCAGGCCGGCATCACTTACGCAGTCGCCACGCTCGGCACGGCGACAACGCCGGAGCATCTGTCGCGGGTCTTCCGGATCTGCAACGAGCTGATTTTCTGCTTCGACGGCGATCGCGCCGGCCGCGCGGCCGCGTGGCGCGCGCTCGAGAATTCTCTGAGCCAGGTGCGCGAAGGCCGGCAGCTGCGCTTTCTGTTCCTGCCGGACGGACACGACCCGGATTCGCTGGTCGGCGAGGAAGGACGCGAAGCGTTCGAGCAGCGCCTGGCGCAGGCCATGCCGCTTTCGGAGTACTTCATCGCGCAGCTGCAATCGCAGGTCGACGTGAATACGGTCGACGGCCGCGCGCGCTTCGGCGAGCTCGCGAAGCCGCTGCTGGAACGCATTCCGGCAGGCATCTACCGCGAGCTGCTCGGCGATGAAATTGCGAAAGTCGTGCGCCTCGACCCACAGCGCTTGGCAGCGGCATTGAACACGGCCGCCCCCGCGAACCGCGCCGGCCCCGAGCGCAAACCCGCGCCATTGCCGACCCGGAAACCCGCGGCCGGCGGCCGCCGGAACCTGGTTCGCCAAGCGGTTCAACTCCTAGTCCACTATCCGCGGATCGCCGACAAGGTCGGCGACCTGACCGCGTTGCAGGCACTGGACCGTCCGGGAATCTCGCTGATCGTGCAGCTCGTAGAGGAATTGCGTGATCAACCGTGCGCCAATACCGCCGTTTTGCTTGAACGCTGGCGCGGCCGCCCCGATGTAGAGCACCTGGAAAAACTCGCCCAGATGCCGGTTTACATCGAGGATCAGGCGGGTGCGGCGCAGGAACTGCTGGGCGCCCTGGAGCGCTTGCTCAAGGAGGATGAGACCCAGCGGCAGTACCAGGCCACCATCGACCGGGATGGCGGCACCAGACATAACCGAGAGGGCTCGCCGGACGGCGAACAGGCCGAAATCGAGCCCCCGCCGGGGGGTCGCCGGGGCGTTCCGGCCCCGGGCAGAACCTAGCATCCGCAGACTGATCCAAGTACACTGCGCGGTCTTTTTACCCCCCGCGCCCCACTCAGGTGAGTCACGAAACCTGGGGTGAGTCCGAAGCGAATTCAGAGGGCCTCTAACTTGAGCAAGACTTTGGCAGCAAAGAAGGAACCGGCACAGATTGCCGACGAGCGTCAGTCGCAGCTGAAGCTGCTGATCGCGCGCGGCAAAGAGCAGGGGTTTCTGACTTACGTCGAGGTCAACGATCACCTGCCCAGCGAAATCGTCGATCCGGAGCAGATCGAAGATATCGTCAACATGATTAACGACATGGGCATTCCCGTTTACGAGAAGCCCCCGGAGTCCGAGTCGCTGCTGCTGACGGAACCGGTCGTCGCCGACGAAGAAGCCGCTGAAGAAGCCGCCGCCGCGCTCGCCACCGTCGACGCGGAATTCGGCCGCACCACCGACCCGGTGCGCATGTACATGCGCGAGATGGGCACGGTCGAGCTGCTGACGCGCGAGGGCGAGATCCGCATCGCCAAGCGCATCGAGGAAGGCCTCGATGCCGTGCGCACCGCGCTGTCGAGCTACCCGATGACGTTCGACTTCATGCTGCGCCAGTACGAGCTGGTGAAGGCCGGCCAGGGCCGCCTGGTCGACATCATCGTCGGCTTCATCGATCCGAACGCGCCCGACGAGATCGCGGCGCCGGTGAATCCGAAGCTCGCGGCGGCCGCAGCGCCGGCGCCGAAGGAGTCGGAGGACGACGAGGAGTCCGAGGAGAGCTCCGAGGACGAAGAGGTGCTCGAGACCGGCCCGGATCCGGAGGAAGCGGCGCGCCGTTTCATCTCGATCGCCAAGCTCCATCAGCAGACGCTGAAGGCGCTGCTCGAGAAAGGCCTCAAGGATCCGAAGACGCAGAAG
>DATBKP010000105.1:0-14678 GCA_036555785.1 Steroidobacteraceae bacterium
CTCCCTCGTTGTTGGATGCCGGCAAGCGTGCGCGGGCAAGAGGGCAATCCCCCGACGCAATTCGGGCGAACTGTGGCGCAACCGCACGGTCAAGAATCTGCAGGAGGCTCCGGTGCGTAGAGCAACGTGATAGTTTCTGCAGATCGACGGTCTCCTTTGCGGTGAGTGACCAGGAGCCAAGCGCATGTTGATCCGACAGCCCCGTCCCGGCGATTCGGCGGCCATCCGCCCGTCGGAAATCACAGCCGAATCCGTGTACCTGGATCGGCGCCGCCTGCTGCAGGCCGCGCTTGCGCTCGGTGTGGCCGGACTCGGCAGTGCGCTGTCGGAGCCGGCCTCCGCCGATGCCGCGCCGCTCGACTACAAGCGCAATGAGAAGTACAGCCTGAGCGAGGCGCCGAACAGCTACGAGGACATCACCTCGTACAACAACTACTACGAGTTCGGAATCGACAAAGGCGCGCCGGCCGCGAACTCCGGGCGTTTCAAGCCGACACCGTGGTCGGTCGCCGTCAGTGGCGAGTGCGAGAACAAGGGCACGTTCGCGCTCGAAGACGTGCTCAAGGGCCACGCGCTGGAAGAGCGCGTCTACCGCCTGCGCTGCGTCGAAGCGTGGTCGATGGTGATTCCGTGGATCGGCGTGCCGCTCGCGGACGTGCTGAAGCGCTTCAAGCCGACGTCGAAGGCGAAGTACGTGGCGTTCAAGACCGTGATGCGTCCGGCCGAGATGCCCGGGCAGCGTTACCCGGTGCTCGAATGGCCGTACGTAGAAGGCCTGCGCATCGACGAAGCGATGCATCCGCTCGCGATCCTCGCCGTGGGTCTGTATGGCAAGACGCTGCCGAACCAGAACGGCGCGCCGCTGCGGCTGATCACGCCGTGGAAGTACGGCTTCAAGGGCATCAAGTCGATCGTCGAGATCCGCTTCGTCGAGCGCCAGCCGCCGACCTCGTGGAACATCTCGGCGCCGCACGAATACGGCTTCTACGCCAACGTCAATCCGAACGTCGATCATCCGCGCTGGAGCCAGGCACGTGAGCGGCGCATCGGTCGCGGCCTGTTCGAGTCGCGGGTGCCGACGCTGATGTTCAACGGCTACGAGAAAGAAGTCGCAGCGCTGTATCAGGGCATGGACCTGAAGAAATTCTATTGATGCCGTCCGCGACCGTCGTCCGCCGGGTGCTCAAGCCGGCGTTGTTCGTGCTGTGCCTGCTGCCGCTCGCCTCGCTGGTGTGGCGCGCTCTAGAGCTCGGCGGTACGAACCTGGGCGCCAACCCGGTCGAGAAGATCCAGGACACGTTCGGGCAGTGGGGCCTGCGCATGCTGCTCATCACGCTCGCGATCACGCCGCTGCGCGACTGGTTCGATGCGCCGTGGCTGATCCAGCTGCGGCGCATGCTCGGCGTGTATGCGTTCTTTTACGTGCTGCTGCACTTCCTCACGTGGCTGATCCTGGACCAGGACCTGTATTGGGCCGGCATCCTGCCCGACATCGCGCGCCGGCCGTTCATCACGATCGGCATGCTGGCGCTGCTGCTGCTAACTCCGCTGGCGGTGACGTCGACCAACGGCATGATGCGGCGGCTCGGGCGGCGCTGGAAAACACTGCACCGGTTGATCTACCTGATCGTGCTGCTCGGCATCTGGCACTACTACTGGCAGGTCAAGGCCGACGTGCGCGAGCCGCTGCTGTATCTCGCGATCGCGCTGCTGCTGCTCGGCTGGCGCGTCTGGAAAATGCGGCGGCGCTGGCTGCCGGCGCAGACTGCATGACTCATTACAGCCGCGTGTCGGCGGCGACTTAACACCCACGCTTCCCATTCAGGGAATTGCTTCGGCGCGCCCGGGTGCTTAACGCCGATCGCCGCAATGTGTGACGCACGTCTCTAGGGGCGTCAAACATCCCCCGCGTAGATTGTCAACGTCGCACGGCGCAGCTCGCGCCGAGTCCACCCACAGTCCACTGCAGAATGGGAGATGACGCATGGCCAACCCGTACGATACGGCGAGCGAGCGCATGTCGGTGCTGCCGCCGACGCTCAAATTCAAGGGCGAGCTGTCGGCCGACGAGGATCTGCTGATCCAGGGCAGCGTGGAAGGCACGATTCACCACACGCAGCGCGTCACCGTCTGCGAAGAAGGCAAGGTGAAGGCGAGCATCACGGCGCAGATCATCAAGGTCGAGGGTGCGGTCGAAGGCGACCTGCACGCCGGCAAATCGGTGTTTGTCGCCGAGTCCGGCAATCTGCGCGGCAACATTCACGCGCCGTCCGTGTGCCTGGTCGAAGGCTCGCGCTTCAACGGCGCCATCGACATGGACATGAAGTCGGCGCAGCACGCGTCACGTGGCGAGACCAAAGCCTCCCGGTCGGGCAAGTGAGTTGGAGAATGCTCATGCGTAACTTGGGTTTGGATCAACGTCAGGACTTCAGCCAGCCTTCGCCGACGATGCAGCCGCCGCCGGGCAGCAGACCGCAGGCCACCGCGGCGACGCCGGGCACACAGCGCAGCGTCGCCGTGCTCGGCCCGACCCTGCGCTTCAAGGGCGAGCTGAGCGCCGAGGAGGATTTCATCCTGCAGGGGCGGATCGAAGGATCGATCAATCACACGCAGAGCGTGACCATCGGCACCGAGGGCGTGGTCCAGGGCAACATCCACGCGCGCGTCGTGACGGTCGACGGCTCGGTCGAAGGCGACCTGCATGGCACGGAATCGGTCGTGATCAACGCGACCGGACGCGTGACCGGCAACGTCTTCGCGCCGCGCGTGGGGATCGTCGACGGTGCGCTCTTCAACGGCCGCATCGACATGGGCACGCGGCAGGCGAATGCAACGCGCCCCAGCCAGAGCCCGGAAACGGCAGGCGTGCCGCTGTCGGCGGAAGAAACCGAGCGCATGCTCGGCAAATGACGGGTTACGAAGTGGCTGGCGGTCGCACCGCCAGTCGCTTCTCACATCGCGGTCCGGATCGACCACAGCTCCGGGAAGAAACGCAGCTCGAGCGCCTTGTTGAGATACGACACGCCGCTGGTGCCGCCGGTGCCGCGCTTGTAGCCGATGATGCGCTCGACCGTCTTCATGTGACTGAAGCGCCACAGCTGGAAGTGATGATCGAGGTCGACCAGCTTCTCGGCCAGCTCGTACAGGTCCCAGTTCGCATCGACGCTGTGGTACACGGACAGCCACGCGGCTGCGACCTGTTTGTTCGCCTGGTACGGCTGCGACCAGTCGCGATCGAGACACTCCGGCGGAATCTCGAAGCCGCGCGAGCTCAGCAGCCGGATCGACTCGTCGTAGATGCTCGGCGTATTCAGCGCACGCTGCAGCGCCTCGTACGCGGCCGGTTCGCGCCGGTGCACCTGGATCATCTCCGCGTTCTTGTTGCCGATCACGAACTCCAGCATGCGGTACTGCACCGACTGGAAGCCGGAAGCGCGGCCGAGCTGATTGCGGAACATCGAGTATTCGGCCGGCGTCATCGTCGCCAGCACGTCCCATGACTGCACCAGCTGCGCCTGGATGCGCGACACGCGCGCCAGCATTTTGAAGGACGGGCCGAGGTCGTCGCGCCGGATGTGCTCGCGCGCGGCGGTCAGCTCGTGCAGGCACAGCTTCATCCACAGTTCGGACGCCTGGTGGATGATGATGAACAGCATCTCGTCGTGCTCGACCGAGACCGGTCGCTGCGCGGCGAGCAGCTGCTCGAGCTTGAGATACTGGCCGTAGCTCTGCGACTCGCCGAGATCCCAGTGCACCTGCTCATCGGACAGGTCGACGGGGCGCGACGGTCGATTGGGGTCGTGCTCGCTCACGAGAACATCCATCCTGGCACGCTCTGCCAGCCACGCAACAGCTCGCGATCGAGCTCGCGATAGTCGGGCTCGAAGCTCTCCACCAGCGACCAGAAGCGCGCCGAATGATTCATGTGCCGGGTGTGGCAGAGCTCGTGGACCAGCAGATAGCGCACCACCTGCGGCCGCAGGAACAACAGGCACACGTTCAGGCTGATCGTGCCGCTCGCGGAGCAGCTGCCCCAGCGCGTGCGCTGCCGCCGGATCTGCGTCCGGGTATAACGGAAGCCGCCCTGCGCCGCCACCCTGGCGAGCTCGCTACCGAGCTGCTCGCGTGCTAGCCCGCCGAGCCAATCACGCAGCGCCGCGGTCACGGCCCGGTCGTTGTGCAACGGCCCGCTCACGACGATGACGTTCTCGCCGGCGATGCGCACGCGCGCCGTGGATTCAGCGGCGTGCTGGTACTCGACGGCGTAGTGACGCCCGATCGCCGGCAGCTTGATCGAAGCCGGACGACTGTCGTCGACCGCGGCTGCGGTCGAGAGATCTTCGACGCGGCGATGAATCCACTGCCGGTGCGTGCCCACGAACCTCTGCACCGCCGCGGCCGAAGCGCCCGGCGGCACGACCACCTCGACCCTGCCGCCCGGATACACGCGCACCGACAGCCGTCGGGCACGGCGACTCACGCGCACGGTCCAGCGATCTCCGGGGCTGCGCGCATCGAACAGCTGCAGCTGCGGGGACGTGAAGGATGGAAACTGGCGCCGGTTCACGAGCACAGTGTAATTCAGCGGGGCCGCGCCGCGGCAGATTGCAGGAGCTGCTGCGCCTGCCGATAGTCCGGCGCCAGCACCAGCGCACGCTCGAGGGCATCGCGCGCTGCTACCGGTTCGCCGTGCTGCAGGTAGGCTTCGCCCAGCATCGTCAGTGCTTCCACGTGTCCCCAGTCAGGTTTACCCGGACGCGACGGCGGTGCTGCTTCGAAACTTGCGACGACGCCGCGCCAGCGCTCGATGGCTGCCGGATCCGTCGGGGTGTTCGCCGCACAGATCGCCTGGATGAGCTTGACGCGCGGATTGTCGGGAGCGAGCCCGGCGGCCGTGCGCAGCGGCTTGCTGCTCGCGCAGCCCGCCGACCCGGTGCGCGCCGCTGCCGAGTGACCTTCGCACGCGGCCTGGATCGCGAGCGCCTCCGCGAGTCCCGCTTCCTTCTCGACCGCCGCGCGCGCCTGCCGCGCACAGGTCTGCGCCGCCTTCGACGCCAGCGACTTCGCGTTCGGCCGCGGCTGCGCGTTCGCGAGCGGCTGCAGGTAGAGCTGCGACAATTTCCAGTTGCCGTAGGCGAGCTGATAGGCCTTGCTCGCGGCGAGCGTATCGTCGACCTGGAACTCTTCGAGCGCCTTCAGCACTGTTTCGACGCCCTGGCTGTCGCCCGTGTAGAAGGCGTATTGCATACGAGCCGCGGCATCGTCGAGCTCCGCGACGCTCTCGCCGCGCGCCCCGTGCGCAACTGCCAGTGCCAGCAGCAGCCCGAGCCACGTTGCTCTACAATTCATGGCCGAAACGATAGCACAGGCTGCCCGCAACGCAGATCCGCCCATTGTCCGCTCAGCTCATCGACATCGGCATCAATCTCGCCCACGACAGTTTCGATAGCGATCGCGCCGAAGTGATCCGGCGCGCCGCGGACGCCGGCGTGACTCGCATGGTGATCACCGGCAGCTCGCTGCCGAGCACGCGCGCTGCGCTAGAGCTGGTACGCAGCGATCCACAGCGCTTTCGTTGCACGGCCGGCATCCATCCGCACCACGCCGCGGAGCTCGACGAGCCGGCGCTGCAGGAGCTGGCCGCGCTCGCGGCTCAGCCGGAGGTCGTCGCGGTCGGCGAATGCGGGCTCGACTACTTTCGCAATTTTTCGCCCCGGCCGGCACAGCTCGCGGCCTTCAGGCGACAGCTCGACCTGGCGGTGCAGCTGCGCAAACCGGTGTTCCTGCATCAGCGCGATGCGCATGACGAGTTCTTAATGGTCCTGCGCGAGTACGGCTCACGACTCGTGGGCGGAGTCGCGCATTGCTTCACGGCCGGAGCCGCCGAAGCGCGCGCCTATCTCGATCTCGGTCTGTACATCGGGATCACCGGCTGGATCTCGGACGAGCGGCGCGGCTTGCATCTGCGCGAAGTGGTACGCACGATTCCGGCGGAGCGCCTGGTCCTCGAGACCGACGCCCCGTATCTGCTGCCACGCGACCTCGATCCGAAGCCGCACAGCCGGCGCAACGAACCCATGTACCTGCCGCACGTGCTGCACGCAGTGGCTGCAGCTCGCGGACAGCACCCGCAGGAACTCGCGTCGCTCACGACGCGTAACGCTCTCACGCTATTCGGCTGGCCGGCGCCGGCCGCGGAGGTTTGAAATGAATCCGGTCATGGATAGTGGGCGCCTTGCGAAGTACATCGACACCACCTGGGACCAGTCGATCGTGCCGGCGCTGTCCGAATACATCCGGATCCCGAACAAGTCCGTGCACTTCGATCCGCAGTGGGAACAGCACGGCCACATGATGCGCGCCGCCGAGCTCATGAAGTCGTGGTGCCAGCAGCACGCGCTGCCGGGCATGAAGATCGAGATCGTGCGGCTGCCCGGACTCACTCCGTTGCTGTACATCGACGTGCCGGCCTCGGGCAATCCCGCCGGCCGTTCCAACGACTGCGTGCTGCTATATGGCCACATGGACAAACAGCCGGAGTTCAGCGGCTGGGCCGAAGGGCTGGAGCCGTGGAAACCGGTGCTGCGCGAGGGCCGCTTGTACGGGCGCGGCGGCGCGGACGACGGCTACGCAGTGTTCGGTTCCCTGCTCGCGCTGCGCGCGCTGCACGATCAGAACATTCCGTATGTGCGCAGCGTGATCCTGATCGAAGGCAGCGAAGAGAGCGGCAGTCCCGATCTGCCCGCGTACATCGATGCGCTGGCCGATCGCATCGGCGAGCCCTCGCTCGTGGTGTGTCTCGACGCCGAGTGCGGCAACTATGACCAGTTCTGGTGTACGACGTCGCTGCGCGGCAATCTCGTCGGCACGCTGCGCGTCGAAGTGCTGACCGAAGGCGTGCACTCGGGCATGGCGAGCGGCATCGTGCCGTCGAGCTTCCGGATCGCGCGCCGTCTGCTCGAGCGGGTCGAGAACGCGGATACCGGCAAGCTGATCGACGCACTGTGGACGAAGATTCCGGAGGATCGATTGCAGCAGGCGCGCGCCGCTGCCAAGACCCTCGGCAAGGGCGTCTACACCAAGCTGCCTTTCGCAGGCGATACGCGCCCGATGAGCGACGATCCGTACGAGCTGCTCCTCAACAGCAACTGGCGTCCGACCTTGTCCGTCACCGGCGTCGACGGCATGCCATCGCTGCAGAATGCCGGCAACGTGCTGCGTCCCTTCACAGCGCTCAAGCTGTCGTTCCGTCTACCGCCGGGAGTCGATGGGCAAGCCGCTGCCAACGCGGTCAAGCAAGTGCTGGAAAGCGATCCGCCGTACGGCGCGAAAGTCGGTTTCGAGGTCGAGTCGCCCGCCGGAGGCTGGAACGCGCCTTCCACCGCGCCGTGGCTCGAAGCGGCGATCCAGTCGGCATCGCGCACGTACTTCGGTCGCGACGCGATGTACATGGGCGTCGGCGGCACGATTCCGTTCATGGGCATGCTGAGCGAAAAATTCCCGCGCACGCAGTTCCTGATCACCGGCGTGCTCGGGCCGCACTCGAATGCGCACGGACCGAACGAATTTCTGGATATCGCGACGGGAAAACGGGTTACCGCGTGTGTGGCGCATGTGGTGGCGGAGCATGCGAAGAGGAAGTGATGGACGTGATGATGGAGTCCATCACCTTCATCACCTTCATCACCTTCATCACTCCCTGGCCGCTACGCGGCCAAGGGATTCGGCTCCGCGTTGCGCTTCACATTCGCCCAGACGTCGCCGAACGCCGCGGTGATGTTGCCGCGCGCCTTGTCCACCGGCGGGAAATCCTGCGTGATGCTGTCGATACGCAGGCAGTTGCGCGGCTTGCCCTTCGGGAAATCGCTGCGCAGGGTGAACAGCAGCCGGCCTTCGACCGGTACGTCGCCCGTCAGCAGCCGTACCGCGGCCATGCGGTCGTACAACGCATGCTGCGGGTTGGTAAACGTATAGCGCCGCTTCTTGCCGATCGCGGTCCACTCCAGCATCTGATCGCCGCCGAAGATCGCGCCCGGCAGGTCCAGCAGGTCGGCGACCAGCAGGCCGCGTTGCGTGAGCAGCAGGTAGTGCACGTGGATCTGCCCGCCGTTGCCGTTCGGGATCAGCACGTTCTTGAGCATCTCGTAGGCGACGCTCGAGATCGCTGCGTCGATCGCCCGCCGCGTGCGATACGCACGCACCAGCAGGTAGAGCCAGACGAGCAAGGCGAGCACGGCGACCGCGCCGGCAACGACATACCACCAGGTCGGGATGTGTTCGGGAATCTGGATCATCAGTTCTTCTGCAGCTCCCCACGCAACGCCTCGAGCGTCGGGTCGAGTTCCGTTTCCTGCCGCGGCAATGCCAGCAGTCGCGCCAGGCTCGCAGGCAGCGCAGCCGCGCGGCCGGTCTGCGCCTCGACGATGTCGTTGAACTTGGCCGGATGCGCGGTCGCGACGATCACCCAGTGACCGCGCGCGCCGCGCGCCAGCAGGCGGCGGAACACCTTGGCGGCAGTCGCGCTGTGCGGGCACCACAAGCGATCGAGCTCGTGCGAGTCGCGGCGGATCGTGCCGCGGATCTCGATGTCGTCGACGCTGGACGCGCCGATCTGCCCCTGCAGCTCCTCGAAATCCGGATGCAGCGCGCGCAGCCGCTCCATGTTGCTCGGGTCGCCGACGTCCATCGCACTCGCGAGCGTCGCGATGCTCGGGCGTGGCGCCCACTCGCCGGTGCGCAGGTATTCGGTGATCGACTGGTTGGCGTTGGTCGCGAGCACGATCTCGCCGATCGGCACGCCGATGTGACGCGCCCAGATGCAGGCGACCGCATTGCCGAGATTGCCGGTGGGTACGATGAAATTGGCGCGGCGGCCGCTCTCGCGCCACAAGCGCAAGCCCGCTTGCGCGAAATAGACCATCTGCGGCAGCAAGCGCCCGACGTTGATGCTGTTGGCGGACGACAGTTGATGCGTCTCGGCGAGCGCCGGATCGGCGAATGCCTCCTTCACCATGCGCTGGCAGTCGTCGAACGAGCCGCGCACTGCGAACGTCCGCACGTTGCCGCCCCAGCATGCGAGCTGTTGCGCCTGCAGCTCGGAGACGCGACCTTGCGGATACAGCACTGCGACGTCGACCCACGGCTTGCCATGGAACGCGGCTGCGACGGCGCCGCCGGTATCGCCCGAGGTCGCAACGAGAATCGTCAGCTGGCGGCGCTGGCCGCGGCGGATGCGCTCCAGACACGCGGCGAGGAAGCGCGCGCCGAAATCCTTGAAGGCGCTGGTCGGGCCATGAAACAGCTCCAGCACCGACAGCGGCGCGGGCGCGGTCGGCAGGCTGACCAGCGGCGCCGGGAAATCGAACGCCTCTTGGCAGATCGCAGGCAGCTCGGCGGCGAGCGGATCGCCCGCGGCGAACGGCGCGAGCAGCGTCGCTCCGATCTGCGCCAGCTCGACGTCGCCTTCGAACTGCCGCCCCGTGAAATGCGGGAACTCCCGCGGCACATACAACCCGCCGTCCGGCGCGATGCCGCGCGCAATGGCTTCGCCGAGCGGGACTGCATGGTCGGCGTTGCGGGTGCTGATGTACTGCATGGAGGTTCTTGAATGTCAGTCGACCAGATTCATTCGACGATGCGCGCACCGGCGGGATCGAGCGTCGAGATCCAGGCATCGCTCGCGAGCCGATGGTCCGCAAAAGCGGCGACCATCGCATCGCGAATGCGCTCGGCGTGCTGGTGCTCGCACCAGGCGAACACGGTCGGTCCGGCGCCCGAGATCGAGCACCCGAGCGCGCCGTTGAGCCTGGCGCCCTCCTTGACTGCTTTGAAGCCCGGGATCAGCACCTGGCGCTGCGGCTCGATGATCACGTCTTCGAGTGACTCCCGTATCAGCTGCAAGTCGCCGGTGAAGCATCCGGTGAGGAAGCCGGCGAGATTCGCAGATTGCCAGATCACGTCGGACAGATCGATGGATCGATTGAGGATCTGCCGCGCCTCGCGCGTCGACAGCATCATGTGCGGATGCACCAGCACGCAACGCACGGTGGACGGCACCGGGATCTGCTTCACGTTGGGATTATCGATACCGACCGTGAGCACCAGGCCGCCGTACAGCGACGGCGCGATGTTGTCTACGTGCACCGAACCGCTCGCGACCGCCTCGCCCTTCATCGCAAACTTGAGCAGCTCGAGCTTGCCGAGCGGCTCGGGCAGCAATGCGTTCGCCGCCACCACGGCGGCTACGGCCGAGGCCGCCGATCCGCCCAGCCCGGAGCCGAGCGGGACGCCCTTGTGGATGGCCAGCTCGATGCCGAAGTCGAGCTTCAGGTCGCGCACCATGCAGAGCACGCCCATTCCGGCTGTATTGCGCTCGGGCTCGCGCGGCAGGTCGACGACGGTGCCGCTGATCGCGCCGATCGTCACGCCGGGCGCGGGCGTGCGGCGTGCGGTGACGCGATCGCCAATGGCCTGGAAGCTGTGTCCGAGCACGTCGAAGCCGACTGCGACATTGCCGACGCTTGCTGGCGCGAACGCTGTGGCTGTCTGCCGCATGCTCAGAGTTTGACCCCGAGGTAGGCGCACACGCGCAGCAGATCGCCGAACACGCCGCCGGCCGTCACTTCCGGACCGGCGCCGGGACCCTGCACGACCAGCGGGTTCTGGTTGTAGCGCTGCGTCAGAAAACGCACGACGTTGTCGGTGAGATTGATGTTGGCGAACGTGTGCGAGCGCTCCAGCTCGACCAGGCCGACCGACGCTTTGCCGGTGGCAGCGTCGAGAGACCCGATATAGCGCAGCACGTGGTTGCGGCTGCGCGCCGCCTGCAGACGCTCCGCCATCGCCGCGTCGAACTCCGGCAGCCGGTCGAGGAACTCCTCGGGGCGGCACGAAGCCAGCGCCGGCGGCACGAGGCTTTCGAGCTGTACGTCGTCCAGCTCCAGCCGCAGGCCCATCTCGCGCCCGAGGATGATCAACTTGCGGGCGAAGTCGGTCCCGGACAGATCGTCACGGGGATCCGGCTCGGTATAGCCGCGCGCCTTGGCGGCGCGCACGACGGAGGAGAACGGCTCCGACCCATCCCACACGTTGAACAGGTAGGACAACGTGCCGGATAGCATCCCCTCGATGCGGCGGATCTCATCGCCCGTATCGCGCAGGTCGCGCAGTGTTTGAATGACCGGCAGTCCCGCCCCGACGGTGGCCTCGTACAGGTAGTGCGCACTGCCTGCCCGCCGCGCCTCGTGCAGGCGCGCGTAGAACTCCAGGTCCGCGCTGTTCGCCTTCTTGTTCGGCGTCACGATGTGGATGCCGCTCGCGAGCCAGCCCGGGTAGCGGTCGGCCACGTCCGCGCTCGAAGAGCAATCGATGATGATGGCGTGCGGCAGGTGCTCCGCATGCACGTGCTGCGCGAAGCGCGCCAGATCCGCAGACTCGGCGCGCGCGCTGAACGCATCGCGCCAGCGCGGCAGCTGCACTTCCGGGTCCGCGAGATGCATGCGCTTGGAGCTCATGATGCCGCGCACCCGCAGGTCCAGCTTGAGATCGCGCGACAGCCGCTGCACCTGCGTCGCGAGCTGGTCGAGCAGCGCGCTGCCGACGACGCCGGGCCCGATGAGCCCGACCGAGACGGTGTACGGCGAAAGATAGAAGCTCGAATGCACCGAGCGCAGCGCTCGTGCCGAGTGCTTGCTGTCGATGACGGCGGAGATGTTGCGCTCCGAGGCGCCCTGCGCGATCGCGCGAACACTCACCGCCGCATTGCCGAGCGCGCCGAACACCTTGGCCGCGACACCGTGCGCACCCGCCATGCCGTCGCCGACGACTGCGAGGATGCTGCAACCGGGATCGACCTGGACCTGCTGGATCTGTCCCTCGCGCAGCTCGCGATCGAACGCCTGCCGCACCACCATCTCGGCGCGCGCCGCTTCGCCTTCCGGGATGGCGAAGCAGATGGAATGCTCGGAGCTGCCTTGCGAGATCAGGATCACCGAGATGCCGTGATCGCGCAGCGCGCCGAACAGGCGATGCGCCGTGCCGGGCACGCCGATCATCCCGGCGCCTTCGAGGTTGACCAGCGCGACGCGGTCGATGCAGGTGATGCCTTTGACGGCGATCTCCGAGATCGGCTTGGCGCAAATCAGCGTGCCGGCCTTGTCCGGAGCAAAGGTGTTGCGGATCCAGATCGGAATGCCCTTCAGCACCGCCGGCGCCATGGTCTGCGGATGGATCACCTTCGCGCCGAAGTACGCGAGCTCCATGGCCTCGTTGTAGGACAGCGAGTCGATGACCTTGGCATCCGGCACCAGCCGCGGGTCGGCACTGAGCACGCCGTCGACATCGGTCCAGATGTGGATCTCCTCGGCGTCGAGCAGCGCGCCGAAGATCGAGCCGGAGAAGTCGCTGCCGTTGCGGCCGAGCGTGGTCTGCAGACCCTTCGGGTCGCGCGCGATGAATCCGGTGATGATCAACGTCGCGGGCTCGCGCGGGGTGATGCGGACGGCGTTCGCCTGCGACTCCACCCAGCGCACCGCCGGGCCGAGCGGTCCCCATTCCACCGACACGACGTCGCGCGCATCGATCCAGTGCACCGCTCCGGGGCGGCGACCGCGATGCCTCAGGTAAGCGCTGAAGAGCTGCGTCGACCAGATCTCGCCGTAGCCGGCGACCAGGTCGCGCACCGGCTGTGACGCCGAGCGGATCAGCGCGACGGTGTGCAAAATGCCGGCGATGTCCCGGCAATCCTGGCTGAGCGTGGTGAGGAATTCAGTGCGCGTCGCGCCGGCGAGCAGCGTGTCGGCAATCACCTCGTGGCGGTGGCGCAGCGCTTCGATCTGCTCATTGAGCGGACCCTGCTGGCGCTCGGCGGTGGCCACGAGATTGAGCAACGCGTCGGTGACGCCGCGGCACGCGGACAGCACCACGCCGAGCCGTGGATGTGGATCCTGCTCGAGAATGCGTGCGACGCGCTCCATGCATACCGCGTCGGCGACGCTCGACCCGCCGAACTTATGTACGCGCCACCGTTCCACTTGCCAGGATCTCTTGTTGCTCTCTCAAGGCGTCCGCGCAGCCGTTGCGGTCCGGCGCATGACCACCGGGACGGGATGGATGCAAGACACTCGGGAACGCGCGGGCGTTGGGAGGGCGACACTCTAGCGGAGAATGAAGTCGGGCTGAAGCCCGACCTACCCGGCACCGCAGGTCGGGCTTCAGCCCGAGGTATCGAGCCGGCCGAACGCGAGCAGTGCACCCGGCTCCTCTTCCCCTGCGGCGTGCGGAAATCCAGGGCGCGCGAAGCAGATCGTCTCGCCCGGGTCGGGCTGGGCGGTCGCGGCGGCGTGCTCGTTGAAGTACATGACGCGCGCCGGTCCGACCTGGATCAGATCGCGATGCCGCAGCGCCCGACGCAGGATGCGGCGGGAGTTCACGACCAGCCCGTTGGTGCTGCCGAGGTCGAGCATCAGGTCCTGGCCGTGGTCGTGCACGATCAGCGCGTGGTAACGGCTGACGAACACGGAGTCGATCGAGACGTCGGCTTCCTCGCCACGCCCTACCAGGATGCGATCACCCTCCAGCGTGATCTCGCGGTCCGGCAGACCCTGCATCGTGATGATCAGCTTGGCGCGCGGCGCGGGGGCATCGTTCGACTCGACGATGTAGCCCGGCGCGACGACGGCGACGCGTCGCTTGTTCTCCCAGCCGAGCTCTTCTGTCGCGTGATCGAGCGCCGAGGTCGTGACCAGCGGCGCGCCTTCGGAGGCGGCCCAGGCCAAGGCCCGCGTGCACAGCTTGTTGATGCGCGCCGGCACGCCGCCGCTGCACGCATGGATGTGCGACATCAGCGTGTAGGGCATCAACGCATCCGGATTGGACGCGCCAGCGGCGCGCAGTCGGTGCGCAACATATGCCGCAGTCTGGTCTTCGGTCAGCGGACCCAGCGAGAAACGCGGCACGTTCGACGTCAGCAGCTCCGCCATGCGTGGCGACTCGAGCACGAGGTTGAGCGACGGTTGGCCGAGCAACAGCACCTTGAGCACGCGCATGCCGTCGACCTGTGCGGCGGCGAGCCCGCGCAACTCTTCCAGCACCGACGGATGCATCGCCTGGGGATTCTCGACGACCAGCACGCACAGTCGCCCCATGCTGGCCTGGTGCGACATGAAGCGCTCCAGGCAGCGGCGGCGGTCCGTCTTGTCGACCTCGTCGGCGGAGAAGCCGAACTGCCGCAGGATGTCCTGCAGGAACTCGCGGGCCGAGATGTTCTCCTGGTGGATCGCGGCGGCGACGATGCGCTCGTCGAGATCCTTGAGCAGCCGATGGATCAGCAGGCTCTTGCCGCAGCCCTGCTCGGCAGTGACGACGCCGAGGCGCGCGTTGGTCCACAGGGAATGACCCATGAACTCCAGCGCCCGCAGGTGCTGGTCACTGGGGAAGAAAAATGAGTCTTCGTCGGTTCGGGCAAACGGAGCAGTGCCGAGTCCGAACCCCACGGACTCTTCGAGCGATGCAGCGGCTTCAGTCATGCAAGAGCTTTAACAGTTCTACGCAACTCGTTGACTTTCATACGTTTGACCCCTTCAGTTAGAGTCATTCGCGAGTTGCTTGATCCGACAATAGTCGCAACCTTGCGGGAGCACAAGAAAAATGGCGCCCCGCGTTCGGGGGACGTGGTGGGT
>DATBKP010000106.1:0-9701 GCA_036555785.1 Steroidobacteraceae bacterium
CGGTGTGCGTTCGCGTGCGATCAGACACGCCGCCTGCTTGTGCGGCACCGTGACGTTCAGGCCCTTGCCGTCGGCCGCGAAGAATTCGACGACGCGCTCGTTGAGCGTTTCGGGCGGGACTTCCAGGCGGGAGTAGCTGAGCTGCTGACCGGTCTGCTTGGCGAACAGGCCGTGGATGAAGGGCGACCAGCTGTGGCCGACCGGGGAACCGATGACTGCGTACTTGTCTGGCGTGGGTCCTTGCGCTGTCGGTTGACTGCTCATCCCGTGCGCCGGCGGCAAGCCGCTAGCGTCGCTCCCGCAGCCAGGCAGCGGCGCGCTTGGCGTGGTAAGTGAGAATGCCGTCCGCGCCGGCGCGGCGAATCGACAGGAGCGACTCGAGAATGACGCTGCGGCCATCGAGCCATTGATTGCGGATCGCAGCTTCCAGCATCGCGTACTCGCCGCTCACCTGGTAGACGAACGTCGGCACACCGAAGGTGTCCTTCACGCGTCGCACGATGTCGAGGTACGGCAACCCGGGCTTGATCATCACCATGTCCGCGCCTTCCTGCAGGTCGAGCGCGACTTCGCGCAGCGCCTCGTCGGAATTCGCGGGATCCATCTGATAGCTGTACTTGTTGCCCTTGCCGAGATTGCCGGCCGAGCCGACGGCCTCGCGGAACGGGCCGTAGAAACTGGAGGCGTACTTGGCGGAATACGCGAGGATGCGCGTGTTGAGATGGCCCGCGACTTCGAGTGCTTCGCGGATCGCGCCGATGCGCCCGTCCATCATGTCGCTCGGCGCGACGATGTCGGCGCCGGCTTCGGCATGCGACAGCGCCTGCTTCACCAGCGCGTCGACCGTTACGTCGTTCACGACGTAGCCGGAAGCGTCGATGATGCCGTCCTGACCGTGCGTCGTGTACGGGTCGAGGGCGACGTCGGTGATGACGCCGAGCTGCGGCACGGCTTTCTTGACCGCGCGCACCGCACGCTGCGCCAGGCCTTCGGGATTCCACGCTTCGCTGCCGTCGTCGCTCTTCACGCCGGCGGGCGGCACCGGAAACAGCGCCAGCGCCGGAATATCCAGCTCCGCCAGCGATTCCGCTTCGCGCACCAGCTCATCGACGGTGACCCGCTCGACCTCGGGCATGCTCTGGATCGGCTCGCGCCGGCCCTGGCCCTCGATCACGAACATCGGGTAGATGAAGTTGTCGGCGCTGAGCGTGCTCTCGCGCATGAGGCGCCGCGAGAACTCGTCGCGGCGCATGCGGCGCAGGCGCGTGCGGGGGAATTCGCCTGTCTCTCGGTCGGACATAGGAAAGGCTGTAGGCTCTAGGCTGTAGACTGTAGCCAGAAAAGAGCATCCCCTCTGGCGACGGCCTACAGCCTACAGCCTACAGCCCCTTCCCGGAAGCCCAATGCCTGCCACCAAGCCTGTCGTGCGTTGTCCCTGGAGCCTCAAGGGCAACGACCTCTACGTCAGCTATCACGACACGGAGTGGGGCGTGCCCGCGTGGGACGATCAGACGCAGTTCGAGTTCCTGATCCTCGAAGGCGCGCAGGCCGGGCTGTCCTGGTCGACGATCCTCAACAAGCGCGAGGGCTATCGCGAAGCGTTCGCCGGCTTCGATGCCGAGCGCATTGCGCGCTTCGGCAAGCGCGAGCTGGCGCGTCTCATGAACAATCCGAGCATCGTGCGCAACCGGCTCAAGATCGAGGCGACCATCGGCAATGCGCGTGCGTACCTGGATTTCCAGTCGCAGCACGGCAGCTTCGCGCAGCACATGTGGACGTTCGTCGGCGGCAAGCCGATCCAGAACGGCTTCGCGCGGCAGCAGCAGGTGCCGCCGGTCAGCGCCGTCTCCGATGCGATCAGCAAGGATCTCAAGCAGCGCGGCTTCCGCTTCGTCGGCAGCACGATCATCTACGCGCACATGCAGGCGACCGGCATGGTGAACGATCACGTCACCGGTTGCTTCCGCCACAGGGAGTGCAAGGCGTTGGGGAAGAAGAAGGTGATGAACGTGATGCGGTGATGAAGGTGATGATCACCTTCATCACTCTTCCACCAGCCATTCCACGCTCGACCCGCCGGCCTCGCTCAGCGCCCCCTGCGTTTCCCGCAGCGCTTCCGCGATTTCCCCATCGAACTTCCAGGGCGGGTTCGCGATCACGATGCCGGAGCCGTTCAGCCCGAGCGGCGAATCGGCGGGCCGCACCGTCAGCTCCAGCCGCAGGAGCTTGCGCAACCCGGAAGTCTGCAGCGCTGCGTTCAGTCGTTGAGCTTGCGCGCCCGCCTTGATCGGATACCAGAGTGCGAACACACCGTTCGGCCAGCGAGACAGCCCGAATCGCAACGCCCGCTCGGCGTCGGCGAATTCGCTGTCTGCTTCGTAGGGCGGGTCGATCAGCACCAGGCCGCGGTTCTCGCGCGGCGGCAGGTACGTTTTCAGCGCCGCGTAGCCATCGCCACAGACGACGGCGACGTTGCGGTTGCCGCGGGTCGATTGCGTCAGCGCGTGCGCTTCGGCCGGCTGCTGTTCGATCAGCACCGCGCGATCGCCGACGCGCAGCGCGCCGAGCGCCAGCAGCGGCGAGCCGGGATATCGGGTCGGCGCAGCGCCGGCGGCGTGCGTTGCCCGCAGGTAACGTAACAAATCCGCCGACTGCGTCGTCCGTCCGGCAAGCCGGGCGATTCCCTCGCGCCATTCGCCGCCGCGCGTGGCATCCTCGCCGCGCAGGTCGTACCAGCCGCGTCCGGCATGCGTGTCGAGATAGAACAGCGGCTTGGGTTTCTGCTTCAGGCGCTCGAGCAGCGCGAGCAGCACGACGTGCTTGTGCACATCGGCGAAGTTGGCCGCATGGAAGGCGTGTCGATAGTTCACGACGGAGATGATTCATCATGAAGCGAGTTGCCGCCACTGCATTGCTTGCAATGGGCCTGCTGCACGGGCCGGTCGCCGCGCCCCAGGACGGCGCGCCGGGCGATCGGGCAGCGCACTCGAGCACCGCCGCGCGGGCCGCGACCGAACAGGCGCTTGCCGAAGCCGCGCGCCAGTTGCACGCGCAGCCGGGCGAATTCACGGTCATCACGATCGAGCCGACGCAGTGGAGCGATTCGAGCCTCGGCTGCCGCAAGCCCGGCAGCATGTACAAGCAAGTGATGAGCAACGGCTATGCCGTCGTGCTGGAACGGCAGGGCAGGCGCCACCAGGTGAACGTCGTGGGCTCGCGCGCGGTAATGTGCGAGGCTGCGTCGCGGCTCACGGGGACGGTGCGGCCGCCGACGTCGGCGCGTGGACTCGATCGCGTCACCGCCCTGGCGCGGCAGGATCTCGCGAATCGCCTGCGCCTGAACGTCGACAACATCCGCGTCGCCAACGTCGAGCCGCGGCGCTGGACCGACGACGACATGAATTGCAGCTCGGGCGGCGGGACGGCTGCGGCAGCTGCCGAGGGCGATGCAGGAACCGCAGGCTTCACGTCCGCGGTAGGTTATCGGCTGGAGCTCAGCGCTTCGGGGCGCACGTACTCCTATCACACCGATCTGCGCTCGGTGCGGGCTTGTCCGCCGCTCGAAGCTCAGTAGTTTCGGATCCCGTCACGCTTCAGTGCGCGCCGCGCCTTATCATCGCGGCACCTAACCCGCGTCGCGAGCTTCTACGTTGGTGAACTCATGCAGACGAAATGCGCACTCACCGCTCTTACAGGTGTCCTGGTGTTGACCGGCGGTTGTATGCACAGCTCCCCCGATGACCCGCCGCAAAAGAAGCCGGCGTACAGCGAGCATCACAGCGTCGGCGGTGCGAAGACCGACGCTCCCGCGCAAGCTCCTGCGACGGATGCCCACGATATGTTGAATCGCATGGCGAAGGATCTTGCGCAGCGGCTCGGAACGCCGCTGTCCTCGATCGCTGTGCTGAGCATCCAGCAGGTCGTGTGGGACGACAGCTCGCTGGGTTGCGCGCAGCCGGGGAGGTCCTACCTGCCGGCGCAGACGCCCGGGGTGCGCGTCGTGTTCGCGCACGACAACCAGCCTTATCAGTATCACGGCTCCGACAGCGGCAACTTCGTCTATTGCGAGCATCCCGCGGTCTCGGGGCTCGACGAGAAGTAAACGACCCGCGCAAAAAAAGAGCCCCTCTCGCGAGGGGCTCTCCAGTCGAATCGACTGCAGGTCCGGTTACGGACGGTCGATCGTGATCAGCGGCGACTGCCAGGTCTCGGTGTGCGCCGGGTTCGCCGGATCGCCCAAGGCCTTCAGCACCGAGATCTCGATGACGTACTGGCCGTCCGGCACGGTCTGGATCGGACCGCCCGGATTGTTGAAGGTCGTGCCGTCCCAGGCGAACGAGAAGAAGCCGGTCGGTCCGCTGTTACGGCCGAAGTAGCTCTCGTCGATGATCTTGTGCCAGTTGCGGCCGCGGGTCTGCACGCCGTTCTGGTCGGTGTTGATCTGGAAGACCTGCAGCAGCACGCGCCGCGACTGATGGTCGAAGTGCGCGAGGATCTGCGGCTGGTCGTCGCCCACCAACGTGAACGTCGCACCGGTCGGCTGGTTGAAGAACGTCCCGCCCGACAGCTTCGCGAGCCACGGGAAGCCGTTCGCCGTCGGCGACAGCACCTGGATGGCCTGGTAGTCACCGATGAAGCCCGCGAACGGCACGGTGTAGACGCGGCCGCCGCCCTGCTGGGTCAGCACGATGTAGCCGCCGTACTGGCCCAGATCCGGGCCGGTCGCCGGCGTGATCGTCGCGGTGAAGCTGCGTTCGCTCTTCGCCGGCACCGTGATGCTCGGCGCGCTGAACGTAACCTCTGCGTCCGACAGGAAGAACGACGGCGTGATCGTGCCGCCCGTGGACAGCGCGTTCACGAACGACAGGTCGTACGTGACCGGCGTCGACGCGACGTTCTTGACCTTGAGCGTCTGCACCGAGTCGCCGGCCTCGCTCTCGCCGAGCGCGATCTTCGCCGGAGCGATCGAGGTCGTGGTCGTGATCGCATCGTCGATGTCGATCATGCCCGCGCCCTGGCGATGCACGTTGTCGAGGAAGCCGAGACCCGGATTACCGGCCCACACCTTCGGATCCGCGCTGTTCTGGAAGATGTCGCGGTACAGGCTGGCCTTCTTGTCGGGATGCGCTTCCATCATCAACGCAGCTGCGCCCGCAACGTGCGGCGACGCCATCGACGTACCGCTGATGTTGGCGTGACCGCCCTTCTCCAGCGGATAGGTCGAGTTGATGTTGCCGCCCGGCGCGCCGATATCCGGCTTCAGCGACAGATCCGGCGCGAGGCCGTACGAGCTGAAGGAGGAGATCAGGTTGGCGGTCGGATTCGGCACGCTCGACTGCTGATTGGTCCACGTCATGGTCGCGCCGCCGGCAGCGATGCGCCCGTCGATCGTCGCGCCCTGCGACGCGGTGATCGCCACGACGGGGATCGTCACCGGCGTTCCCGGCGCGATGCCCGGAGGCGGCGGCAGCACCGGCGCCACGGTCGGATTGATGAAGCCCGCGACGTTGTTGTAGATGACCACGCCCGCCGCGCCGGCAGCCTGCGCGAGGACCGTCTTCTCATAGAAGCCGCACGTGCCACGGCGGATCAACACCACTTGTCCAGTCAGGCTGCCCGGTGCACCGCCGCCGCTGGCGGCGCAGCCGTCAGCCGTCGAGGCCGGAGTGCCCGTGCGACCCAGCGGGAACGTGCCGCTCGTCGGAGCGGTGCCCGAAGCCGCGGCCTGCAGGTAGCCGAACAAAGCGTTGTCCGGCGACACGCTGAAGGCGGGCAGCAGCACGTCGGTGTTGTCGAACGATGCGACGCCGATGACGTCCTTGCCGACGCCGGGCGCGCTCGCCGAGTACAGGCCCGAGGCGCCGTCGTTGCCGATCGAGACGACGACCACCATACCCTTGTTGATCAGCTTGGACGCCGCAACAGCAGTCGGATACTGCGGCCACTGGAACGCCGCGCCGATGCTCATGTTGAGGATGTCCATGCCGTCGTTGTACGCGCGCTCCATCGCTTCGATCATGATGTCGGAGAAGGTCGAGCCTTCGCAGCCGAAGACGCGATACGCACCGTACGTCACGCCGGGCGCCACGCCGATGATCCCGCCGTTCGCGCCGACGATGCCGGCGACGTGCGTGCCGTGGCCGTTGCAGTCGTCGGGAATCGGATCGGGATGCGGAATCGGCTGGAAGCTCGGCGAGGTGTCGTCGGCATTGAAGTCATCGCCGACGAAATCCCAGCCGGTGAACACGCGGCAACCCGGGCCGAAGCAGCCGCCCAGGTCCGGATGATCGAAGTCGATGCCGGTGTCCATCACCGCGACCTTGACGCCGTGGCCGCTCAGCCCCAGCTGGTTCTGCGCGATGTCGGCGCCGGTCTGCTTGATCGCCGTGGCCAGGTCCATGCCCGAATTCGGCGAGCGCTCCGGCAGCGAGTACTTGATCACCGGGTAGATCGCCTTGACGCCGGGCAGGCGGGCGATGCGCGCGATGTCTTTGTGCGCGACCGACACGGAGACGCCGTTCCACAAAGTGCCGAACGCATGGCGCTCGGTGAATTGCACGCCGGCCTGACTGGCGGCGCTGCGGAATGCCTGCTTCTCCGCGGCGAGCGCGGCGCTCGTGCCGCCATCCGCCGTTGCCTTGCCGTTGAGTTCGATCAGCCACAGCGACGGCGTTTCATCGACCGCGGCCGCCTGAGGTGCGCCGTCGACGTCGCTCGTCTGCGCCAACGAGACAGCTGGTGCCAGCGCTGTAAAAAGGAGTAACGCCGCGAGTCTCCCCCGCGGCCTGGAAGCACGTAGGTCCATCGGAATTTCCCCGTAAAATAGTTTTTGCGAAATCGAGAACGATTGCACTTCGAGCAATCGGTGCGAGGACGCTACTCCTCGCTAGTTGTGAATTCAATTGTGTAAGGACGTCGGTTGCGCGCTTGCGCGCGAGTTGGAAAAAATTTCGACGCTGCGCGAGCGCGCATGTATACACACGCGCGCATCGTCACGATGAGCGCGCTCGCAGCGTGCCGAAGTTTGCTTAACTTAACTCGCGCAGCCAGTCGCGCGGCCGGAGAAAATTTTCGTAGAGGCGCGCTTCGGGCGAACCCGGTGCCGGGCGCCAGTCGTATTCCCAGCGCACGAGCGGCGGCAATGACATGAGGATCGATTCGGTGCGGCCGCCGCTCTGCAGCCCGAACGAAGTGCCGCGGTCGTATACGAGATTGAATTCAACATAACGCCCGCGGCGGTACAACTGGAACTGACGCTCGCGTTCGCCGTACGGCAGTGCGCGGCGACGCTCGACGAGCGGCAGGTACGCAGGCAGGAAGTGATCGCCGACGCTGCGCTGGTAAGCGAAGCAGCGCTCGAAGCCCCACTCGTTGAGATCATCGAAGAACAGCCCGCCGACGCCGCGCGTCTCGTTGCGATGCTTGAGGAAGAAATAGCGATCGCACCAGTCCTTGTGGCGCGCGTACACATCGCCGCCGAACGCCGCGCACGCCTGTTGCGCCGTGCGGTGCCAGTGCAGCACATCTTCGTCGAACGGATAGTAAGGGGTGAGATCGAAGCCGCCGCCGAACCACCACGCAATCGTCTCGCCCTTCGTCGCGCAGAAGAAGCGCACGTTGCAATGGGTGGTCGGCACGTACGGGTTCAGCGGATGCAGCACCAGTGACACGCCAGCTGCGAGCCACTGCGCGTCCTGCAACTCGGGGCGCTGAGCAGATGCGCTCGCCGGCAGCTTCGCACCCGTTACATGTGAGAAGTTGACGCCGGCCTGTTCGAAGACTGCGCCATCGCGCAGCACACGGCTCTCGCCGCCGCCGCCCTCGGCGCGTTGCCAGCTGTCGCAACGGAAGCGCGCCGTCCCGTCCGTCTGCTCGAGCGCAGCGCAGATCGTGTCCTGGAGTCCGCGCAGGTAGGACAACACCGCCGCGACGTCGGGAGCGGGGGACGGCATGACTACTTCTTCGGCGTCTTCTTCGCTGCTGCCTTCTTCTTCGGGGCCGCCGACTTCGCAGGCGCCTTCGCCACAGCTTTGACCGGCGCCTTGGCGGTCACTTTTGGCGGCGCCGCAGTTTTCGCCGACTTGGCCGTAGCGCGTGCCGGTTTCTCAGCCTTCGCAGTTTTCTCCGCCGCTGCAGTCGCGCCTGCGGTTGCGGGCACCGCGGTCTTCTTGGCGAACCTGCCGAAGCGACCCTTGCCGCGCTCCGGCGCAGCGGCCAGCAGTTCCTTGCACTCATCGAGCGTCAGCGTCCGCGGCTCGCGATCCTTGGGGATCTTGGCGTTCTTCGCGCGATCGGTGATGTACGGACCGTAGCGGCCGTTCAACACCTGGATGCCCGCGTCGGGGAAATCGAGAATGATGCGGTTCGCGTCCAGCACTTCCTTGGCGCGGATCAGCTCCAGCGCGCGCGGCAGCTCGACCGTGTACGGATCGTCCTCCTTGATCGAGACGAATTTCTTCGCGCCGTACTGCACGTACGGACCGAAGCGGCCGATCGCGACGCGGATCGCGTGACCGTCCGGCATGTGACCGACCGTGCGCGGCAGCTTGAACAGCTCGAGCGCCTCCGGCAGCGTGAGCGAGTCCATGCGCTGATGCGGGCGCAGACTGGCGAACTTCGGCTTCTCTTCGTCGTCCTTCGTGCCCATCTGCACGAACGGGCCGTACTTGCCGTAGCGCACCGAGATCGGCTTGCCGGTCGTGGGATCCTTGCCGAGCTCGCGCGCTTCCGACACGTCCTCGCGCGTCACGGTGTCGTCGACGTGGTCGACGCGTTGCTTGAATTCCTTCCAGAAGCGATCGAGCACCGGCACCCACGCCTCGTGGCCATCGGCGATCTCGTCGAGGTCGTCCTCCATCTTCGCGGTGAAGCCGTACTCCACGTAGTGATGGAAGTTGCGCGTCAGGAAGCGGTTGACGATCTTGCCGAGGTCGGTCGGCACGAAGCGGCGGTTCAGCAGCTCGGTGTACTTCTTGTTCACCAGCGTCGAGATGATGCTGGCATAGGTCGACGGGCGGCCGATGCCGTGCTCTTCCAGCGCCTTGACCAGGCTCGCTTCCGAGTAGCGCGGCGGCGGCTCGGTGAAGTGCTGCTCGGGGCGGATGCCGAGCAGCTTCAGGCCGTCGCCGACCTCGAGCGGCGGCAGGATGCGGTCGTTGTCGTCGTCGCCGCCGTCGTCGACTCCTTCCTTATATACGGCGATGTAGCCGGGCTTCACCAGCGTCGAGCCGTTGGCGCGCAGCACTGCAGCGGCGCCTTCGCGCTTCGCGCCGTTTCCCGGCACCAGGTCGACCGCGACCGTGTCGTACACGGCCGGCTCCATCTGGCTGGCGACCGCGCGCTTCCAGATCAGGCTGTACAGCTTGAACTGGTCGGGATCGATCTTGCCTTCGAGGCGCTCCGGCGTGATCTCGGCCGAGGTCGGCCGGACCGCCTCGTGCGCCTCCTGGGCGTTCTTCGATTTGGTCTTGTAGACGCGGGGCGATTCCGGCAGCGATTCCTGCCCGTAGTTGGCGGCGATGACCTGGCGGATTTCCTGGATCGCTTCGTTGGCCAGATTCACCGAGTCGGTGCGCATGTAGGTGATGAGACCGACCGCGCCTTCGCCGAAGTCGACGCCTTCATACAGCTGCTGCGCGAGCCGCATCGTGCGTTGCGCGCCGAAGCCGAGCTTGCGCGCCGATTCCTGCTGCAGCGTCGAA
>DATBKP010000107.1:0-2367 GCA_036555785.1 Steroidobacteraceae bacterium
GCCGCGCGAGCGGGCGCGTTCCCGCTCACGATCGTCTACTTTGCCTTTGCTGTTCGATTCAGCCATCGAGCACGCCTATTTGCTGCCTGCTTCGCGCAGGATGCCTGCCCGAAGACGCGCCTCGACCGCAGCTGTGCGAGCCACTTCGACCTGGTGGCCTGGGCCGACAAACGCTTCACCGTTGGGATGCGCTGGATCGCGTTCGTACAGTGCGACCCGATTCGCGTCAGTGCCCGTCAGTGCCGACTCGACCGTGATCGTCTTGGCTGCGGCTGCCGCTTCTTCTTTGCCCTCGGTCCTGGAGTTCGCCTTTTCGTGATCGTCAGCGGTGCTCTTATCCTCCTCGGCCGGCGGACCACCAGCTGCCTGCGGCAACGGCGGGTGCATGACGGTCGACCCTTCTGCGGGAACAGGCTGCGGTTCTGTCGTTACGGTCGCCATCGTCGCGCCAGGAGCCGGCGTCGGCGCCGGCGCGGATGCAGTCTTCGCGGTTGTCGTGGATGACGACGACCCGGAGCTCGTGGATTCAGCCATGCTTATCAGTCCTCCCTCGTGGTGGACGTATGCGTCAGGCAGCGATGTTCAGGATGCGAGCCGCGTTCGGATCGATGATCCCGTAGCCCTCGACCTCGGTCATGGTCAGCAGCTGCGTCTGGTTGTTAATGAACCGGTCCACCTCGGACACGTTGCCACCCACTTCGGTCACGCGTTCGAGCGAGCCGCTGGATTGGAGCGCGACCAGCTTGGATGCCGGCGCATCTGCCGTGACGCCGTATTCCATCGCGATGTTCAGCTGATTGGCGAGCGGCGTGATCGTGCCGAGCGCGTTCGCCGGAAGCATCGCGTAGGGAGTCTGGACGCCAACCGACACCGGCAGGAGCAACAGCTGCATCACCGCGGCTTCTTGGCCGAGGACGATGTCCGGCTGGTACGTCAAGGCAAACCGGAGCTTGAATGTCAGCCACGACTGAAGCGTCAGCGTGCCTGCGGTCGAACCAGGGTGCAGTGCGGTCTGATTCAGGACCAGGGCTGACGTGTTCGCGTTGCCGTCGCCGTTGATGATCGTGTTCAGCGCGATCGTGACCTTGTCGGCCTCGGCCTGAACAGCCATACGCGCGATGATGAACGCGATCCGGTCGATACGCTGACGCCGAAGCTGCTCGTACGTCGCCTGGAGCGCACGCCCAAACTTGTAGATCCGCAGCGTGTGCTCACCAGTGACGAGCGAGGTGCGGGGGATCTCGGTGCCTTCAGCGATGCGCTTCATGCGATACGCGTCAGTCCCGAAGTCATCCGTGATGTACAGCGTGCGGTAGGCGTCGCTGTCGATCGCCGTGGTGCGAGCCACCAGGCGCTCGAGCGGGATTGGCGGCACCAGGCGCTTCGCCCGAATCTCCGGGTTGTCGTACCAGGGATTGACCAACGAACCGAGCGCCGCGTCGCCAGACATCAGCACGGCGCGCGTTTGCGATCCAGGAAGATCCTCGATCTGGGTCATCGCCAGACGAGCTTGCTCGACTGGATCCAGACGCTGTGCGCGACGCCACACCCGCGCCATGAACTCTGGCATCAGGGCGCGACGCTCTGGCGCGGCGAGGCACTCCTGCCAGGTTGACGCGTGGAGCCCGAGCTCCGGCACGGGCGCGAGCACAATGCCGCTCGCACGGACCAAACGCTCGAATGCGTCGAGCGCCCGATCCTCGGCAGATTCACGTTCAGCCGTAGGATCGACGTTTTCGAGATACTGGGAGAGATTCATGCCGCGCTCAGCGGCTTCGCGATAGAGACGCGATCCGTTGTTCCCGAGAACACGGATCGTGTCTTCAGGCGATTGTCGCCGGATCTGAACGGTCGCCGGCGAAAGGGTTGTTTCCACGTGTGGTTCTCCTTTCCGGCCTAGCCGCCCAGGTCTACGACGACCTTCGTCATGTCCACGTTGTCCCAGGCAATCGGCGCCATCTTCGCGAGCTCAGCCGCCGTAGCGCTGTTCACGTCGCGGATGTAGCCCTTGGCCGCGGCCGCACCGAGCGCCCCAACCTGCCTGAGACCTGGGGTCACGGTCGCCGCGTTGCCAGCCGGCAGCGTGCAATTGCCCTTGTTTTGAATCGTGCACGCGCCGTCAGCTTCGACCTTCAGGAGCTTGCCGACGATGGCGTCCCCGTCGGCGCACAGCCCCACGACGTCGGTGCCAGCCGCGAACGTCACGGCCAGACCTACCGACACCGAACCGCCTGGTGCCGTCGCGCTGAAAACAATCGTTGTGCCGTCAGCCCAGAACGTCTGCGCGTTGTAACGCTGATCGTCAAAGCCGATGGCAAGTCGGCCAGTAGCAGGCATGGGCTACCTCTCCTCTCTCTCGGCTTTCAT
>DATBKP010000108.1:0-6651 GCA_036555785.1 Steroidobacteraceae bacterium
GTTCGCTTCGTTGTGCTTGTCGTTGTACGCGGTGGTGTCGTAGAGCGTGAAGCCGTCGTGGCACGCGACGTAGTTGATGCTCGCGGTCGGGCGCCGTCCGCTGGCGCGGAACAGGTCGCTCGAGCCGGCGAAGCGCTCGGCGAAGTTGCCGAGAATGCCGGGGTTGCCGCGCCAGAAGCCGCGCACCGTGTCGCGGTACAGGTCGTTCCATTCGGCCCAGCCCGCCGGAAAATGACTGAGCTGATAACCCTCGACGCCGATGTCCCACGGCTCCGCGATCAGCTTCACATAGCGCAGCGACGGCTCCGCCGCCAGCGCCTTGAAGAACGGCGCGTCGGTGCGAAAGCGCCCGTTGTCGCGGCCGAGAACCGCCGCCAGATCGAAGCGGAAGCCGTCGACGTGCATCTCCTCGACCCAGTAGCGCAGGCAGTCGATGATCAGGTCGCGCGTCGCCTCGTGACCGATCGCGAGCGTGTTGCCCGTGCCGCTGCGGTTGACGTATTGCGCCAGAGATTTCTGTTCGAGCCAGTAGTAGGTCGTATTGTCGAGGCCGCGCAGGCTCAGGGTCGGACCGGTTTCGTTGCCTTCGGCGGTGTGATTGAACACCACATCGAGAATGACCTCGATGCCCGCTGCGTGCAGCGCTTTCACCATCGTCTTGAACTCGACGACCGCATCGTCGAGCGCGTACTGCGCTGCCGGCGCAAACCACGCGAGCGAGTTGTAACCCCAGTAGTTCACGAGGCCCTTGTCGGCCACGAACTTCTCGGAGATGAATGCCTGCACCGGCAGCAGCTCGACGGCCGTGACACCCAGCTGCTTCAGATGCGCGATGACTTCGGGTCGCGCGAGCCCGAGGTACGTGCCGCGCTCGCGCTCCGGAACGCGCGGATGAAGTTTCGTGAAGCCCTTGACGTGCAGCTCGTAGATCACGGTGTCGCGCCACGGCACCGATGGCGGAATGTCCTCGCCCCAGTCGAATGCAGCGTCGATAACGCGCCCCTTGTAGTTATAAGGCGCACTGTCCGCCGGATCGGGGCGATCGCTCTCGCCATGGCCGAGCAGCGCCGGATGCCATTTGAATTCGCCCACGACCGCGCGCGCGTAAGGATCGAGCAGCAGCTTGTTACCGTTGTAGCGCAGCCCGTGAGGCGGATCGTACGGCCCGTGTGCGCGCAGCCCGTACACCAGACCGGGCACGCCATGCGGAGCCGGCAAGAAGCCATGCCAGACGTTGTCGCTGCGCTCCGGCAGCGCCAGGCGGCGGATTTCGCGCTCGCCGGTCGCATCGAACAGGCAGATCTCGACGCTCGAGGCGCCGCTGGAATACACCGCGAAATTCACGCCCTCGCCGGTCCAGGTGGCGCCGAGCGGTTCGGGTGAGCCGGGCAGCAGGGCTGCGGCGCTGAAATCGGCCGGGAGTGCGTTCATCCGTGCGATGGTGACAAATTAGGGGCAGTGATTGTAGGTCGGGATTCATCCCGACGACGAGTGTCGGGCTGAAACCCGACCTACAGTTTTTCGTATATCACCATCGAGAGCGGCGGCAGCGTCACGACGATTCGCGCCGGAAAATCCCGCCAGCCCTCATTCGGTGCATCGAGCTCGCCCTGCTGCGAATAGCCCGAGCCGCCGAACGCCGGCGAATCGCTGTCGAGGATCTTGCGATAACGGCCCGGCTGCGGCACGCCGAGCACATAGTTGTCGCGCGGCACCGGCGTGCAGTTGCAAGCGATGACGAGCTGCGTGCCGCCCTCGCCCGGCAGTCGCTGGCGCAGAAACGCGAACACGCTCTCGTCGGCATTGTCCGGCTCGATCCAGCGAAAACCGTCCCACGCGTTGTCGCTGCCGTGCAGCTCCGGATGGCTGCGATACAGACGATTGAGCGCGCGGTTCCACGCGTGCAGCTGCTGATGATGCGGATGGGCCAGCGCCGCCCACGCCAGATCCTCGTAGTCGCGCCACTCGTGCCATTGCCCGAACTCGCCGCCCATGAACATCAGCTTCTTGCCGGGATGCGCGGTGAGATAGCCGGTCAGCAGCCGGTAGTTCGCCAGCTTGCGCCACTCGTCGCCAGGCATCTTGTCGAGCAGCGAGCGCTTGCCGTGCACGACCTCGTCGTGCGACAGCGGCAGGATGAAATGCTCCGAGAACGCATACACGAACGAGAACGTGATCAGGTTGTGATGATGGCGCCGGTGCAGCGGGTCGAGCGCCATGTAGCGCAGCGTGTCGTTCATCCAGCCCATGTTCCACTTGAAGTGAAAGCCGAGCCCGCCGAGGTGCACCGGGCGCGTGACGCCGGGAAACGCGGTGGACTCCTCGGCCATCGTCAGCACGCCGGGGAAGTAGTGCCCGACCGTCCAGTTCAGCTGCCGCACGAACTCGATCGCTTCGAGATTCTCGCGGCCGCCGTAGCGGTTCGGCGTCCACTCGCCGTGCTTGCGGCCGTAATCCAGGTACAGCATCGAGGCGACCGCGTCCACGCGCAGACCGTCGACGTGATACTCCTCGATCCAGAACAGCGCGTTCGCCACCAGGAAGTTGCGCACTTCGTGGCGGCCGTAGTTGAAGATCTTGGTGCCCCACTCGACGTGCTCGCCGCGGCTCGGGTCCGCGTGCTCGTACAGGTGCGTGCCGTCGAACTCCGCGAGGCCGTGCGCATCCTTGGGAAAATGCGCCGGCACCCAGTCCATGAAGACGCCGATGCCCGCCTGGTGCAGGCGATCGACGAAGCGCTTGAAGTCGTGCGGCGTGCCGTGGCGGGCCGTCGGCGCGAAATGCCCGAGCACCTGGTAGCCCCACGAGCCGTCGAACGGATGCTCGGCGACGCCGACCAGCTCGACGTGCGTGTAACCGAGGTCGAGCACGTACGGAATCAGCTGGTCGGCGAGCTCGTCCCAGGTCAGGAACGCGGGCTTGCGATGCCACGAGCGCCGCCACGAGCCGGGATGGATCTCGTAAATGTTGATCGGCGCGCGCAGCGGATCCCACGCGCCGCGCTGCGCGAGCCATTCGCCGTCGTTCCAGTGATAGCCGCCGAGCTCGGCGACGATGGATGCATTGTCGGGACGCAGCTGCATCTGGAACGCATACGGATCGGCCTTGAGCTGCGTGTGCCCGTGCGCGTTGTCGAGCTCGAACTTGTAGAGCGCGCCCGGCCCGACGTGCGGCACGAACGTCTCCCATACGCCGGAGCTGCCGCGCGCTTGCAGCCGGTGCTGCCGGCCATCCCAGTGATTGAAATCGCCGACTACGCTGACGCGCCGCGCGTTCGGCGCCCACACCGCGAAGCGCGTGCCTGGCACGCCGTCGCGGACCGCCGAGTGCGCGCCGAGCTTGCGATGGATGTGGTGATGGTTGCCCTCGCCGAACAGGTGGAGATCGAAATCGGTGAGGTCGGAGCACATGGCGGGCGGCTCAAAGGACGGGCTTGATCCCCCAGATGTTGTCGGCGTACTCGCGCACGCTGCGATCGGACGAGAACGGCCCCATGCTGAGCGCGTTGATCACGGATTTGCGGGTCCATTCGTCCGGATCCATGAAGAGTGCGTCGACGCGTCGCTGCGCGGCTGCGTAGGCGTCGAAATCCGCCAGCACCAGGAAATGTTCCCCGTCGGCCGTGAGCCGGTCGGTCACGACCTTCGAGTCGAAGATGTTGTCCGGCGTGAAGTGGCCCGATTCGATCAGGTCGAGCGCGCGCTTCAGCTCGGCGTTGCCGGCTACGACCTGCGACGGCGAGTAGCCCTTCGCGCGCTGCGCCACGACCTCCTCGGCCGTCATGCCGAAGATGAAAATGTTGTCGGCGCCGACCGCGTCGCGGATCTCGATGTTCGCGCCGTCGAGCGTGCCGATCGTGAGCGCGCCGTTGAGCGACAGCTTCATGTTGCCGGTGCCCGAGGCTTCCATGCCGGCGGTGGAGATCTGCTCCGACAGGTCGGCGGCCGGCATGATCTCCTGCGCCAGCGACACGTCGTAGTCCGGCAGGAAGCACAGCTTGAGCTTGTCGCCGACGCGCGCGTCCGAATTGATCACGCGCGCGACATTGTTGATGAGCTTGATGACCGCTTTCGCCATGTGATAACCCGGCGCGGCCTTGCCGGCGATGATCACGACGCGCGGCACCACGCGCGCCGCCGGATTGTCGAGAATCTGCAGATAGCGCACCACGACGTACAGCAGGTTGAGCAGCTGCCGCTTGTACTCGTGGATGCGCTTCACCTGCACGTCGAACATCGCATCGACAGTGACGTCGATGCCGAGCAGCTGATGGATCGTGTTCGCGAGCCGCTCCTTGTTGGCGCGCTTCACGCCGCGGAAGCGCTGGCGGAACTCGAAGTCGTCGGCCGCCCACTTCAGGCGCTCGAGATCCTCGAGGTCGTTCTCCCACGCCGAGCCGAGTTTCTCCGTCAGCAGCGCGGACAGGCCGGGATTCGCCTGCTTGAGCCAGCGCCGCACGGCGATGCCGTTGGTGACGTTGATGAAGCGCTCCGGCCACAGCTGGGCGAAGTCCGCGAAGATCGTTTCGCGCATCAGCCGCGAATGCAGCTTCGCGACGCCGTTGACGCGATGCGAGCCGACCACCGACAGGTACGCCATGCGCACGCGCCGGTCGCCTTCCTCGTTGATCAGCGACATGCGCCGGCGCCGCTCGAGATCGTGCGGATGGCGCGCGCTGACGATCTCCAGGAAGTCGCGATTGATCTGGTAGATGATCTGCAGATGCCGCGGCAGGAGCCGCTCGAAGAACGCGATCGGCCAGGTCTCGAGCGCTTCGGGCAGCAGCGTGTGATTGGTGTAGCTGCAGGTCTCGCACGTGATCTGCCACGCGACCGGCCATTGCACGTCGTAGACGTCGACCAGCAGGCGCATCAGCTCGACGATCGTCATCGCCGGATGCGTGTCGTTGAGCTGGATCGCGATCGCCTGCGCGAGGTCCTTGAGCTGCCGGCGCTCCGCGAGGTGCTGCGCGAGCATGTCCTGCAGCGACGCGCTGACGCAGAAATACTGCTGCTTGAAGCGCAGCTCCTTGCCCTGCGGCGTCGAGTCGTCCGGGTACAGCACCCGCGTGAGGTTCTTGGCTTCGATCTGCTCGGCGACCGCCGCGTAGTAGTTGCCCGCGTTGAACGCATCGATCTTGAAAGGCGTGATGCCGCGGCCCGACCACAGGCGCAGATGATTCACCGTCGGACTGCGATTGCCGGGGATCAGCAGGTCATAGGCGACGGCCCAGACGTCCTGCGTGTCGACCCATTCATAGCGCACACGGCCCTGGTCGTCGCGCATCGACTGGCAGCGGCCGCCGAAGCGCACGCGATAACGCACGCCGCCGTGGCCGCGCTCCCAGTGGTTGTACACGCCGAGCCAGGAGCTGGCTACTTCGCGCTGCGCTCCGTCCTGGCCGATGACCTGCGTGAAGATGCCGTAGTCGTAACGGATGCCGTAGCCGGTGGCTGCATAACCGAGCGTCGCGAGCGAATCCAGGAAACACGCGGCGAGACGGCCGAGGCCGCCGTTGCCGAGGCCGGGATCCTCCTCCTCGGCGGCGATGCGATCGAGATCGTGGCCGAGCGACTCCACTGTCTCGCGCACTTCTTCGAGCAAGCCGTCTTCGAACGAGGACAGCGCGTTGATCAGGCTGCGCCCGAGCAGGAACTCCATCGAGAGATAACACACGCGCTTCACGCGCGCGCGGCGGACGCGAGTGCCGGTCGCGATCCAGCGCTCGGCGAGCTCTTCGCGGATCGCGATCGTCAGGGCGTCGTAGATGTCACGCCGCGTCGCGCCGCTGAGCGGTTTGCCGAGCGAGCGCTCGAGCCGGTCGATGATCGCGTCGCGAACGGCGCCGGGACGCAGCACCGTCGCGGCATGTACGGCAGAAGTTTGAGATTTCACCTACGAGCCCGACCTACATCGTCACCTTCTCCTCGACGATGCGCCACGAGCCGCTCTCGCGCACCAGCACGAGCTGCTTCTTCAACGCGTTCGCGCCGAAGCGCTGCGTGAACGACACGGTGCGGCGATCCGCACCGTCCGGCTCGACCTTCAATCCCTGCACCATCGAGTCGGGCACCGGGCCCGTTGCCACTTGCTCGCGCCGCTGCTCCAGCCAGGCGCTGGCGCCCGACGAATCGGTCGGGGCGACGAATTGCGTCGAATACAAGGCGACCACTGCATCCGCCTCGCGGTTCGCCCAGGCCTGCGCCCAGCTGGCGACGACTTCCTCGGGCGAGCGCGCGACCGTGCCGGTCGAGCGGAAATAGGACGGCGGCGAGTCCAGGCAGGCATCGTTGCTGCCGGGCTTGCCGGCGGCGGCCTTCTCGTCCGGGATCGGCAGCTGCTCGGAGCGGTTCGGCAGCGTCATGCCGTCCGGCACGTGCAGCTGCGGATTGTTGCGCGCGGCGAGATACGGCTCGTCGGGATCGACGCAGCCCGGGTCGTGGCCGCCGCAAGCGGCGAGCAATGGGAGACACAGCGCAGCAATGATCGCAAAGGGCTTCATGGGGCTACCGTAACGTCGGGGGTGCGGCATTGTAAAGGCAAAAGGCCCTCACAACGCGTCCGCGTCGATCCTCGAGAAAATCACGTTCTGCATGCGGGTCAGCGGCTGGCGCAGGCGCTGCGGCCGCTGGCGGAAGCGCTCGGGATAGG
>DATBKP010000109.1:0-22604 GCA_036555785.1 Steroidobacteraceae bacterium
CGCTTCGCCGGGTCGACGTTCACCTTGCGGATATCGCCGCCGGCCCAGCGCAGGAGCTTGCGGTCCATCACCCGGAACCACAGCGGCGGGATCATCGCCAGACCGAAGCTGCCCGGGTAGCCGCTCGGCAGCCGCGGCAGATCGGCGAAGTCGCGCAGTGCCTGGTAGGGCCGCAGCGCATTGGCATGGTGATCGGAGTGGCGTTGCAGGTGGAACGAGATCAGGTTCGAGTAGATGTGATTGGTGTTCCACGAATGCCGCGGCTCCGGCAGCTCGTAGCGGCCGCCGGCGAGCTTCTGGCGCAGCAGCCCGTAGTGCTCGACGTAGTTCGCCTGCGTCAGGCCATACCAGGCATAGAAGTGATGGATGATCAGGAACGGCACCATGATCCAGCCGAAGATCGCCAGCAGTGCGACTGCGATGAGCGCCGTGAGCAGCCACGAGCTGAGGATCTCGTTGCTGAACGACCAGACCGGCTTGCCGAGCTTCTGCAGGCGCTCGCGCTCCAGGCCCCAGCCGCGGCGGAACGCGCCCGGGATCTCGCGCAGCACGAACTTGTAGATGGATTCGCCCATGCGCGCGCTGACGCTGTCCTCCGGCGTCGCGACGTGCACGTGATGGCCGCGGTTGTGCTCGATGCAGAAATGTCCGTAGCCGACCAGCCCGTTCACGACCTGCGCGGCGACGCGGTCGGTGCGGCTCGCCTTGTGCCCGAGCTCGTGACCGACGAGGAGCGAAGCACTGCTGGAGAAGCCGCAGCCGAGTGTCAACGCCAGGAACGACCACCACGGCAGCGAGTGCGTGCCGATGAACCAGGCGACGACGAAGAACTGTGCGAACAGCAGCACGATCGCGACGTACAGCAGCACGCGGTAATAGTTGTCCTGCGACATCGCCGGCACGATCTCCTCCGGCGGATTGTGCGTGTCCTCGCCGAAGATCCGGTCGGCGAGCGGCACGAACAGGAACGTGTAGGCGAGCGGGAACAGCGTCGCGAGCGGATTGCCGCCGCCCAGGAAATACAGCGCGACGCCGACGATCGGCACCAGCGGCCCGGTCAGCGACGCGAGCCACATGTACCGCTTGCCGTCGACGTACCGGATGGTGCTGCCGTCGGCAGCCTGTGCCACGAATGCCATAACGCCCCCGCCCCGATCCCCACCTTGCGCAGCCAGTTTACGCCCGCGCTGCCCGAATAACTCTCATTCCTTGGGCACGGGCGATTCCCGACCTTGGATATGCCACCCTGCGACCCCATGAGCACGCCCATGAATACTTCTACTGCTTTGCAGACCCCCGCCCAGCCGCGTCGCGTGGCCCGTGTCGTCCAGGCGTTGAGCACGATCGAGGGCGGCGGCTTCCCGGTGCGCCGGCCGTTTCCGATCGGCAGCTTCAGTCACTTCGACCCGTTCCTGCTGATCGACCATCTCGGCCCGGTCCGCTGGGATCCGGGCGCCGCGCTCGGCGCGCCGGACCATCCGCATCGCGGCTTCGAGACGGTGACTTACGTGCTCGCGGGCGAGAACGAGCATCGCGACTCGTTCGGCAACGCCGACGTGCTGCGCCCCGGCGACGTGCAGTGGATGACGGCCGGCGGCGGCGTCATTCATTCGGAGATGCCGACCGAGCGCTTTCACCGCGAGGGCGGTGTGCAGGAAGGCTTTCAGATCTGGGTGAACCTGCCGGCGGCCGACAAGATGATGACGCCGCGCTACCAGACGCTGCGCGCGACCGACATTCCAGTGGCGAGCAGCGCGGATGGACGCGTTGCCGTGCGCGTCATCGCGGGCGAGTCGCTCGGCCGCACGGCGCGGATCGACACGCGAGTGCCGATCCAGATGCTGCACTTCACGATGCAACCGGGCGGCGCCACCGTGCAGCCGGTGCCGGCCGGGCAGAATGGACTCATCTACGTCTTCAAAGGTGTGGCGCGAATCGGCAGCGAGCGGCGCGAAGTGCGCGAAGGCCAGGCGGCGTTGCTCGAGTCGGGCGATGCTGTCGACCTTGCAGTCGACGCAGATGCGCGTGCGCCGGCCGAGCTGCTGCTGCTGTCGGGCAAGCCGCTGAACGAGCCGGTGGCGCGCTACGGCCCGTTCGTCATGAACACGCGCGAGCAGATCGAGCAGGCGTTCCGCGATTACCAGAGCGGCCGCTTCGGAGTGATCCCGCAGCGCTCGTGACGGGTCATTCCACGCGCTTGCGGTTGTCGTCCGGATTACGGTCGATCAGCTTGTTGTAGGGATCGACGCCGACCTCGAACGGCTCGGCGTCGACCACGACATCGAACGTCCCTTTGTTCTGCGTGATGTGCTGCCGCTGCAGATACAGCGGCTTCTCCGTGTGCTCGCCCTGGCCCGCTTTGCGTGCGAACACGCCGACTTCCATCCAGTCATCGAGCGGCAGCGGCGTTTCCTTGCCGACGCCGTCGGCCTGCACCTTCTGCGTCTCGTACTCGATGTGCACGTCGAACTTGCCGTCGGCACGCCTGGTCGACTTCGCCGCCACCACCTGCGTGTCGTACAGCACGATCTTCGCGAACAGCTCGTCGATCAGCCGCTGCTTGTCGGGCGGCGTCTGCGCGCGGATGTAGTCGAGCAACTCGAGCGTCGTCGTGTACGGCGGCTGCTGGAACGCCTTGTCGCGGATGAAATTGGCGAGCGCCGCGTCCAGCTTGTCCTCGCCGATTTCCTCGCGCAGGCGATAGAAGATCACGGAGCCTTTGCGGTAGTGGATGTACTGCTGGTTCTCCACGCGCATCAGCGGCAGCTCTTCGATCAGCTCGCCGCCGCGGCCGCCCAGGTACTGGTCGAGCTCGTACTTGAGGAAGCGCCGCATGCGCTCGCGGCCGTACTCCTTCTCCATCACCATCAGCGCGGAGTACTGCGCGAGCGACTCGACCAGCATCGTCTGGCCCTGCACGTCCGCGCCGATGACCTGGTGCGCCCACCACTGGTGCGCGACCTCGTGCGCGGTGACGTAGAAGACGTAGTCGATGTCGTCCGGATCGCGCAGGTCGGCGACGAAGCCGATGGCTTCGGAGAACGGAATCGTGTTGGCAAAGCTCTGTGCGAAGCGCGCGTAGCGCGGGAACTCGAGAATGCGCACCTGGCGGAACTGGTACGGCGAGAAGTTCGCGGTGAAATAGTCGAGCGACTTGCGCGTCGCCTCGATCATGCGATCGACGTCGTACGGATGCTTGGCGTCGTAGTACACCTCGATCGGCAGCCCGTGCCACTCGCCCCGCCGCAGCTGCCAGTGCGCCGACAGGTAGCAGAAGAACGGCAGGATCGGCCGGTCCATCTTGTAGTGGAAGTAGTGGCGGCCGTCCTGCGTCCATTCGCGCTGCAGGTAGCCCGGCGCGAGCGCGATCTGATCCGCGCTGGTGCTGACCACGGTCTCGAAGTTGATCCAGTCGGCATCGGGGAAACCCATGCTGCCGCGCGCCGACGCATCTTCGAGCTTCGCGGCGCGCGGCACGTCGCCCAGCCCGCGCTTGCGGCGCTCGTTGCGATCGAGGATCTGGCCGTTCTGGTCGTAACCAAAGTGCGGAAAGAAGTCGGTGCTGTTGAGAAACGTGCCGTTGTAGTTGAGCGGCGAGCGGATGTCGCCGGCGCCGCCGGAAGGCGGCATGCCGGTGTTGGTGAAGCCGTGCTCGGCGCGCTCGACCTCGAAGCGGAACTCCATCGTGGCCCCCGGTGCCAGCGGCGTCTGCAGGCGATAGATGCGATAACCGACTTCGCGATCGTCGGTCACCAGCTCGGCGGGCGCCATCGACGTGATTCGCAGCTCTGCGCCCGGCCGCAGGGTGACGTGCAGGTCCTGGATCGGTGCGGTCGTGCGATTCACGAGCTGATAGCGACCTTTGATCGCGACGCGCCGCTGCGCGGGATAGATATCGACGTCCGCGTAGATATCGGCGATGCGCGGCTGCGGCAGGTCCTTGTACTTGCGGTACGCCTTTTCGAAATGCGCTTGGCGGTCGAGCACGACGTCCGACGGCAGGTACTCGTTCACCACGTTCGTGTTGTAGAAGATCCAGCTGCCGATCGCGACGAAAACGACAGCCAGCGCGCCGAGCAACGCGCCCCTGCGTCCGCCGAGCGCATGCAATCCCTGGCGCAAGCGACCGCGCCACGACGGCGCGGAGCCGCGTACCCAGAACGCCGCGGAGATCACCAGCAGCATCGCCGCGAAGACCGACCAATAGGCGTTGAACCAGCCCCACGCGCGCAGCAGGTGCCCATAGCCGTTCATGTCCGAATAGGTCAGCGTCGGCGAGCCGGCGTAGGTATAGAGATTGTGCTCGAGGTGCACGCTGACCAGCACCGTCTGCAGCACGAACAGCAGGATGAACAGCGCGTAGCCGATGAATTTCTGGTTGCTCATCACCTGCAGGAACACCGTCGCGACGGCGGTCAGCAGGAACGGCATCGAGTCCAGCAACATGCTGCGCAGGTACAGGCCGACCTCGAGGGAGGTGTAGCCCATCGACAGCTGGAAGACCATGGAGGCGAGCGCACCGACTGCCATGAACGCGAAGATCACCGCGAACAGCGCGCCCAGCTTCGCCAGCAGCGGCACCCAGCCCGGTACCGGAGTCGCGTCGGTGGCTTCGGCGATGCGCGCATCGCGCTCGCGCCAGAGCACTTCGCCGGCGAAGTAGGCGACGATGAGCACCAGCAGAAACTGGTAGCTGCCCTGCATCGCTTCCATCATCAGCGCGGTGACCGGATGGACCTCGGTGCCGTACAGGCGATTGGTCAGCCGCGCGCTGCTGATCAGGTTGACGAGGCCGAGCCCCAGCAGGATCTGGAACGGCAGGCTCTTCAGCACGCTGGCCGCGTCGAATCGCAACTGATGCAGAAACTGTCGCAGCGCCGCTGACCCGCCGAACTCACGCGCAGCCGACACGCTCGTGACTGCCGGGACATGCACTGCAGCTGCGGACTGCGGCAGTGGAATATCGACCGAGTCTATGGCGCGACGCGACGCGCGCTTCCTCGACCCGGCGCGCTGCGTGCGAAACAGGAAGTGCGCTGCGGCCAGCAGCGCCACTGAGACACTCAGCCAGATGATGCGATTGAGCAGCAACAAGCCGCCGATGTCCGGGACCAGCGTGTTGCGCTCTGTGGCGGACCAATAGCGCATGGCCCGGACCGTCGGACGCGCGCCGAACGGATCGATCAGGCGCGCGATGGTGTCGTACTGCAGATCGCTCACCAGCGCACCTGCGATCTGCCACACGACCAGCAGCGCCATCGCGCCGAGGAATACGGCCAGCAGACGGCGCGTCGTTACCGCGAGCAGGCACATCACCGCGCCGACGAAGATCAGGTTCGGCACGACCAGCACGCCGAAGGCCCACGCATACGGCTCGATCGCGAACGGGCCCACGCGCTTCGGATCGAGCCACGGCATGAACGAGCCGATGACCATGACGACTGCGACGACGACGAAGATCCCGAGCGTCGCAACGGCGCCGCCCAGCGCGCGGCCCCACAGATAACTGCCCTTGCGCGCAGGCGTGCTGAAGAACAGCTCGTCGGTGCGCAGGTCGGCGTCGCGCAGCAGCGGCTGTGCGATCAGCAGGATCGCAGCGAGCATGCCGAGGATCGAGAACGTGACCATGAAGTTGAGGATCACGCTCGGCGCGTTGCGGTTGACGTTACCGATGGCGCCGCCGATCTGCACGTTGTCGCCGGTCATCGCCAGGAACGCGAGGAACCCGAACAGCAGCGCGATCAGCCACGGCAGCGGCGAGCGCAGCTGGTAGCGCAGCTCGAAGCGCAGGAATTCGCGGAACACGGCGCCGGCCTCAGGCGTGCGCCGCGGCGGAGTTGCCGTGCGTGCGCAGCTGCCTGAAGTAAACGTCCTCCAGCCCCGCGACGACCGGCTCGAAGCCGCTCTCGGGCCGCGACTCGCTGTACACGTGGATCAGCGGCTGACCGCCGACGAGACGTGTCGAGAGCACTGCGTAGCGCTGCTGGTATTCGGCCAGCGCTGCCTTGTTGACCAGTTTGCTCCACACCCGCTCGCGCAGGGCGCCGATCGCCTCGCGCGGCTCGCCGCTCATCAGCACCTCGCCGCGCGAGATGATCGCCATGCGCGGACACAGATCGGCGACGTCTTCGACGATGTGCGTGGACAGGATCACGACGACCTGCTCGCCGATACCCGCCAGCAGGTTCAGGAAGCGGTTGCGCTCTTCGGGATCGAGACCCGCGGTCGGCTCGTCGACGATCACGAGCCGCGGATTGCCGAGCAGCGCCTGCGCAATACCGAAGCGCTGGCGCATGCCGCCGGAGAACGTGCCGAGCTTGCGCTTGCGCACGTCCCACAGATTCACCTGTCTTAGCAGCGCCTCGACCGCTTCGGTGCGCTCCTTGCGGCGCACGTAGCCTTTCAGCACCGCGAAGTGATCGAGCATGTCGAGCGCGCTGACCTTCGGATATACGCCGAAGTCCTGCGGCAGATAGCCGAGCGTGCGACGGATGCGCTCCTTCTCGGCCGCGACGTCGATACCGTCGAACGTGATGCTGCCGCTGTCGGGATCCTGCAGCGTTGCGATCGTGCGCATCAGCGAGGACTTGCCGGCGCCGTTCGGGCCGAGCAGGCCGAACATGCCGGGCGGCACCTCCAGCGAAACGTTGCGCAACGCCTGGATGTCGCCGTAGCTCTTGGAGAGATTACGAATGGAAAGCATGCCGGGTCGGCCCCGCGGATTTGTTATCGGGTCCCCAAAATACACGGCCCGCCGCGCAAAGTTGCACGGCGGGCCGCTTGGGTCCGCAACTATCGGCGCCGGCTTACGTCAGCGGGTTCGCCGGGCGGCCGTTGCCGGGGCCGCGCTGGGTGAGGTCGTGCTCCAGCCAGCGCGCTTCGATCTTGCGCCCTTCGACGAAGTAATAGATGAGATACGCGAGACCGATGCCGAGCGGGATCAGGCCGGCGAACACCGGGATGTCGTCGCCGCCGCGGCTGAGCGCGCCGACCACGAAAGCGAGACCGATGAAGAACCACACCAGTCCCGGCAGCAGCGCAGTGCGCCGCCGCTTCGGCGTGCTGCGTCCGTCGATGAGCTCGATCGGCAGCGGCGGAATCTCCATGCCGCGCTCGATCGCTGCCATGCGCTCCGCATGATGCAGCTCCATCAGCTTGCGACGCTTGTAGTAGTTCAGCGTGAACCAGATGATGACGGCCACGACCGGACCGCCGATGCTGAACACGATGCCGAATAACGGGATGATTTCTTCCGACATGGACGCCTCTCGTTTGCGTTGACCCTAACAGGATTGTCGGTTCAGACGCACGTGCCCTGTTGCAAGGTTGCAGTGACGTTGCAGTCGGCCAATTGCGGCCCGCAGCCGGCGGACGGTGACCCGTGCGCAGGTCTCGCTTGTTAGAGTCTCCCGCCACCGGCCGGCCGCAACCTTTCAACCCCCTCCCTCGTCACAAATGGCAATGACGTCCCCGCCCGCTGCCCAGGCAGACGCTCAGATCCAGGAGCGTTTGGCTGCCAAGCAGTACCGCGAGGCGTTCGGAATCATTCTGCCGCACTATCGGGACCGGGTTTTTCGCCTTACTTTCAGTATGTTACGAGATCGAGCACTGGCCGAGGACACCACGCAGGAGATCTTCCTGCGGGTCTGGCGCGCCCTGCCCGGGTTCGCCGGCCAGTCGCAGCTCTCGACCTGGATCTATGCGATTTCCAAGAACGCCTGCCTGTCCGAGCTGCGTAAGCGGCGGCCGCAGGTCTCGCTCGATACCGATGAAGAAGAGCAGTCGGCCGAGGTGCGTGCGCTGGCAACGCAGGACGCGGACGACTCCGCGACCGTCAGCGTCGGCCAGCTGCTGGACCAGCTGCCGGAACGCTATCGCCAGGCCGTCGTTCTGTTCTACATGGAAGACAAGTCCTATGAGCAGACCGCGGCCAGTCTCGGACTGCCGCTGGGCACGGTCAAAGCCTTGCTCCATCGGGCGCGCAAGCGCCTAATCGAGCTGACGAGCGAAGCCGCATGACGATCCCGAATTCACAATCCGCCGCGCGCGAGCACCAGCTCGAATGGAACGATCGCCTGCAGGATTGGCTGGACGGCGATCTGAGCGATGCAGACGCCGCAGCGCTGCAGGCCCACATGGCCGATTGCCTGTCGTGCCGCGCGGGCGCCGAGGAACTGCAGGAGCTCGATCGCAATCTCTCGATCGCCGCGCCTCGCCTGGCGCTCGACGCTGGTTTCGACGCGAAGCTGTTCGCGCAGATCGATGCAATCGACGACTCCAAGCGTGCCGAGCAGCGGCGTCGCGTGGAGCAGGAGCTGCAGCAGAATCTTCAGTCACTGGCACGCGGCTGGCGGCGCGCGCTGCTGTTCATCGTTCCGGGTGTGGTCGCGGGCATCGCGCTTGCGTTCGGCCTCGCCACGTGGCTGAACGATGCCAGTGTCATGCAGCTGCTGGTTACTGAGAGCGCTGCCAAGCTCGGCTCGGGCAATTCCGGGCTGGTGCATCTCGCGGTCACGACGGTGCTCGGCGCCGGCCTCGGCGGCATGATCGCCCGCTGGCTCGCGTCAGTCGTGGAATAGTCGGGCTCAAGCCCGACCTGCAAGGGCGAAAGCCCGACCTACCCTGTACAATGCGCGCCCCATGCACGCCCGCTCGCCTGCTGTCGCCGCGGAACCTCGCAGCGACGCCTCCCGCAAGCTCGTCATCGCCGCGCTCGGCGTAGTTTTCGGCGATATCGGCACCAGCCCGCTGTACGCGTTCCGCGAGTGTCTGAACGCCGAGCACGGCATCGCCGTCACGCAGGCGAACGTTCTCGGGCTGTTGTCGCTCATCCTGTGGTCGCTGGTGCTGATCATCTCGGTCAAGTACGTCGCGATCGTATTGCGGGCCGACAATCGCGGCGAAGGCGGCGTACTCGCGCTCAGTACCTTGCTGTCGAGCGCGAGCAGCAACTGGCGGCTATGGGGACCCGTCAGCGCCGTCGGCGTGTTCGGCGCGGCGCTGTTCTTCGGCGACGGCTTCATCACGCCAGCGATCTCCGTGCTGAGCGCGATGGAAGGCCTCGCGATCGCGACGCCGCGGCTGCAACACTTCGTGCTGCCCGGCGCGTTACTCATCCTGACCACATTGTTCGTCGTGCAACGACGCGGCACCGGCGCCATGGGACGCATGTTCGGCCCGGTCACGCTCGTCTGGTTCATGACGCTCGGCCTGCTCGGCGTGCGCTGGATCATCACCAAGCCCGACGTGGTGCTCGCGATCAATCCCTGGCTCGCCGCGCAGTTCTTCATTCACAACGGCGTCTCGGGATTCGTGGTGCTCGCTTCCGTATTCCTCGCGGTGACCGGCGGCGAAGCGCTGTACGCGGACATGGGCCACTTCGGCCGCGCGCCGATCCGGCGCGGCTGGTTCATGATCGTGCTGCCGGCGCTGGTGCTGAACTACTTTGGGCAGGGTGCGCTGCTGTTGGAGAACCCGAGCGCGATCGCCAATCCGTTCTACCTGATGGCGCCGGGCTGGCTGTTGCCGATCCTGATCGTGCTGGCGACGGCCGCGACGGTGATCGCCTCGCAGGCAGTGATCTCCGGCGTGTTCTCGATCACGCGCCAGGCGCTGAACCTCGGCTACCTGCCGCGGCTGCGCGTGCGGCATTCATCCGAAGAAGAGATCGGGCAGGTGTACGTGCCGACGCTGAACTGGATGCTGTTCGCCGGCACGATGACCTTGATCATCGTGTTCCAGTCCTCGAGCGCATTGGCCGGCGCCTATGGCATCGCGATCTCGAGCACCATGCTCATCGACAGCATCCTGGTGATCATGCTGCTGCGCGTGCGGCAGGAGCCGCATCGCCGCCTGGTGATGGCGTGCCTGGGATTGATCGTCATCGTCGAAGCGGCGTTCTGGCTCTCGAACCTGCTGAAGTTCGACGACGGCGGCTGGCTGCCGATCGCAGTGGCGGTACTGGCCTATGTGCTGATGACCACCTGGCAGGAGGGCCGGCGCACGCTCAACTGGCTGGTCGCGAAAGAACAGATGCCGGTGCGCGACTTCCTGGCGCTGGTCGAGCGCGATCCGCCGCATCGCGTCGCGGGCACGGCGGTGTATCTCGCGAGTGAAGCCGGCGGCATGCCGCGCGCGCTGCTCAACAACCTGCGCTTCAACCGCGTACTGCACGAGCGCAACATCCTGCTCACGTTCGTGCGCCCCGAAGTGCCGTTCGTCGGCGCGGAGAATCGCGTCGAGATCCAGAATCTCGGCGAAGGCCTGTGCCGCATCATCGCGCGCTACGGCTTCATGGAGAGCCCGAACGTGGTCGCGGCATTGCGGGCCGCGGAGGAAGCAGGCGTGCCGTACGAGCCCGAGCAAACGGTCTACGTCGTCGGCCGCGAGAATCCCGTCTTCGCCGTCGGCTCCGGCATGCCGCTGTGGCGCAAGCGGCTGTTCGCGTTCATGGGACGCAACAGCCAGCTCGCCGCGATTCACTTCGGCGTGCCGAGCCACCGTCTGCTGGAAGTCAGCAGCCAGGTGAGGCTGTGACGCCATGGTCGAAGCTCCGCCGCTCACCGACCTGATCCGTCGCGCCCAGGACGGCGATGCACAGGCGCTCAAGTCCGTATTCGACGTCACGTACGAGGATCTGCGCCGGCTGGCGCGATCGCGGCTGAGCAAGGGCGGACGCGGTACGCTGCTCGACACTTCCGCCCTGGTGCACGAGAGTTACCTGCGCTTCGCCAACGCCGGGCAGCTGCGCATCGAGGATCGTCAGCACTTTCTGCGTTATACGAGCCACGTCATGCGCTCCATCGTGGTGGACCTGGTCCGCAGCAAACTGGCCGAGCGGCGCGGCGGCGGCGCCAGGCACGTCACGCTGAACACCGGCCTCGGCGACGGCGCGCCCGCGGCGGAAGCCGAAATCCTGCGCGTCCACGAAGCACTCGAACAGCTCGCGGCACTGAACGCGCGCATGGCCGAGGTGGTGGAGATGCGGTACTTTGCCGGCCTCACAGAGAGCGAAATTGCGGACGCGCTCGGCGTCACCGAACGCACTGTGCGGCGCGACTGGGAGAAGGCGCGCCTGCTGCTTGCCGAAACGCTGAGCTGATGTCCGGTTGGCGCGTGGCGATTCCGTAGAACCACGGAACAGCACTTGAACGGGGGCTTCGTGTCGAAGCTCAGACTCGATCCCGCATCCTGGTCCGAGCTCGAGCGGCTGCTCGACGAGGCGCTCGATCGCCCGCCGGCGGCGCGCGCCGCCTGGCTGGAGTCGCTCGACCCGAAGTTCGATGCCCTCAAGCCGCAGTTGCGTGCGCTGCTGCTGCGCGCAGCCGAAGTCGAAACCAGCGACTTTCTTGCGACGCTGCCGGGCGTCGAGCTCGACGCCATTGCCGCCACAGCCGCGGACGGCCGCATCGTCGGCCCGTATCGCCTCGTGCGCGAGCTCGGCCGCGGCGGCATGGGCTCCGTGTGGCTCGCCGAGCGCGTCGATGGCCTGATCGACCGGCCGCTCGCACTCAAGCTGCCGCACGTGATCGGCAGCTTCCCGGGGCTTGCCGAGCGCATGGCGCGCGAGCGCGCGATTCTCGCGGCGCTGAATCATCCGCACATCGCGCGGCTGTACGACGCGGGACTGACCGACGACGGCCAGCCGTATCTCGCGCTCGAATACGTCGAAGGCCGGCCGCTGGACGTCCATTGCCGCGGGGCGGACGACGCGCAACCGCTCGATCTGCGCGCGCGTCTGCGCTTGCTGGTGCAGGTCGCGAACGCCGTGGCCTATGCGCACGGCAAGCTGATCGTTCACCGCGATCTCAAACCGGCGAACATCCTGGTGAACGCCGATGGCTACGTGCGGCTGCTCGATTTCGGCATCGCGAAAATCCTGGACGAGGGCGCGGCGCGCGACAGCGCGCTGACGGAGTTCGGCCCGCGCGCCTTGACGCCGGACTACGCCTCGCCGGAACAGATTCGCGGCGAGCCTCTGACCGTCGCTGCGGATATCTATGCACTCGGGGTGCTGCTCTATGAGCTGCTGACCGATCGACTGCCCTACCCGCGCTCGTCGCGGCCCGAGCTCGAACACGCGATCCTCAATCTCGAAGCGCAGCGGCCGAGCGAAGCGGCCGGACGCGCGCTGCGCGGCGATCTCGACACGATCACGCTCAAGGCGCTGAAGAAGCAGCCGGAGGAGCGCTACGCGACGGCCAACGCGTTCGCCGAAGACATCGCGCGCTACCTCGACGGACGTCCGGTCCTCGCGCGGCCGGACAGCGCCGCCTATCGACTGCTGAAATTCACCGGTCGTCACAAGGTCGGTGTCGCAGCCTCCTCCGCCGCACTGCTCACGATCGTGGCCGGCGCAGCGATTTCAGTCTGGCAGGCACGCGTGGCCATCGCCGAGAAGGAACACGCGCAGGAAATCGAGCGCTTCGTCGTCGGCATTTTTCAGGAAGCCGATCCTTATCGGCAGGCCGGACGGCCGCTGACTGCAGCAGAACTGCTGCGCCATGCGCAGGGCGATATCGGTGAGCGATTCGCCGATCGCAGCGCGCTGCGGGTCAGTCTGCTGGGTCTCGTCGGCACCGGCCTGATGAATCTCGACGAGCTGCCGGCCGCCGAATCGTCGGTGCAGCAGGCCGTCGCAGATGCGGTATCGCTTTATGGTCAGGAGCACCTCGAGACGCTGCGCGCTCGCGTGCTGCTCGCGGAAGTTCACGCGGCCCGGCGCAACAACGCCGCGCTTCGTCAGGAGCTGCCGCAGTTGCTGGCTGCAGCGCGCGCGGTCGTTGCGCAGGAGCCCGAGCTGCTGATTCGCATGCTCAAAGCGCAGACCGATCTGGCCATCGAGGAATCGCGATTCGACGAAGGTGAAGCGCCGGCGCGTGAGGCGTTCCAGCTCGCGCTGCGCACGCTGGGGCCGCGGGACGCTTTGACCGTCGGCGCGTCGACGCTCCAGGCCGAGGCCGTCATGTTCAGCCGCGCGCCGCCCGAAGTCGTGCTCGCGGAGGCGCAGCGCGGGTTGGATTTCGCGCTTGCTGCGTACGACGGCCGTGAAGACAACCCGCGGGTGATCCAGATGCGCGACGTCCACATCCGCGCGTTGGACGCGATGGGCAGGATCGACGACGCGATCGCCGAAGGCGATCGCATCATCGCCAGCGCCGGCGCAACCTTCGGCCCGACGAGCCTGGCGGTCGCGTATGCCATGATGAACACCACGCGTCTGCGCATGCGGGTCGGCGACGTCGCCACCGCGGTCGCTCACAGCCGCCAGAGCCTGGAAATTCTCCGCTCGCGCATCGATCCGGAATCCCGGGAGTTCGTGTATGCCCGCGCTTCGTATGCACTCGCGCTGCTGGCGGCGCGCCGCTTCGACGAGGCGCTTCCGGAGCTGGACGCGGTGCTGCGCTTTGCCGAGACCCATCGCGGCAAAGACAGTTGGGACGCGATCACCCTGCGTTACCAGCATGCTGTTGCGCTCGCGAGCCTCGGACGCGATGCAGAAGCTCGCGCGGAGGCGGCGCTTCCCGTGAATACCAGCGCGGAGGAATACGACGAGGGATGGGTCAACCGCATGCAGGGGTCGGTCGCACTGCTGACCGGCGACTACGAAGCGGCCGTGGAGAAACTGCGGATAGCGGAACAACTGCTGTCGGGCTCGCGAGCCGCGTTGCGTCTGCCGCCGATCCTCACTCACCTCGGTCTCGCGCAGCTCGAGCGAGGCGACTCAGCCGCAGCGCTGGCAACGCTCACCCGGGCACTGCAGGCGAGCGACGCGCTCAAGCTGCGAATGAACCCGACGTATGCAGATGCGCTGTATGGCATCGGCCGCGCACACCTCGCGACGAATTCGCCGGCGGCCGCCCTGGCGCCGCTGGAGCGCGCCGATTCGTTCTGGCGCGAGTTCGATGCAGACAACGTCGACGGCGGTCCTGCCGCGTACTGGCTGTCGCGAGCGTACGCGCTCGCGGGGCGCAAGACCGATGCCGAAGCGGCGCTTGCGAGAGCACGCGCGCTGCGAGCGATATGAACCCCTAGCTTTGCTCCAGCTCCGTCAACGACTGACGGGCCTGCGCCAGATGTCTCTCCACGCAGCGACCGCGCTCGCGCTGCTGTTCGAGCAGCGCGCCCAAGCCAGCTTCGAGCTTGCGCGCGCCTTTCGCAACATAGCTGCAGACAACGAGCGTCGACGCAAGCGTGATGATGCTGAGAGCGGTCGCCCACATGATCTTTCTTTTCCCTCGCGCGCCCTTCCGCGCTGAGTGCCGGCGCAGCGTAGCGAAGGAAGACGCAGGTCGCTGACTGTCACACAGCCAATGCGACCTGCATCACACTTTCCTCGCCTCACGGAATCACGCGAATCAGACCGTAGCCCGCGGTGCGCGCGGTCGCGAGACCGCCCGCCACGATCTTGCCGTCGGACTGCAGCGCCACGTTCTCGGCGCCATCCTCGAGCCCCGCGAAGTCGACCTGCAGCTTGCCGTTGACTGCGAACGACGTGTCGAGCGCGCCGTTGCGGTCGAAGCGCACCAGCGCGAAGTTCGGGTTGACGAGATTGCCTTCGCCGGCCACCACGATCTTGCCGTCCGCCTGGATCGTCACCGCGTGCGCGACGTCGGTGCGCCCGGTGATCGAGGTCGTGGCCGTCCCGCCCGAGCCGAACGAACTGTCGAACGTGCCGTCGGCATTGAGGCGGATCACCGCGAAGTGCGTGAAATCGTCGGGCACGTTGGTCACCGGCATGCTGCCGGCGAGCACCAGGCGCCCGTCGCTCTGCAGCGCGAGGCCGCGTCCGACGTGGGCACCCGCGAGCACCAGCTTGCCGCCCGAGTTGAAGCTCGGATCGAGCGCACCGCTGGCGTCATAGCGGGCGACGCTGGTGCGCAGGCTGGGATCGGTGTCGATCGGATCGCCGCTCACGACCAGCGCGCCGTTCGGCTGCACGACGATGTTGCGGGCGAGGTCGGTACCGAAGCTGGTATCGGTCACGACGACTCCGCTGGTGCCGAAGGTCGCGTCGAGCGCGCCGTTACTCTGATAGCGCGCGACCAGAAAATCGCCGAAGTCTGCGGGATCGTTCGCGACCGGGGCATCGCCCGCCACCACGATGCGGCCATCCGGCAGGATCGCGACATCGAAGGCGCGGCCGAGCAACGCGCCGAACACCTTGCCGCCGCTGCCGAACGTCGTGTCGAGTGTGCCGTCCGCGTTGTAGCGGACGAGCGCGACGCTGAGATCGCCCGCAGGCAGGCTCGATTCGCCCGCCACGACGATCTTGCCGTCCGGCTGGATCGCGACGGCGCGTGCGCGCTCCTGCGCGAAGCCGCCGGCGAGGTCGGTAGTGACTTTGCCCGCGGTGCCGAAGGTGGTGTCGAGGGTGCCGTCGGCGTTGAAGCGCGCGAGCACGAAGTCGAGGAACTTGCCGCCGACCATGACGATCTTGCCGTCCGACTGAATCGCCATGCCCGACTCGCCGCCGAAACCGGCGAGCGTCGTCTTGCCTTGCGCGCCGAAGGTCAGGTCGAGACCGCTGTCCGGCTCCTGCGGCTCGGGTCGATCGTCATCGAGGATCGTCAGCGTCGCAGTCGCCGGCGCACCGAGCAGCGCGCAGCCGCGTGGCTCGCTCAACGTCACGCTCAGCGACTTGTCCGCCTCCGCGACATCGTCGAACACGAGCGGCACTTCCAGAACCCGAGGCTCATCTTCGCCGTCGCCGAAGTACACCGTCGTGCTGACTGCCTGGTAGTCGTCGCCGGCGTGCGCGGTGCCGTCGTGCGTTCGCACGATGGCGCTCGCCGCGCCTTGTGTGCCGCCGCTGCGCGTGATCACGACCTGCCTCGTGGCAGTCGGCATCTCCGGCGCGAAGAAATCAGACGTCGCAAATTGCAATGTGCCCGCGGCGGCTTCGTCGCCGGACGAGCATTCGGGTGCCGGCGGCTCATCGGGCGGCGGATCGCGGTACGGAACGGCGACGGGATCCAGGCCGAATGTCTCGATGGTGGTGCCGTCGCTGCTGACCGGATCGCGCAGGTACGCCGCCACGTACGACTCGCGCTGCCGGCGGTTGTTGGTCTCCGCCACCGCTTCGATCAGCAGCGTGAACGAGTCGCCCACGTCGAGCTTGGAAAGATCGATCTCGATCGTTACCGGCTCCTTGAGCTCGTAGCTCGCGCGATGCTTGTTGCCGAGCCCGTCGACGTCGTCGTCGAACACGAAGTCGTCGTGCTGCCACAGCTCCTGTTGCCGGCCCTTGAGGAGGGTTTTCATGCTGGCGTTCCAGTGCGCCTGGTAGCCGGACAGCTCCACGATGCTCCTGCCCGAGTACAGCGAGTTGACCCAGAAGGCCTTCACGTCGAGGGTCACGCTGCTCGACATCGTCAGCCCGCACTCCAGCGTCGTCGGGCATTCCGGATAGAGGATCTCGCCGCCGTTGTCGTCGGTGGCGTGCAGGAACAGTCGCGTCACGTGCAGCTTCAACGTCGCGTCGGCGCGGTTCTTCTTGAATCCCTGGTGCTGAACGAGCGTCACCCGATTGCCGACCCGGCTGTTGGGCGTGAGGACCGAGCCCGCCGGCCCCTGCGCGTACACCCAGTAGGTGATGCCGGTGTCGCTGGAGAACACGGCACCCGTGGCTGTGTTGTCGCCGCCGAGGTTCAGGGGCAACGGCCCGTAGTCGTACTCGTCGTCGACTACGCCGCCGGTCTGGTTGTTCGGCTTGTCGTCCTGGTCTGCGGCGACCGTGAAATCCTTCTCACCGACCAGCAGCTCTTCGAAAATCCATGAGCGCTCGGGCTCACCGCGCTCCACCGCCGGCGGCGGCGTGCCGGCCACGGTCATGTACGAGAAGCCCGTGACTTCAGCCGTGACGCTGTTCGCGCCCGTGCTCGTCAGCGGTATCGCTTGCCATGTCGTCTGCGAGGCGCCCGTCGTCTTGTAGAGCTGCAGCTGAGTGCCGGCCGGCACGAGCGCAGGGTCGTACGGCAGCGTCACCGTAGCTGGCGTCGCGAACGCAGTGCCATGCGGCGTGAACGCGAACATCGGTCCAAAGCTGACCACACCCGTCGGCAGCGGCGGCGCGCCCGCACTCGTTTGTTCGATTGCGATGGCTGTGTTTTGCGAGAGCGCGCCCGCAGGCACGACGACCTGGGCACTGCCGTTGGTCACCGTGCCTCCGGCCGCGCCGATTCCGCCCGGCGGTGTCTGAGACGCTGGCGGCGAACCCCCGCCGCCGCCGCAACCAGCCAGGACGAGCAACAGGCATACGAACGCGATTCTCATGGTCGCCGACTCCCGAGGTGATTCCCTGCACCCCGTTACGGAGTCGGGCGGCGAATCCGGACATGCCCGAACGGGCATGTGCATGTGTCAACCCGCAGACAGACCGCCGCACGCCGGCTCCGCATCCTGTGCACGCGTCCGGAATGAGCTCGAAGAAGCGTTGTTCAGAAGAGCCGGGGTCGATCACAAGGGGTTCATACATGAAGTCGTTCGGGTGGGGTCTGCGGGCCATTGCGAGATTGAGCTTGCCGCTGGTATGCGCGCTGCTCGCGGCGTGCGGCGGCGGCGGCGATGGCGATGGCGGCACCAACAACACACAGCCGGCAGGGGGCATCGGTCCAGCGGGCGGCACAGTCACCGAGGCGAGCGGCGCTCAGGCCGTCATTCCGGCCGGCGCGCTGACGAGCAATGTGAACATCGAGGTGACGCAATCATCTGCAGGCGCACCCTCGTTGCCGAGCGATGTCACTGCTGTCGGTCCGATGTACGCGTTCACGCCGCACGGCACAGCGTTCGCTGCAGCGGTCACCGTCACCGTCCCGTTCGACTCCGCCTCCGTGCCGTCAGGGGCGTCATTGAAGCTGATCAAGACCAGCGCGGGCATGACCGGCTGGGAAGACGTGGCGGGCGCCACGGTCGCGGGCGCCGCGATGACCGGCCAGGTCACCGGGTTCTCGGTGTTCGTAGTCGTGCGACCGCAGCAGGTGCTCGACCTGAGTGAGCGCGAGTGGACGCTCAAAGAGTTCGCTGTCAATGGCCACGAAACCATCCTCGATCACGACACGGTCGCGGGCGAGATCGTGAATCGGGCGATTCGTTACGGAGGCAACCTGCCGTTCCGTCCCTTCGTCGGCCTGTTCCCGGACGCACGCGCCTTGCAGGAGGCATTCGTGAACGAGAACGGCCACACGTACTACACGAGTACCGAGGCGCCGGCCATCGCTCGCGACGCAAGCGGAGCGCCCATTGCACCCGCCGTGATCGGCGGCGAAAGCGAGTTGCACCTGACGGCGACGTACCGGAAGAAGGATCCCGATGCGACGTTGCGCATCACTGTCAACCGCGCATTCCTCCATGCCATCGATGATGGCGGCGCAGCACCCGATCCTGTCGCGTGCCCGTGGGATCTGGACGTGCCCTCGCCGTTCGATGACTGCGCGCAGTTCATGACCTATGCCGAGGCCAACTTCGATCTCAAGGCGCACGTGCTGCTCGCGGCCGACGACTTCTACAGCGTCGGCGGCATCGCGTGGCTGCAGGGCATGGCCGGCCTGTGGTCCGCGGGCGCCAGTGGCAACGGCGATCAGGAGGCGCTCTGGAGTGACGAGGCTTTCGACAAGGACCTGGATGTCAGCCGGACCGGCGGCGTCGAGGCAGAGTTCGAGCTCATCGGACCCATCCTGATCGACGTGCCGCTCAACGACGTCGGTGTCGATCAGGTGTTCAACATCGACGTCCGCGAGCTCACGCACGCCGCCAACGTGATCCAGGGCGAGTCGTATATCTCTGCATTCCTGCGCGACCCGCAGCAGGCGCAGGGCCTCGAGGTGTCGTTCACCGGCCTCGAAGAGCTGCCGGTCCAGCACGACGTCCGGCCCGATCCGCAACCGCAGGCCTGCACGACCGAACCCGATCCCGAGGCCGGCACCGTGCAGTTCACCGCCCCTGACTTCCGGTTCCCCGAACGACCCCAGGGCGCGCAGATCGTGGTCGAGCGCGTCGGTGGCACGCGGGGCGACATCACGGTCCTGCTCGAAAGCTCCGACGGCACGGCGACTGCGGGTAGCGACTACCCGAGCGTGCATCAGCTCATCCAGTTCAAGGACGGGCACGGCGGACCGCGCACGCTGAAGGTGCCGCTGCTGTTCGACGACGTCGAGGAACCGAACGAAACGGCCAATCTCAAGCTGAGCGTGTTCCGCGGCTGCGCGGCGCTCGGCGCGCAGAAAACAGCCACGCTCACGATCCTCGACGACGACCGCGTGGTGCCGCCGCCCGATACGTTCACCGTCGGCGGCACGATCTCCGGTCTCACCGGCAGCGATCTCGTCATCAAGGATCTGATCAGCGGCACGACAGTGCAGCCGACCGGGAACGGCAAGTTCAGCGTACTCACGGTGCCCGACCTCACGCCGTACAACGTCGTCATCGACACGCAGCCGACAGATCAGGGCTGCACGCTGACGAACGGCGTCGGCACTGTGACCCACGCCAATGTCGCCAACATCGTCGTCACCTGCACATCGGCGACGCCGGTCGGCGGTCTCGATCCTGACTTCGGCTCCGGCGGCAAAGTCACGACCGCGATTGCCTTCTCGCCCGTTACCGTCGGCACCCGCATCGGCCTGGCGCTGCAACCCGACGGCAAGATTCTGCTGGTCGGCGGCACGACGCTCATTCGCTTCAACGCCAATGGCCAGATCGACGACGGTTTCGGCCAGCACGGCATCCTCACGGTTAGCTTCGGCGGCGGCACGTTCGACACCGCGCAGGACGTGGTCGCACAGCCGGACGGCAAGATCGTCGTCATCGGCTTCGCGGCGAGCTTCACGCCAGGCAGTGACGACTTCGCCGTCGCTCGCTACAACGCCGACGGCTCGCCCGATTCGAACTTCGGCACCGGCGGCCGCACGCGCACCGATTTCTTCGGCAGCACCGATCAGGCGCGACGCGTGCGCCTGCTGGCGGACGGCAGGATTCTGCTGATCGGCTCGACGACGCAGATTGCCTCGCCCACCGTCGCGACGACCGAGTTCGCATTGATGCGCTACAACGCCGACGGCAGCCCCGACACGACCTTCGGCAATGCAGGCAAGGTCGCCGATTCGCCGGGCGCGGGCTTCTCGCAGGGGCGCGCGATCGCGTTGCAGAGCGACGGCAAGTTCATCGCCGCGGGCAGCGGCGCGGTCGACGGCGTCTCGGATCCGGACGTCGGCATCATCCGCTTCTTCGGCGACAACTTCGGTCTGCCGGGCCGGCGCGACGATACGTTCGGACCGCTCCACAAAGGCTTCGTCCTGAGCGACCTCGGCCTTGCGACCGGCTACGAAGAGGCGATGGACGCGGTGGTCACCGCTGACGATTCGATCATGACCGCCTCGCGTCTGCGCATCGGCTCCGCTGCCAGCGGCGGCGGCCCGAACTTCCAGTTCGCGCTCTCCCACTTCAGCAAGGAAGGCGACCTGGTGAGCGGCTCCGTGCTCTCATCGTTCAGCAACGACTCCGACGTCCCGAAGGCGCTGCTGCTGCAAGCCGACGGCAAGCTGGTGATGGTCGGGCAGAGTGCCAACCTGGGCGCGAACCCGGACATGGCGATCGCGCGCTATAACGCCAACACGACGCTCGACTCGACCTTCGGCACCGGCGGCAAGCTCGCGGTGGATTTCTCCGGCGGCATCGACGGCGCCGAGGCGGTGGTGCAGCAGCCCGATGGCAAGCTCATCGTCGGCGGGTTCGCGCAGCAGGGCAATGCGCGCGGATTGTTCGCGCTGGCGAGGATCCTGCCGTGAGCAGGGTTACTCGGCCTCCCAGCGCGGCCCCGGTGCGCTGAACGCCGCGGCCAGGCCGATGAAGGCCGGGAGCTCCGAGCGAATGACGAAGGTCGGCACGCGCGACAGGTAGTCGGCGTACCGGCCTTTGTCTTCGAAGCGATCGCGGAAGTGCGAGCTCGCGAACACCTTGCCGAGGCTCGGCACGATGCCGCCGCCGATGTAACAGCCACCGACGGCACCCAGCACCAGCACCAGGTTGCCCGCAAGCGTGCCGAGCAGCGCGCAGAACATGCTGACGGCTTCGAGGCAGATCCGGCACGACCCTTCCTGCGCGCGGCGCGTGATCTCCGGCGGCGTCAGCACTTTGGGAACGATGCCTTCGAGCCCGCACAGCGCATCGTAGAGATTCACCAGTCCGGGGCCGGACAGGACGCGCTCCGCCGAGACGTGCGAGAAGCGCTGATGGAGCTGGCCGAGCACCGCGATCTCGCGCTCGTTCATCACGGACAGCGTCTGGTGACCGCCCTCGCCTTGCAACGGAATCCAGTGCCCGACTGCCGGAATCAAGCCGGAGACGCCGAGCCCGGTGCCGGGCCCGAGCAAGGCGATCGGCATGTCGGCCACCGCCTGCCCGCCGCCGACCTGATCCAGCTCGTCGCGAGGCAGATGCCGGATCGCCATCGCGAGCGCGGTGAAATCGTTCAGCAGGATCAAGCGGCGCCAGCCCAGCGCTTCGCGCGTGCGTGCAGCCGAGAACTGCCAGGCATGGTTCGTCATGCGCACGATGTCGCCGGTGATCGGCCCGGCGATCGCGAGCGCGGCTTCGACGGGACGCGCGGCGCCCTTCGCCGCACCGACCTCGGCCAGGTAGTACTCGATTGCAGACACGATGTCGGGATAGTCGGCGCAGCGAAGCACCATCTCGTCGCGGCGCGTGTTTCTGTGGGGCGCGCTGTCTTTGTCCCGCGAGCCGTCTAGCAGTGCGAAGCGCGCGTTGGTGCCGCCGATGTCGGCAATCAGTCGCGGTGAAGTGTGCTGCTCACTCATTGCTGGAGACTCACGGCGCCCAATAGACGTCGACAGGCACTTCCTTCTGCTGCAAGACCGCCCGCACCGGCAACTCCGCCGCCGTGCCCGGCGTGCGTGCGCGCTGGTAGACCGCCCACTTCGCGTCTCCCTCGATGTGCAGCACGATGCGGCGCGCGTCCAGCAGCGCCGCGAGATTCAGGCTGACGCGCGCGTGCGGCGCGACCAGCGCGTTGATCGCGACACATGCAGGAGGCGCAGCGGGATCGAGCGCGCGCGCGAGCGCAATCGAGCCCGGAAACAAGGAGGCCGTGTGTCCGTCGTCGCCCATGCCGAGCACGACTACGTCGAACGGATGCGGCACGCGAGTCAACGCGCGAGTCGCCCAGTCGGCTCCTGCCTCGGGCGTCGGCGCCGGGTTCTTCAGCCCGACGAAGTGCGCGGCGCCGGCCGGTCCGGCCAGCAGGTTCTCGCGCACGAAGCGCTCGTTGCTCGCGTCGGCGGTCGTCTCGACCCAACGCTCGTCCGCGAGCGTCACCCAGATCCGCGCCCAATCGAGCTTCTCTTGCGCCAGGCGCTTGAACATAAGGCCGGGCGTGCGCCCGCCGGAGACCACGAGGCTGCCGGCGCCGCGCGCCGGGATCGCTTCTTCCAGGTCCACCTTGATCTCGCCCGCGAGCGCCGCAGCCAAGGCCTGGCGGTCCGGGAAGCGGTGCTCGTGGACCCAGCGGGACGGCATTACAACTCGTTTCTCCAGGCAAACCCATCGCGGCCGATCAGGGAGCTGGCCGCAGCCGGCCCCCAGCTGCCCGC